>NZ_JBCDWL010000015.1:0-23760 GCF_039946255.1 Gordonia aichiensis | reverse complement strand
AGACCCCGCACGCCCCGCCGGGACTTACTTCGCCGGCACGACCTTGCCGTCGACGGTCACCTCGACCTTGTCGGTCTTCGAGTCCCAGGTGATCTTGCCGTGCTCGAAGGTCGAGACCTTCAGGGCTCCCTCATCGGTCTCGTCGCTGGTCGCCACGCCGAGCGGGCCCATGGATCCGCCCTTGCCGTCCGCAGCGGGCGTTCCGGAGGCGTCCCGCTTGACGTTCCAGGCGTCGCGGATCTTGCCCCAGGTGATGTACGCGGGCGCGTCGGCGTTCTTGGCGGTGATGACGCCGCCCTCGAACTGCTGGAAGATCACTCCGTTCGCGCTCTTCCCCGAGGCTTCGGGGCCGGCCAGCGCCTTCCCGAGGTCGGTGCGCTGCTTCTCGGTCGCATCGTTGTACTTCTTGGCGATCGCGCCGGTCAGCGTCACCTTGGAACCGTCGGCGGCCGCCACCTCGGCGTTTCCGGCGACGGCGGACGACACCGCAGCCGATGCGCCGGAGGCCGCCGACTCGACGGCCGACCCCGCGGCCGACGCCGCCGAGCCGATGGCTGACGTGGCTGATGAGGCCGCATCACCCGAGTTGTCGTTGCTGCACCCCGCGATCACCGATCCCGTCAAGGCCAAGGCCGCCGTGACCGCAGCTGCACGTCGAACCTGATGTCCCATGATCTCCCCTGTCGATTGTTTTGAGAACTCAATCGCATTCACTCATGGCGCATGACTGAACATGAGTCCGATTCGGAGAGTAACAAAATATGAATGGACCACAAGGGTTTCTTGTCAGATGTCGAATGATTCGAATCGGGAAACGCATGTCATTATCGTCGCAGTTCGGCAATCGTCGAGTATTCGGTCATTTCTACCATTCGACGCATGAAAGACGCTGCCGCCCAGAGCTTGCCGTCCACGACAACGCAGCCACCGCCAGCGGCCGACTCCACGCACATCATCGCAGTTCACAAGCATTTCAGGCGGCCGAACTCCGACCTCTTCATCAGTTTGCTGTACGGTAGCCACGTGTTCCGCTCACTCGGAACACACGGGCCTTGCCCGTGGAATCGACGACAGATGAATCCCGACGATGTCGGCGCCGGGCAATGCTCCGGTCTCCTCGCGCACCCACATGTGCGACGAGACCGACGGTGGCGGGCGGTCGTCCTTGCGACCGCCCGCCACCGTTATCGAATCGTCGCATCCGTCGAAGACGAACCGGGGGCAAGCACCGAATGGGAGCGCGATGATCGCAGGGTTCGCCCTGCCATTGCGACGGCCGACCGAAACGGAGCAGTACGCGCAAGAGCGGCACGGACAGGGCCGGGGCGACGGCCGGATCTGCCCGACCTCAGCCGCAAGTCGGCACGACCTTCCATACTCGAATCAGCGGCCGCACTCCGCCATCGAGGACACGACGCGGTCACTGACCGAAGGAAGAATCCCGTGACCGGTATCGACCATCGACTCCCCCAACGACGACAGCTGCTCACCGCATTGCCCGGACCGGCTTCGCAGGCCCTCACCGAACGCCGCAAGCGCGTCGTCGGGGCCGGCGTCAGCTCCGCTGTTCCCGTGTACGTGGCCGACGCCGACGGCGGCGTCGTGGTCGACGTCGACGGCAACTCGCTGATCGATCTGGGCTCGGGGATCGCCGTGACCGGCGTCGGCGCCTCCAATCCCGCGGTCGTGGCGGCGATGCAGGAGCAGGCGGCGCATTTCACTCACACGTGTTTCATGGTGACCCCGTACGAGGGATACGTCGCCGTCGCCGAACGGCTGGCCGCCCTCACCCCGGGCACGCACGAGAAGCGCACCGTCCTGTTCAACAGCGGCGCTGAAGCGGTGGAGAACGCCGTGAAGATCGCGCGCAGTGCCACCGGACGCACGGCGATCGTCGCCTTCGACCACGCCTATCACGGGCGCACCAACCTCACCATGGCGCTCACCGCCAAGAACCTGCCGTACAAGAGCGGTTTCGGCCCGTTCGCCGCCGACGTGTACCGGGCGCCGATGTCGTATCCGTTCCGGGAGGGACTCAATCACGACGGCTCGCCGATCACCGGGGAGCAGGCGGCTCGGCGGGCGATCAGCATGATCGACAAGCAGGTCGGCGCCACCAACGTCGCGGCGATCATCCTCGAACCCATCCAGGGCGAGGGCGGCTTCATCGTTCCCGCCGACGGCTTCCTGCCGACCCTGGTCGGCTGGGCCAGGGACAACGGCATCGTGTTCATCGCCGACGAGGTGCAGACCGGCTTCGCCCGCACCGGCGCCTGGTTCGCGAGCGACCACGAGGGCGTCGTGCCCGATCTGATGACTCTCGCGAAGGGAATCGCCGCGGGCATGCCGCTGGCGGCGGTGACCGGCCGTGCCGACCTGATCGACGCCGTCCACGCCGGCGGACTCGGCGGCACCTACGGCGGCAACCCCGTCGCCTGCGCCGCCGCGCTGGCCGCGCTCGATCAGATGGAGCGACTGGACCTCTGCGCCCGCGCCCGGCGCATCGAGGACCGGGCGATGGCCCGCCTGCGCGCGATCGCGGCCGATACCGACATCATCGGCGAGATCCGCGGTCGCGGGGCGATGCTCGCCGTCGAGTTCGTCCGACCGGGCACCCGGGAACCGAATCCGGAGGCGGTGGCGCAGATCATCGCGACCGCACTCGCGAACGGCGTGATCCTGCTGACCTGCGGCACCTACGGGAACGTCATCCGGCTGCTGCCACCGCTCGTGATCCCCGACGAGCTGCTCGACGACGGACTCGATGTCCTCGAATCGGCCATCCGAGACCTTCGCTGACCGCTTGTCGGTCCGGGACGCCGCGCCTCAAGGACCGACACTCGTCTGCAATATAATATATGATCTGGGAATACGGCGCCGGCGCTGGCCCCGTCGTCCGTCACCCGCGCCTGCTCGCCAGATCGGAGGATCCTTGTCCCGACCCGGCAGCCTCCTCCCGGCCCTCGTCTACGCCGCCCTGACGACGTCGATCGTCAGTTCGCTCGGCATGCTGCTGGTGCCGTCGATCGCCGCGGGCCTCGACGTGTCGGTCGGTTCAGCGCAGTGGATGCTCACGGTCAACCTGCTGGTGGGCGCCATCGTCACCCCCGTGATGGGTCGTCTCAGCGACGGTCCGCACACCCACCGACTGCTGCTGATCTCGCTCAGCACCATCTTCGCCGGGTCGGTGATCGCCGCCGTGGCGCCGAACTTCGCGATCTTCCTCGTCGGACGAGCTCTGCAGGGACTGTCCTACGGCATCGTGCCCGTGACCATCGTCCTGGCCCGCAGGCACCTGCCGAGACCGCAGGTCGACCCGGCGATCTCGACGCTCTCGGTGACGGTCGCGACCGGTCTGGGCATCGGGTATCCGCTCACCGGCGTGCTCGCGAGCCTGTTCGACTTCCGCTTCGCCTTCTGGTTCGCCGCCGTCTTCGTGGCGACCGCGGGCGCGGTGGTGTGGAAGCTGATCCCGAACGCTGCGGCCGGCGCGGTGAGTCGCCACTTCGACGTGCCCGGCACGGTGCTGCTCAGCGTGGCACTCGCCGCGACGCTCACCGCGGTGAGCCAGGGACCGAGTTGGGGTTGGGGTTCGCCGCCGACGGTCGGCCTCGCGGCGGTCGCCGTCATCGCGTTCGGGCTCTGGATCGTCGTGGAGCTGCGCAGCCGCGATCCGCTGATCAACCTGCGGGTCTTCAAGACGCCCGACGTCTTCCTGGCGAATGCGACCGCGATCGGCCTTGGCGCCACCCTGTACATGAGCCTGTCGATCTCGAGCATCATCGCGCAGGCCCCCGCCGCCACCGGATACGGCATCGGTCTTCCGCTGTTCTGGGCCGGATTCGTCATGCTCCCGCTGTCGGCGGGCAGCCTCACCGGCAACCGGATCGTGCGACGGCTGGGACCCGGTGCGATGACGGCCATGCTCCCGGTCGGCGCGGGCATCATGGCCGTCGCCGCCTTGATGCTGTGGTTCACCAGTGACGAGCTCTGGGAGATCCTGCTCGGCATGGCGCTGTTCGGCCTCGGGATGGGCGCGGCCTACGCCGCGATGCCCGCACTGATCGCCCGCAACGTCGCGGTCTTCGAGGTCGGCAGCGCGGTGAGCTTCAATCAGGTGCTCCGCACCGTCGGCGGCGCACTCGGCGCCGCCGTGACCGGTGCCGTGCTGGCCGCCCGACCGGGCACCGAGGGCATCACCTCGTCGCTGGGGGCGGCTGCCGTCGGCGGCACGATCGTCTTCGTCGCGCTGGTGGCGAATCAGCTGCGGATGCGGCGCCCCACCACGAAGCAGTCCTGAGCGCTCGGCCGGGCTGCCGGGGTCCGCGGTCTGATCGAGATCGGTGCGCGCCCTCAGCCCGCCAGGGCCGACGGTCGTTCCCGCCGCAGGACCTTCCGGGTCCGTCGCCCGAGCATCCCGGCGAACTCGTGTGCATCCGACGGGCGGTCGAAGTCCGAGCGCAGCCCGGATTCGGCCGGGAGCATCAGCTCCACGGCGCCCGCGGCGAGATGGCGGCGGAACGATCCCTCACCGAATCGGGGCACCAGGTCCGTGTCGCGGCGGGCGGTGAGCAGGGTGGTGCCGACGCCGAGCCGATCCGGGACGACACCCGAGCGGTAGGTGAGGGCCAGCAGCAGCGCCCGGTCGAGGTCGGCGGGTCTGAGCCCGGGCAGGTCACCCGGCAGCACTGCGAGGTCACGCGCCGAACCCGCGCGCAGATGCTCGGCGCCGGCCGCGATCGCCTCGTTGAGTCCCAGGCCCGGCCGAGCGATCGCCCCGACCGGCCCGCGCGCGAACCGCGCGACGTCGCCCGGTGCGTCGCAGACGACGAGCACCTGCGCGACGCGCCGAGCCGACGCGATCGCCTCGAGGGTGTCTCGAGCCATCGCGAGCGCGAGTTCGCGGCGGTCGCCGAACGCCTCGCCCATCCGCGACTTCGCCCTGGTCAGGTCTTTCATCGGCACGATCACCGACCAGCTGTCGGCGGAGGTCATCGACATGTCGACACCAGGGTCAGCGGTGTCCGGATGGCCTCGACGTCACGGGCCTGCGCGCCGTCCTCGACCCGTCCGTAGGTGGTGGTCCGCTGCCGGGCGGGTCGGCCGATGGCGTGCGCGAGTTCGCGGATCTCGGCGACGGTGCGGGACGAGCCGTTGTCGGCGCCTGCCATCCGGCTGATGGTCTCCTCCATGAGCGTGCCGCCGACGTCGTTGGCTCCGCCCTGCAGCATGTGCCCGGTTCCGTTGTCGCCCAACTTGACCCAGCTGGTCTGGATGTTGTCGATGCGGCCGTGCAGCAGCAGTCGGGCCATCGCGTGGACGGCCCGGTTCTCCTGCGCGGTGGCTCCGGCGCGGGCCTTGCCCGCCAGGTACAGCGGGGCGTTCTGGTGGATGAAGGGCAGGGCGACGAACTCGGTGAACCCGCCCGTCCGGTCCTGGATCGCGGCGAGGGTCCGCAGGTGCGCCAGCCAGTGACGCGGCTCGTCGACGTGGCCGTACATCATCGTCGACGACGAACGCAGACCCACTCGGTGCGCGGTCTCGACGATCTCGATCCAGGACGATGCAGGCAGCTTGCCCTTGGTGAGGACCCAGCGGATCTCGTCGTCGAGGATCTCCGCGGCCGTCCCCGGAATCGAGTCGACGCCGGCGTCCTTCAGCCCTTCGAGGAACTCGCGATACGAGAGGTTCGTCCGCGAGGCGCCGTTCAGGATCTCCATCGGCGAGAAGGCGTGCAGGTGGATGCCGGGCGCAGCGCGCTTCACTGTGCGGGCGAGGTCGAAGTAGGCGGTGCCGGGCAGGTCGGGGTGGATGCCGCCCTGCATGCAGATCTCGGTGGCGCCGGACTCCTCGGCCTCCACCACGCGTCGGGCGACGTCCTCCAGCGAGAGGGTGAAGCTGTCGGCGTCGCCGGCGCGTTGGGCGAAGGCGCAGAACCGGCAGCCGGTGTAGCAGACATTGGTGAAGTTGAGGTTGCGGTTCACCACGTACGTGACGTCGTCGCCGCACACGGCGCGTCGCACGTCGTCGGCGATGCGGGTCAGCGCGTCCAGGGCGGCGCCGTCGGCGTGGAACAGGGTCAGCGCCTGATCATCGGTCAGGCGCGTCGGGTCGACGTCGGCGGCGCGCAGCGCGGCCCTCGTCTCCGACGGGAGCCGCTCGGGAAGTCGGCGCTCGCCGGTGTCGGGCAGCGCCGACCAGTCGCCGTAGACGGTGTCGAAGTCGACCCGCCGGTCGCCGGTGCGGCCGGTGGTGTCGATGGTGCGGTTCAAGTCGACGCGCCCGGCCGACGCCCACGCGGCGTCCGTCGCCTGCCAGGGCCGGCCCGCAGGCACCGCCGCGGGATCGGCGAGGCCGGCGTCGTCGGCCAGGGCCGCCACGTGTCCGGCGACGCGCGGGTCGAGCCAGGGGTCGCCGCGGCCGATGAACTCCGGGTACACGGTCAGCCGTTCACGCAGCTGGAAGCCGGATTCGCGGGTTCGTTCGGCCAGGTCGTCGACGTTCGGCCACGGTCGTTCCGGGTTCACATGGTCGTCGGTCAGGGGTGAGACGCCGCCCCAGTCGTCGATGCCGGCCGCGAGCAGCCGGTCGAACTCGTCGTCGATGAGGTTGGGCGGCGCCTGGATGCGCATCGCGGGGCCCAGGACCACCCGGGCGACCGCGACGGTCGCGACCAGATCGTCCAGTTCGGCATCGGCGGCGTTCGCCATGGCGGTGTCGGGTTTGGCGCGGAAGTTCTGAACGATCACCTCTTGGATCCCGCGGTACCGCCTGTTCGTGCGACGCAGGGCGAGCAACGACTCGGCGCGCTCGGTCAGGGTCTCGCCGATCCCGATCAGAATGCCGGTGGTGAAGGGCACCGACGACCGGCCGGCGTCGTCCAGGCAGCGCAGCCGGACCGCCGGGTCCTTGTCGGGCGAGCCGAAGTGACAGCCGCCGGGCTCCTCCCAGAGGCGTGTCGAGGTGGTCTCGAGCATCATGCCCATCGACGGCGAGACCGGTTTGAGCCGCGCGATCTCCTCCCACGACAGGACGCCGGCGTTGATGTGCGGGAGCAGGCCGGTCTCTTCCAGGATGCGGATCGCGACGGCCCGAACGTAGTCGAGCGTCGAGGAGTAGCCGGCCGCGTCGAGCCATTCCCGCGCCGCCGACCACCGGTCCTCGGGCCGGTCGCCCAGGGTCAGGAGGGCTTCCCTGCAGCCCAGCTCGGCGCCGCGGCGCGCGATGGCGACCGCCTCGTCGATCGGCAGGTACGGGCTCTCCACGCGGCCGGGGACGGTGGCGAACGTGCAGTAGTGGCACCGGTCGCGGCACAGGCGCGTGACCGGGATGAAGACCTTGCGCGAGTACGTGACGACTCCCGGCCGGTCGGCCGCGGCCAGGCCCGTGTCGCGCAGGCGGGAGGCGATACGGCACAGTCTCGCGAGATCGTCGCCGCGTGCGGTGAGCAGTTCGGCGATCTCGTCGGCGTTGAGGGTGACGCCGTCGTCGGCCCGCCTCAGCACGCGGCGCACGCTCATGCCCGCGTACCGAACCGGGCGCTGCCTGCGGCCAGCACCGTATGGTCGCCGACCGCGGTCGTGAACTGCACGTCTGCGGGCTCGCCGCCCGAACTGATGCGCAGGGTGTCGCCGGGCAGCACCGGCGCCGAGAGTCGGAACGACAGTTCGGTCAGCTCGGCCGGGTGCGCGCCCACCTGTTCGGCGATCACCCGCGCGGTGATCCCGGCGGTGCACAGCCCGTGCAGGATGGGCCGCTCGAATCCGTTCGACGCCGCCAGCTCGGGGTCGATGTGCACCGGATGGCGGTCGCCGGTCAGCCGGTACAGGGCCGCCAGCGCGGTGGACGTCGGATAGTCGGTGTGATGGGTGAACTCCGGTGCCTCGCCGCGCGCGGCGGACGGGCCGCGGTCACCGCCCCAACCGCCCATCCCGGGCAGGAAGATGCCGTAGGTCAGCGAGAACAGCTCCGATTCGACGGCGATCTCGACCAGCGCGGCCTTGCCCTTGTCGTAGACTGCGGCGACCTTCGCGGTCATCGGGATCTCACCGCTGCGCGGCATCGGACCGTGCATCACCAACTGCTGTGAGACGTGCAGCGACTTGGTCGCGTCATAGGCGCCGAGCCGCCCGGCCGCCTCGACCGCCCACAGGCCGAGGGCGCACGCCATGCTCGGCAGGGTCCGCAGATCCCGCTCGTAGACCAGGTCCAACTGGTCCTCGGCCGCACCCACCGCAAGGGCGTACAGGATGGCCGCGGTGTCGTCGTAGCGGGCCGTGTGGCTGCCGAGATCGGTGCCGGCGAGGTCTGCCAGCGTTGCCAGATCAGTACTCATCGATTGACCGCCTTCTCATGTGCAGTGCGATGTCACTGCGGTGAACTGTCATGTGCGCCCGCTGTGCTGCGGGCTGGATTGCCTTCGGGCCTCATCGAGGTGCGACGGTGTGGCGCCGTTTCGCGTCGACGATCGCCGCCGCCCGCTCCGGTGAGTCGAGCAGTTCCCGGCGCCGACGCTGCCACTGCGCCGCGTCGAACCGTTCGGGGTCTCCGGCGTCGAGATCGTCGAGCAGTCGCCGGGTCGCCGCGACCGCGTCGCGGGCGGCCGGCGTGATCGACGCCAGCAGCTTCGTGGCGTGGTCGCGGGCGGTGCCCGCGGGGACCACGGTCGACACCAGTCCGGCCGCGGCCGCCTCGCTCGCGTCGAATCGTTCGGCCAGCAGGAACAACCGCCGGATCGTGTCTCGCGGATAGTGCCGCGCGAGCCAGGCGATCGCGTCGGGGTTGTACAGCAGGCCGAGCCGGATCGCGGGGACGGACAGGTAGACGCCGTCGCCGGCGATCCGTGCATCGCAGACCAACGCGAGGTGGGCGGCCGCGCCGAAACAGGGGCCCTCCAGTGCCGCGAGCACCGGGACCCGGCTGGCCGCCACGGCTGCGGCGACCGCGCTCACGCGGTCGTCGTAGCCGATGTCGGCGCTGGTGCCGGTGAGGTCGGCGAAGTCGGCGCCGGCGCTGAACGTCGTCTCGCTGCCGGTCAACACGATGCCGGTGACGTCCTCGCCGGGAGCGCCGATCGCGCCGACCAGCGAGTCGAGCATCGCCGCCGACAGCGCATTGCGGCGCTCCGGTGCGTCCAGGATCACCTGGAGGACCCCGCCGACCCGCGCGACCTCGACTCCGCTCATGGTGCCGACACCAGATCCGATCCGCTGTACCGGTCGGCCGCGGCGAAGACGTCGAAGGCCAGCGCCTCCTCCGCCTGCTGCGACAGGTTCAGCACCAGCGCGTCGGCCCCGGCCCGGCCGACGAGCTGAGCGCCGACCGGCAGGCCGTCGGCCAAGCCGCACGGCACGGACGCGGCGGGCACACCGCCGACGTTGAACGGGACCGCGAACGGGAACGCCCCCCACAGGTGGTCGACGGCCGTGCCGTCGATGTGCGTCGGCCGGTTGCCCCGCTCGAACGCCGGGACGGCGACGGTCGGGGTGAGCAGGATGTCGAACTCCTCGAAGAGACCGTCGATCCGCCGCCGGTAGTCGGCCAGGCCCCGCCGAGCGTTCTCGACGGCCGACGACTCCAGTTTGAGCGCCGCCCGCAACGACGACCGCTCGTATCCGGTGAGGTCGTCGGGGGCGTAGGCGAGCAGATGCCCGCGTTCGCGGTGCTCGTCCTCCAGGACCAGCGGCCCGAAGATCTCGTTCCACCCGCCGATCGGGAGGTCGGTCTCGGTCACTCGATGGCCGTGGTCGGCGAGCAGTGCCGCCAACCGCCCGATCGCGGCGGTGACGCCCGGATGCACGGGACGGCCCTCCGGCGCGGGGCAGTAGCCGATCCGCAGCGCACCGACCTGCTCGGGCCGCATCGACGTCTCCGCCAGCACGCTGACGACCGGCCGGGCGTCGGCGACGCGGCTGGTCATGGGCCCGGGGGCGACGAAGTCGGTCATCCCGCGGAAGCCCTTCTCGTCGGGGCAGCGGCCGACGGTCGGTTTGAATCCGTAGATCCCGCAGAAGGCCGCCGGGATGCGAACCGAGCCGCCGCCGTCGGATCCGATACCGATCGTGGCCAGGCGCGCAGCCATCGCCGCGGCGGTGCCGCCGCTGGAGCCGCCGGGGGTGGTGGCCGGATCCCACGGGTTGACGGTGTCCGGCCCGAGGAGGTTCTCGCTGGTCGCCGACTGTCCGAACTCGGCGGTGTTCGTCTTTCCGAGGAACACGGCGCCGGCCTCGCGCAGTCGTCGGACCACGCCCGAGTCGTGCTTGGACACCTGCCCGCGGTGCACCGCCGACCCCAGCGTGGTGGGCACGTCGGCGACGTGGAAGGCGTCCTTGACGGCCGTCGGGACTCCGGCGAGCGGGCCGACGGCCTCGCCCGTCCGGTAGCGGCGTTCGGCGTCGGCCGCCTGGGTCAGCGCCAGGTCGACCGTCACGGTGACGTAGGAGTGCAGGTGCGGGTCGACCTCGTCGATGCGGTCCAGGAAGGTCTGCGTCACCTCGACCGGGCTGAGGTCCCTGCTCCGGTATGCCGACACCAGGTCGGCGACCGACATCCGCGTGATGTCCTCAGGCATGGGGGAAGACACCTCCGCTGACCCCGTAGACCTCGCCGGTGATGTATCCGGCCTGGTCGGAGGACAGGAAGGCGACCAGGTTCGCCACGTCTTCGGGCTGCCCGATCCGGCCGACGAGCGAGCGGTTCTCGGCGTAGCCGTTGAAGAACTCGTCCGGGTAGATCTTGCGGAGGAAGTCGTTGTAGATCAGGCCGGGGGTGATCGCGTTGACGCGGATCCCGTGCTTGCCGTTCTCCGCGGCCGCCACCCGGCTCAGCGCCAGGACGCCGGCCTTGGCGGCCGAGTATGCGGCACCGTGCTCGGTCGACGTCTCGTAGGCGGCGATGGAGCTGATGTTGACGATCGAGCCGCGCCCGGCCGCCACCATGTGCGGCAGCGCGTGCCGCATGCACAGGAAGGTGCCGGTCAGGTCGACGTCGATGCAGCGCTGCCAGGTCTCCAGCGACATCTCGGCGACGGGTTCGATCTTCGACCAGCCCGCATTGTTGACCAGGATGTCCAGGCGCCCCTTCTCCGCCATCACCGTCTCGGTGGCGGCGACGATCGACTCCTCGTCGGTGACGTCGAGGGGCAGCGCCAGGAAGTCGCGGCCGTGCTGCTCCGACAGCTTCGCGGCGAACTCCTTGCAGCGGCGCTCATGGGCGTCGGTGACGACGACGTCGATGCCGTCGGCGGCCAGACGCTGAGCGATGGCGGCGCCGATGCCTGCACCCGCGGCGGCGGTGACGACGGCTACTTGACGGTCGTTCATGTTGTCTCCTAACGGGTTTCAGGCGTTGACGGCCGGAATGATCTGGTTGGCGATCTTGTCCATGTGCTTCAGGCGACCGCCCGAGAGCAGCGCGAAGGTGATGCGGTCGATGTCGAGCGCGCACAGTTCCTTCAGCCTGCTGACGCAGTGGTCGACCGATCCGGCGAGCGCCACCGACTTCACGAACTCGTCGCTGACGACCTGCTTGTGGCCGGCGTGCCGCGACAGGTGATCGACCAGGTGGTACCCGGAGTTGGCGACGGCGAACTCGGGACGGAAGCGCTCCCAGGCCGGCGGCATCCGCTTCCACACGTCGAAGGTCGCCGCCTGGCTGGTGGCCCACGCCCGCACGTCCGACAACGCCTTCTCCTCGTCGTCGTCGGCGCTCATCGTGACCAGTAGGTCGATGGTCAGCTCCGACCGGTCCCGGCCGGCCTTCTCCAGGCCCTGGTAGATGAAGTCGAGCTGCCACTTGACGAACTCGGGATCGGCGGCGCCCATCAGGATCGCGCCGTCGCACTTCTCGCCCGACAATCGGAGCAGTCCCGGCTGCGAGACGGCCATGTAGATCGGGATCTGACGCTGCGCGGTGGCCAGGCGGACCTTGGTGCCGTACAGCTCCTGCTCCTCGCCGGTGAACAGCTTGCGGAACTCGTCGATGCCCGCAGATAGATCGCCGAGCTTCGACGGGACTCCGCCCGCGCCGTAGACGGCCGACCATCCGGCGCCCAGTCCGAGCATCGCGTGACCGTTGCTGAGCTCGTCGAGCGCCGCGGTCGCGTTAGCGGTGACGGTGGGATGGCGCGTCATCAGGTTGGTGACGGCCGAACCGATGTTCAGGTTCTCCGTCGCCAGGGCGGCGATGTTCATCGCGGCGTAGACGTCCTTCATGCCGAGCTGGAAGTCGATGAACCACATCGCCTCGAAGCCGTTGGCCTCGGTGGCACGAGCCAGCTCGGTGACATTGGTGAGCGGCTCGCGCGGGCTCACTCCCATTGACAGTCCCCAACGATCCATGACTACTTCCTTCCGGTGACGGTGCTGCGCAGTGCGCTGGCTACTGCTTCTGGGTTGTCGACGTTCATCAGGTGCCCGGCGCGCGGGATCTCGCGGTAGGTCGCGT
Organism: Gordonia aichiensis; assembly: GCF_039946255.1. Lineage (GTDB taxonomy): Bacteria > Actinomycetota > Actinomycetes > Mycobacteriales > Mycobacteriaceae > Gordonia > Gordonia aichiensis_A. The sequence continues at coordinate 11,316 of NZ_JBCDWL010000015.1, read as the reverse complement.
CGGGGAGTCCGTCGAGCAGAATCTGGGCGGCCTTCATCGGGCAGAAGGCGTCGTTGTCGGCGCCGATGACGTCGACGTGCATGCCGATGTCGGCCAGGGTGTCGGTGAGCGGCGCCCCGTTGAGCGCGGCCATGGCGCGGGCCGCGTTCCGGTAGCCGCCGCCCTCGCCGATGGCCCGCAGGCGGGCGGCGGTGATCTCGTCGAGACGGTCGGTGGTCACCAGCGCCGCGGCGGTGTCGTCGCGGATCGCCGAGGCGAACTCCGCGGTCGAGGTGTCCTGCGCCTGCTCGATCCGCTGGGCGTAGAAGTCGACCGCCGAGCGGCCCACCACCGACGAGGTCCCGAGGACGACCAGGCGTCGCACGAGGTCGGGGCGGTCGGCGGCGACCTGCAGGGCGATGGTGCCGCCGAGCGAGAAGCCGACCAGGACCGCCGGTCCGGTGACGGCCTCCAGGAAGCCGACCAGGTCGTTCGCCAGTTGGGCGAGGGTGCCGTCGGCCTCACCGACCGTGCTCTGGCCGTGGCCGCGCAGGTCGTAGGCGTAGGTGGTCACGTCGTCGAGCGCTTCCTGCGTCGCCAGCCAGCTCGACTTGTCCTCGGCGAGCCCGTGGATGAGGACCACGGGGGTGTCGGCGTCGCCGACCGGGTTGCTCGCCTTGTGGTAGGAGACGTCGATGTCGGCGACGGTCACGACGGTGCTCGTGGTGGTTGCGGTGCTCATGCTGATTCCTCCAGGATTCGGCGCAGTACGGCCTTGCGGATCTTGCCGACGGCGGTGACGGGCATCTCGTCGACGACGACGAGACTCTCCGGAAGCTTCCGTTCCGACAGCCCCTGCTCGCGCAGCCAGGCGTTCAACTCGTCCTTCGACGGCGCCTCCCCCGCGGTCACGATGACCGCGCAGATGCGTTCGCCGAGACGGTCGTCGGATTCGCCGATGACGGCGACCCGGCGGACCGCCGGGTGCGCGGCGATGAGGTCCTCGATGGGTTTGGGCGAGATGTTGACCCCGCCGCGGATGATCATGTCCTTCAGCCGGCCGGTCAGATGCAGGTAGTCGTCGGCGTCGATCCGGGCGAGGTCGCCGGTGCGGAACCAGCCGTCGTCGGTGATGAGCTCGCGGTAGAGATCATCCTGGCCGAAGTAGCCGATGAACACGCCCGGACCGCGCATCAGGAGTTCGCCGGCGCCGGAGTCGTCGGGGTCGGCGATGGACAGCTCGATGTCCGACAGCGGGGTCCCCGCGGTCTCGACCAGCTGCGCCTGCGTGCTCTGCGGTGTGCAGGTGGTGCCGGTGCCCTCGGTCATGCCCCACAGCACGGTGACGAACGTGCTCGGCGCCTGCCGGGTCGCGGCTTCAAGCAGGCTCGGCGGCACCGGAGCACCGCCGCACAGGCAGGTGGTCATCGACGACAGCTTCACCCGATCGGCCGGCCACGGCGCGTCGACCAGGTCTTTCAGGAACGGGGTGGCGATCGCGGTGAACGCGCACTGCTGCTCGTCGACGATCTCCAGCGCCCGAACCGGATCCCACTGGTCCTGCAGGATCAGCGGGGCCCCGCTGTACAGCGAGAGCCGGCCGCCGTGCCAGGCGCCGACGCTGTGTCCCAGCGGGGACGGCATGAAGATCGGCGTGTCCTCGCTGATGCCGAAACGCTCGATCACCGAGTCGTTGGCCGCGGCGAGGGTGCCGGTGGTGTGCATGACGGCCTTGGGCATGCCGGTGGTGCTGGAGGTGAACATCAGGTGGTCCACGATCGGCGGCACCGCCGGCGGCAGGTCGTCGCCCGGGTACGTCTGCAGGGTCGGCTGCCCGTCGGCCGCGTAGATCACCGTCGACGCGATGCGCGAGCTCCCCTCGGCGAGTTCGCGGACCCACTCTCCGACGCGGTGGCGGCGGTGGGCCTCGGGGGCGATGATCGCGCGGGCCTGGACCAGGTCGAAGGCGTGCGCCAGGGCGGCGCGGTCGCTGGACATCGGGATGCTCGCCGGGATCGCCTCCAGGCGCAGGGCCGCCAGGAAGGCGACCTGCCATTCGGCGGTGTTCGGCATGCAGATGGTGATCACATCGCCTCGACGAAGACCCTCGGCGACCAGCTTGTCGAGCAGTTCACCCGACCTCGCCCACAGGTCGGCGCGGGTCAGGCGGACGCCCTTCTCGTCCACGAGTGCCAGGCGGTCGGGCCCGGCGGCGACGAGCCGCTCGAACCTCGCCTCGAGGCGTTCGATCGTCTCCGGGGCGGTTTCGCGGTCGCAATCAGGTCCGACGCTCGCGCCGCGTGGAGTGCGTTGCTTCATTGCCGTTGCTTTGCTCACACTTCAGAGTATGTGCCTTGTAGGTCACACAGTCAAGAGAGTGACGTCGCTTTTTTTAGTGTGAGACGATTAGGCTCCCGGTTACGATCAGCATGACCAGGTCCCGACCTCGCTCGCAGGCGGTTGGGGCAGTCCAGGGAGTTAGGGGAGCTTTCCGTGTCAGCACAGCCGACCACGCCCAAGGGCCGACGTACGCACGAGCATCTCGTCAACGCAGGCCGGACCGTCTTCGCCAGGGACGGCTACGTCAATGCGCGCATGAGCGACGTCGCGGAGGAAGCAAGCATCTCGATGGGCGGCCTCTACCGCTACTTCAAGAACAAGGAGGACCTGTTTGCGCAGGTCATCGCCGACCTCCACGAGCACCTCTACCAGGCGAGCACCTCGCACGACGTGAACTTCGCAGACGACCCCTTCGGCGTCCTGCTGGCCGCCAACCGCGGATACCTGCAGATGTACAGCGACAACCGGTACGTGATGCGGGCCTTCATCCAGGCCGCCCAGGTGGAGGAGCGGTTCCAGGAGATCTGGTGGCAGATGCGGGCGCGACACATCGACCGCTTCATGAAGGCCCTCGCCTCCGTGCATGGGATCACCGAGATCGGCGGCGTCGACGCCCACCTGGCCACCGAGGCGATGGCGTGCATGGTCGAGCAGTCGGCGTACGTCTGGTTCGCCCAGGACAGTCGACACGACGCGCCGATCGACGTCGAGTCGGCGGCCAATACCGTCACCCACGCCTGGTACGCCACCTTCTTCGCCCCCGCGACGCCCGGCGTGAATGCGGTGACACCCGCCTGACCAGCGCGTCCGCCGGCGACGCCCGCAAGGTTTAAGAAAAAGCGACGTCACCCTCTTGACATTGCGTGGCCCACATCACAGGATGTGGGTACCGAGGCGTTGTCCGGTCGCACACCGGAATCGCCGACTCGGTACTGACCCCCAGGCGCGGCGAGGCGCTGTGCACGGACACGCTCTCGACCCGGCTCCGCTTCCCCTCACTCGAACTGTCGCACTGTGCCCGCATCGGCTCAGTCGCGCAGTCTCGCCGGGCGAAGGACACGCTCAGCTCTCCCGCGCCGCATTTGAGAGGCAGGGAAATGACCACGCGCGAATTCAGTTCCACCGGAGCGCTCGACGATGCGGCGCACATCGTCGACGACGCCGCCGCGCCGGAGCGGCCCCGAGATCCCAAGACCGCGAAGAAGGCCCTGATCGGCGCCTGGCTGGGCTTCTTCGTCGACCTGTTCGACATCTATCTGCCGATCGTCGCCCTCGCGCCGGCCATCGGCTACTTCGTGGCCGACGACCTGGGCGCCGCGGGCATCGCCGTCGTCAGCGGCGCGATGTTCGCCGCGACCCTGGTCGGCCGGCCGATCGGCGCGGCGATCTTCGGCTGGCTGGCCGACACGGCCGGGCGCAAACGGACCACGATGATCGCCATGACCGGCGCCGGCGTCGTCACCGGACTCATCGCGTGCCTGCCCGGCTTCCATCAGATCGGCGTCGCCAGCGTGGTCATGTTCGTGCTGCTGCGCTTCCTCGCAGGCATCTTCCTGGGCGGCGAGTACACCGGCGCCAACCCCCTGGCGATGGAGGCCGCGCCGCCGCACAAGCGCGGCCTGTACAGCGGCATCATCAACACCGGCTTCCCCCTCGCCTACGCGGCGGTCTCCGTGATCACCCTCTCGCTGCTGCTGACGATGTCCTCCGACGGCCACGACTCGATGTACGCGCAGTGGGGATGGCGGATCCCGTTCGTCATCGGCGCGCTGCTGTCGTTCGCCTCGGTCCTGTACTTCCACCGCTCGGTCACCGAGTCCGAGGTCTTCACCAAGGCCGCCGATGACGCGGGCGCCGCCAAGCGCTCGCCCCTGCGCGAGCTGCTCCAGCGCGACAACGCCATCCGGTTCGTCCAGGTCTTCATCCTGATGAACGGCTTCTGGCTCTCGTTGCAGCCGGTCGCCGCGTCTCTGCCGTTGCTGCTCGGCGGCAGCGGCGTGGGCATGAGCAGCAGGCAGGTGACCCTGACCCTCGTCGTCGCCTACCTGCTCCTCGCTGCGGTCGACGTCGCCGCGGCGGTCTTCAGCCAACGCATCGGCAGGCGCCGCTTCCTGATCGGCGCTGCGACGTTGATCGCGGTCGCGGGAACCGGTCTTCTTCTGCTCATCGTCCGGACCGACAGCACGGGGGTCGCGGTGGCCGCGACGATCCTGCTGGTGATCGTCGTGATCAGCCCGTGGGCGGTGCTCCCGGCCTACATCAACGAGCGGTTCCCCACCTCCGTTCGGGCGTCGGGCTACGGACTCGCTTACAGCCTCGCCGTGGTGATCCCCTCGTTCTACGCCTTCTACCAGGCCGGACTCGGCAACTTCATGTCGTTCAACGACACCGGCGCGGTCCTGCTGGTCATCGGCGCGCTGCTGATTCTGGTGGGTGCCCGAATGGGGCCGGAGACCAAGGACGTCAAGCTCGACTGACCTCGCCACCCATCACGAAGACGGCTCAGCGGCCCGGGAGATCCCGGGCCGCTGAGCCGTCTTGTCGGGCCGGAGCTCGACGGCGGCGAGGTTCAGTTCGGTTCGGTTCGACCCGCGACCCGACCCGCTCACCCGAACCGGCGACCACCCCCGAACACCCCTGAAAACAGGACCCTCACCACCCACCGCCGGCACATAGCCGCCGGCGAACGGTGAGCATCCTGCTCACGACGACACCGGACGACAACCGACTCAGGCGGCCGGCCGCGACACGCCCCCACCCGCCGACACCGCCCCGGACGAGCCCGAAGAACCGCACCCTTGCGACCGACCAGGCCGCGATGCGCCCGCACCCGCCGACACCACCCGGGACAGCGCCGAAGCCCGGCGCCCTGCGACCGACCACTCCACCGCAACCCCACCCGCGCACCCGAACCGGCGACCACCCCCGAACACCCCTAAAAACAGCACGCTCACCACCCACCGCCGGCACATAGCCGCCGGTGAACGATGAGCATCCTGCTTACGACGACACCGGACAACCGACTCAGGCGGCCGGCCGCGACACGTCCCACCCGCCGACACCATCCGGAACAGCGAAGAGTCCGCTTCCACCGAATCATCGGTGGAAGCGGACTCTCAGTCGAGGGCGGCGGTCAGGCCGACGCGCCGAGCAGCTCGACCACCTCGTCGGCAGTGCGGATGTCGGCGAACCACGCGGCCAGGGTGTCGATCGCCGCATTGTGCTCGTGATCGGTGAGCGCCGCGGTGGCATCGGACAGGAAGATCACCTTGAACCCGAGCTGCTGCGCATCGCGCGCGGCCGAGGCACAGCAGCAGTCGGTGAGCGTTCCGCTGATGATCACCGTGTCGATGCCCCGCGCGGTGAGCAGTTCCAGCGCTGCGGAAGAACCCTGAACGAATGGGCTGAAACGACTCTTCTCGACGACGGTGTCGCCCTCCTCCGCCTCGATCTCCGGGTAGAGCGCGTGGCCCGTACTGCCCGACTGGAAGGACTCGACCTGCAAGTCCGCCGAGGTGTGATTCTGGAACTGCCGGTAGTACACGTTCCAATCGTCGGCCGACGTCGTCGTGTACTGGAAGAAGTAGTTGGCACCACCGGTCTCCCGGAGTCGTCGGCTGACCGCGTTGATCGCCGGAACCACCGACTTCGCTGTGGCCACTTCGAACACCGAACCGTCGGCGACGAACCCGTTCTGCATGTCGATCACCAGGTGTGCGGTGCGAGCGGGGTCGATGTGATCGAACGAGTACTCCCTGCCCTTCAGGGAGCGGTACCGCTCCCTGATCGCGGGGTCGATCGACGTGTGGTGCACAGGAACTCCTAGGGGCTTCCGGCGGGCGCCGGGTTATCCGATCTTGTCGCGGACGGCGACGTTGTTGGCGGCGATCCGAGGATCTGTCGGATCGGCGAAGTATGTGCGGCCCTTGGTGAGGACGGCGACCGCGACATGAACGACGAAAGCGATTCCGAAGCTGATGAACGCCGCCAGGCTGGTCAGGATCGGGCTCTCGGCGAGCAGCCAGATCAGCGATCCCGAGACGGTCGCGACGAGCAGCGCGCTGACGCCGACGATGTTGAACCGCGGCAGGTGCTCCCCCCGATACTCCACCGGCCCGGTGACGATCTTCAGGGCACCGCGCACCACGACGATGTCGGCGACCACGCAGGCGAGCCAGGACAGGAGGAAGATGCCGGTCCACTCCAGGAACGTGGTCAGGTTGCCGATGACGTCGGACGCCATCAGCCCGATGCTGATCAGGGTCACCACCACGAGCCAGAAGCGGCGGGTCAGCGGTCGTGCGCCGGTCGTCTCGGAGGCGGAGGTGAAGGCCACGGAGCTGACGTGCAGGTTCGTCAGGTTGACGCGGATCTGCGAGATCCAGGCCAGCGCCACGCCCGGGAACAGTCCGAGCAGGCCGACGAAGTAGATCGCCGGATCGTAGTTGCCGGTCGACAGGGTGAAGTACATGCCCATCGGCATCGCGATGAAGAACAGGAGCAGATAGGGCACGACCACCGAGACGAAGGCCTTCTTCTTGAAGTCCTCGGCCCGAATGAACCGGTTGTAGTCGGAGGCCTCGAACGGGTTGATGCCGATGGTGCCCGCCAGGGCTGCCATCACGCCGAGCACACCGACCAGGCCGCCGGTCGCACCGGCGGGCATCGCGTCGAACATGCCCGCGGGCATGCCGCCCGACCGCCGCCATGCGATCACGATCGCGACGATCAGCAGGATGAAGTAGATCGGCAGGGTGTAGGCGAGGATCTTGGTCATCGAGCGGATGCCGTTCCACGCCATGGGCAGGAAGATCACCGCGACGAGCACGTACCAGACCAGGTTGGGAAGGTCCCAGATCAAGTCGATGGAGCTTGCCAGAATCTGGCCTTCGGTGCCCGCGTAGATGACGAAGGTGCCGGCGTAGATGACCGTGGTGAGGACCGATCCGACCGTGCCGAACCCGGCGCCGCGGGTCAGCAACTCCGAGGTGAGTCCCTCCCGCGATGCGATCCGGGTGACGACCAGGGCGAATCCGATGAGGACGAGGAACGACGCGACGAGGCCGATCCAGGTGGCTGCCGCGCCGTACTGGATGAGGAACAGTCCGCCGACGAGAGGGAAGAAGAAGGCGGTGACGAAGCCGACCAGGACCGTCAGCACCGAGCCCGCCCCGCGCTTGGCGGCGTCGGGAACTCGGGTGCGGGCGAAGTCGTTCGCGTCGAATGCGGGCGGCGAGAACGGCTCCGTTTCGGGGCTGTTCAGCTGCGCTGGGGGTGGCGTCGCTGCGTCGTTCTGAATCGACATAGCACCTTCTATCTCTCATTGGGCCGGATCCCGAGCCGGTCGGCAGCGGGGGTGTCTGCGGTACCAGGAGCGGTCGGAGTGACCAGCTTCCATGATGTGGTACAGAACACATTTAATCAAGAGGGTGACGTCGTTTTTTTATTTACTGCGCCGGACCGCCGGAGTGCGGTCACCGCCCGCGACCAGCGATGATCCCGACAAAGCGGCCGAACCGAAACCTTCCGTCGTCGCCCGGGCGGTGCCAAAATCGAAGGGAAGCGGGCCGGGAATCCGCCTGCGGGACGGGAGGAGCAGACATGACAGCAGACGATCTCCACGACAGGCTGGACGCGGCGGCATCGGCGATCCAGGCGGATGTGGTGGCCTGGCGGCACCGGCTGCACCAGCATCCCGAGCTGTCGAACCGGGAGGAGCGCACGGCCGCGTTCATCGCCGAACAGCTGCGCGCCTTCGGTGTGGACGAGGTGATCGAGCAGGTGGCCGGGCACGGCGTCGTCGGCGTGCTGCGCGGCGGACAGGGCGGGACACGCACCATCGCGTTGCGCGCCGACATCGACGCCCTGCCGGTGAAGGAGGACTCCGGGGTCGACTTCGCCTCCACCGTCGTCGATGAGAACTACCCGGGCGGACCGTTCCCCGTCGCACACGCCTGCGGGCACGACTGCCACACAGCCATGCTGCTGGGCGCCGCCCACGTGCTCACCCGAGTCCGCGAGTCACTCGGCGGAACGGTGCTGTTCGTGTTCCAGCCGGCCGAGGAGGGGCCGCCGATCGGGGAGGACGGCGGCGCCGCGGCGATGCTCCGCAGCGGTGTGCTCGACCCGTTCGCACCGTCGATGGCGTTCGGAATGCACGTCGTGCCCGGGCCCAAGGGGCACGTCGCCGTCCGGACCGGCCCCCAGTACGCCGCCTCCGCGCTGGTCCGCATCACGATCACCGGCGCCCAGGTGCACGGCTCGACGCCGTGGATGGGAGTGGACCCGATGCCGGCTGCCGCCGCCGTCATTCAGGCCGTCGGCCAGCTGTACCGGCAGGTGCCGGCGACCGAGCCGGTCACGATCTCGATCGAGCACGTCGAGGACGTCGGCCGCTTCAACATCATCGGCGAGCGCGTCTGCCTCTACGGCACCGCCCGCGTCCTCTCCCCGACGGTGATGGAGGACGTCCAGCCTCGCCTGACCCGCACCGTCGAGCACACCGCTCAGGCGTACGGATGCACCGGGACCGCCGAGTTCCTCCAGCCGGTCCCGGCCGTCGTGCACGACCCCGCCTGGGTGGACGCCGCGATGCCGAGTCTGCGCCGGGTCGTCGGCGACCGGATCGGCGAGATCCCGCCCACGCTCGGCTACGACGACGTGTCCGAGTTCATCGACGCATACGGCGGCGTGTACATCATGCTCGGCGTGCAAGACGTCGACCTCGACTCCGCGGGTCGGCCCTCCCCGACTCCGGGCGGGCGTGGCGTGGCCCCCAACCACAGCCCGAAGTTCTACGCCGACGACGACACCCTGCACGTCGGGGTGCGCCTGCACGCCCCTGTCGCCGTCGATCACCTCGCCGGTGCCCTGGCGGTCTCGCCGCCGGGGGCGTGAGTCTGCGGACCGCGCCGACTCAGCCGCCGGCCACCGCTCCCATTCGGGTGACGGCCTCGGTGAGGATCGCCGTCGACGTGGCGAAGTTGAGCCGGACATGGCCCGCACCGCCGGTGCCGAAGACGTGCCCGGAACTGAGCGCCACCCGTGACCGATCGAGGAAGACGCGTGCCGGCCCAGCCAGGTCGGAGACGATGCCGGGCCCGTCGGTGCCGCCCGGTTCGTCCAGCCCCAGCGCGCGGCAGTCGAGCCACGCCAGGTAGGTGCCCTCCGGCGGCGTCCACCGCACGCTCGGCAGGTGCTCGGCCAGCAGCCTTTCCAGCAGATCGCGGTTCCGGGTGAGCCCGGCGAGCAGCGCGTCGAGCCACTCGCCGCCGTCGGCGAAGGCGACGGTGTGCGCCATCACCCCGAGGTGGCTCGGCCCGTGACTCACCTCCTCGGGCATCCGCGCCAGGTCCGCGGCAGCGGCCGGTCCGGCGATCGCGAGAGCGGCCTTGAGTCCGGCGAGGTTCCACGCCTTGGACGCCGAGGTCAGTGCGAAGGCGTCGTCGGCGCCGTCGACGCTCAGATAGGGCGTGAAGCGGGCGGCGCCGAGCATCACCGGCGCGTGGATCTCGTCGGCGACCACGCGCACCCGGTACTCGTTCGCCAGCCGGGCGACCGCGCGCAGCTCGTCGGCCGTGTGCACGGCGCCGGTGGGGTTGTGCGGGTTGCACAGCAGGTAGGCCGGACTGCCGCCCGCGCGGCGGGCGTCGTCGAACGCCGCTTCCAGCGCCCCCGGATCGATCCGGCCCGACTCGGTCAGCGGAGCCTCGGTCACGATGCGCCCGGCGTGCGTGGCGAAGGCGTAGAACGGCGGATACACCGGGGCGTTGACGATCACGCGATCGCCCGGTTCGGTGATCAGCTTGAGCACTTCGACGATCCCGAGCATGACGTCGGGGACGATCGCCGTCCGTTGCACGGCCAGCCCGTCCCAACCCCACCGCCGGGAGGCGAAACCGGCCAGGGCCTCGGCGTAGCCGGTCCCGCCGTCGGGATAGCCGGTGTCGCCGCGGGCGACGGCCCGGGTCAGCGCGTCAGCGATCGGCGCGGCGGGCAGCACGTCCATCTCGGCGACCCACAGCGGCAGCACTTCCGCCGGGTGCGCACGCCATTTCATGCTGGTCCGCTCCCGCAACTGCGCGATCGTCAACTGCTCGAGCGGATTCGGGACCGTGGCACCGGGGAGGTTCATGCCCCCACCCTGCGCCGACGGGACGCGGCGTGCAAGGGATTCGGGCCGGAATCGCATTGTCCGTCGCGGAGAGGTTTCGATGCCCGGCAAGGCGTCCGAGCCACGGACGAATGACAGAGGCCACCGCTATCATGGACGGTCCGAGGAGGTGACCAGCTGTGACTGAACTGGACAAGGTGCGGCGTAGGTCCAGAACGATCCGCTCCATCCGCCGCAATACCGAGATCGAAGGCACGCAGAGTACCCCTGCCACCCGCAAAGACCAGCTCGATTACGTCCGGGGCACTATCAGCGCCGCCGAACTGAGTGCACGCGTACGCGCACGCTACGGAGTCGAGTAGCGTTGTCGGACGCCGATCCCTGGGAAGTCGGCGATCACGATGCACGGTGGCGAGGGTACTTCGTCCCAGGGACAACTGTTCTCAGAAACCTCCTCGGCTTGACGGCCCGAATTCAGTTGCAGGAAGCCGAGGACGACCTCTCTGAAGCCCGACTCGTCGAGCTCCGCGAGAACCCGGCAGTCCTGGGAGAGCGAACCTACGGGTTGCAGTACCTGGCCGAGATCCACCGGTACCTCTTCCAGGACGTATACGCCTGGGCGGGTCGGGCCCGCACCGTCGGAATTTCGAAGTCGTTCTGCCCGCCCGCCAGTATCACGCAGCCGATGATGCACGTCGCCGACGAAATCGAACGTTCCGACCGACTCCGGCCAGTGCCCTCCGAGTTGCTTCCGGGCGAGGAATGATCAAGACCTGTGGATCTGGGAGGGCGTGCCTTCCCGCAGAATGATCCCGGTAGTCACTTGATCAAGTCAGCGTTGCAGCGCTGGCGGAAAGGCACGCCTCATGCTCACGGTAGTCAAC
>NZ_JBCDWL010000014.1:0-111633 GCF_039946255.1 Gordonia aichiensis | reverse complement strand
TCACCACCCCGTCTCCGAGGCGACCTTCCCAGCCTAACACCGTCACCCGAAGTTCTGCAAACCGTTGGTTTCCGTTGGAAATCCGTTGATCTTCAGTTCCGAGCACCAGTAGCCGGACCCGCAAAAACCACCGCGAACCAGCCGCGGTGATCGATTTCGGGGGCTTGTCTTCGCGGCCGGGCCGCTCTGACTTCAAATAAGTTACGCACCGATGGACACAAACACAAATCCCCAGGTCAAAGCGCTCATTGCAGAGTTTCAGGCGCGCGCCAGCGCAGGGATCGGCCGTTCCGTTGGCATTCGCTGCACGCCGGCAACTGGACCCTTCGGATGGGAATTGGCTGTCACTGTGACAAAACCCGGTGTCCTTCCCCTGCCGGTTCAGAAGCCCTGTCGGACCAGCGACTCCAGAACGTTTCCGGCCGGCGGAAGTAACGAGTTTCCGATGGATGTGCACCTCATGCGCGAGCAAGGACACTGGCTGGTCTGCTGATGCAGCACGGAAACCACGACGAGACCGAGCCGGCGCACTGGTGGACCCGCCGACCGACCACCCTTCGGACAGGCGTCGGAGTACCTGATCAGTGTCCTTCGACTGGACGTCACCCCGCTTGGCACCACACCTATTCGCGGCTGTTCCGGCCCCCGGACGGCTCGCTAGGTTCGGAGCACCACCTCGGTCCAAGTGAAGGGAACACCATGAGAACTCGGAACGGTCGACGTCTCCTCACCAGCGTCCTCGCCGTCACCGCCGGTGCGGCCGTTGCCGGTGCGCTCGGTGCCGGTCCCACTGCCGCCGCCGGAACGAAGATTCTGAAGACCGACACCAGGGTGCCGAACACTGTCGTCCTCACCGTGACCAACGCCGACTCCTACAACGGGATCGACTGCTCGGTCTACGGATTCGGCCCGACCCGCTTCACCGCGCACGGGTTCAGCGTCTCCCCGCGGAACTCGAAGACGTTGACGGTCGGCTCGGTGCCGGCAGGCAACTACACGCTGAGCTGGGGCTGCGGTTCCTTCGCGCAAGAGAAGCACCTCATCACCGTGACCGGCAGGTCCTCGCTGCCTGCGAAGCCGCACATCGTGCCGAATGACTCGGTCCGACTGCCCGCCCCCGGGCCCGCGCCCCGACCGTCGCCGAAACCGGCTCCGTCCGACAACGGCTCCCTCGGCAGCTCCGTGCTGCCTCCGCTCATCGACGCCCTCCGCCCGTTCGTCCCGCCGATCGTCTTCGGGTCGCTCGCCTGACCCGAGACGTTTTCACCGGTGGTTCTCCCAGGTCACGACGCCGAAGGGGGCGGCCCGGCACGAATGCCGGACCGCCCCTTGGAGCAGGCGCGTCGCTGAGCCTGCGGTCTCCTGGCGCAGGACTGCTACCGCTGCGCGACCATCGTCGGCGTGATCGGCGACGGCAGCTGCGTCGACCCCATCAGGTACGCGTCGGCACCCGCCGCTGCGCTGCGCCCTTCCGCGATCGCCCACACGATCAGCGACTGGCCGCGACCGGCATCACCGGCGACGAAGACGCCGGGCAGCCCGGTCGCGCCGAAGTCGGCACCGCGATCGATGTTGCCCCGATCGGTGTAGGTGACGCCGTAGTCGTCGAGGAGGTCGCCCCGTTCCGGGCCGACGAAGCCCATCGCGAGCAGGACCAGGTCGGCCTTCAACTCGAAGTCGCTGTCCTCGACCTTCTCGAACCGGCCGCCGACCATCTTGACCTCGTGCGCCTTCAGCCCGGTGACGGTGCCCCCGTCGCCGACGAACGACTCGGTGTTGACACTGAACACTCGTTCACCGCCCTCCTCGTGCGCTGAGGAGACGCGGAACATCAACGGGTACAACGGCCACGGCGTCGACTCGGCGCGGGTACTCGGCGGACGAGGCATGATCTCGAACTGGTGGACCTGCGCGGCACCCTGGCGCAGCGCCGTGCCGAGGCAGTCCGCCCCGGTGTCACCGCCGCCGATGATCACCACGTGCTTGCCCTCGGCGGTGATCTGACCGTCGACGGTGTCGCCGGCGGCGACGCGGTTGGCCTGCGGCAGGTACTCCATCGCCTGATGGATGCCGTCGAGCTCGCGTCCGGGAATGGGCAGGTCGCGACCGATGGTAGAGCCGTTCGCCAGGATCACCGCGTCGAAGTCGGCGCGGAGCTGCTCGACGGTGAGGTCGACGCCGACGTTGACGCCGGTGCGGAAGAGCGTGCCCTCAGCGGTCATCTGCGCCAGCCGACGGTCGATGATCCGCTTCTCCATCTTGAACTCGGGGATGCCGTAGCGGAGCAGTCCGCCGATCCGGTCCGCACGCTCGAAGACCGTCACTGCGTGGCCGGCGCGCGTCAGCTGCTGCGCCGCAGCCAGACCGGCGGGTCCGGATCCGACGACCGCGACCTTCTTTCCGGTCTGCACGGTCGGCAGCACCGGGGTCACATAGTCCTCACCCCACGCGTTCTCGATCAGTTCACGCTCGACCTGCTTGATGGTGACCGCGGGCTGGTTGATTCCGAGCACACACGACGACTCGCACGGCGCCGGGCACAGCCGGCCGGTGAACTCCGGGAAGTTGTTGGTCGCGTGCAGCCGGTCCATGCCGGCGTCCCACTGCTCGCGATACACCAGGTCGTTCCACTCGGGAATCAGATTGCCCAGCGGACAACCGTTGTGGCAGAACGGAACTCCGCAGTCCATGCAACGGCTCGCCTGGGTCTCCAGAGTCTTCTTGTCGAAGTCGGTGTAGACCTCCTTCCAGTCGAGCAGCCGCAGTTCGACGGGCCGTCGGACCGGCGTATGCCGCTCGGTGTGCTTGAGAAAACCTCTTGGATCAGCCATGTGCCGCCTCCATGATCGCGTCGTTCACGTCTCGTCCCGAGCGCTCGGCGGCGTCGATGGCGACGAGCACTCTCTTGTAATCGCGGGGCATCACCTTCACGAAATGCCCCTGGGCGACGGCCCAGTCGTCGAGGATCGCGGCCGCGACCGTCGATCCGGTCTCGTCCCGGTGCTCGACCAGCAGGCTCGACAGCACCGACAGGTCCTCGTCGTCGAGCGCTTCGAGGTCGACCAACTCGGTGTTCAGATTCGCCTCGAACTGCCCGTGCGGGTTGTACACGTACGCCACGCCGCCCGACATGCCTGCGGCGAAGTTGTGACCGGTGCGACCGAGGATCACCGCGGTCCCGCCGGTCATGTACTCGCAGGCGTGGTCGCCGACGCCCTCGACGACGGCCTGGACACCCGAGTTGCGGACACAGAACCGCTGGCCGACCACACCGCGCAGGAAGATCTTGCCGCCGGTGCCGCCGAAGGCGATCACATTGCCGCCGATGGTGTTGTCCTCGGCGACGAACTCCGCGGGCGCCGACGCCGGCGGTCGGACCACCAGCTTGCCGCCCGAGAGCCCCTTGCCGAGGTAGTCGTTCGCGTCGCCCTCGATGCGCATGGTGATGCCGCGCGGCACGAAGGCGCCGAAGCTGTTGCCCGCCGAACCGGTGAAGTCGATCGCGATGGTGCCCTCGGGCAGCCCGGTGGCACCGTAGGCCTTGGTGACCTCGTGGCCGAGCATGGTGCCGACGGTCCGGTTGACGTTGCTGATCGGCGAGGCGAGGGTCACCCGTGTACCGGATTCGATGGCGGCGCGTGCCTTCTCGATCAGCTCGTTGTCGAGTGCCTTGTCCAGTCCGTGATCCTGCTTGCCGGAGCAGTACAGGTCCTGGTTCATGAACGGCGACTCGGGCATCGTCAGGATCGGCGACAGGTCGAGCTTGCCTGCCTTCGCGCCCTTCCAGTGCGCCATCGCCTTGGTGGTGTCGAGCGCCTCCACATGCCCGACGGCGTCCTGCAGCGTCCGGAAGCCGAGACGAGCCAGGAGTTCGCGGACCTCTTCGGCGATGTAGAGCATGAAGTTCTCGACGAACTCCGGCTTGCCGGTGAACCGCTCGCGCAGCAGCGGGTTCTGCGTCGCGACGCCGACCGGGCAGGTGTCCAGGTGGCACACACGCATCATGATGCAGCCCGACACCACCAGCGGCGCCGTGGCGAAACCGAACTCCTCGCCGCCGAGCAGCGCGGCGATCATCACGTCGCGGCCGGTCTTCAGCTGGCCGTCGACCTGCACGACGATGCGGTCGCGCAGCCCGTTGAGCAGCAGCGTCTGCTGGGTCTCGGCCAGGCCGAGCTCCCACGGAGCGCCGGCGTGCTTGAGCGAGGTCAGCGGGCTGGCCCCGGTGCCGCCGTCGTGCCCGGAGATCAGGACGACGTCGGCGTGCGCCTTCGACACGCCCGCCGCGACGGTGCCGACGCCGAGCTCGGAGACGAGCTTGACGTGGATCCGGGCGCGCGGGTTGGCGTTCTTCAGGTCGTGGATCAGCTGCGCGAGATCCTCGATCGAGTAGATGTCGTGGTGCGGCGGCGGCGAGATGAGGCCGACTCCCGGGGTGGAGCCGCGGACCTCGGCGATCCACGGGTACACCTTGTGCGGCGGCAGCTGACCGCCCTCACCGGGCTTGGCGCCCTGCGCCATCTTGATCTGGATGTCGGTGCAGTTGGTCAGGTAGTGGCTGGTCACGCCGAACCGACCCGACGCGACCTGCTTGATCGCGCTGCGCCGCCAGTCACCGTTCTCGTCGGGGCTGAACCGCAGCGGATCCTCGCCGCCCTCCCCCGAGTTGGAACGCGCGCCGAGTCGGTTCATCGCGATCGCCAGGGTCTCGTGCGCCTCGGCGGAGATGGAGCCGTAGCTCATCGCACCGGTCGAGAACCGCTTGACGATCTCGCTCGCCGGCTCCACCTTGTCGATCGGGATCGGGTCGCGGTCGCCGAAGTTGAAGTCGAACAGCCCGCGCAGGGTGCCGATCCGGGCGGCCTGGTCGTCGACCAGCTTGGTGTACTCCTTGAAGACCGAGTACTGCCCGGTGCGGGTGGAGTGCTGCAGCTTGAACACCGTGTCCGGGTTGAACAGGTGGTACTCGCCCTCGCGTCGCCACTGGTACTCGCCGCCCACCTCGAGCTCGCGGTGAGCGCGTTCGGCGGGACGGTCGGTGAACGCGAGCGCGTGCCGCTGCGCGACCTCGTCGGCCAGCTCGTCGAGCCCGATGCCGCCGAGCTGACTGTTCAGGCCGGTGAAGAACTCGTCGACGATCTCCTGGCTGAGGCCGATGACCTGGAACAACTGGGCGCCGTTGTACGACGGCACGGTGGAGATGCCCATCTTGCTCATCACCTTCAGCACGCCCTTGCCGGCGGCCTTGATGTAGTTGTTGCGAGCCTTGGTGAACCTCTCCTCATGGCTCAGCTCTTCGGTGCCGGGCACCACCAGAGCACCCGACTCCAGCATGTCCTCGATGGTCTCGAAGGCCATGTACGGGTTGATGCCGCTGGCCCCGAAACCGACGAGCAAGGCCATGTGGTGCACCTCGCGGGCGTCACCCGACTCGATGATCAGGCTGGCGCGGGTACGGGTCCGCTCGCGGACGAGATGGTGGTGGACCGCAGCGGTCAGCAGCAGCGACGGCATCGGCGCGAGGGTGTCGTCGGACTCGCGGTCGGACAGCACGATGATGCGGGCACCGTCGGCGATCGCGGCCGACACCCTGCTGCGGACGCCGTCGAGCGCACGGCGCAATCCCGCGCCGCCCTCGGCGACCGGGTACAGGCCGTGGATGTGGACCGACGGGAAGCCGGTGGCGTCGCCATCGATGTCGACCAGGCGCGAGAGATCCTCGTTGTCCAGGATCGGCTGGCTCAGGACGATCTGCTTGGCCGAATCCGGACCCGGGTGCAGCAGATCGCGCTCCCCGCCGATGCGGATGCCGAGGCTGGTGACGACCTCCTCGCGGATCGCGTCGAGCGGCGGATTGGTGACCTGCGCGAACATCTGCTGGAAGTAGTCGAACAGCATCCGCGGCCGGTTCGACAGGACAGCGACGGGAGTGTCGGTTCCCATCGAACCGAGCGCCTCGCCACCGGTGGCAGCCATCGGCCCGATCAGCAGCTTGAGGTCCTCGTTGCTGTACCCGAAGACCTGCTGGCGCAGGGTGACGCGATCGTGCGCCATATGGCCGCGCGGCGGAGCCGGCAGATCGGCGAGCGCGACCTGATTGTCGTCGAGCCACTGCTGGTAGGGAGCGGCGGCCGCGAGGGAGTCCTTGATCTCCTCGTCGGCGACGATCCGGCCGGCCGCGGTGTCGACCAGGAACATCTTTCCCGGGCGCAGCCGCTGCTTGGCGACGATGTCGGCCGGGTCGATGTCGAGGACACCGACCTCCGAACCCAGGACGACGAGCCCGTCGCGGGTCACCCAGATGCGCGACGGGCGCAGTCCGTTGCGGTCCAGGACCGCGCCGATCACCGTGCCGTCGGTGAAGCACACCGACGCCGGCCCGTCCCAGGCCTCCATCAGCGCCGAGTGGTACTCGTAGAACGCACGGTGCGCGGGCTTCATGTCCTCGGCGCGCTCCCACGCCTCCGGGACCATCATCAGCACCGCGTGCGGCAGGCTGCGACCGCCCAGGTGCAGCATCTCGAGCACCTCGTCGAACCGCGCGGTGTCCGACGCACCCGGCGTGCACACCGGGAAGATCTTGTCCAGGTCGGAGGTGGTGAATCCCGACCCGCTCACTCCGTTCCCGGCGATCAGCGCCTCCCGGGCGCGCATCCAGTTCTCGTTGCCGGAGACCGTGTTGATCTCGCCGTTGTGTGCGACGCGGCGGAACGGATGCGCGAGCGGCCACGACGGAAAGGTGTTGGTGGAGAACCGGCTGTGGACCATGCCCAGGGCGCTCTCGACACGGTCGTCCTGCAGGTCGAGGTAGAAGTCGCGCAGCTGGGGGGTGGTCAGCATGCCCTTGTAGACGAAGGTCTGACCCGACAGGCTCGGGAAGTAGACGGTCTCCCGACCGGGACCGTCCTGTCCGGCACCCTTCTCGCCCAGCTCGTACTGGACACGCTTGCGGATCACGTAGACCCGGCGCTCCAGCTCCATGATCTCGGCGTCGGTGGGCGCGGCGTCGCCGGCTTCGGGCCGGGCGATGAACAGCTGACGGATGGTCGGCATCGCATCGCGGGCCAGGGCGCCCAACGTCGACTCGTCGACCGGGACCTCACGCCACCCGAGCACCACGAGACCCTCGTCAGCGACGATCGCCTCGACGCCTTCGACGGCCGCGGCGATGTCACCGCAGGCCTGCGGGAGAAAGGCGATACCGGTGGCGTATGTCCCCGGCGCCGGCAAGGTGAAGTCGACGGCCTCGCGCAGGAACCGGTCGGGCACCTGAATCATGATTCCGGCGCCGTCGCCGGTGTTGGGCTCGGCGCCTGCCGCGCCGCGGTGTTCGAGGTTGACCAGCGCGGTGATCGCCTTCTCGACGATGTCGCGGCTGCGACGACCGTGCATGTCCACGACGAATGCGACGCCACATGCGTCATGCTCATTGGCCGGATCGTAGAGCCCGACGGGCCCCGGCAAGTGCTTCATGAATCTGCCTACTCCGCACGCGACGCTGCGTACTAAACGTACTGGAGAGTCCCGGATCAGAAGTCGGCGCGGACCAGCCGCACCGCCCGGGGAATTCAGCTTCATTGCTGGCCCGCTCAAGCCACAGGGGACAAACCCTGGACACAAGCGCAGTGGTCCTAGTATTCCACTCCGGCCCCGTTGAGGCAAAAAGAAGATATGGTCTCACCGTGTATTCCACGTCACAGTCGCAGCGTGGTCCGTCGCTGCGCGCCCGCGCGTTCGCCACCTCGACCGTCGCCTCGCGACCCCTGATGGCAGCCGCCGGACGCGGGGCCGTCGCCGGCCCCCGACTACTGACCCTCGCCCGGTCGAGCGTCAATCGCGGCCTGTCGTTGGCGAGCCCGGTCCCCCGCCGAACACAGATCACCGCGCTGCGTGCACGCACCGAATCCGGCCAGATCCGCGGCGAGTGGGTACACCAGCGCAGCGGGCTCGGCGGCGGCATCCCACGCCCGGCGTCCGGGACGTCGATGGTCTACTACCTGCACGGCAGCGGCTACGTCATCTGCTCCGCGCGCACCCACCGCGGACTCGTCGCGCGGCTGACCGGGCGCTCGGGCATCGGCGCGTTCAGCCTCGACTACCGGCTCGGCCCGGAGTACCGGTGGCCGAGCGCCGGCGACGACGCGGTCCGCGGCTATCGCTGGCTGCTGGCGCAGGGATTCGACGCCAAGCAGATCATCGTCGCGGGCGACTCCGCCGGCGGACACCTCGCGCTCGACCTGTTGGCTGCCAATCACCGGGACGGCGTGCCCCAACCGCGGGCGATGGCGCTGTTCTCCCCGCTGTACGACCCGTCATTCGAGCTCGCCTGCGCGCTGGAGGCCAGCGGCGTACGCGATCCGATCATCGACGCGGCCGCCGCGCAGCGCTTCCTCCGGCTGTACACCGGTGACGCCGATCCCGACGATCCGCGCATGCGCGTGCAACTGTCGGCCGACATGGACCTTCCGCCCACCTTGATCCAGGTGGGTTCGCGCGAAGTGATGGCCGACGACGCCCGCGCGATCCACCGCCTCCTGACCGAGGCCGGCGGCCAGTCGGAACTGCAGGAATGGCCCGGTCAGGGCCACGTCTTCCAGATGTTCCCGTACTTCACCCCCGAATCGCGCACCGCCGTCCGCGAGGCGGCGAACTTCATCGCCGCACACAGTCGCACGCTCGCCTGATCTACTGCGGCGCCGGTCGGAACGGACCGAATCCGAGCACCTCGGCCGCGACCCCGACCGTGGCAGGATCGGCAACATCCGGCGTGACCGCGGCCGGCCCGCCCCGCGAGCACGAAAGCCGGACGGCGTCCTCCCCATCGGGGAGGACGCCGTCAAGCGTTCACACGGGTGTTCTCAGTGCGCGGTCACCGCGGGGCAGGCAGTCCGGCCTCGCCCGGCAAGGTCTCCGCGTGGGTGTCGCGGCCGCCGTTGCGGCGCTGGTAGATGAGCCCGGCGATCACCGCCGCGATGGTCACGATCGTGGTCAGCGCCAGCGATTCCCGACTGTCGTCGCGCATCGCCATTCCGACGATCACGGCGCCGAGAACGATCAGCACCAGGACGTTGAGCACCGGGAAGAGCCACATCTTGAAGTCGAGCCCGGCACGCTGCTCGGCCGTCAGATTGCGGCGACTGCGCATGTGGGTGACGGTGATGATGATGTAGACGACCACGGCGATCGACCCGGACGAGTTGAGCAGGAACTGATAGACGGTCGCCGTCGGCAGCGCGTAGTTGGCGAACACGGTGAACAGCCCGACGCTCGATGCCGCGAAGACGGCGAAGATCGGAACTCCGCGAGAAGTGGTGCGGCGCAGCAGTTTCGGCGCCTCTCCTCGGTCGGCGAGCGAGAACAGCATGCGCGACGACGAGTAGATGCCCGCATTCAGGCACGAGAGCACGGCCACCAGGACGATGACGTTCATGATGGTGCCCGCGTACGGGATGCTCAGATGGTTGAGCACTGCCGAGTACGGCGATTCGGCGACGTCGGTGGAGTTCCACGGGAGCAGCACGACAATCACCGCGATCGAACCCACGTAGAACAGCAGGATCCGCCAGACGACGCTGTTGATGCCGGCCTTCACGGCCTTGACCGGGTTCTTGGCCTCACCGGCGGCGATGGTCACCGCTTCGGTGCCGAAGAACGAGAAGAACACGATGAGTGAGGCCGTCAGGACGGCGGTCCACCCCATCGGGGCGAATCCGCCCTGGCCGGTCAGATTCGTCATGCCCGGCGCATCCGCACTCGGCAGCAGCCCGAAGATCGCCGCGACGCCGAGCAGCAGGAAGACGACGATGGCCGCCACCTTGATCATCGCGAACCAGTACTCGAAGGTGCCGAAGTTCTCGACCCGGGTGAGGTTGACGCTGATCAGGACCGCCATGTAGACGAGCGCGGCCAGCCAGGTGGGTATCGCGGGGAACATCTGGTGGGTGACGGCGGCGCCGACGACGGCTTCGAAGCCGATCGTCACGCACCACTGGTAGGCGTACAGCCAGCCCACCGACAGGCCGGCCCACGGGCCGAGTTCGCGGCTGGCGTACGACGAGAACGAGCCGGTGGCCGGATTGTTCACCGACATCTCGCCGAGCATCCGCATCACGAGCACGATCAGCACACCGATGGCGGCGTACGAGACGAGCACCGCGGGGCCGGCGTTCTGGATGGCGGTGCCGCTGCCGACGAACAGACCGGCGCCGATGACGCCGCCGATCGCGATCATCGTCATCTGCCGCTCGGTCAACGCACCACGGAGCCGTTCCGTGGCCGACGCCGAGGTGGACGGCGATTGCAAGTGATCCATAGGGGTTCTCCGAGTCACTGTGGGGAGGATTACAGGGGAGGGTCAGGATTAACAGTGTGGCCGATCACAGCAAGAAATGCAAAATAATTTGCATCAGTCACGATCGATGCATGTGATTCCTGCAGATTTTGGGTTACCGTGGACGTGAAGCCAGTCACGTCAGACCGACCGGCACCGACAGTGAGGAACCGAAGAATGACCGATGTCACCATCCGCGAGCAGTCGATCGCAGGCATCGACTGGCTGGTCGTGAGCGGCCCCCGAAGCGATGCCTTCCGCGCCCTCGGCGAACACGCTCGCGACAGCATCGCCGCAGTTCAGGACGCCATGCCCGAGCGCGCCGGCCTACAACGATTCACCACCACCGACAAGGGCCGCGCGGCGCTGGCCGCCGTCACCGACGCCTCGGCCGCCGACCAGCCCGGCCCCCTGGCCGACCTGCGGGCCCTCGCCGAGGGCTCCGGACAGGACTTCGAGGCCCTGCTGCTGGCGAACTTCCGCGGCGACCTCGGCTACGACGACGGCACCGGCTGCAGCGACCTCGCATGGTCTCGCGAATCGGCGTTCATCGCCCACAACGAGGACGGGGCGCCCGGCCTGGACGGCCACTTCCGCTTCGTCACCCTGCTCCTCGACGGCGAGCAGCCGGTCACCGCGCAGTGGTACCCCGGCTTCCTTCCGTCGAATGCCTGGGCGGTCAACGCCGCAGGCCTGGCGTGGGGCATCAACCACGTGCAGGTGGCCCACCCGACCGTCGCGGCAGGTCGCCACTATGTGGCACGCGGACTGCAGGGCGCGAAGAGTCTCGACGACGCCGTCGCCTACCTGCGCGAGCATCCGATCGCCGGCGGCTTCACGTTCACCATCGGCGAGTCGGGCACCGGACGGTCGGTCACCGTCGAATCGGCGGCCGGACAGATCGCCACGCGCACCCCGACCGCCGAGTCCCCGCTGGTGTGGCACACCAACCATCTGCGTTTCCTGCCGACCGAGATCGATGCGCCCGCCTCCCAGTCGCTCGACCAGGCCACCTCGCACCTGGGCCTGTACGACGAGAGCGTCGACCGCGGCCGGGTGCTCGACGGTCTGGCGCTGCCTGCGGGCGAGCCCGACGTCGCGTGGTTCACCGAGCTGATGTGCGACAACCCGATCCCGTGCGGCGGCGTCCACCGCACCGCCGAGGGCGACGACCCGCTGACCACGCTGTGCACCACCATCGTCGACCTGCACGCCGGGCGCGTGCACCTGCGGTCCCCGCACGGCACCTCGTCGATCGCGGTCGCGGACTTCGCGAACGGCCTCGGCTAGTCCGGTCGCCGACGGCCGACGCAGGACACTAGTCGGCGTCGGCGGCGTAGTACGTCTCGAAGCTGCTCAGCAGTCCCTCCTCCTCGAGGAGGGACTCGCGGGCGCTGTGTCCCATCTGCTGCGCGACGCTCGCCGCCAGCGCCTGGACCAGCACCGTGAAGGCGGTCATCGACCGGAGCACCGAGGGGCTGGCGGCCTCGAGGTAGAAGACGTCGTGACCGCTCACCGCCAGCGGCGAACTGGGGTTGTCGGTGAGGGTGATGACGTGGGCGCCCCGCTCGCGGGCGCTCTGCGCGCTGCGCACCGTCTCCATCGAGTACCGGTGAATCGACACTGCGACGAAGCAGTCGCCTTCGCGGATGTGCCGGATGTCGTCGGTGAGTCCGCCGAAGCTGCCGGTGACCACCGAGACCTCCTCGCGGAGCATCCCCAGCAGGTAGCCCAGCAGATACGCCGGCGCGAAGGTCTTGCGCTGGCCCATGACGTGCACGCGCGGCGCGGAGGCCAACGCCTGCACCGCGGACTCCCAGGTGGAGTCGCTGATCTGCGCGAAGGTCCGCGCCACGTTGGTCTGGTCCATCGCCACCGCGCTGGCGCGCAGGTCGCCGTCGAGGTTCTCCAGATTCTCGAAACGGCGAAGCAGCTGCGCCTGCTCGCGCAGCCGTTCCCGGCACAGTGCGACGAGCCCCGGGAATCCCTTCAACCCGAGGCCGCTGGCGAACCTGACCACCGTGGCCTCGTTGACGTCGACGGCCGCCGCCAGCTCCGAGACGGTCATGAACGCCACGCTCTCCGGATCGACCATCACCCGCTCGGCGATGCGCTTGTGCGACGGCGACAGGGCCTCCATCCGAGCGTGGAGCAGCACGAGGAGTTCCTCGAACGTCGTCGGCGCATCGGCGGCCGCCACCTTCTTCGCCATCGTCTTCCTCTCGGCTGTGTCTGATTTCCAACGGTACTAGCGCCCTTTCAACGCTACTGGGGGGTCGACGAGGCTTCGTCGACCCCATCGTAAGAATTGCACGGCCGAACCATTCTGCAATTTTTATTGCATTTCTTGTCGTTCTCTAGTTGAATGGGACGCACCTGCCGTGGTGAGTGATTTCCGCGACAGTCACCTTCCCCGCACGCCTGCCACTCTCGAAACCAGGAGGCCTCCGATGACCCCCGTGCTCACGACGGTCGACGGATCCGTCCAGACCATCGCCTTCAACCGGCCCGACCGACTCAACGCCGTCAGCGAAGAGCTGTACGAGCAGACCATCGTCGCGCTGCGCGCCGCCGACGCCGATCCCGCGATCCGCGCCGTCGTGCTGACCGGCACCGGCCGCGCATTCTGCGTCGGCGCCGACCTGAAGGCCCACGATGCAGGCGGCCGCACCCCGGAACGCCAGCGGTACTACACCGATCTGGGTCAGCGCGTGTGCGAACAGATTCAGACCATGTCGACCCCGGTCATCGCCGCCGTGGCGGGCTACGCACTCGGCGCGGGCGCCGAGATGGCCGTGAGCGCCGACTTCCTGCTGATGGCCGAGGACGCCAAGATGGGCTTCCCCGAGGTCTCGATCGGCACCTACGTGGGCGGCGGCGTCACCCATCGCCTCCCCCGCCTGGTGGGACTGCGGCGCGCCACCGACCTGTTGGTCCTCGGCGACCGGTTCACCGGCGAGCAGGCCGCCGAGTGGGGCCTGGCCTACCGCGCGGTCCCGCTCGAGGAGTTGACCGCCGCGGCCCACGAGCTGGCCGCCAAACTCGCCGCCAAGGCACCGCTGTCGATGGCCAAGATCAAGGCCGCCCTGTACCGCGACGACGACATCGAGACCGCCCTGGCCGACGAGCCCCGGCAGCTCGTGGAACTGATGGGCACGTACGACTGGGCCGAGGGCGTCGCCGCCTTCGCCGAGAAGCGCGACCCCGTCTTCGAGGGCCGGTGACGACATGACCACCGTGAATCCCGTTCTCGACCCCGCCCGCCAGAACCTCGATCCCCTCGACCGTCTGCTGGATCCGCAGTCGATCGCCGTGATCGGCGCCTCGACCAACCCGGCCAAGCGCGGCTACCAGGCCATCCGAGCACTGCAGGACGCCGGCTACGCCCACCCCGTGTTCCCGGTGAACCCCACCGCCGACACCATCCTCGATCTGCCGGTGACCTCGGCGATCACCGACCTTCCGTACGGCGTCGACGCGGCGCTCATCGCGCTGCCCGCAGCCGCCGTGCCGGACGCCCTGCGCGACTGCGCGCGCGTCGGCATCCCCGGCGCGATCGTGCTGGCCAACGGCTTCAAGGAGACCGGTGACCGCGGTGCCGGAGCCGAGGCCCGCCTGCTCGAAGCGATCGCCGAGACCGGCGTGCGGGTGATCGGACCCAACACCTCCGGCATGCTCAACGTCAGCTCCGGCGCCAACCTCGTCGGCCTGCCCGGCGTGCCCGACGGCCCGGTCAGCATCGTCACCCAGAGCGGAAACATGCTGCTCTCGCTGGTCAACGACGACCGCCAGCTCAAGGGCCCGGGCTTCCACGCCTACGTGGGTCTGGGCAACCAGTCCGACGTCCGCTACGACGAGTGCATCACGGCGCTGGCCCGCCAACCGGAGACCGGCGCGGTGGCCCTGCATTCGGAGGGCTTCGTCGACGGCCGCGCCGTGCTCACCGCCCTCGCGGCGACGACGCCGACCACCCCGGTGGTGCTCCTGCGCGGCGGCCGGTCGGAGATCGGCCAGCGCACGGCCCTCTCGCACACCGGCTCCATCGCCGGCTCGGACGCGGTGGCCACGGCAGTGCTCCGACAGGCCGGTGCCGAACTGGTCGACCGATCCGACGAACTGGCCGTCATCGCGGGCACCCTGGCCACCACGGCGGCCCTGCCCGCGGGCAAGAAGGTCGCGATCCTCAGCGACGGCGGCGGCCACGCCACCCTCGCCGCCGATGCGCTCGCCGACGCCGGCGTCCCGCTCGCCGAACTTGCCGACGAGACGCAGGCCGCGTTGCGTCACAAGCTCGGCACCGCTGCGGCCGTCCACAATCCGGTCGACGTCGCCGGCGCCACCGACGCCGACCCGACGGTCTTCGCCGACTGCGTCCGCACGCTGGTCGCCGATCCCGAGGTCGGCCTGGTCCTGATCGTCGGCCTGTTCGGCGGCTACCACGTGCGGTTCGACCCCCGACTGGCCGACGCCGAGGACGCCACCGCGCGCGACCTGCTGGAGATCTCGGCCGACTCGGGCATCCCGCTGCTGGTGCAGAGCTGCTACGCGGCAGAAGACCTGGCCAACCACGGCGTGCTGCGCGCCGGCGGCGTCCAGGTGGTCTCGTCCATCGACCACGCGGTCCGCGCGGTCACCGCGCTGTACCGCCGCGGTCGCCGGATCGCCTCGGCATCGGAGCGGTCGACGCTGGCACTGCCGGCACCGACCGGCCCGACGCTGCCCGCCGGCGTCCTCGACGAACCCGGTGCGCGCCGTCTGGTGGAGGCCGCAGGCATCGACGTGGGGCCCTGGACGCTGGCCGACTCGCCGGAAGCCGCCGCCGCGGCCGTCGCCGAGCACGGCGTGCCGTGCGCGCTCAAGGTGGTCTCGGCGCAGGTCCTGCACAAGTCCGACGCCGGCGGCGTGATCTTGAACGTGACCGCCGACGATGCACGCGAGCGCGCCGCCGCCATGCTCGAGACCGTGCTCTCGCACGTCCCCGACGCGGTGATCGACGGCATCGTCGTCACGCCGATGGCCGAGCGCGGCGTCGAACTGCTGGTCGGCGCCACGCAAGACCCCATCTACGGTCCGGTCGTGGCCTTCGGCACCGGCGGTGTGCTGGTGGAGGCCCTGGCCGACGTCACCTTCCGCGCCGCGCCCTTCACCGAGCTCGAAGCCCTGGAGATGATCGACGAGACCGTCGCATCGCGGATGCTCGACGGCTACCGGAACCTGCCCGCCGTCGATCGCGGCGAACTGGCCCGCTTCCTGGTCCGGGTCGGCGACATCGTCGCCTCGACCCCCCAGATCAGCGAGCTCGACCTCAACCCCGTCATCGCCTCGGGCACCACAGTGCTGCCGGTGGACGTCCGCGTCATCCTGTCCGAATGAGCCCCAACAACCATCCCGGAGCTGATCCCATGACCACTTCTCCCCTGCTGATCGAGCGTGACGGCCACGTCGTCACGTGGACCCTCAACACCCCCGAGACGCGCAATCCCATCTCCGAGCCCGACATGGTCGAGGCGATCGAGAACGCGGTGGCCGACGTCGCCGCCGACCCGACCGTCCGCGTCGCGATCCTCACCGGTGCCGGTTCGGCGTTCTCCTCCGGCGGCAACGTCAAGCACATGCGCGACAAGACCGGCATGTTCGGCGGCACCCCCGCGGAGCTGCGCCAGGGTTACCGGCACGGCATCCAGCGCATCACTCGCGCCGTGTACCACTGTGAGATCCCGATCGTGGCCGCCGTGAACGGTCCGGCGATCGGCGCGGGCTGCGACCTGTCGCTGATGTGCGATCTTCGCGTCGCCAGCACCACCGCGCGGTTCGCCGAGAGCTTCGTCAAGGTCGGCATCATCCCGGGCGACGGCGGCGCGTGGCTGCTGCCCCGGATCGTCGGTGCGGCCCGAGCCGCCGAGATGGCGCTCACCGGCGACGCGATCAATGCGGCGACCGCCCTCGACTGGGGTCTGGTCTCCTCGGTTCACGAGCCCGACGAGCTGCTCGCGGCGGCTCGGACGCTCGCCGATCGTGTTGCGGTGAACCCGCCGCAGGTGATCCGCATGACCAAGCGGCTGCTGCGCGAGTCCCAGCACCAGAGCCTGGAGTCGGCGCTGGAGTTCGCGGCGGCGATGCAGTCGATCGCGCACCAGACCAGCGATCACCTCGAAGCGGTCAACGCCATGCTCGAGCGTCGCGACCCGGAGTTCACCGGGCAGTGACGGCCTCGGCCCACGGCGGCCGATCGACTGACTGACGGACCGGGTTTCGACGCCCGGTCCGTCTGTCATCGGCGGGAGAAGTCGGCGGGCACCGCATAGGATCACCGCATGCAACGATTCCTGCTGTCGGTGATCGCGGTCGTCGCCACCGCGGTCGGCGTGCTCTGGCCGGTCGCCGCCGGATGGGGGTCGTCGTCGAGCGGCACCGCCGACCCGGTGGTCGTCTCCGACTACACCGCCGACTACCAGTTGGCGCGCGACGGCGAGTTGACCGCCACCGAGACCCTGACGACGGAGTTTCCCGGCGGGCGCCACGGGATCTTCCGGTTCTGGGACCTGTCCGACGCGGGTGATGTGAACAAGGGTGTGCGGTACCTCCCCGAGGACATCCGCATCACCATGGACGGGCATGCGGTCCCGGTGTCGATGGGCACCGAACAGCAGGGCCGGTTCAAGGTGGCGAAGATCGGCGACCCGAACTCCTTCGTCGCCCCCGGCACCCACACCTATCAGATCTCCTACCGCATCGCCGGGACCATCGCCAACGGTGATCCGGGACGCTTCGTCTGGCGCGTGGTCGCCAACGGCTGGTCGATGCCGATCGACCGGTCGACCAGCACCGTTCACTTCCCGCAGGCGCCGACATCGTTCGCGTGCAGCACCAACGACGGCTCGCCGTGCACGGTGAGCGAACCCGATCCGACGACCCGCGTGGTCATCACCGGGCCCCTGGCCCCCAACGTCGGTGTGGCGGTCAAGGCCGACCTGCCCTTCCCCGGCCCGGGCCGCACGCAGGTGCCCTGGGGCATCGGGTGGGATCCCGTGCTCGGCCGCTCGGTGGCGATACCGATCGGGTTCGTCGTCTTGTCGCTGCTGACCTTCGGCGGCGGCTTCTACTGGATGCGCCGCAGCCGCGAGCAGACGCCGCTGCTCCCGGTGATGTACGAGCCGCCCGCCGACCCGCAGACTCCGAGCCGGCGGCTGGGACCGGCCCAGACGTACTACGTCGCCTACGAGGCGATGCCGAAGAAGGCACTGGTCTCGACCCTGTTCCACCTCGCCGAGCAGGGCCACGTGAAACTCGACCGGTCCGGGAAGAAGGACTGGACCGTCACCTCGCAGCTCACCCCGGAGCGCTTCGCGTCCCTCGACCCGGCCGCCAACGCGGTCGTCGCCTCGCTCGGCCTCTCGCACGCCGGCTCGACCTTCCGCGCCGACGGATCCAAGGACGCGGGACTGAAGCTGTCGAAGGCGACGACCGAACTCGAGGCGGCCACCCGCGGGTGGGGAATCCTCAGCGGCACCCTCACGCGCAGCCCGCTGGAGATGACCGGTCGCGTGGCCGTCGCCGCCGCGGCCGTCCTGGCCGCGGCGCTGATGATCTTCCAGGTCCTGCCCGCGACGATCATGGCGCTGCCGGTGGCGGCCTTCGCGATCGGCGGCGCGGGCCTGTTCGCGCGGGGCGTCGGGACGCGCCGCACCCGCCTCGGACGGGAGGTGTGGTCTCGCGCGGGCGGTTTCGAGCGGCTGCTGTCGACGACGTCGAACCAGGAGCGACTCGACTTCTCTGCCCGCAAGGAGCTCTTCACCAGCTACATCCCGTACGCGATGGCGTTCGACTGCGCCGACGCCTGGGCCGCCAAGTACCGCTACGCCACCGGCCAGGAGCCGCCCGACCCGGTGTGGTTCCCGGGCTTCTACATGGGCGGCTCGCACGGCCTGTTCGGCGGCGGCTCGGGCTTCGACAGTTTCGAGTCGAGCCTGTCGTCGTCGCTGTCGGCGTACAGCTCGTCGCAGTCCTCGAGCGGCGGCGGCGGGTTCGGCGGCGGCTTCGGCGGAGGCGGTGGCGGCGGTGGCGGCGGTGGATCCTGGTGAACGCGCCGCGCCGCGACCGACGCCCGACGGCACATCGTGACAAGCTCTGTGAAAGCCCCCGAAAGAAAGAGGCACCCTAGTGATCTGGGCATTGATCATCATCGTCGTCCTGCTCGTCCTCCTCGCGGCCTTCGTGATGGTCGGCTTCAACAAGCTGCGCAAGGCCGACATCACCGCGCAGGAGGCGCTCGGCGGCATCGACGTGCAGCTGACCCGGCGCGCCGACCTGATCCCCAACCTGGTCAATACCGTGAAGGGGTACGCCTCCCACGAGTCGGGGGTCCTGGAAGCGGTGACCGCCGCGCGCGCCGGTCTGCAGCAGGCGGCGCAGGGATCATCGGTGCAGGCCAAGGCCGCTGCCGAGGCGCAGATGAGCGGCGCGCTCGGTCGGCTGTTCGCCGTCGCCGAGAACTACCCGCAACTGCAGGCCGCCCCCAACTTCGCGGCGCTGCAGACCGAGCTCGCCGAGACCGAGAACAAGCTCTCGTTCGCGCGCCAGTACTACAACGACGCCGTCTCGCGCCTCAACCAGGCGGTGCAGACCATCCCGTGGATGCTGTTCGCCGGCATGGCCGGGGTCCGCACCCGCGAGTTCTACCAGGCGCCGGCCGGGCAGGAGCTGCCGCCGCAGGTTCAGTTCTGAGCCGACCGGCGGGTACGCGGCGGTGGGCGTCTCAGGGCTCCCACCGTCGGCTGGCGCTCGGATATCGCACCCGCAGGTAGCTGTAGAGGTACCAGCTGACCAGCAGGGCGATCGCCGAGCCGAGCGCCCACCACAGCCACCCGTTCAACAGGCTCAGCCGCACCGCCGCCACCAGCCAGGCCAGCACGAAGAAGACGGTCGCGATGGTCGCCAACAGTCGCACGGTCAACACCAGAGTGGCCGCGATCGACCAGATGGCCCGCCGCCCGACCTCGTGTTCGGGGTCATCACCCATACCGCAAGCTTAGTGTCGCAAGCACAATGGAACTGTGAAGACGATCCTGAACGTGCTGTGGCTGGTGCTGTGCGGGCTGTGGATGGCGATCGGCTACGCGGTCGCCGGCATCATCTGCTGCCTGCTGATCATCACGATCCCGTTCGGGATCGCCTCGTTCCGCATGGCCGACTACGCCCTGTGGCCGTTCGGCCGCACCGTGATCCGCCGACCCGAGGCCGGCGCGGCGTCGACGCTCGGCAACATCATCTGGATCGTGGTGGCCGGCATCTGGCTGGCCATCGGTCACCTCGCCACCGGCGTGGCCCTGTGCATCACGATCATCGGCATCCCGCTCGGGATCGCCAGTTTCAAGATGATCCCGATCTCGCTGGTGCCGCTGGGCGCCCAGATCGTCTCGACCAGCGACCCGCGCGTCGCGTACTGAGCCGTCCGGGCCCCTCCCTGCGAGCCTCACCCCGGAGCGCCCTCGCCGTCCTGCGCGCCGGAGAGCTTCTCGAAGGCCCGCACCGCCGAGCCGACGCCCGGATAGACGCTGTCGGCGGCGAGGTCGGCCATGATCCGTGCCGTCTCCAGCGACTCCCGCAGTTCGGGCGTCACACCGGCCAGAATGAAGCGGGCGCCCACCGAGTGCACGTAGTCGATGAGGTTGTGGAGGGCGGTGGCCGCCGAATAGTCGACGGCGGAGACCGCCGAGCAGTCGAGAACCAGCCAGCGCACCGGGTCGGGCGCGGCCTTGATCAGCGCGGTCACATCGTCGGTGAACCGGCCGACATTGGCGTAGAACAGGTCGGCGTCGTAGCGGAAGACGATCAGGCCCGGCAGGGTCTGGTGGCCCGGCCGCGCGCTCTCATACCGGCGTTGCCCGTGCCGGCCGACGCCGACGACGAACCGTTCGGGCAGATACTGCCGGTGAATGATCTGCAGCAATGACAGCACCATCGCGACGACGACGCCGGTCAGCACGCCGAAGGCGATGACCATGACCGTGGTGAGCACCGCGATCGCGAACTCGACCCGCCGAATCCGCCAGATGCGGGCGAAGCCGGCGCCGTCGATCAAGTCGATCCCGACGACGAAGACGATGGCGGCCAGGACCGCGTCGGGCAGGTGGCCGAGCGGTCCGGACGCGACCGCGACCACCGCCAGCGTCGCGGCGGCCATCGTCAGGTTGGCCACCTGCGTGCGCCCGTGCTGCTGGTCGAGGACGGCGGTCTTGGTCGGGCTGCCGTTGACGACGAACGAGCCGGTCAGCGAGGCGCTGACGTTGGCCGCCGACAGCCCGAGGATGTCGCGGTTGACGTCGACGGCGTCGCCGTGACGCTGCGCGAAGCTCCGGGCGGTGGCGGCGCTCTGCGCCAGGATCACCAGCAGACAGCCGAACGAGATGGTGAGCACGGTCGGGAACTTCGCGATCACCTCCGACATCGGCGGAAAGTGCAGTGACGGAACACCCACGTCGATCGGTCCGATGGTCGGCACCCAGCGGCGCAGGTCGAACACCATCACCGCGGCGATCGAGCCGATGACCACCAGGATCGGCATCGGGAGGGCCGGCCGCCACCGTCGGACCACGAGCAGGCCGAGCAGGGTCAACCCGGCGAACACCATCGCCTGCCACCGCACCTGTCCCAGATGTTCGATGACCGCGCCCCACTTGGCGAGCACATGCCCGCCGGAATGCTTGGGTTCGCCGAGCATCCCGGGGATCTGTTCGGTGATCACCAGGACGCCGACGCCGGCGAGGAAGCCGACGAGCACCGACGTCGACAGGAAGTCGCCGAGGAAGCCGAGCCGCAGTGCCCAGGCCAGCAGCAGCATCGCGCCCGTGACCAGCGCGATCAGGCCGGCCCACGCCAGCCACTCCCCGGTGTCGGGTCGCAGTCCGGCGATGCCCAGTCCGGCGATGCCGGACGCCAGCAGCGCCGCAGTCGCCGAGTCGGCGCCGACGACCAGCAGCTTCGACGCGCCGATCAGCGCGAAGACGATGGCCGGCACGATCAGCGAGTACAGACCGGCGCCGATCGGCACGTGCGCGATGGAGCTGTAGCCCATCGCCTCCGGGATGGCGACGGCGGCCAGTGAGGCACCGGCCAGCACGTCGGCGCGCAGCCAGGAGCGCTGATAGCCGCTCAGTGCCGGTGGCGTGAGGGCGGTTGGTATCAGGCGCCTGCGGCCGCGACCCCGGCTCATCTCCCCGCGGCTCCGAACTCGATCCGGTGACGCAGGGCCTCGAGGACCGCGTCGGCGCTGCGGGCGACGTATCCGCTGACCAATCGTGCCGTCAGGTAGCCGGTCACCGCTCCGCCGATCACGAAGTCGAACTGGACGGTGATCACCGAGTCGGCTCCGTCCGCGGCCACGGTGAACCGCGCTCGATGGCGGAAGCCGCTCACCGCGTGCCAGGCGAGGACTCGGTCACCGACCTCGTCGATCTGGACGGTGCCGCCCACGTACATGGTTCCCAGCACCATGAACACCGCCCATTGCGGGCTGCCGTCGGCGGCGTCCCCGGTGCGCGCGGTGCGGCCGAGGGTGCCGACCGCCGCCATCACCGCCGCCGGGTCGGCGAGCACCGCGGCGACCTCGTCGACCGGGCGCCGAACGGTGATGGACCTCGTCATGGTCGCCATCAGCCGAGCACCGGCAGGACCGATTTGGCGGCGAGCTTCGAGAGCGCCACCTGCATCACGGAGGTCACGTACCGGTAGGCGTCATCCCAATCCGGTTCGTCGCCGTACCGTTCGTGCAGGTCGATGGGCGGCAGCACCTGGATGCGGATCTTGGCGGGCAGCGGCACGTGAGGCAGATCCGCGGGCAGCAGGCCCCACGGCACGCTCAGGCTCAGCGGGACGGTCTTGACCCGCAGCAGTCGGTCGAAATGCAGCCGACGGGCCGTGGCGCGGCCGTCGTTGAGGACGACGAAGGTCTCCTGACCGCCGGTGGCGACCACCGGCACGATCTTCACCTCGTTGGCGTACGCCAACCGCAGGAAGCCTTCCCGGCCGTCGAAGACGATCCGGTTGCGATCGCGCCACGGCCGCAGGGCCTCCACGTCGCCGCCCGGGTAGACGAGGACGTTGGCGCCCTGCGCCAGCAGCCGGCCCGCTCCGTCCATGTCGGCCTGGATCATCCCGAAGCGACGAGCGAACTCCCCGATCCCGGGCACGTTCATCACCAGTTGGTGCGCCAACCCGGCCAGCGGCCGCCCCTCCACAGTGAAGTACGTGTGGTAGGCCAGCATGAACACGAAGGTGTCGGGGACGTTGGCGCCGCCGCTGTGGTTGCCGACGAACAGGACCGGCTCGTCGGGGACGTTCTCGAAGCCTGCGACCTCGGCGCGGAAGTAGAGCCGCGCGGCCAACCAGAAGCGCGGCAGCCACTCGCGGATGAACTCGGGATCGCGGCCCTCCAGCCCCTCCGGGCCACCGGCCAGGACCCGGCCGACCGCCGCGAGCGGTTCCCTGATCAGCGACGACCAGACATCCATCGGTCCACTCCCCTCCGGTCGCCGACGGTCCCCGCTACCGGGGCCGTCGGCGACCGCCTCTCAATGTCCGCGCCGAATCCACTCGTCCAGATCGCCGGCCTCGGCGCCGACCGTCGTCTCGTCGCCGTGCCCGGTGCACACCCGCGTCTGCGGGTCGAGCACCAGGATGCGGTCGCGGATCGACGCGATGATGTCGTCGAAGCTCGAGAACGACCGCCCGGTGGCGCCGGGCCCGCCCTGGAACAGCGTGTCGCCGCTGAACAGCACCTGCTCCGACGGTGCCCAGACCACGCACGAACCCGGTGAATGCCCGGGCGTGTTGATCACCTGCAGCTCGGTGCCGCCGACGGCGATCGTCTGGCCGTCGGCCAAGTCGCCGTGCGCGACGCCAGGATGGGTCTGCTCCCACAGCATCTCGTCGGCCGGGTGCAACAGGATCGGCGCCCCGGTGGCCTCGGCCAACTCCGGCGCCACCCCGATGTGGTCGTTGTGCGCGTGGGTCAGGACGATGGCGACCACCTTGCGGTCGCCGACGGCCTCCAGGATGGGGGCCGCCGTGTGCGCGGCGTCGATGATGACGGCCTCGGCGTCGTCGCCGACCACCCAGACGTTGTTGTCGACGTCCCAGGTGCCGCCGTCGAGCGAGAAGGTGCCCGAGGTGATCACCCGCGTGATGGTCAGGGTGCCGGGAGCGGCGTTCTGGGCGCTCACAGCTCCACCACCGATCGCAGCACGCGGCCTTCCTCCATCGCCTTGAAGGCCGCGTCGACGCCGTCGATGCCGATGCGCTCGGTGACGAACTTGTCCAGCGGCAGCCGCCCCTGCAGGAACAGATCGATCAGCATCGGGAAGTCCCGTTCGGGCAGGCAGTCGCCGTACCACGACGACTTCAGGGCACCGCCGTGGCTGAAGAAGTCGACCAGCGGCATCTCCAGACGCATCTCCGGGGTCGGGACGCCGACGAGGACTACGGTTCCGGCGAGATCGCGCGCGTAGAACGCGGTCTCGTAGGTTTCGGGGCGGCCGACGGCGTCGATCACCACATCGGCGCCGAAGCCGTCGGTGAGGTCCTTGACCGCGGCGGCGACGTCGTCGATCGCCGAGGCGTCGACGGTGTGCGTGGCGCCCAGTTCGGCGGCCCACTCGAGTTTCCGGGGATCGCGGTCGATGGCGACGATGGTCGTGGCGCCGGCGAGCTTGGCACCGGCGATCGCCGCGTCTCCGACGCCGCCGCAGCCGATCACGGCGACCGAGTCGCCGCGACTCACGCCGCCGGTGTTCATCGCCGCGCCGAGGCCCGCCATGACGCCGCAGCCCAGCAGGCAGGCGACCGCCGGGTCGGCGGCCTCGTCGACCTTGGTGCACTGCCCCTCGTGGACCAGCGTCTTCTCGGCGAAGGCGCCGATGCCGAGCGCCGGGGTGAGCGCGGTGCCGTCGGTCAGGGTCATCGGGGTGCTGGCGTTGAAGGTGTCGAAGCAGTACCAGGGGCGTCCGCGCTTGCAGGCGCGGCATTCTCCGCAGACGGCGCGCCAGTTGAGGACCACGTAATCGCCCACCGCGACGTGCGTGACGGACTCGCCGACCGTTTCGACGATGCCCGCCGCCTCGTGACCGAGCAGGAACGGGTACTCGTCGTTGATGCCGCCGGTGGCGTATGCGAGGTCGGTGTGGCACACCCCGCAGGTGCTTATCTTCACCACCACGTCATTGGGCCCGGGATCGGGGATCACGATGTCGACCAGTTCGGTCGGTGCGTTCTTGGTCCGGGAGATAACTCCCTTGACGACGGTGGACACGAAGTCTCCTATTCGACGATCAGCCGAGAGCGGCGATGAGTTCTGCCTTCTTCATCGATGAGTATCCCTTGATTCCCGCGGCCTTGGCGTCGGCCCGCAGATCTGCCACCGTCTTGGACGCGTTGCCCGACTTCGGCGACGTGGATTTCGCCGGTGCGGCCGCGGCCGCGGCGGGCTTGGTCGGAGCCGACTTGGCTGCAGTGGGCTTGGTTGCGGCGGGCTTAGTTGCGGCCGGCTTGGTAGCGGCGGGTTTGGTCGCAGCAGACTTGGCCGGAGTCGGCTTGGCTGCGGCGGGTTTGGCCGGAGCCGGCTTGGCTGCGGCGGGTTTGGCTGCGGCGGGCTTGGTCGCAGCGGGCTTCGCTGCGGCGGACTCAGTTGCGGCCGGCTTGGTAGCGGCGGGCTTGGCCGGGGCCGACTTCGCTGCGGCAGGCTTGGATGCAGCGGGCTTTGCCGCAGCGGGCTTGGTCGCCGCCGGCTTCGATGCAGCGGGCTCGGCTGCGGCCTGTTCGGCCTCAGCAGGCTTCGCGCCGACAGGCTTCGCGGCTTCGATCGCAGGCGTGTCTTGATTCACCAGTCCCGCGGTCAACGGCGAGCGCGCCAACAGCGCATCCCGGAGCGCGACGACCTCCGCGGAAAGTCGCCGGACCTCCTTCTCGAGGCGCTTGATCAGACTCTTGTTCTTCCCACTCATCACCGGTGTCCCTCCAAGGTTCCTCGCCCGGACGGAGTGCCCGACCGGGTCAATTGTGACCCTACTGGGACAATTCAGCCCGCCGCGACTCGCGGGTAACACAATCTGCTCTCCCCGCCGACACCGGGGTCACCACTGGCGTCTGGAAGCTTCCCGGTCCCAGACGTGTGGCCCAACGCCGATCCATCGAGGTCGCGGTCATCGCCGCAGATCAGGTCGGCGACGGCTTGCCTCATGGCGAGATCGATGGGGTGCGACGTCCCCCTCATCAGCAATTAGAGACGTCTGGTGAGTTCAGTCTCAAAATCCTTGACGCCCCCGTCCCGCGCGCGGAACAGTGGAGACATAAGTCCACTCACGTCGTAGCCTTCAGGAGGTCTCCCATGAGCTCATCGTCGTGGTTCGTCGCTCTTCGTCGCCCCGCCCCGGCCGACTTCGAGCGCTGGTTGGAGGCCAAGGCCGCCGACGGCCAGGTGCTGACCGAGTACAGCACCCTCAGCCCGCTGCGGATGAAGTTCACCGACTCCGCGCCGGCGCAGGTCCGGTACGCCGTCGAGCGGCGCGCCTCCCCGGCACCGATCGACTACTACCGGTTCCGCGAACAGCAGGGCTGGGAGCACGTCGGACATGCGGCCGACTTCCACATCTGGAGCCGCACCTACACCGACGAGCGGCCGGCCGGTTTCATCGGCGAGGACCTCGACCACCGCGCGTCCCGGCTGGGCGTCCTGCTCGGCATCGTCGCGGCACTCGCGCTGATCCTCACCGTGGGTCTGGCCGCCGCGAGCGGGCTGGCGGCGGCCGAATCGATCGCCGTCGACTTCTGGGCACCGGCGATCGTCTCGGGCGTCGTCTTCCTCATCGCAGGCTGCGGAACGGTCGCGCTGGCCGTGTCGGCACGCAAGGGCGCCACCCCGGATCACCGCCCCGAGCGGGAGCCGACCAGGGTCTGACCCGGCTGTCGGCTTCTGCCCGAAAGTGTCGGTGGCGCCTGTTAACGTGAGGCCATCCTTGCAGGGAGGTCACGATGCCATCCACATCCAACGCCTTCTCCGAGGCCGCCTTCGACGCGGCGATCGATCGGACCTGGCTGCGTTTCCGGTGCGAGCTCGCCGACCGGCTCGATGCGATGCGCGCGGGCCATCCGATCACCGTCTACGCGCTGTGGACAGAGCTCCTCGGCCCGCAGCCGACGATCGCGTTCAGCCTCACCGGGAACAACCGTCTGCGCTTGACGATCGCCACCGCCGATCTGTTTCCATACGGTCCCGAAGACCGGCAGCGAGTTCAACTGCTCGTCGGCGAGCAGTGGCGAGCCCTGCACGATGCGACGTGCATCCGGGAGTTCGCCCGCCGGCGGGTCGACGCCGCGGCCATGGCGGCGCAGTTCGCGCTGCGCGAGGTCTGGGACGTACCCGACCCGAGTTATCTGGTGGCCGACCAGGATCGCACCCTGCACACCTTCATCACCACCGACACCGCGACCCGCGAACCCAAGATGCGCTGATCGGCTGATCAGCAGCCGTCGGTCGCGGACAGCCGCTCCACGTAACGGTCGCGCGCCGAATCCGACAGCGGCAGCGTGTGCGTGCACACCCACCGAAGGCCCACCGCCGGATCGGTGGTCTGCGAGAAGAGCATGCCCGCGCCGTCCCCGGCGACCGTGTAGTCGTCACCGCCACCGGCAAAGGCCGGTAGCACCCACCGCGCATCGTCGTCGCTCGCCACCCCCAGGGTGGGCGACACCCGCAACGACCGGCTGAACGAGCCATTCACGAGATCGAACTCGAGGATCTCCCGGGTCGCGGTACTGACCAGCAGCCGCGACCCCAACCGGCCGAGCAGGTCGGCGTGCGCATCGACGATCCGGTCGGTCAGTTCCGCCTTCTGCCCGGGTTCCCCGAGTCGCCACACCGACAGATCGCCCGCGGCGGCGACCACGTATCGTCCGTCGGCGCTGAAGACCGCCGACGTGGCCGCCTGTCCCGCATGCATGACCGCGGCCGACCGATCCGGGCCGTCGAGCCGGTAGACGTAGACGTTCCCGTCGTCGGCGGTGACCGCCAACCCGGTTCCCGTGTCGTTGAAGCTCGCGCTCCGCACCAGGTCGTCGGGCCCGACCAGCGGTTCCCCGAGGGCTTTGGGTGCGGCCGGATCGCCGACGTCCCACAGCTGTATGCGCCGGTCGTCGACGCCGGCGGCAAGCACCGGTCCGACCGGCGAGAAGTCCAGCGCATAGGTGTAGCGGGTGTCGGTGCGCAGTTCGCCCGCGCGACGGGGACGGTCGGGATCGGACAGATCCCACAGCTCCACCAGGCCGCCGTTGTTGTTCGCGGTCGCCGCCAGCCGCCCGTCGGCCGAGATCGCCACCCGCGGACGGTTGTTGGCGCGGCGGTCGGTCAGCGCCGAGCCGCGACGCTGCCAGGTGCCCCGGTCGGCGGTGAAGACATTCAGGCGGGTGTCGGTCCCGGTGCTGACCAGGGTCGGCGCGTGCAGGGCGCGCGCCAGACCGCTGGTGCCCGCGGCTCGTTCCGGTTGGACGCCGGGAGGCAGTGACCAGATGTCGACGCCGCCGTCCGACCGCCCCACCGCCAGCTCCCGGCCGTCGCGGCTGAACGCGTTGGTCAGCATCCGCACCGCGCCCTGCGCCGCAGACTTCTGCAGGTTCCACACCAGCAGCGGCGCCGCGGGCGAACTGACATTCCACACGTGGACGATGCCGTCGAAACCGGCCTGCGCCAGCAGCGGGCTGCCGTGACTGGCGTTGACCGACCAGGTGCCCGCCGTCACGCCGGGCAGCGCCTGGTTCTCCGGCCGCGGCGCCATCGGATCGCGCACATCCCAGATCTGCACATTGGCACTGTCGCCGCCGATCACCAGGTCGGCGTCGCCGGGCAGGAAGTTGAGCGAATGGGTGATGCTGGGAAACCCGGTCAGCTGTCCGGCCATGCGCGGCTGGTCTGTGTCGGCGCCGGTCCACAGCCGCACCGTCTGGTCTTCGCTGCCGCTGGCCAGCACGGTTCCGGCGTTGTTGAACACCAGTGTTCGGGCGGCGCCGGAGTGCCCGCGCAGCACGGCCGTCTGAACGGGCTCCCGATCGCCGTCGATCCGGTACATGACCACCGAACCGTCGTCCGACGACGTCGCCAGGTACCGACCGTTGGGACTGAACCGCGTCAGGTAGGCGGTGCCCGCCCCCGGATGCAACACCGCGACCTGCCGCGGCCGGTGCAGATCGGCGATGTCCCACAGCCGGACCGTCCCGTCGCCGCTGGCCCCGGCGACCAGCGGCAGGGACGGATGCAGCGTCACCGAGGTGACGTAGTCACCGAAGCCGTCTAGCTTGGCGACCTCGTGGAAGGGCGGCCCGCCGACCTCGTCGCTGCGCTCCCACACCCGCACCGTGCGGTCGTTGCTGGCGGTGGCCAGCAATCGCCCGTCCGGCGAGAACACCACGTCGAACACCCCCGCGCCGTGGCCGACCAGGGTGCGGGCCAACGGGGCGCTCGCCGCCGCGATCAGACCGCTGCGGATGGTGGCATCGTCCGGGTAGTGCCGGGCGGCGACCGCCAGCAGGCGCGCGGCCAACGACGGGTCGGACCGCTCGAGCCCCTCGATGTTCGACACCAGCGCCGAGTGCTCGGCGGCATTGCGCTCCTGCGCCAGCGCGGCGGACTGCCGCGTCGCGATCACCGCGGTGATCGTCGACGCCAGTCCCAGCAGGACGACCAGGGCGATCGCGCCGACGCGCAGGCGCGTCCGCACGCGCTGCTGCCCGACCGCCGCATCCAGGAACGCCACCGACTCCGTCGACAGCAGCACCTGCCGGTGGGCGCCCATCTCGTCGCGATGCTCCAACGCGGAGGCGAGGCGACCGCCGCTGTACAGGTAGTCCGACGGTCGACCGCTCTCATTCCAGGTCTCGGCATCGGTCTGCAGCTGCTGCCGCCACACCAGGAGGTCGGCGTCGTCGGCGATCCACTCGGCCATGCGCGGCCACGACGACATCACCGCGTCGTGAATGAAGGTGACCGAGTCGGTGCTGACGGTGAGCAGACGAGCATCGGAGAAGGCGTCGACGATTCGAGCGGCCGACTCCGGGAAACGCTCCCGCAGGTCCTCCGGTGACACCGCGTTCCGCATCGGGGTGCGCCACGGACCGAACTGCACCAGGGCCAGCAGCAGTGCGCGGGCCTGGTCTCGATCCGCGGGATCGATTCCCGCCCAAGTGGTTTCGGCGGTATCGGCGAGCGCGGACGTGATCCCGCCCGCCTCGCGGTACGCGGTGGTGGTGAGTCGGTTCCCCACTCGTCGGCCCCACATCACCTGCAGGGCGTGCGCGAGGAGCGGCAGCCGCCCGGCCCGGTCTCCTTCGCGGGAGGCCTGATGGAGGTCGTAAATCATGAGGTCGACGAGTCCCTCGTCGATCCGCCCGCCGGCCAGCCGGACCGGCTCGACGATCACCTGACGCAGCTGCTCGTCGCTCATCTCCGAGACGATCATCGAATGCTCTTGCCAGGCCCGGGCCAGCATCGGGATCTCGACGCAGGCGGCGAAGAAGTCGGCGCGCACGCCCAGCACCACCACGACGCCCGCCGCGGTGAGGGCCGCCACCTCGGCGAGCACGCCGTCGCGGTCGGCCTCCTCGAGCGCGAAGACCTCCTCGAACTGATCGACGACCACCAGGTGGGCGCCGTCGCGGATCTTGCGGCCGGTGAGCTTGCCTCGCCCGACGCGGCGACGGATCGCCGCATCCCAGGGCGAGCCGGCCCGGGCCAGGCCCGCGCCGAGCAGCGACGACTTTCCGGCTCCGGAGATCCCGGTGACCACCACGATGCGGTTGTCGGCACTGGCCTGGGCGCGCCCGAGAAGCACCGCCAACGCGGCGATCGTGTCATCGCGTCCGAAGTAGCGGTCACGGTCGGTGGCCCGCATCGAGGCCAGCCCGGGGAAGGGCGCTTCCAGGCGGGGCTGACTGCCGCCGGGCTCATGGTGCTGCCGCCACAGTCGTTCCCAATCCGGGATCGACACCAGGTCGGTGACGCCGGCGGCGACCGCGCGCTGGTTGAGCCACAGCAGCAGGGGCAGCACGGTGTCGAAGTCTCGCGGAACGTGCCTGCCGTTGCGCCAGTCACTGATCCGCTGCGGAGTCGCCTCGGACCGGCCCGACCTCGCCATTCCCTCGGCGGCGGCGCGCAGCGTCGGCTTGCCGGCTTGGCGGAAGAGTCTCGCGAGCGCCGGACCGAACTCGCTCTCCGGCGGCGTCGAGGTCACGTCTGTGAGGTTATCCGAGGCACCCGACAGGCCCGTCGGTTTCCCTGGCCGCTGCCCCGTTGCGGGCCGTCCGGAGCCGGATTCATCCGGTCCGGAGAACTTTCTGCACCGCCGCTGCCTGGGCATATGCACGGATCTGTCAGCAAATTCTCCGAATCTGACATATCTGCACTTCTAATGTGATAGCCGCCCGCCGCTCCGGTGGGCTCCGTCCATCTACCGTCGGGGTATTCAATGACCAAACGTCTGACCGCGCTGACCGCCGTCGTCACCGCTTTCATCGCCACCGCAGCGCTGCTGCCCGCCACCGCCTCGGCGGCCACGCACCACACCCGCGAGGGAGTCGGCATCGAGCTGACTGCCGCGCAGGTCTCGGTCAAGAAGATCCCGCCGCTCGACTCGTCGCCGACCTCGGCCGAAGCCCTGCTCTCCTCCGACGTGCACGCCGCGCTGACCGGCATCGAGGGCAAGAAGGTCAAGGTCACCCTCGAACTCGGCTACCAGGTCGGCTACCCGGTCTCGATCGCGCCGACCGGCGTGAAGATCACCGCGCACACCCCCGACCTGAAGCTGACCAGCGGCGTCAACATCAAGGCGGCACCGGAGGTCTCCGCCTCGGGCACCGGCGCCGGACTGTCCGTGGGCGAGGTCGGCGCCGAGGTGGGAGCCGAGGCCACGGTCATTCCGTCCGCCGACGTCGAGTTCGAGGTGGGCGCAGGCAAGATCACCACCGTTCCGCTGGCCGAGATCGCGCTGACCAAGCCGACCGCGAACATCGTGCTGTCGGGCGTCGAACTGCACGTCACCAACGCGATCGGCCCCGTCTCGGTGCGTCCCTTCGCGAAGATCTCGGTGTCGACCGAAACCGGCGTCTACGTCTACTACGCCTACGGCAAGACCAGCCGAATCTGACCATCGACGCACCCCGGTCGGGGCCGGGGCCCCGACCGGCGTTTGCGCAGCACACCGGGGCGCGGACGGTCCGCGCACAACCCCCGGAAGGCCAATCCGGTTTCGTCAGAATCGGCGTGCGCCGATAGAGTGAGTCCGGAAATCGGCCTCCGCGGGGAACGAATCCGGTGGGACCAAAAGTTTGCGGTGTGCGCAGGGCACAGCCCACGGGCGCACCAGTTGGGAGAACTACGAGCATGACTGCATGGGACAGCGACCTCCAGGGTTGCTATGACATCGTGATCAACCGCAACCCGGGCGAGCCCGAGTTCCACCAGGCAGTCCAGGAAGTCTTCGAGTCGCTGAGCCCGGTGATGGCCAAGCATCCGGAGTACCAGGACGTCCTGACCCGCATGTGCGAACCCGAGCGCCAGATCATCTTCCGCGTGCCGTGGATCGACGACGCCGGCCAGGTGCAGATCAACCGCGGCTTCCGCGTCGAGTTCAACTCGGCCCTGGGCCCGTACAAGGGCGGCCTGCGTTTCCACCCGTCGGTGAACCTGTCGATCGTCAAGTTCCTCGGCTTCGAGCAGATCTTCAAGAACGCGCTCACCGGCCTGCCCATCGGCGGCGGCAAGGGCGGCTCGGACTTCGACCCCAAGGGTCGCTCCGAGATCGAGATCATGCGCTTCTGCCAGTCGTTCATGACCGAGCTGTACCGCCACATCGGTGAGTACACCGACGTCCCGGCCGGCGACATCGGCGTCGGCGGCCGCGAGATCGGCTACCTGTTCGGCCAGTACAAGCGCATCACCAACCGGTACGAGTCGGGCGTGCTGACCGGCAAGGGCCTGTCGTGGGGCGGGTCGCAGGTCCGTCCGGAGGCCACCGGCTACGGCGCGGTGTTCTTCGTCGACGAGATGCTCAAGGCCAAGAGCGACAGCTTCGAGGGCAAGAAGGTCCTCGTGTCCGGTTCGGGCAACGTCGCGACCTACGCGATCGAGAAGATCCACCAGCTCGGCGGCACCGTGATCGCCTGCTCCGACTCGTCCGGCTACATCGTCGACGAGAAGGGCATCGACCTGGACATCCTCAAGGAGGTCAAGCAGGTCCGCCGCGCCCGGCTGTCGGAGTACGTCGAACTGCGCGGCAACGGCACGCGCGTGGTCTCCGAGGGCACCCTGTGGCAGGTTCCGGCCGACATCGCGCTGCCCTGCGCGACCCAGAACGAGCTCGACGAGAACGACGCCGAGGCGCTGGTTCGCAACGGCTGCAAGATCGTCGCCGAGGGCGCCAACATGCCCACCACGCCGGAGGCCATCAAGGTCCTGCAGGCCGCGGGCGTCGGCTTCGCTCCGGGCAAGGCCGCCAACGCCGGCGGCGTGGCCACCTCGGCACTGGAGATGCAGCAGAACGCCTCGCGCGACTCGTGGAGCTTCGAGTACGCCGAAGAGCGTCTGAGCACCATCATGCGCACCCTGCACCACAACTGCCTGACGACCGCCGACAAGTACGACGATCCGGGCAACTACCTGCTGGGCGCCAACATCGCTGGCTTCGTCCAGGTCGCCGACGCGATGAACGCCCTGGGCGTCATCTAACAGCCGATCGGATCGACGAGGGGGCCCGCCGCATTCGGCGGGCCCCCTCGTCGTCTTCGGCGCTCAGACGCCTACGCGGTCTTCGCCGCCACCTTGTCGACGGCCTTGGCGAAAGTCGTGTTGAAGGCGGCCAGGTCGGGGCCGCCGCCGGCTCCGGCGTCGCCCGCCTGCACGCCCACCAGGTAGCCGTTCACCTGGGCGAAGCCGAGCACCCTGGTGGTCTTGACGGTGGTCCCGTTGAGGACGATCGTCGACCGCTGCTCGACCGCGATCGCCTTGTCGGCCTTGGTCTCGGGGACGTCGATGACCTTCGACGTGGTGGTGCCCTTCCCGCCCGCGGCCTGCCCCTCGGTGATCTCGACCGTTACC
Source organism: Gordonia aichiensis (assembly GCF_039946255.1). Classification (GTDB taxonomy): domain Bacteria; phylum Actinomycetota; class Actinomycetes; order Mycobacteriales; family Mycobacteriaceae; genus Gordonia; species Gordonia aichiensis_A. Next base: position 78,172 of record NZ_JBCDWL010000014.1, on the reverse strand, counting down.
TTCGTGCAGGCGCCGCTGATGCTCTTGCGGACATCGTCGACGGTCTGGTCCGAGACCAGCACGGTCTCGGCCAGCATCGACGTGGCCTTCATCGCGACGGCGAAACCGACCTGGGCCAGATCCAGTCGGTCGGGGAACAACGCCACCTGACCGCATTCGGCCGGCGTGACCTTCGCCGACCGCACGGTACCGAGCATCGAGTCGGAGATCTGCTTCAGCTGACCGCGCGGCACCTCGAGCACCTGGTAGCCCGCGGGGAAGCCCGACTTGTCGAGCACCAGGCTCGACGCCCTGCCCGGGTCGGCCGACGACGCCGGAGCGGCCGCCGAGCCCGGGGCCGGGGCGCTGTCGCCGCCGGAACCGCATCCGGCGACCAGGAGCAGCGCCGCGCCGGCGGCGATCGTCGCAGTCGTCTTCTTGATGGTCACGTCTTCGTCATCCCTGTCTGTCGATCGGTGTCGATCTGGCGACCGACACCGACCATCCTGACCGACTCCCGCGGGACGACTGCGTCCGGTGCCGGTGTCCGCTCAGGCGGCGACCTTGTCGACCGCGGCGGCGAAGATCTTCTCGAACGCCGCGCGGTCCAGGTCGGCCTCGGCCAGCGACGACATCTGGACGGTGACGGCGTATCCGCCCACCACGGCCCGACCGACGAGCAGTCGGCTCGTGCCCGATCCCCGACCGTGCACAGTGTGACTGGCGGACTCGACGACCAGAGTCTGGGAGGCCCTGGTGACCGGGCTCGGGAGCACGGTGTAGCCGACGTCGATCCGGGCGTCCTTGATCGGGCCCGCTCCCACCTCGACGCGAACGCTGCGGCACTGTCCGCTGACCCGCTCGCGGGCCGCCGTCAGGTCGGTGCCGGGGGCACCGGGTACGACGGGAACGACCGATTCGCTGATGGCGTGGTCCCGGCTCCGAGCGGCCATCAGACCCGTGTGCCCGGTGTCGACGCTGCCCGCCACCGAACCCGGCGCCGCGCACCCCGACGGCGAGACGGTGGTCTTGGCGGTCGCGTCGTGCAGTTGATCGGCCATCGATTGGATCTCGTCCTTGCCGAGTTTGACGGCGGTGAAACCGCCGGGCAGCTCGGCCTGGGTCAGGGTCAGCTCGGCGGCTCGACCGTCGCCCCGGTCGGACCCGCATGCGGTGGTCAGCGCCAGCACCGCCGCACCCGCCAGCACCGCTCCCGACACCCGCCTCGTCCTGGTCTGCATGTGTCTCCTTCGCCGCACAGCTTCGGCCCTGAATCTACTTGCCGCGCGGCCCGAGTCGGTACTTCAGTGGCGCGGCGCGCGTCGGCCCGTCCACTCGCTCACCGCGCGGCCGCCGATCAGATGCTCGTCGACCATTCTCGGCACCCGGTCCGCCGACAGCCCGTCGTACCAGACGTCGTCGGGGTAGACCGCGACGACGGGCGCCTGCGAACACGGGAACAGACAGCCGGTGACCGTCACGAGGACGTCGTCGTCGCCCAGCCCGCGGTCCTCGAGCACGCGGGCCAGCTCCGGCTGCGTCTCGGCGGCTCCGCGCGCCGAGCAGCGCGGTCCCCGGCACACCAGCACGTGGCGGGAGAAGCCGGGCACCTGTTCCCACAGCGGCGAGGTCAGCGGCGCGGTGGTCTCGCCTGCGGGCACCCCGCCGTCAACGATCGCCTGCTCGAGCATCACCGCGTATCCGTCGCTGTCGCACAGGGAGCCGCCGAAGCGCACCTGCGGACGGGCACCCGCGGGGCGCTCCCGGAGCCAGTGCCCGACCACCCGCCGGAACCATGCGTCCATCTTCCGATCGGTGAGCGTCTGCCCGCTCACCAGCAGCACGCACCGCGCACCGGCGTCGGCCGCGTCGTCGAGGGCCTCGGTGATCGTGTGCGAGGCGCCGCCGAGCACCGCGACGCGCAGCTCGACGTCCGGGAGTCGCTTGGCGAGCGCGGCCAGGGCCGCGGTGAGTTCGGCCGCGGGGTCGCCGCCCCGGTCGGTCGGCGCGGTGACGACCACCCAGTCGGGGGCGGCGGCGGTCCGGTCGATCTGCCGGCTCATCGGACTCCTTCCGTCATCGGCCGCGATGGGGCGACGCCGCACATCACGACCATCGGGGCACCCGTGCGCGGATGCGGCATCACCTCGGCGTCGAGGCCGTAGACCTGCGCGAGCAGGTCGGGGGTCAACACCTCGGCCGGCGCGCCCTCGGCGCAGACCCGCCCGCCGTCGAGCACGATGAGGCGGTCGCAGTACATCGCGGCCAGCTGCAGATCGTGCAGCGCCGCGACCACCGTCAGGCCGAGGCCCCGCGCGAGGTCGAGGATCTGCAGGCCGGCGGCCGCGTCGAGGTGGTTGGTCGGCTCGTCCAGGACCAGTACCCGGGGCCGTTGCGCGACGGCGCGGGCCACCTGCGTCTTCTGCCGCTCACCGCCGGAGAGCGAATGCCAGGCCCGCCGGCGCAGCGACTGCAGACCGACGGTCGCGATGGCCTCCTCGACCGCGTCGGACGCCTCGCCGAGCGGCCGTCCCCACCCCGACGAGTGCGGGATGGTCCCGAGTTCGACGATCTGTTCGACCGTCAGCTCCATCACCGTCGCCGAATGCTGTTCCACCTCGGCGACGATGCGGGCGAAGTCGCGGCGACGGATGGCGCGCACGTCGACCCCGCCGAGCAGGATGTGCCCGGCGTCGGGCTTCTGCCAGCGCATGATCATCGACAGCAGCGTCGACTTCCCCGACCCGTTGGGACCGATGACGCCGGTGAACTGTCCGGCCGGCAGGTCGGCGCTGACCTGCTGCAGAATGCGGTTGCCGTCGCGGGTGAAGTCGATCTCGCGGACGGCGATGCCGGGCGGACCGGGTTCCGAGAACGGTGCTCTCATCATTCGGTCCCTTGCTGTCGGCGGAGCAGGTAGATGAAGGCGGGCACGCCGAGCACCGACGTGACCAGCCCCAGCGGCAGTTCCCGCGACTGCATCAGGCTGCGGGCCAGGATGTCGGCCCAGACCACCACCAGCGCGCCGACCAGGATCGCCATCGGCAGCACGCGGGCGTGCAGCGGGCCGACGAGGAAGCGCACCGCGTGGGGCACCACCAGGCCGACGAAGCCGACGATGCCCGCGATGGCCACCAGGACCGCCGTGCACAGCGACACCAGCGTGTAGAGCACCCAGCGGGTGCGGGCGACGTGGGTGCCCAGTCCGGCGGCGGCCCGCTCACCGAAGGCGAAGGCGTCCAGGGTCCGCGAGTGCAGCAGCACGGCGATCACCGTCACCACGGTGACGACCGCGGTCAGCGCGAGCGTGTTCCAGCGGACGCCGGCCACCGAGCCGAGCGACCAGAACATCACCCGATCGGCGGTGCCGTGCGGACCGAAGTAGATCAGTGCCGAACTCAGCGCGGCCGTCAGGAGTCCGACGGCCACACCGGCCAGGATCAGCCGACCCGGCAGCAGGGCCCCGCCGCGGGTCACCGAGATCCCGAAGACCAGCAGCAACGCGCCCATCGCCCCGACGAACGCTGCCAGCGACACCACCGCGCCGCCTGCCAGGGCGCCCATGCCGAGCCCGGTGCTCAGCACCGTCACCGCGCCGAGCGAGGCGCCGCCCGACATCCCCAGGATGTACGGGTCGGCGAGCTGGTTGCCGGTCAGCGACTGCAGCACCGCCCCGCACACGGCCAGCCCCGCGCCGATCAACGCCGCCCCCACCACCCGCGGCAGGCGCAGCTCGACGACGATGTTCTGGTCGATCAGGTCGGCGTCGCCGATCCCGAGGCGGGCGGCGATCGCATCGACCACCGTCCCCACCGACAGGTCGGCGCTGCCGACCGCGACCCCGATCACCATGCTGACCAGCAACAGGGCGGTCAGCGCGATCAGCCAGCCGGTCAGCGCCGGCAGACCTCGCAGCTTCTCGCGCACGCGCGGACTACTTCGCCAACGCGTCCGACAGGCGTACGGCGCCGTCGATCATCCGGGCGCCCGGTGTGCTCTCGGAGAACGGGATCACCACGAACGATCCCGCCTTGACCGCCTTCAGGTCCTTCATCGCCGGGTCGGATTCGAGGTACCGGCGCTTGGCGTCGGCGCGGTCCCAGTCGGCGTCGATCAGGACGATCACGTCGGGGTCCGCCTTCAGCACGGCCTCCCAACTGGTGTCGGCCCAGTTGCCCGGCAGGTCGGCGAACGCGTTGGTGGCCCTGACCGCGTCCATCACCAGCTGCGGGCCGCCGTCGCGGCCGCCGACCGACGGCGTCGTGGTCTGCGCGTCCCACCACATCACGGTCTTCCCCTTGCCCGCGGCCTTCTCCGTCAACCGGTCGAGGGTGGCGCGCATCTGGTCGTTCACCCTGGTCGCGTCGCCCTGTCGGCCGAACATCGTTCCGTAGTCGCTGGTCTCGCCGGCGACGGCGTCCCAGGACGCCTTCGGCCGCTGCGTCTTGTCGGCGCAGCCGAAGGGCGAGACGTAGCTCGCGATGCCGAGCTCGGCCAGCGACTGCTCGCTGCCGAGCGCCTTGTCGTCGAAGGCGCTGCTGTACGACGCGGCGATCAGGTCGGGCCGCTTCTCGAGCACCGCCTCGCGGCTCGGGTACTTCGCCGACAGGACCGGGATCTTTGCATAGGCCTGCGCCCACTGCGGGGCGATCACGTCGTCGAGGTAGGCGGTGCCGATCAGCTGATCGGCGGCGCCGATCGCGAGTGCCGACTCGGTGGCCCCCTGGTTGACCGTGATGGCGGCCTTCGCCGGTCCGTCGAGGGTGACGGTTCGGCCGCAGTTCTGCAGGGTGATGGCGCCGCTCGACGCGGAGTCGGTCGCCTTGTCGCCGCCTGAGCAGGCGGTGACCGTCAGGACCGCGGCGGTGCAGGCGAGAACCGCCATGTTCTTCAGGGTGCGCAAAGCGACCCCCTTTCCAGATGCTCGTGGAACTACGGGGTTACGTCGCGGCCGGTCTCCTGACTTCACAGGGCTGCCGACAGTCGCACCTTCCCGGGTGGCGAGCAACCAGTGGCCGGAGTCGTCAACTCCCGGCGACTGCCGGACCTGTTCACAGTGGCGAGTACCGTGCCGGAATCTCACCGGACTTCCCGAACACCGTGACGTATCGGGTCGAGTGTATCGGGAGTGGCCGATATCGCCGATTCGCACCGACCGCGCGGGCCGTCAGTTCGCCGTCTGTGCGACGATCCGGCGCAGCGCCGCGAGGAGGTCGTCGACGCCGTCGGACGGCAGCCCGGACCGCAGTGCGGTCTCCAGGCCGGCGACCTCCGCGGCCATCCGAGCGTGCAGGTCGCGCCCGAGGTCGCTGATCCGGACCACCACCTTGCGGCGGTCGGTGGCACTCGGGCTGCGGTACACCAGCGAACGGCTCACCAGACGATCGACCGCCCGGGTCAGCGAGGCGCCGGAGGCGAGGGTCCGCGCGGACACCTCGGACATCGAGACACCGTCGGCGCGGTGCAGCGCGTCCAGGATCAGCCATTCGTCGACCGACAGGTCCAGGCGGGCGCCCAGCGCGGCCACCGCCGCCGTCGTCGCGTGCGCGCCGAGCAGCAGGTTCGTCACCAGTTCGGTGGACGTGGCCGGTTCGGTGGACATGGCGGGAGCCGTGGTTCCGGCGGGCTCTGCGGCTGCGCTCATCTGCCACCTCGGAGTCGTGATCGGCGATCGCCGGACCAATACGCTGTCGGACCAATACGCTACAGAGTAGTTTGACCAGCCGCGAAGCACCTCGCTTCGGTGTGCTTCGCCCCGTCGGAGGAGGCCGGATGCCGCAGCTGCTCCCGGTCGGTCCGACATGCTTCCGAATCGGGGTGGTGATCCCCCTGCAGGGGCCCGGCGGCATCTTCGGTCCGTCGTGCGTGGCGGTGTGCGAGATGGCCAGGGACGAGCTGAACCGAGGCGACGGCGTCGACGGCCGGCGCGTCGAGATCGTCTACATCGACGGCGGGCGGCCGCCGCAGCAGGTGGCCGCCGAGGTCGCGCGGCTGATCGACACCGACCGGATCGACGCCGTCACCGGCTGGCACATCTCGTCGGTGCGCCGACTGCTGGCGCCGCTCGTGAGCGGCCGGGTGCCGTACGTGTACACCTCGCTGTTCGAGGGCGGTGAACGCGCGCCGGGCGTGTACTGCAGCGGCGAGACGCCCGAGCAGCAGATCTTCCCGGCGCTGGCGTGGATGCGCCACCATCTGGGCCTGCGCCGCTGGCACGTGGTGGGCGCCAAGTACGTGTGGCCGCTGATGTCGATGGACAAGACGATCCGGTCGGCGGGCACCCTCGACATCGAGATCGTCGGGAGCACGTTCGTCGAGATGGGCGCGGGAGACGATCCGCGGCTGCCCGCCGCCGTCGCGGGCAGCGGATGCGACGGGGTGCTGATGCTGCTGGTCGGACAGGACGCGGTGGCCTTCAACCGCTCGTTCGCCGCCGCCGGGCTGGATCGGCGGATCACCCGCTACAGTCCGCTGATGGACGAGAACATGCTGCTCGCCAGCGGGGCCGAGGCCACCGAGCGGCTGTACTGTTCGGCGTCGTACTTCAGCAGCCTCACCAGCGGGCACGCCGTCGACTTCCTGGGCCGCTACCTCGCCGCGGCCGGTCCGTCGGCGCCGACGCTCAACAACATGGCGCAGTCCTGCTACCAGGGCATTCAGACGCTGCTCGAGCTCGGTCGTCGGGCCGACGAGCTGTCGGTGTCGGCGTTCGACGCCGCGATCGACGGGCTGGTGCTCGAGAGCCCGCGCGGCGTGGTGACCTATCACGGCAACCAGGCGGTGCAGTCGGTGAATCTGGCGCGCGCCGACACCTTCGACTTCGATGTGCTCCTGACCCTGTGAACCGCCCGCGCCTGCGCTCAGATCGCGAGGATCGGCGCCGCCACCGCGAGCGGCGCCAGCAGCAGGCCCGCCATGACGAACCGACGCCACCGAACGTCCACTCCGCTGCGGCGGAGCTGGTCGTGCCACAGCAGGGTCGCCAACGACGCCCACGGCGTCACGACGGGTCCGGCGTTGACGCCGATCAACAGCGCCGCCATTCCCGCGACGTCGCCGACGCCGACGTCCAGCGCCAGGAAGGCGGGGATGTTGTTGACGGCGTTCGCCAGCAACGCGCCCACCGCGCCGAGGAGCATCAGCCCCGCGGTCGACGTCTCCCACTGCATCACGCGCGCACCGATCCACGCCGCCGCACCGGCCGCGTGCAGCGCCGCAGCCACTGTCGACAGCGAGGTGACCAGCAGCAGCGACGACCACGGCACCAGTCGCACCGACAGTGACGTCGGCGCCGTGCGGATGCCGACCACGACGAGGACCGCGGCCGCCGCCGTCGCCGACAACCAGTACGGGACGGGTGAGACGAGCAGCGGCAGCAGGCAGCCGAGCGTGCCGAGGCTGATGCGCAGCCGGCCGTCCAGCGGGCCCGGGGCACCCCGCGGAGCCGCCGGGTCGGCGCTGATGCGATGCCGCGAGCGGCGCCGATAGACGACCGCCGAGGCGAGGACCGCGAGCGCCGCGGCGACGAGCGCGGGGCGCCACATCGTCGCCAGGTAGTCGCCGGTGCCGCCGAACATCCCTCCGGACACGGCGAGCAGGTTCGTCAGATTCGACACCGGGAGCAGCAACGAACCCAGGTTCGCGATCCAGACGACGGTCAGGCCCACCGCCCACACATCGGCGCCCGAGCGGCGAGCCAGCACGACCGCCAGCGGGGTGACCATGATCGCCGTCGTGTCGAGGGAGAAGAAGACCGTCGACACGGTGGCCAACGCCACCACCTGCACCCAGGTCGCGGCGCGAGCCGGCAGTCCCGGCCATCGGCGCTGCTGCAGCCAGGCCGCGAGGTAGCCGAAGGCGCCCGCGTCGGCCGCCAGGTTGACCACGACCGACATCGCCGCGACGAACAGCAGCACCGGTCCCAGCCGCCCCGCGAGGGCCGCCGCGTCGCGGGGCGCCGTCGCCAGGAGCCAGCCGCCCGCGCCGACGGTGCCCGCAGCGGCCGGAACGAGGGTCCTGATGTCGCGGCTCCTCTCGATCCGGCCGCGGCAGCGGCGTCAGGCTCCGACCGGTGCGCGGCGTCCCTGCATCGGATCGGACTGTTCGATGTAGTGTCCCACCCGCAGCACCGTCTCCTCGTCGAACGCCTTGCCGATGATCTGCACACCGACCGGCAGACCGTCGTCGAGCCCGGCCGGCACCGTCATCGCGGGCAGTCCGGTGAGGTTGCTGGGTCCGGTGTAGCGGATGAAGTTGTCCACCAGGTCAACCGGATCGCCGTTCAGGTCGGCGACCGCCGACCCGATGTCGGGCGCCATCACCGGCAGCGTCGGTGCGATCAGGACGTCGACGCCGGAGAGTGCGGCGGCGAAGTCGTGCTTGATCTGCCTGCGGACCTGCTGCGCCTGCAGGTAGTCGACCGACGAGAACAGCTCGCCCAGGTAGAACAGGAACCGGATGTCGGCGCCGAAGTCCTCGGGGCGGGTCTGCAGGTCGCGGTGATGGATGGCGGAGGCCTCCGACAGGCTGACCGCGAGCTCGGTCCACTCCGAGTACTTCAGCGCCGGGATGCTCACCTTCTCCACGCGGGCGCCGCGGCTGACGAGGTCGTCGATGCGGGCCCGGACCAGTCGCTCCACCTCGGTGTCGACGTCGCGGAAGTAGTAGTCCTCCTCCACGCCGATGACCAGCCCGGTGGGATCACCGGTCAGGGCGCCCCGGTAGTCGCCGACCGGGACGTCGACGCTGGTCGGGTCACGCCGGTCGAAGCCGGCGATCGCCTGCAGCATCGCCGCGGCGTCGTCGACCGTCTTGGCCATCGGGCCGATGTGGTCGAGGGTCCAGGCGAGCGGATAGCAGCCGAACTTCGCGACGCGCCCGTGGGTGGGTTTGAGCCCGACCAGCCCGCACGCCGACGACGGGATCCGGATGGAGCCCGCGGTGTCGGTGCCGAGGGTGCTGAAAGACATGTCGGAGGCCACCGCGGCGCCCGAGCCGCCGCTGGAGCCGCCCGGCACCTTGTCGAGGTTCCACGGGTTGTGGACGGCGCCGAAGTGCGGGCTGTTGTTGTCGATGCCCCAGGCGTACTCGTGCATGTTGAGCTTGCCCGTGAGCACGACGCCGGCCTCGCGGAGCCGGCCGACGACCGTCGCATCGTCGGCCGAGACGAAGTCCCCGTGGATCTTCGAGGCCATCGTGGTCACCTCGCCGGCCACGTACAGGTTGTCCTTGAGCGCCATCGGCACGCCGTGCAGCGGGCCACGGTGATCGCCCGCGACGATCTCCTCCTCGGCCTTCGCCGCCTCGGCGAGGGCCTGCTCGTCGCGGAAGCTGATGTAGGCGTTGACCTGGCCGTTGAGCTCATGCGCGTGGTCGAGCAGCCGCTGCGTCACCTCGACCGGCGACACCTCGCGGGTGCGGATGAGCTCCCCGACCTCGACGGCCGTCTTCGTGAGCAACTCGTCAGCCAACGTGATCGTCTCCCGGGATGTTGCGGACCGCGATGTCGGCGTCGTCGATGCCGATGCCGGCCAGGTCTGCCTTCAGCGCGGAGATCTCGGCCCACTTGGCCTCGATCCGGGCGAGTTCCTCGGCGGTCGGGCTCAGGCCGCGCGCCGCGAGTGTGTCCTTGATGGACAGGGTCATCGGTGGTTCTCCGTCCGATCGGGGTCCCTCGGGCGTCACACCCGCGAGATGAGAGTCATTTGAAATTGTTCCAAATGGAACAGTTTCAAATTAACCGCTTTCGCTCCCCTCCGGGCCCGAACGAGCCAGATCGCCGAGCACCGCCGGACATCGGACGGCAGACCGCGGTCCCCGGGGGCATCTCGCCCCCGGACCGGCGTCAGGACGGGTCTTTGAAGTAGACGAGCTGGTGAGTCGTCGCCAGGAGCGTGTCGCCGGACCAGATCTCGCCGTACTGGTCGAAGTGCCCGTGGCCGAAGCGGGCGGCCTTCGCCGTCGCGAGGACGTGGGCACAGCCGTGCGCCGCCAACTCGTCGGCGGTCGCATGGAAGTACGTGGTCAGCGAGATGGTCCCGGCCGGCATGTACGTGCCGTGCCGCAGGAACACCCGCGGGAAGAAGACGTCGGTCATCGCCGTCAACGAGGGGAAGTCGAGCGGTCGATCCGGTCGGTCGCGGAGCCAGAGCGTCGACGTCGAATCGTCGGCCCGGCCGACGTCGAGCCCGCCGACCACGAAGCGCTTGTCGTAGTTCTTGGCCCACTCGATGAACTCGACGTACTCGCTGGGCGCCACCTCCTCGGGCGCGGGCGCCGCGGGCGGTGCGGACTCGGTGTCGGCCCATGTGTCGCGGACGATGCCGAACACCGCGGTACCGGTGGCGACGATCTGCTCGTCCTGCACGATCGTGAACGTCCAGTGCTGGTTGGTGCGGTTGGTCCGCACCGGCGACGACTCGAGCCGCCAACTCCCCTCGGCGATCGGCGCGGTGTAGTTGACGGTCAGCGCGAGCGGGTCGCCGAGCACGTCGGGGTGCTCGGCGATGCCGCGGACGACGGCCGCGGCCGTGATGCCGCCGAACGGGCCGACCATGTTGTTGTACGCGGGGTGGGTCTGAGCGGTGCGCACCCCGTCGGCCGCGGGGCCGACCGGGGTCGACGCGATCGCCTCGTCGAAAACGTGAGTCATGTCGCGACGGTAGCAGAATGATCGTTCTACATACGAGTAGTATGTGGTCATGGCCACCCCTCCCGTCCGCGACCGACTGCTGATGTCGGCCATCACCCTGCTGCGCAGCAAGGGCGCCGACGGCTTCGGCATGTCGGAGCTGATGGCCCACAGCGGGGTCGCCCGCCGGTCGATGTACCAGCACTTTCCCGAGGGAAAGGCGGAGCTGCTGGAAGCGGCGACCGCCGAGGCCGGCCGGTTCGCGGGCGCGCTGCTGGCCCGCGCACTGGCCGACATGCCCACCGTCGCCGGGCTCACCGCCGTCGCCGAACAGTGGAAGCGCATCCTGGTCGACAGCGACTACGACCTCGGCTGCCCGCTGGTCGCGGCCGCAACGGCCGCCGCCGAGTACCCGGCGGCCGCACACCGGGCCGCGGCGGCCTTCGCCGACATGTCGCGCCAGGTCGCCGACGCCTTCGCGCGAGACGGGCTGCCCGCCGCCCAGGCCGCGCATGCTGGCGAGATGCTGGTCGCCGCCCTCGAAGGCGCCATCATCACCGCTCGCGCACAGCGGTCCACCGCGCCGCTCGATGCGCTCGTGGCACACGTTCACGACACGTGGGGACGTCCGGCCGACGAGTGAGGTCCCTCACCGATCGATGCACGCCGCTTTCCGATTCTGTACAAACGTACATGTACATCCGTACAGAATTGGGCGGCGAGCGACTCGGGAGGAACCGTGGCCAGACAGGACCCGCAGGCGCGGCGCGAAGCGATTCTTGAGGCGGCCGCCGACCTGGTGGTCGAATCCGGCCCCAATCGGCTCACCCACCGCCGGGTGGCCGAGCGTGCCGGCGTCCCGCTGGGTTCCACCACGGCCTACTTCACCTCGATCGACGATCTGCGCACCCAGGCGCTGGAGAAGTTGGCGGCCGAGATCGACGCCGACCTCGCGATCGTCGAACGGGGGCTCGCCGACTCGCAGGGGTCGATCGAGACCCTGGTGGAGCAGATGCACGAGTATCTGACCGACGGCCGGAAGGTCGCCGCCGACGTCTCGCTGATGTCTGCGGCCGCATTCGACCCAGACCTGCGCGAGCTCTCCCTGCGCTGGCAGAACCGGCTGATCGAGATCCTCACCGGCTACGTCGGCCCCGACAACGCTCTCGGGTTGGCCGTCCTCGCCGACGGCGTGACCGTCCACGCGGCCCTGCACGGGACCGCGATCTCCAAGACCACCCTGCACACCATCGTCGCGCCCTTCATGGCGCAGGAATGACGTCCACCATGAGCACCCTCTCGCCCACCGACACCGGGCCCTCGACCCGCCGCGCCTGGATCGCGACCGCGGTGCTGAGCGCCAGCCTGCTCGTGATCGTGATGGACATGACGATCCTCAACATCGCACTGCCCGCGATGTCCGAGGAACTGCGCCCGAGCGCCGATCAACTGCTGTGGATCGTCGACGTCTACTCGCTCGTGCTCGCCGGCCTGCTGGTCCCAGCGGCCTCCCTCGCCGACCGTTGGGGCCGCAAGCGCATGCTGCTGGCCGGCTACACCGTGTTCGGCGGCGCCTCGCTGCTGATCCTGGTCGCCGACACGGCGACCGCGGTGATCGGCGTGCGGGCCCTGCTCGGCATCGGCGGCGCCTTCATCATGCCCGCCACCCTGTCGATGATCCGGATACTGTTCACCGACCCGCGCCAGCGCGCTCGCGCACTGGCGGTGTGGGCGTCGGTCGCCGGCCTCGGCGCCGCGATCGGCCCGCTGATCGGCGGCTTCCTGGTCGAGCACTTCTCCTGGCAGTCGGCCTTCCTGGTGAACGTTCCCCTGATGGCGCTGGCCGTGGTCGCCGGCGTCCTCCTGCTGCCGGAGTCCCGTTCGGCCGATCCCGGAGTGTGGGACTGGGTCGGCATCGCGCTGTCGTTCTCCGGGATGGTGCTGCTGATGTGGTCGGTGAAGCACTTCGGTGCCGAGTCGACCCTCGCGAGTCCCGGAGGCTGGGCCGCCTTCCTGGGCGGCGTCGCCCTGCTGGTCCTGTTCGTGCGCCGCAGTCGGCGCCAAGAACGACCGATGCTCGATTTCGGCCTGTTCGGCAGCCGCGTCTTCACCGGCGGCATCATCGCCGCGCTCGGCTCGATGTTCGCGATGGCCGCCGCCCTGCTGCTGCTCGCACAGTGGCTGCAGGCGGTCGAGGGAAGCTCACCGATCCGCGCCGGCCTTCAGCTGGTACCGCTCGCGCTGTCGGCCGCGGTCGCGTCGTTGGCGGCGCCCGCACTGGCTGAACGCATCGGACCGCGCGCGGTCATCGTCGGCGGCATCGCGGCGGCCGGTCTGGGCATGATCGTCGTCTACCTGGTTCCCGGCGAGCTGCACTACGCCTCGGCCGTGGTGTCGCTCTGTCTGGTCGGCGTCGGGATGGGCGCACTGGCCATCGGTTCGGCGCTGATCATGTCGGGCAGTCCCGAGGATCGGGCAGGCAACGCCGCCGCGATGGAGGAGACGTCGTACGAGCTCGGCAGCGTCGTCGGCGTCGCCCTGCTCGGCAGCATCGCCGCGGTGCTGTACCGCAGCCGCCTGGACGCCTCCGGGCAACTCGACGCCCTCGACCCGCGTCTGCACGAGGCCGCCCGCGAGTCGATCGGCTCCGCCGCGGGCGTCGCCGAGCAGCTTCGCCTCCCCGAGCTGGCCGACGAAGCCGGCGCCGCATTCACCGAATCGATGCAGGTCACCAGCCTCACCGGCGGGCTCATCATGCTGGCCGTCGCCGCCGCCGTCTACTGGGTGGTCCCCGCGAGCACGCGGCTGTAAGTAATCGAGTAGCCCGCGAACGAAGTGAGCGAGCGTATCGAGATGGCCCAGTCTCGATACGCCGTCTCGCTGCGCTCGATGGCTACTCGACAACCCTGAAACCGCACGCCCCAGCCGACGCCCCAGACACCTCGCGCAACCCGCACCCCAGGCACCTCGCGCAGCTCACTTCCCAGGCTTATCGCGCAGCCCAAGCGCCTCGCGTAGCTCGCTTCCCAGGCTCATCGAGTAGCCCGCGAACGAAGTGAGCGAGCGTATCGAGATGCCTCGATACGCCGTCTCGCTGCGCTCGATGGCTACTCGACAACCCTGCAACGGCACGCCTCAGCCGACCACACGCATCGCGCAGCCCGCACCCCAGACACCTCGCGCAGCTCACGTCCCAGGCTCATCGAGTAGCCCGCGAACGAAGTGAGCGAGCGTATCGAGATGGCCCAGTCTCGATACGCCGTCTCGCTGCGCTCGATGGCTACTCGACAACCCTGCAACGGCACGCCTCAGCCGACCACACGCATCGCGCAGCCCGCACCCCAGACACCTCGCGCAGCTCACGTCCCAGGCTCATCGAGTAGCCCGCGAACGAAGTGAGCGAGCGTATCGAGATGCCCCAGTCTCGATACGCCGTCTCGCTGCGCTCGATGGCTACTCGACAACCCTGAGGCGACACGCCCCACCTCCGAGCTGGGTCGGCCACCACTCTTGACATCTCAATGTGATCCACTCTACAGTGCAAACATAAGTAATTACTTATGTTTGGCTTGCGGCGGGCGATCGGCCCGCACGAAGGGAACGGATCTCCCATGGCACAACTCAAGCGGACCATCGGTCCGATGACACTGGTCGCGGTCGGGGCCGCGGGCATCATCGGATCGAGCTTCCTCTACCTGACCAGCCAGTTCTTCTCGAACTTCGGCCTCGGCGGCACGCTGATCGGCATGATCCTGGCGACCGTCTTCGCCAGCTGCGTCGCTCTGGCCATCAGCGAGCTGACCTCGATGTTCCCGCGCGCCGGCGGAGAACTCGTGTTCAGCTACGTGGCCTTCAACCGCGGCGTCGGCTTCGCCGTCGGATGGCTGTTGATCAGCATCTTCACCGGAATCGTCGCCTTCTACGTGACGGCGACCGGCTTCCTCATCAGCACCGTCGCACCCGGGATGAACTCGATCCCGCTCTACTCCGTCGGCGGGAAAACGGTGTTCCTGCCGGTCCTGGCACTCGGCGTCGGCCTGATGCTGGTGATGCTCGCCCTCAACTGGTTCGGCGCGAGCCTCAGCTTCCGTCTCCAGTTGATGCTGTTCATCGCGATGCTCGTCATCGGCGCGGTCGTCATCGCCGTCGGTTTCGGTGCCGGGTCCATCGACAACTTCTGGCCGATGTTCGATTCGACGGTCACCGGCGACACCTCACCCATCGCACAGTCGATCACCTTCATCCTGCCCGCACTCGGCTTCCTCACCGGCTTCAGCATCGTCGCCGTGATGGCCGAGGAGGCCAACGTGCCCGCCGGCCGGATCGGCAAGATCGTCGTCATCGCCGTGATGATCGCCGGCGCCTTCTACGCCGCCATCTTCGCGGCCACCGGCTATGTCCTGCCCTGGCAGGAGACCGCGGCGCTCGACAGCGGCACCATCGAGGCCTTCAAGGTCGCCGGCTTCCCGATCATCTCGTGGGCCGCATTCGTGATCGGCGTCATCGGCATCCTCACCACCTTCATCGCCGTCTTCTCCTCGGTGTCGCGCCTGATCTTCTCGCTCGCCCGCGTCGGACTGCTGCCGAGCTTCCTCTCGCGCGTCGACGAGAAGACCGGCGCGCCGCGCCCGGCCCTGCTGTTCACCGCGGTCGTCGGCCTCGCCCTCGGCTGGATCGGCCCCGGCGGCCTGGTCTGGTTCCTCGACATCGGCGGCGTCAACGTCTCACTGGTGTGGATCTTCACCGTCGCCGCGTTCTACCGCATGCGTCGCAAGTACCCGAACCTGGAACGCCCCTACCTGGTCCGATTCTCCTGGGTTCCCGCAATCGGCGCGCTGGTCGGCGTCGGCCTGATCGTCGCCAGCCTGACGCCGGGCTCGTCGATGCAGCTGCTGTGGCCGGCCGAGTACATCATGATCCTCGCGACCTGGGGCCTCGGCGCCATCTTCTGGTTCGCCGCCCCGCGCAAGCAGACCGCCGAGGAGAGCCTGCAGGGACTGCTCGGCGAGCACTACGCCCAGTTGCAGGAGCCGACTCAGTCGTCGACGTCGTCGGCCACGCCCGCAACGACGGTCGACGCGCCGTGAAGGTACTGCTCGAGGTAGCCGATCACCATCACCTTCAGCTCTTCGACGAGCGCCATGTCGGGCGGATCGGTGGCGAAGGCACTGTCGATGACCTCGGTGATGGTGCGGACGACCACCCCGGCGACGGCGCGGGCACGCGCACCGCTCAGCTCCGGATTCAGCTCGCTGAGCCGCACGACGATCAGCTCGATCGCCCCGCGGGTCGACTCCTCGTCGATCTCGCGGAGGTCGATGCTGCTGCGGACGATCTTGCGGATCTCGACCGCGCCGGGAACGTCGAGCCGGAACTGGGCCAACCGGTCGATGACGGTGGCATACCACTCGCGCCAGTCGTCGCGCCCGAACCGCTGGGCCATCTCCTCGACGTAACCGAACCGCTCGTCCTCGAACTGCTGGGCCAGCTGGCGCACGATCGCGGTCTTGTCGGGGAAGTAGGAGTAGACGGTCGCCACGTTGACGTGGGCGCGTTTGGCGATGACGTTGGTGTTCACCGCATCCATGCCGTCCGTGACCAGCAGTTCGGCCGTCGCCTCGAGGATCGCCGCGAAGGTGCGTTTGCCTCGCGCCTGCGTCGGAATGCGAATTCCGTTCCCCGCGGCCGCGGCCCGTGTGGCTCCCACGCCGTCTCCCTCCCCGATGAACATGACAGTCATCAGCCTATCGAGACCGTCGGCACCGGCCGACGGCTCCCGCCCACCGGGAGCCCGACCTGCGGCGGTGGTCGGCGATGAGCCTGCCGCTGTCCGGGATCCGCGTGGTGGACCTGACCCAGTACATCGCCGGCCCGTACGCGACCATGCTGATGGCCGACGCCGGCGCCACCGTCATCAAGGTGGAGTCCCCCGCCGGCGACGACACCCGTCGCATCGGCCCCTGGGTGCCCGCGGCCGACGGCGACGTCAGCGCCTTCCATCTGCGGATGAACCGCGGCAAGCAGAGCGTCGTCCTCGATCTCAAGTCCGACGACGGTCGTGCCGCACTGGCCTCGCTCATCGCGGGCGCCGACGTGCTGGTGGAGAACTACCGCGCCGGCGTCCTCGAACGCCTGGGCTTCGGTGCGGACCGGCTGAACCGGCTCAATCCCGGCCTGGTGTACTGCTCGATCAGCGGTTTCGGACACACCCCGTCGCCCGACCGCGACCGTCCCGCCTACAACACGGTGGCCGAGTTCGAGTCCGGCATCTACTCGCCGCCGCACCCGCGGGTTCCCGGTGATCTGCCCGGATCGATCGGCCTGCCGGTCGGCGACATGGTCCCGGCGCTCCACGCCCTGGCGGGGTTGAGCATGGCGCTGCTGCAGCGGGCGCGAACCGGCGCGGGCTCGCACGTCGACATCTCGATGTTCGACTCGATGCTCTCGCTCAACGAACTGCGCAGCAGTACCGCGATCAGCACCGACACCGACGCGGTGCCCGACGGCCGCGACTACTTCTGCCCGTACGGGGTGTATCCGACGCGCGACGGCCACCTCTTCCTCGACGTCACCACCGATCGGCAGTGGCGCGGCTTCTGCGCGACCATCGGTCGCCCCGACCTGGCCGACGACCCCGGACTGGCCACCGGGCCCGACCGGTCGGCCCGGTACGACGACGTCATCGGCGAACCGTTGGAGACCTGGCTCGCCGCTCGCGGTCGGGACGAGGCCTGCGCCGCCTTCCTCGCGCACGGCGTGCCCGTGGCGGTGCTGCGGTCTCCGGCCGAGGCCCTGCTTTCCGCGCAGTCCGCCGCACGCGGCATGCCGCTGCTCGTCGACGACGGGCACGGCGCTCAGGTGACCGTTCCCGCCAGCCCGATCCGGGTCCGTCCCTCGACGGCGCCGCACGACCCGATGCCACGACCGCACACCGCGGCCCGACTCGGCCGCGACACCCGCGAGGTGCTGTGCGCGTTCACCGATCTCGACCCGTCCACCATCGACCGCCTGTGCTCCGCGCAGGCCGACCTGTGAGGAGCTATCCGTGCCGGTACTGCAGACCATGGCGGGCCTGACCGGGCCCGCCGCCAGCGACGTCCTCGACGACCGCTGGGTGATGAACTACTTCGCCGCCGTCGGCGACTCCGATCCCCGCTACTTCGACAACCGCGGCGACACGCCTCTCCCCGCGCACGCCGCCTACGTCTCCCATCTCGAATGGGACGCGATCGACCTGCTCCACGAAACCCATCTCGAGGCGTTGACCCCGGCCGAGCGCGTGCGCGGGGTGCACTCGTTCAACTCCACCAGGCTGCACCGACCGCTGCGCTCGGGCGACGCGTTGTCGTCGACGGCCACCGTGGTCGGGGTCGAGCGCCGTCGCGCAGGAGCGAAGATCACCATGCGGATCGACACCGTCGACGACGCCGGGACCGCGGTCGCGACGTCGTACACGGCGACCAACTTCCTCGGCGTCGACGCCGACGGCGACGTGCTGCCGCCGGAGGTCCGGCTCTCGACCGCCGCCGCCGGCGCCGAACCCGTCCGCACCGAGGACATCGAGATCGGCCCGCTGGCGCCGTACGTGTTCTCCGAGTGCGCCCGTGACTACGGGATCATCCACACCGACCTGCAGGTCGCGACCGCTGCGGGCTTCCCCGGCCTCATCCTGCACGGGACCGGAAACATCGCCTACGCGGTGTCGTCGCTGACACGCCACGAATGCGGCGGCGACCCGACCCGCGTCCGCGGTTTCCAGGCTCGCCTCACCGGCATGGTGCTGTGCCCGTCGACGATGACCGTCCGCGTCTTCGACTCCACCGGTGACGGCGCCGTGCACTTCGACGTCCTCACCGACAGCGGCGAGGTCGCCCTCGCCGACGGCATCCTGCTGATCGGAGACCCGGCATGACCACCGACCCGACGCGGCCCGCTCCCGGCGACGACTACTTCCTCAGCGACTGGTTCACCCTCGACCGCGAGCACCTGCAGCAGTTCGCGTGGTCGACCTACCTGGACCCCGAGCACGTCGATCTGACCGTCAGCCACAACAATCCGCTCGGCGCCGACCTCGTCGACGGCTTCTGGCAGGTCAGCATGCTGCTCTACTTCCATTTCAAGTACGGCGCGGGCGGCGCCGACGGCGAGTACGGCTTCAACTACGGCCTCGACCGCGTCCGCTTCCCCGCCCCGCTCCTGCTCGGTCAGCGGATCCGCGTCCACTGCCAGATCCTGGCCGCCGCCGATCATCCGTCCGGCACCCTCGTCACCACCCGCAACACGATGGAGGTCGAGGGGCAGGAGCGCCCGTGCATGGTCGCCGACCTCCTCCTACTGCGCATCGCGCCCCAGCTCAACCAAGGAACCACCCGATGATCCCGCACCTGCCCACCGTCCCCGACTACCTCGCGCACTGGGCGCAGCACACGCCCGACGCACCCGCCGTCGTCTACCGCGACCAGACGCTCACCTACGCGGAGCTGGCCGTCGAGGTCGACCGCGTCGCCGCCGCGCTGCTGGCCTCCGGGGTGCGCCCCGGCGATCGGGTCGCGGTGCTGGCCAACCCCAGCCGCACGTTCTGGCTGACCTTCCTCGGGTCGCTCTCGATCGGCGCGGTGTGGCTGGGCCTGAACCCGAAGTACCGGCTCCCCGAGCTGGCGTACAACGTCGACAACAGCCGACCGTCGCTGCTGATCGGCATGGGCCGGTTCGGCGACCAGGACTTCGCGCCGACGCTGTCGGCGTTGGCCGCCCCGCACGGGTTGTCGCCGATCGTCTTCGACGCGCCCGCCGCCGAGGGCGCCGAGGACTGGGACGCCTTCCTGGCGCGCGGCACCGCGGTCGACGCCGCTGCGCTCGCGGCGGCCCGCGAGGGCATTCGCGCGGACTCCCCCGCGCTGATCGTCTACACCTCCGGCAGCACCGGCCGCCCCAAGGGCGCGGTGCTCGGGCACGGCGGGCTGGCGCGCAGCTTCGAGATCCAGGCGCACCGCGCGCCCGTCGCGCCGCTGCGCGTGGTGGCGAACCTGCCGATCAACCACATCGGCGGGGTCGGCGACCTCTGCTGCACCCCGCTGATCCAGGGCGGGACCATCGTCTTCCAGGACGTCTTCGACGCCCGCGCGATGCTCGACTCGGTGGCCGAGTACGGCGTCAACGCCTTCATGCAGGTGCCGACCACGCTGAAGATCCTGTTCGAGCGTCCCGACATCGACTCCTTCGACCTGTCGGGCCTGCGGTACGTGAGCTGGGGCGGCGGTCCGCTGCCCGCGGACATCATCCGGCGTCTGCGCAGCCGCGACCTTCACGTCGGCACCACCTACGGGATGACCGAGATCACCGGCTCGGTGACCTACTCCGACCTCGACGCCGACGTCGAGCAACTGGCGAACACCGTCGGACGGCCGATCCCGGACATCGAGTTCCGGCTGGTCGACGAGCACGGCGACGAGGTCGCGCCCGGCCAGACCGGCGAAGTCCTCGTCAAGCACCCGGGGCTGCTGCTCGAATACTTCGACAACCCCGCCGCGACCGCCGATTCGTTCACCGCCGACGGCTTCTTCGCCACCGGCGACGTCGGGCTGATCCGCGCCGACGGCAACATGCAGTTGGTGGCGCGGACCAAGGAGATCTTCAAGTCGGGCGGCTACAACACCTATCCGCGCGAGATCGAGCTGGTCCTCGAGGAGCATCCGGCCGTGCGTCTGGCCGCCGTCGTCCCGGTCAAGCACCCGGTGTTCGACGAGGTCGGAATCGCCTACCTGGAGGCCGACCCGGCGCAGGTCGGCGACGACGAGCTGGCGCAGTGGTGCCGCGACCGGCTGGCGAACTACAAGGTGCCCAAGGGGTTCGTGATGATGGACGCGCTCCCGCTGCTGCCGGTCGGCAAGGTGGACCGGATGGCGCTGCGGGCGATGGCCGCCGATCGATTCGCGGACGCGTTCGCGAGCTGACGCGGCACCGAATGCCTCACGCGCGGGCGATGTTTCACGTGAATCAATGCCACGACGATGCATCGCCCGCGCGGCCGTCGTCGAGGTGGCATGGTGGGACGATGACCTCCGCTCACGCCGCCCTCGCCCGCCGCGCCTACGAGTCCCTCGAGCCCTTTCATGTGCTCGCCTACTTCAATCCGGGGCTCGGCAGCGCCCAGGAGTCCCTCGGCATCGATCCGCACGCGTTCTATGTCGGCGCCCGGGCCCGGCCGCTCGGCGAGACCACCGGCGCCGTGGTCGCCGCCGCCTTCTACAACTTCTCCCCCGACCTGATCGAGGCGTCATGGGAGCGGGCCGTCGCCGTCGGCCTGGACGCGATCGACGCCGCGCGCTACGCGATGCTCGACGAGCAGTACCGCGCCATCCTGGGCACGGCCTGCGACGACCTCGCGCCGCTGCTGCCCGAGTACGAGGCCGTCGTCGCCGACCTGCCGCGTTCCGGTCGGCCCCTCGGTGCGGCGTGGGCGGCGAGCCCCGCACCGAGCGAGCCGCACCTGGCGCTGTGGCGTCACCTGTCGATCCTGCGGGAGTGGCGGGGCGACAACCACATCGCCGAGCTCGTCAGCCACGGCCTCGACGGCATCGACGCCGGCGTCTTCCACGAGGCCCAACTGCCCGATCCGGCCGTGCCGCGGCGGGTGATGGGGCGGCGGATGTTCCAGCTGACCCGCGGATTGTCGGACCAGGACTGGGCCGGCGCCCTCGACCGGCTGGCCTCGCGCGGGCTGGTCGAGATCGAGGGCGACAGCCACCGTCTCACCGCCGCCGGTTACGAGCTGTACCGGCTGCTCGAGGATCGGACCGACGAGGTCACCGGCGCGAGCCTGCCCGCCGGATTCGGTGATCTCATCGACCGGACCCGCCCGTTCGTCAAACCGATCCTCGACGCCGGCGTCCTGCCCGGAACCAGGAAGAAGGCCTGATCACGGCTTCCACGAACCGCCTTCCTGCCGGGTGGCGTGGTTGACGCGGTTGTAGAAGTTGATCGTGGAGATGGCGACGACGAGGGCCGCGAGCTGCGCCTCGTCGAAGGCCTCGACCGCCCGCTCCCACAGGTCGTCGGAGACGGCCTCGGGCTTGATCGACAGGTGCGTCAGCTCCTCGGTCATCTCCAGTGCGACGCGCTCGGCCTCGGTGAAGTACGGCGAGTCCCGCCACGCGCCCACCGCGAACAGCTTCTCGTCGCTGACGCCGAACCGGCGCGCCAGCCGCCAGTGGCCGTCGAGGCAGGTGCTGCAACCGTTGAGCTGGCTGGCGCGCATGTTGACCATCTCGCACAGATCCTGCGGGAGGCCGGTGTCGGCGACGGACTTGTGCATCGCCATCAGGGCGTCGAAGACGCCGGGCAGAAGCATGGCGGGGTTGGTCATCCGAGCGGTCATGGTGGTTCTCTCCTCGTGTCTGGGCCGGTGCGATCACCGGACTGTCACAGGCGAAGCATTCGCTCCCCTCACCCATATGACGCGACAGCAGACAAGGATGTGACACATGGACGAAGAGATCTTCACCGCGGCGCGCCCGCAGCTCCTGGGGGTGGCGACCCGGATCCTCGGCTCGGCCGCCGACGCGGAGGAGGCGGTGCAGGAGGCGTGGATTCGCAGCGCCGCGGCACCGGCAGACCTCGAGCGCCCCACCGCGTGGCTGACGACGGTCGTCTCGCGGATCTGTCTGGACATGCTGCGCGCCCGCCGTGACAGTGCCCCGATCGATGCCGTCGAGCCCGTCGATCCGATGCCGGGTCCGGAGGCGCAGACCCAATTGGCCGACGCCGTCGGCGCCGCACTGGGCGCAGTGCTTGACTCCCTGGGCCCGGCCGAGCGGGTGGCGTTCGTGCTGCACGACGTGTTCGGCGTCCCCTTCGACGACGTCGCGGTGATCCTCGGCAAGACGCCGGCGGCCACCCGTCAGGTCGCCGGCCGGGCGCGTCGTCGTGTCGCCTCGCCCGAGCCGGCGACCGGTTCGCGGCGGGCCGACGCCGTCGACGCCTTCCTGTCGGCGTCGCGCGACGGCGACTTCTCCGCGCTGGTCGAGCTTCTCGATCCCGACGCCGTCTTCCGGACGTTCACCGACGACCAGCCGCCCGCGCTGGTGCATGGCGGGCCGGCGATCGCGGAGGCGTTCATGTTCCGCGCCAAGACCGCGCTGACCGCGACGCTCGACGGCAAGGTCGGCATCGCCGTCCCGGTCCCCGGCGCCCGCGACGGCCGGTTGCTGCTGGTCATGGACGTCTCGTTCACCCCGCAGGGGCGGATCTGCGGCGTCGACGCGACGCTCCGCGCAGCGGAGTTGGCCGTCGTCGAGGTGACGACCCTCTGACATTCCGCTCTGCGCCGGCGCCGTCGTCTCGATGCGCTCCCCCGCTCCGCTCCTCCGCTTACTCGACAACCCTAGGAACAGGCTGGTCGAGTAGGCGCCGGCCCTTTTCAGGCTGGTCGAGTAGCCACCGAGCGAAGCGAGGCGGCGTATCGAGACCCCCGCACCAATCGTCTCGATGCGCTCCCCCGCTCCGCTCCTCCGCTTACTCGACAACCCTGGAAACAGGCTGGTCGAGTAGCCACCGAGCGAAGCGAGGCGGCGTATCGAGACCCCGCACCAATCGTCTCGATGCGCTCCCCCGCTCCGCTCCTCCACTTACTCGACAACCCTAGGAACAGGCTGGTCGAGTAGCCACCGAGCGCAGCGAGACAGCGTATCGAGACCCCCGCACCAATCGTCTCGATGCGCTCCCCCGCTCCGCTCCTCCACTTACTCGACAACCCTGGAAACAGGCTGGTCGAGTAGCCACCGAGCGCAGCGAGACAGCGTATCGAGACCCCCACACCATCGTCTCGATGCGCTCCCCCGCTCCGCTCCTCCACTTACTCGACAACCCTAGGAACAGGCTGGTCGAGTAGCCACCGAGCGAAGCGAGACAGCGTATCGAGACCCCCACACCATCGTCTCGATGCGCTCCCCCGCTCCGCTCCTCCGCTTACTCGACAACCCTAGGAACAGGCTGGTCGAGTAGCCACCGAGCGAAGCGAGGCGGCGTATCGAGACCCCCGCACTCACTCCGACAGTCGCGCGGAAAGCCAGTCGACGGTCTGCATGCCGAACAGGTCGGTGCCCCAGCCGTAGGCGTCGGTGATGAACTTGACCATGCTGCAATCGGTCGGCTGGTAGTCGACCTTGCCGCCGCGGCTGCGCCATTCACGGGTCAGCTTGCGCGAGTCGGCGGCCGGCACCAGCGACATCGGCGAGTCGTCGGCCCGGCAGGAGGCGATGAGCGTGCGGACGCCCTTGGCCGGGGTGCCGCGGCCCATGATGTTGTCGTCGTACGCCCGCTGGAAGGCCTTGATGTTCGCCGGCGACTGCCCGCCCTTGAACAGGGTGTTCAGCGGCACCAGCGGCAGGGTGAAGTATGCGGGGGTCTGGCACTGGGTGCGGTAGTAGTCGGCGACCTTGCGGCCGGCGTCGGTGAGGTGGTCGTCGACGCGCATGTCCGGGTACGCCGGCTCCAGGCCGAGTAGCGTGGCCATGGCGAAGCCGGAGCCCACCGAGCCGTCAGCGGTCGCGATGAAGTTGCGGTAGTTGGAGACCATGCCTTCCATGACGGCGGCCTTGATGTTGAGCTCGGGCGCGTACTGGTCCTTCATCTCCAGCGCGTGCCCGGTGCCGACGCCGCCGCCGGCGATGCCGAACATGCCGATCGGCGCGGTCTTCGACAAACCGGCGTCGTCGACCGCCAGCGCGGCACGAAGCGCATCGAGGCTGGTCCGCGCGTTGTACTTGCCTGCGAACACCCCGTGCGGACGCGGATCGCCGTTGTTGCCGACGTCCGACATCACCACCGCGTAACCCTTGCCGAACATCTGGGCCAGCGGCCCCAGCGCCGACCACGATGCGCCGTCCATCGGATCGGCGCCGGTCCACATGGCCGACGGATGGCAGTTGCCGCCGACGCTGTCGTTGGCCATCTGGTAGCTGACGATCGGACGGTCGGCGTTCTTGCGGCCGTCGCGCGGAATCATGATCAGACCGGTGCTGATGTCGGGGGTGCCGTCGAGCGCGGTGGTGACGTACATGATCTTGTACGCGTCGACGTTGCCGGGTTGGAAGCCCATGAACTGGACCTTGACCGGCTTGGCCTTGAGCAGCGTGCCCGGCTTCTCCGTTCCGGTGAGCTTCGGCTCCCGGTAGAACGGGTCGGTGGACAGCAGCGGTTTGACGACCTCGTCGGGGGTGCCCATCCGCCCGGAGGTGAACGCCTCGACGACGAAGCCGTTGAAGACCTCGCCGAGTTGCGGCGTCCGATTGGGCGGGCCGGCGGTTGCCGGGGCGGCGATCAACGATGCCCCGACCACCGCGGCGACGGCGACGGCGATGAGACGACCGAGCGACTTCATTTGATCTCCACCTTCAGGGTCTCCAGCGCCGACTGCATCATCGGCAGGACATTCCAGATCGGCCGGTGCTGCTCCATCTGCGGATCGGCGGGCATCACCAGTTCGCGGCGCAGCTCGGGCCAGCGGTTCTCCACCTGGTACCGGTACTTCGGCAGCAGTTCGTCGGTGATGTAGGCCCAGCGTTCGTCGAACACCGACCAGTTCCACGAGGGCAGCGGCAGGGTGACCGCGACGGTCCGACCGTCGGCGGTCCGACCGGTGAACTGCAGCGGACGGTACGACCGCAACGGCGGGACGCCCGCGACCGACGGCGAGCCGGCGAGCGTGCTCGCGTAGGTCATGGCCTCGCCGACGTCGCCGCGGTAGGCCCGGACCGCGTCCCACTGCTTGTTGATGACGTCGCCCTGCTCACGCTTGAGCAGGCGCGCGTTGCCCGCAGCGATGCCGTCGGGCGTCTTGCTCGCGATCTGCTCCCAGGAGGTCATGATGTCGTCGGGGAACAGGCCCGCGCGGTGCATCTCGCGCAGGGCGGGCAGACCGCCGGTCACGTATGCGCGGTGCATGGGCATCAGGTCGCTGAAGATGTTCTTCTGCATGACCAGGATCGAGGCCTGGACGTGCTTGAGGTCGGCCGGGGTGATGGTCGCGCCGACGCGCGCCAGCGCACGCAGACCGCTGGGCAGCCGGTCGGTCGCCGGGCCGAAGGCCCGGTTGGTCTCGGTGACGATGGCGTTCGCGACCGGTGCCAGGCGAGTGAACTCGTAGACGCCGGTGGCGAGTTCGAAGTCGAGCAGCCCGCCGCCGAAGTCGGCCCCCACCAGGCCGCCCATGCCGGCCCACTGCAGTTCGCGGTGTTTGAGCTGCAGGTTCTTGTAGAACTGGTACGACTTGGCGAGATTGCCCCGGTTGGCGCTGACACCGGCCCGCGGGTTCCACGACTTGAGGTCGATGCCTGCGGCGGCCGTGGTGTCCGCGAGCCGGTACTGCAGCAGCAGCGCCTGGTACGACGTCGGCGCGACCCCTCGTTCGCGCGCCTCGTCGAGCAGGCCCTTCAGCACCTTCGGGTCCGTCGGCAGTTTCGGATTCACCCCGCCCGGTCCGTGCGCGGCGTCGCGGTTGACCATCGGCAGGTTCAAATACCGGTCGACGGCGCCGACGGCTCGCGCCTGCGGTGCCGTGGCCGCCGAACCGATCAGGAGCGCTGCCGCGGCGACCATCGCCGCACCGGCCTTCCACCTCGCCACTGCGCGCATCGACTTCACCGGTCACCTCCTGCGGCACCCGCCGCGCTGATACTGTTCAGCGGAGTCGTCTCATCCACTGATTCGGGTCAGTGAAACATCACGATGTCACATCACCAAATGGTCACATCGGACATTCGGCAGCTGGAAAAATGCCGCGTCACACAGCAAGTGGGCAGGTCAAACGTCGAATCGCCGCGCGACCACAGATCGTCGACGACGGCAGCGGCAACACCGCCGCCACGCCAAGTTCACTTGATCGACGGACAGCCGCAGCACGGGTGTCGGATGGTGGCGGTAGCCTTCGCCGAATCCCCCGGCCCGGCTCCCGGCGGCTCGTAGAGTTCGATCATGACCCCCACCACGCTCGACATCACCAACGAGGACGGCATCCTGCTGATCCGCCTCGACCGCCCCGACCACCTCAACGCCTTCACCATGACGATGGCCGCCGAACTGATCCAGACCTTCCGCGACGTCAACGACGACGACGCGGTCCGCGCGGTCATCGTCACCGGCGCCGGCCGCGCCTTCTGCGCCGGCATGGACCTCAACAGCGAAGCGGGCAATGCCTTCGGTCTCGACGACACTCGACGACCGACACTCGCCGACATGTCCGACCTCGACGACCCCCGGCTCGACCGCATCCGGGACGGCGGCGGTCGACTGACCCTCGCGATCCATGCCTGCCGCAAACCGGTGATCGCCGCGATCAACGGCGCGGCGGTCGGCATCGGCGCCACGATGACGCTGCCGATGGACGCTCGTTTGATCTCGACCCGGGGACGCATCGGCTTCGTCTTCGGCCGTCTGGGCATCGTCCCGGAGGCGGCGTCGTCGTGGTTCCTGCCGCGGATCGTCGGCTTGCCCACCGCGCTCGACCTCGTCTACCGCGCCGACGTCCTCGACGCCCCGGCCGCCCTCGACGCGGGTCTCGTGCAGAGCGTGCACGACCCCGAGGATCTCCTGGACGCCGCCCGCTCGCTGGCCGACGCCTGGACGAAGGGACGTTCGCCGATGGCCGTCGCCCTCGCCCGACAGATGCTGTACCGCAATTCGGCACGCGAGCATCCCGTCGAGGCGCATCGCATCGATTCGCTGGCGATGTTCTATACGAGCATCGGCGACGGCGCCGAAGGCGTGAGCGCGTTCCTCGAGAAGAGGCCGCCGGAGTTCACCTCGAAGGCCTCGCAGATGCCCGACTTCTATCGGGAGTGGATCGGCGAGTAGCGACCGGTCACCCGCGGGCGGAGGTCAGACCCGCGGCCCGGCCCCGGCGCCGGTAGTACGACTTGGCGCAGGCGTTCTGCTGGTGCCAGTACATCCGCAGCGCGGCCGGCAGCCGCGGAATCCAGAAGGCGTCCTCGATCGGCAGCAGCGGCGGCCGGGCACCGAGTTCGACGTCGGCCACCACGACGCCGGGCCCCTCACGGGTGTTCCGCGAGGCGAGCACGGTGCCGTCGGCGGCGACGATCTGGGTGGCGCCGACGAACGAGGTGGCGTAGCGGACGGTCGCGTCGATGCCGGGGACCAGCAGGAAGTCGGTGGTGAAGCCGCCGCAGTGCGACGCCTGCAGCACCGGGGCCCCGACGCGCCGCGCGAACTCGACGGGCGCCTGTTCGGACAGGTACCGGTTGTACTGGGCCAGCGGGCCGAGTGCGCGGTCGGTGATCGCGCCCCAGTTGGTCGGCACCGTCCACCAATGCGTTCCGGTCATCACCGCCTCGACCCCCGACAACCGCCGTGCGGTCTGGCTGCGGATCAGTTCCCAGCACACCGCGGCGCCCATCCGGCCCAGGCCGGTGTCGAAGACCCCGTCGTCGCTGCCGGGTCCGTAGAAGGCGTTCTCCCACATGGTCGGCAGGTCCTTGTCGTGCAGGTGCACGGCGCCGTCGGGCTCGAACAGGTGGTATCGGTTGTGGACTTCGCCGCGGTCGGCGATCAGCATGGATCCGCCGATCCGCACGCCGCGGGCGCGGGCGGTCGTGGCCAGCATCTCGACGGCGGCGTTCGTCGCCGGGAGCACGCTGCGATAGGTCTCCGGCCGGAACGGCAGCGGCGACGTGGCGAACTCGGGAATCGCGATCAGCGTGGCCCCGCGCCGAATCGCTTCGTCGATCGAGTTCTCCAGGCGTCGCAGGTTCTCGGCGACGTCCCCCACCACACCGGCCAGCTGCACCGCGGCGGCTCGGATCACGGTCGTCATGTCGTCTCCCTCGCACGTGTCGGTCGTTCCCATACGAATCATCGTCGACCGGTGCGGGCGCGTCGACGGCGGTGCGGCTCCAGGACACGGCCGGCGAGCGTCGGCATCGGGTTCCGATGTCCGAGTTCGGCCTCCCCGACATCCGGAATCGCGGATGATGAAGATGGCAACGTGTGATCTACACCTCACAGTTATCTGGACTAAGTACAATTTAGTGCGTACGATTGCCAGCACGACCACAACACGCCGAGCCAGCCCGTAGGAGCTGATCATGCCTTTCGAGGACAACACCCGCCCCCTGACCACCGCGGCGGGAGCACCCGTCGCCGACAACCAGAACAGCCTCACCGCCGGGCCCCGCGGACCGGTCCTGATGCAAGACGTCTGGCTGCTGGAGAAGCTCGCCCACTTCGACCGCGAAGTGATCCCCGAACGACGCATGCACGCCAAGGGGTCGGGCGCCTTCGGCACCTTCCGCGTCACCCACGACATCAGCCAGTACACCCGCGCCGACCTGTTCAGCAAGGTCGGCAACGAGTGCGAGACGTTCGCCCGCTTCTCGACCGTCGCAGGCGAACGCGGCGCGGCCGACGCCGAGCGCGACATCCGCGGCTTCGCGGTCCGGTTCTTCACCGAGCAGGGCAACTGGGACGTGGTCGGCAACAACACCCCGGTGTTCTTCCACCGCGATCCGCTCAAGTTCCCCGACCTGAACCGCGCCGTCAAACGGGATCCGCGCACCAACCTGCGCAACGCCGAGAACAACTGGGGCTTCTGGACCAACCTCCCCGAGGCCATCCACCAGGTGACGATCGTGATGAGCGACCGCGGCATCCCGCGCAGCTACCGGCACATGCACGGTTTCGGCTCGCACACCTTCAGCCTCATCAACGCCGCGGGCGAACGGAACTGGGTCAAGTTCCACTTCCGCACCCAGCAGGGCATCGAGAACCTGACCGACGCCGAGGCCGCCGCCGTGATCGCCGACGATCGTGAGTCGCACGGTCGCGACCTGTACGAGTCGATCGAACGCGGCGAGTTCCCCAAGTGGACCCTGTACATCCAGGTCATGCCCGAGGCCGACGCGGCGACGTATCGCTTCCATCCGTTCGACCTGACCAAGGTGTGGAGCAAGAAGGACTACCCGCTGATCGAGGTCGGCGAGTTCGAGCTCAACCGCAACCCCGACAACTACTTCGCCGATGTGGAACAGGCCGCGTTCACCCCGGCCAACGTGGTTCCCGGCATCTCCTTCAGCCCCGACAAGATGCTCCAGGGGCGGCTGTTCTCCTATGGCGACGCCGCCCGCTACCGCGTCGGCGTCAACCACCACCAGATCCCGGTCAACTGCCCGCATGCGGCCGCCGGCGCCAACACCTACCACCGCGACGGCGCCATGCGCGTGGACGGCAACCAGGGCGGGGTGCCCGGGGTGGAGCCGAACAACTTCGGCCGCTGGTCCGAGCAGCCCGAGTACGCCGATCCGGCGCTGGCCGTCGGCGCCGTCGCCGACCGGTTCGACTTCCGTGCCGACGACGACGATTACTACACCCAGGCCGGCGACCTGTTCCGGCTGATGACGCCAGAGCAGCAGCAGGCGCTGTTCGACAACACCGCTCGCGCCATCAAGGGCGCGTTGCCCGGCACCGTCGAGAAGCACATCGAGAACTGCACCCAGGCCGATCCGGCGTACGGCGCGGGCGTGCGCGCGGCGTGCGAGAAGCTGGGCGCCCTGTAGCAGTCGCCCTCGACCCCCTTCCTACTCTCGGGTAACAAGTGCTACCTTTCTGAGCACAGATCACAGCGGCGCCGGCGTACGATCCACGTCACGCTCGGCGCCGCTGTTCGGGTTCGGGGAGTGAACACATGGGTCGGTTCTGGCGGCGCGGGATCGCGCTGGTCGTTGTCATGTCGCTGTTGTCGGCGACCGGGATCCTGCTCGGCATCGGCCCGGCGCAGGCCGCCCCCGCCGCGCTCGGGATCAACCCGCCGCAGTGGACCAAGACCTACCAGTCGCCCCGGTACGCGGGAGTCAACGTGCAGGCCAGCGTCCCGATCCGGATGTCGGACGGGACCGTCCTGCGCGCCGACGTCTATCGGCCCGCCGACGCCGCCGGACGTCCGATCGCCGCCAAGACGCCGGTGATCGTCAACATGACGCCGTACAACAAGCTGATCAGCATGCTCGCGACCGCCGCCTTGAACATCCCGGGCCTCTCGCAGCCGGTGATCGACTTCCTGGCGAGCATCAATCTGTCGGGTACTCCGATCTCCGGCACCGAACAGCTCCTCAAAGTCGCCAAAGGCGGCCTGACCAGCTCGTTCTCGGTGGATCCGAAGCTGGTCCGCAGCGGATACACGCAGATCGTGGTCGACGTGCGCGGCACCGGCACCTCGCAGGGCGTCTGGGACGTCTTCGGCCCCCGCGAACAGAAGGACACCCTCGAGGTGCTGTCGTGGGCCCGCAAGCGGCCGTACTCGAACGGCGACCTGGGCATGTCCGGATACTCGTACTCGGCCATCAACCAGTTGCAGGCCGCCTCGAAGCGCCCGCTCGGGCTCAAGGCGATCTTCCCGGCCGCGCCGATGACCGACATCGTCGCCGACGTGGTCGCGCCCGGCTCCGGGTTCGGTGCCGGCTTCCTGGCGCTGTGGCTGACCACCGTCAACTCGCTGAAGATGATCCCCGACCTGCCGAGTCTGCTGCGCGGGCAGTTCGACCCGAAATGGCTGCAGTCGCGCGTGCAGGATCCGGCGGTCTTCTTCGACGCCTACCTGCAGGGTCTGCTGGCGCCGAGCACCGACGCGCTCAGCGGCCGTGCCCGCGAGTTGGTGCAGATGAACTCGGCGTACCGGAAGGCA
The DNA here is from genome assembly GCF_039946255.1 of Gordonia aichiensis. Taxonomy (GTDB): domain Bacteria; phylum Actinomycetota; class Actinomycetes; order Mycobacteriales; family Mycobacteriaceae; genus Gordonia; species Gordonia aichiensis_A. The sequence continues at coordinate 46,874 of NZ_JBCDWL010000014.1, read as the reverse complement.
CTGACGACCGATGCGGCCGCCGTGCAGGTTCCGACGTTCGTCGTCGGCGGTTGGCAGGACCTGTTCACCAACATGGAGTGGCGGGCCCTCGACCAGCTCAGCGGCCTGCCGCTCGCCAAGAAGAAGCTGCTGATGAGCACCGGTCAGCACGTGACCAACGGGTGGGACACGCTGGGCCGCCCCGGGCAGCCGCCGAACTGGGGTGTGCTGCAGCGCGCCTGGTTCGACAAGTGGATCAAGGGCGTCGACAACCACGTCGATCGGTACGCCCCAGTCACCAGCCACCAGCTCGGCGGCGGCTGGGTGCAGTCGACGCAGTTCCCGCGCGCCGGGCAGGAGCATCGCCGGATGTACCTGACCTCGCGGCGCAGCGGCACGTCGCCGACGTCGCTGGCCGACGGATCGCTCTCACCGACGGCGCCGACCCGCAAGGCCACCTGGACGGTCGCACCCGGAATCACCACCCTGTGCTCGGGTGACACCAACCGCGACCAGATCGGCTTCCTGGCCTGGCTCGACGTGTGCAGCAAAGACAATCGAGTCGCCGAACGCGGGGCGCTGACCTTCACCTCGAAGCCGGTGCGACGCGCCACATCGATCAACGGGCCGATCAACCTGCACCTGCGCACCAAGGTCGACGCGCGCGACGGCTTCTACGTCGCGGTGGTCTCCGACGTCGCGCCGGGCGGCGCCTCTCGCGTCATCTCGACGGGCTCGATGACGGTGTCGCTGCGCAACCAGATGGTCGCCTCCCGTTCCGGTTTCGCGCCCAACGGCGACGTGGTGGACCCCTATTACGCCCTCGACGCGTTCTCGCGCGCGACGGTGAAGCCCGGTTCGGCGCAGACCCTCGACATCGGGACGCTCGGCACCGACGCGCTGCTCAAGCCGGGCCACCGCCTGCGGGTGAGCGTGTACGCGCTCAACGTCACGCGCGCGGTGTCGTTCGGTCCGATCAGCCACGACAGCGGCCTCAAGCCCGAACACGTGGTCCTCGACCCGGCGAACCCGAGTTGGCTGCAGGTGCCCAGCAACACCCCGCTCCCCTAGGTCTGATCCCGAGCTGGTCCACGGCGCGCCACGACCCAGGCGCCTCGAAGCCACACTCACCCCCGAAGACACCCGTTCCCCCAGGCACGTCCATAGCACCCCGCGACCCAGCCACACTCGCCCGCGAGGCCGCCCGTTCCTCCAGGCTTGTCGAGTAAGCGACCGAGCGAAGCGAGGACGCGCATCGAGACACCCCGGCAGTACGCTCAGACGCGGGGCGACGAGGAGGGACTCGTGGAGCACGAGACGGACGAGCCGACGTCATTGGGACCGATGTTCACAGCGGCGTACGTCTTCGCCGTGGTGATGATGGGCACGACTCTTCCCACTCCCCTGTACCCGCGGTTCCAGCACGCGTACGGCTTCGGCAGCGCCGTCACCACGGTGCTGTTCTCGGTCTACGCCGTCGGCGTGATCGCCGGCCTGGTCCTGTTCGGGCGCATGTCCGAGAGCGTGGGCCGCAAGCCGATGCTGTGGTTGGGGCTGGCGCTGTCGGTGGCCTCGGCCGTCGCCTTCCTGATCGAGGGCCAGATGTGGCTGCTGTATCTCGGCCGGGTCCTGTCCGGGTTGGCAGCGGGCGTGTTCACGTCGACGGGGACCGTGACGGTGATCGGCAATGCGCCCCCGAGCAGGCTGCCGCTGGCCGCCGCGGTGGCCACGGCCGCGAACATGGGCGGGCTCGGGTCGGGCATCCTGATGGCCGGACTCGTCGCGCCGATCGTGCCCGACGCCCTGTTCGATCCCTTCCTCATCCACCTCGCGCTGCTGGTCGTGGCCGGTATCGCGCTGTTCTGGGTACATGACACGCCGCCCACCCGCTCCGGGCTGTCGTTGCAGTTGCCGGGTCTGCCGGAGGGCTCTCGGCGCGTCTTCCTCGCCGCGACGCCGGGTGCGATCGCCGGGTTCGCTCTGATGGGCGTGTACTCCGCGGTCGCTCCCAATCTGCTCGCCGATCACCTGGACGTCGCCTCATCGGCGGTGATCGGGATCGTCCTGGCCCTGACGTTCCTGTCGTCGGCGGTCGCACAGATCGCGCTGCGGTCCCTGGCCGATCGGCGGCTGCTGCAGATCGGACTGCCCGTGATGGTAGTGAGCACCGTCCTCCTGGTTGTGGCATTGCTCGCCTCGAGCGTGCCGATCCTGGTGCTCGCCGTCATCCTCACCGGCGCCGGCCAGGGCCTGACCTTCCTGGCCGGGATGCGTTCGCTGGCCCAAGTCACGCCTCCGCATGAGCGCGCCAACGTGACCACGTCGTACTTCGTGCTCGCCTATCTGTGCATCTCGGTCCCGTCCATCGCGACCGGTCTGATCGCGATCCCGCTGGGTCTGGTCACCGCCACCGTCATCGCTGTCACGGTCTTCGCGGTGACCGCGCTGAGCGGACTGCCGCTGACCGGCCGAATCGGGTCCGGTCACATAGGTTGAAAACCGCCCTGTACTGGGTCAACACACCTGAACAACGGAAAGCAGACGGTCGCCGGCGGCAGTCGCGGCGACGGCGCATACTTGCTCGGTGGTGATGCCTCGACGCGACTTCCTCGCCGCCCTCGCGGCCGGTGCCTGGTTGGCTGCCGGCTGCGCCGCGCCCGACGACCCCGCGGCGGGCGGCCGGTCGGTCGGGCCTTCGACGCCCGACCTCGTCGCTCACGCCCGGTCGACGCGGCCCGTCGTCGCTCCGCTCGGCGTCGTACCGCCGACGTCGGCGCGTCTGCCGCTGCCGCACGGCACGCTCACCGCTCTTCCCGGGCACGGCAGGAACCTGGCGCTGACCGTCGACGACGGCGCGAACTCGCACGTCGTCGGGGCGTACATCCGGTTCGCGCGCGACACCGGCGCTCGCTTCACCTTCTTCGTCACCGGGAGCTACGAATCGTGGACCGACCATCGGCGCGAGCTGCGACCGCTGGTGGAGTCCGGGCAGATCCAGCTCGGGAACCACACGTGGGACCACCCCGATCTCACCTCGCTCACCCCGTCGGGCGTCGCCCACCAGTTGCGGCGGACCCGAGACTTCCTCAAGAACGAGTTCGGCGTCGACGGCGCCCCCTACTACCGGCCACCGTACGGTTTTCATGATGCGCGGGTCGACGCCGTCGCCGCCGACCTCGGTTACACCGTCCCGACCCTCTGGTACGGCTCACTGTCGGATTCGGGACTCATCACCGAGCAGTACCTCCTCAAATGCGCCCGACAGTACTTCCACGCCCAGGCCATCGTGATCGGGCACGCCAACCATCCGCCGGTCACCCACGTCTACCCGCAGTTGGCGGAGATCATCCGCAGTCGCGGACTGTCGATGGTTACGTTGAACGACGTCTTCGAGCCGCCGCGACCGGCGATGCCGCACTGAGCCTGCCGGACGGCCCATCCGGCTCGCCGAGCACTGCGCCCCCGCAGCGACCTCCCTCCCAGGCCTACCGAGCACACAGCCCCCGCAGCGACCGCCCTCCCAGACCTACCGAGCACACAGCCCCCGCAGCGACCGCCCTCCCAGGCCTACCGAGCACACAACCCCCGCAGCGACCGCCCTCCCAGGCTTGTCGAGTAACCACCGAGCGCAGCGAGGCGGTGTATCGAGACTGCGGCGGTGCCGTACATTCCCGCACACTCGTTCGCGGGGTACCCGATGATCCTGCTGCTCCCAGACACCAGGCCACATCCGGGTACTGCGGTTCGACGGCTGCGTTGATGCAGGTCGGCAGCGCTGTCGGGCTCGGTCCGTCCCAAACAGTGGATGTGCGGACGCAGGATCTCGGCGTCGTCGTGGGTGAGGAGGCCGCCGACGATCGCTTCCTCGATCATCGTTCCCAGGTCTGGTCGTTCGCCTGAAGCCACCACCCACGATGTGCCGAACAGAAAAAGATGAGGTCGGGTTGCATTTCTGCAACCCGACCTCTTCTGGCGATCCGTACCGAACCGCTCTCTGTGGGCGAAGGGGGACTTGAACCCCCACGTCCCTAAGGACACTGGCACCTGAAGCCAGCGCGTCTGCCATTCCGCCACTCGCCCGTGGCTGTCCGTGTGGACTTGAAAAAGATAGCACGCATCCGGGGGCAAATGAAAAATCGGCGCGCCGCACTCCCCTGACCTGCGGTTTCGTCATCGTCCCGGCGCGCACCCCTCCGGCGAAATCTGTGACAACAGCTACAGGAGTCACTCGTCGAACTCCACCGGCGCATTCTGGCCGGTAACATGGCCATTCAAGGTATGCACGTCGACCCAACATGCGACAGAAAGGCTCGTGATCTCGTGGGTTTCTTCGACCGTATCGAGCGCAAGCTCGAGTCCGCTGTGGACGGCGGGTTCGCCCGCGTCTTCGGCGGCAAGGTCGCGCCCCAGGAGATCGAGCATGCTCTGCAACGCGAAGCCGAGACCTCCGCGGAGGACCTCGGCGACGGCGCGACCCTGGTCGCGAACAGCTACACGGTGACGCTCAGCGACTCGGATCTGGACGAGGTCTCGACCGAGTACGAGCTGAACAGGAAGATCTTCTCGCGCCACTTGGAAGACTTCATCCGTGACAACGGGTGGCAGACTTACGGGTCTGTGGTCGTAGAGTTCGAACCAGCACCGTCGTTGCACACCGGGCAGTTCCATACTCGCGGCGTCGTCGACCCCGACATCGCGCTGCGCCCGGTGGCACCGCGCGCCAGGCCCGCCGAACAGCAGAAGACATACCGACCCGACAGTCACGACCGAGGAGCCCGAGCCATGACCAATCCCCCCGGAAACGACCAGGGCGGCCAGAACTACGGATACGCCCCGCAGGGCGATCCGAACCAGCCCCAGTACGACTACAACCAGCAGGGCTACGGCGTCCCGCATGGTCACGAGCAGCACGGCTACGCGCAGCCCCAGGGTCAGTACGACCAGCAGCAGGGTTACGGTCAGCAGGGCTACGGCCAGCCGGCCGAGCAGGACTACGGTCAGCAGCAGTACGACTACAACCAGCAGGGCGGCTACGACCAGCAGCAGTACGGGCAACCCCAGTACGACCAGGGCCAGCAGTACGCCCAGCCCGGTTACGAGCAGCCGCAGTACGACCAGGGCGGTCAGCAGTACGGCCACGGCGGCTACGACCAGCAGCAGTACGGCCAGCCCCAGTACGACCAGGGCGGCTACGACCAGCAGCAGTACGCGCAGCCGGGCTACGGCCAGCAGCCGCAGTACGACCAGGGGCAGCAGTACGACCAGGGCGGCTACGGCGCCCCGGCCTACGGTCAGCCGGCCGGCTACGCGCCCTCGACCATCACCCTGGTCCTCGAGGACGGCAGCAACCGCACCTTCTCGCTGCGCCAGGGTTCCAACGTGATCGGCCGCGGTCAGGACGCCCAGTTCCGCCTCCCCGACACGGGCGTCTCGCGCCGTCACGTGGAGGTCCGCTGGGACGGTCGGACGGCGATGCTGACCGACCTGAACTCGACCAACGGCACGACGGTCAACGACCTGCAGGTGAGCAGCTGGGAGCTCGCCGACGGCGACCGCATCCGGCTCGGTCACTCCGACATCACCGTCCGGTTCCAGTAGAAGATTCCGCATAGGATTGCTCTTCGGGTGACGATCTCCCGTCACCCGAAGGCTGAATGCATCCGGGGGCACGACAACCGGATACCCGTCTGTGAGGGAGGTGATGGGACTAGATGCAGGGCATCCTGCTGCAGGTGATCCGCTTCGGATTCCTCATTCTGCTCTGGCTCTTCGTGTACGCCATCATCCGGGCGATGCGCTCAGATCTCGCCGCGGCCGCAGGCACCCGGATGCCGCTGGTCACCGGACGCGCGGAACGCAAGCAGCGCGCCACCCGGGCCCGCGGTGCGGCCCGCTATCTGGTGGTGACCGCCGGCGCCCTGGCCAACACGCGCATCACGCTGGGCACGCAACCGGTGCTGATCGGCCGGGCCGACGACTCGACGCTGGTCCTGACCGACGACTACGCCTCTGAGCGCCACGCGCGCCTGTCACCCCGCGGCGACGACTGGTACGTCGAAGACCTCGGCTCCACCAACGGCACCTACCTCGACCGCGCCAAGGTGACCACCGCCGTCCGCGCCCCGCTCAACACCCCGATTCGAATCGGTAAGACCGTGATCGAGTTGCGCCCGTGACCCTTGTGCTGCGCTACATCGCGCGAAGCGACCGCGGCCTGGTCCGCACCAACAACGAGGACTCGGTGTACGCCGGTGCTCGCCTGCTGGCCCTCGCCGACGGCATGGGCGGCCACGCCGCGGGCGAGGTGGCCAGCCAACTGGTGATTCAGGCGTTGCGTTCGCTCGACAACGACGAACCCGGCGGCGACATGCTCTCCGCGCTCGAACGCGCGACCGCCGAAGGCAATGCCGCCATCGCCCAACAGGTCGCCAAACAGCCCGAGCTGGAAGGCATGGGCACCACGCTGACCGCCATCCTGTTCGCAGGCAACCGGATCGGCCTGTGCCATGTGGGCGACTCGCGCGGCTACCTGTACCGCGACGGCGAACTGAGTCAGATCACCCGCGACGACACCTTCGTGCAGAGCTTGGTCGACGAGGGTCGAATCACCCCCGAGCAGGCCCACACCCACCCGCAGCGATCGCTCATCATGCGCGCGTTGACCGGCCAGGAGGTCGAGCCGACGCTCATCATGCGCGAGGCCCGCGCCGGCGACCGCTACCTGCTGTGCAGCGACGGCCTGTCCGACGTGGTCAGCGAGGAGACCCTCGCCGACACTCTCGGCTCGATCGCCGACCATCGCGCGTGCGCCGACCGGCTGATCGAGCTCGCCCTGCGCAGCGGCGGCCCCGACAACGTGACGGTGGTGGTGGCCGACGTCATCGACACCGAGTACGGCGATTCGACGCCCATCGTCGGCGGCGCCGCAGGCGACGACGGGTCGGCCGAGTACGTGCCGAATCCGTCGACCGCCGCCGGCCGGGCCGCCGCACTGCGCCAGCCCGCCCCTCCGCGTGCCCGCCCGACCATTCACGAGCCCGACGAGCCGGCGGCGACGAAGTCGAGCTGGCGATGGCCGCTGGCGATCATCGCGGTCCTGGCCGTCATCGGACTGGCCGTGGCCGCCGTGTTCATCGTCCGCGCCAAGGCGATGGCCAGCACCTTCGTCACCGCCGTCGACGGGAACGTCGAGATCTACTCCGGCACCCCGGACAAGCTGCTCTTCTTCACCGTGCAAGCCCCGAAGGAACGCGTCTGCGTCGACGATCTGACCGTCGACAATCCCAGCGTCCGCTTCGTCGCCGCGGGGTCGAGCGAGGGCTGCACGCCGATGAAGGTCGACGACCTGACCGGCATCGGCCGCACCACGGTGCTCTCGAACAACATCAAGAACGACTCGCTCGCCTCGGCTCACGAGCGGGTGCGGGCCCTGCAGTTCCTACCGGTGTGCACGCCGGCACCGGAACCCAAGCCTGGCGAACCCAAGCCGGGAGAGCCCAGGCCGACCGAACCCAAACCGGGTGAACCGAAGCCCGCCACTCCCGAGGCCCCGGCGACCGTCACGACTCCCGCGCCGGCGCCGTCGACCGGTGCCGACGGGCATCCGACCTGCCGGAGCATCACATGACGTCCGCTCCGGCCATGCATGCTCCCCCGGCGCCGCCGCCGAAGAGCGCCGGGCGCACCACCGAGGCGATCCTCCTGTCGTTCGCCGTGTTCGTGGTGTTCGCGGCGCTGTTGATCGTGCAGGCAGCCCAGGGGCAGACCTTCAGCTGGGACCTCGTCAAGTACCTGCTGGCGTACGTGGTGCTGTTCGGCGTCGCCCACCTGGTGGTCCGACGGTTCGCGCCCTTCGCCGATCCGCTGCTGCTGCCGTGCGTGGCACTGCTCAACGGACTGGGTCTGGTCATGATCCATCGGCTCGACCTCGGCTCATCACGAAGCGATGAGCTGGTCAAAGCCGACCAGATGACCCACAACGCCGACCAGCAGCTGCTGTGGGCGGTGCTCGGCATCATCGCGTTCAGCCTGACCCTGATGCTCATCCGCGACCACCGCACCCTGTCGCGCTACGCCTACACGCTGGGCATCGGCGGCATCATCTTCCTGGCGATCCCCGCCATCCTCCCGGCGTCGATGGCCGAGGTCAACGGCTCCCGCAACTGGATCAAGCTGCCCGGGTTCAGCATCCAGCCCGGCGAGTTCTCGAAGATCCTCATCATCGTCTTCACCGCCGCCTTCCTGGTGTCCCGCCGGGATCTGTTCACCACCGCGGGAAAGCAGTTCGCCGGAATCGACTTCCCCCGCCTGCGCGACCTCGGTCCGCTGCTGGCCGCCTGGGTCATCGCGATCGGCGTGCTCGCGCTGGAGAACGACCTCGGCACACCGCTGCTGATCTTCGCCACCGTGCTGACCATGCTCTACGTCGCCACCTCCCGGGTGAGCTGGCTGATGCTGGGCGTCACCCTGTTCGCGATCGGCGCGATCGTCGCGTACCAGTTGTTCTCGCATCTGCGGGTGCGCGTGTCGATCTGGCAGGATCCGTTCGCCCAGTACGACACGTACGGCTATCAGATCGCGCAGAGCCTGTTCGGATTCGCGACCGGCGGCATGTTCGGCACCGGCCTGGGGTCGGGTCGACCCAACATCGTGCCCTTCGCCAACACCGACTTCATCCTCACCTCGTTCGGCGAGGAACTCGGGCTGGTGGGTCTGGCCGCGATCCTGATGATGTACCTCGTGCTCACCATGCGCGGGATGCGCGCGGCCGTCGCCGTCCGAGACAGTTTCGGCAAACTGTTGGCGGCGGGGCTGAGCTTCACCATCGTCTTCCAGGTGTTCGTCGTCTTCGGCGGCGTGTCGAAGCTGATCCCGCTGACCGGTCTGACGACGCCCTTCCTGGCCTACGGCGGATCGTCGCTGCTGGCGAACTACATTCTGCTGGCGCTGCTGATCCGGATCTCCAACGCCGCCCGCGAACCCGACAGCCCGAAGCCGCGACCGACACCGCCGGTGGAGTCTTTGAAGACCCAGGTGGTGCGTAGACGGTGAATCGCCCCATCCAGAAAGTGGCCATCGCCGCGATCGTCATGGTCGTCGCGCTGCTCGCGAACGCCACCTACGTGCAAGTGTTCAAGGCCGACAAACTCCGCTCGGACACGCGCAATTCACGGGTCCTGCTCGACGAGTACGCGCGCCAGCGCGGCGTCATCGTCGCCGCCGACGGCACCGTGCTGGCCGAGTCTGTCCCCACCGACAACCGGTTCAAGTACCTGCGCCGCTACCCGAACGATCCGGCGGCGTTCGCGCCGGTGACCGGCTACTTCTCGTTCGTGTACCGCGCCGACCGCGGCGTGGAGCAGGCCGAGGACACCGTCCTCAACGGCAACGACGACCGGCTGTTCACGCAGCGCTTCATGGACATGTTCTCGGGCCGCGATCCCCGCGGCGGGAACGTCGTGACGACCATCGACTCCAACCTGCAGCGGGTGGCCTACCGCGAACTGAAGAACGCGGGCTGTGACGGCCCGTGCCGCGGTGCGGTGGTGGCGTTGGAGCCGAGCACCGGCAAGATCCTGGCGATGGCCTCGACGCCGAGCTACGACCCGAACGCCCTCGCCTCCCAGGACTTCGCCGAGGCCGAGAAGGCGTGGCAGACCGACAACGCCGACGGCAGCGACGATCCGCTGACCAACCGGGCGATCAACTCGCTGTACCCGCCGGGCTCGACCTTCAAGGTCGTCACGACGGCCACCGCCCTGCGCGCCGGACTGGGACCCCAGACCCGTCTGACCTCCGCCTCCCAGATCACCCTACCCGGCAGCGGGGCCACCCTGTCGAACGACAGCGGCAGTACCTGTCCGGGCGGGACCGGCGGCACCGTCTCGCTGGTGCAGGCCTTCCAGTATTCGTGCAACACCGCGTTCGCGCAGCTGATGACCGAGAAGATGCCCGGCGACGCGCCCGAGCAGTTCACGTCGACGGCGAAGCTGTTCGGCGTCGGCGAAGACCCGGCGGGCATTCCGATGGACGTCGCGAAGTCGACCGTCGGCGACATCGGCAACGATCTGGCGATGCTCGGTCAGTCGGCGATCGGCCAGCGCGATGTGCGTCTGACGGTGTTGGAGAACGCGGTGATCGCCGCGACCGTCGCGAACGGCGGGGTGCGGATGCGCCCCTACGTCGTCGACAAGCTGCAGACGGCCGACCTGCGGAACATCTCGACCACGGCGCCGTCGACGGTGAACCGGCCGCTGACGGCCGAGCAGGCCGACCAGATCACCGAGATGATGGTGCGGTCGGAGCAGAACACGGCGAACGCCCAGGCGGGCATCGCCTCCAAGACCGGTACCGCAGAGCATTCGGACACCTCGCGCGGCGGCGAGACGCCTTTTGCGTGGTACATCGCATTCTCGCCGAGCTCCAACGCGCGGATCGCGGTGGCAGTCATCATTGAAAACGGCAACAGGGGACAGAATTCGTACGGTGGCCTCGCAGCGGCCCCGATCGGACGCGCTGTCATGAACGCATACGCGGGAGGTGCTCGATGAGCCTGCAGAACGGCACCATCATCGCAGATCGCTATCGGCTGGTCCGATTGATCGCCACGGGCGGCATGGGCCAGGTGTGGGAGGCCCTCGACACCCGGCTCGATCGTCGAGTGGCCGTCAAGGTCCTGAAAGCCGAGTACTCGAACGACTCGGAGTTCCTGCGCCGATTCCGCACCGAGGCGCAGACCACCGCCCGGCTCAACGATCCGGGCATCGCGAACGTCTTCGACTACGGCGAGACCCCCGACCGCAACGGCGGCGATCCGCTCGCCTACCTGGTGATGGAGCTCGTCGACGGTGAGCCGCTGAACTCGGTCATCTCCCGGATGGGTCAGCTGTCCCTGGCGCACACGCTCGACATGCTCGAGCAGACCGGGCGCGCGCTGCAGGCGGCGCACACCGCGGGCCTGGTGCACCGCGACGTGAAGCCGGGGAACATCCTGATCACGCCGGCCGGGCAGGTCAAGATCACCGACTTCGGCATCGCCAAGGCCGTCGACGCGGCCCCGGTCACGCAGACCGGCATGGTGATGGGCACCGCCCAGTACATCTCGCCCGAGCAGGCCACCGGCGGGGAGGCGACGGCCGCGTCGGACGTGTATTCGCTCGGTGTGGTCGGCTACGAGGCGTTGACGGGCCGCCGGCCCTTCCTGGGCGACGGCGCCATCACGGTGGCGATGAAGCACATCCAGGAGCCCCCGCCGCCGCTGCCGCAGTCGGTGCCCGCCCCGGTGCGCGAGCTGATCGACATCACCCTGTCGAAGGATCCGGCCCACCGGTACGCGACCGGCGGCGAGTTCGCCGACGCGGTGGCGATGGTGCGCGCCGGCCATCGACCCCCGCCGCCGCGCACCGCGGTCGGGGTGATCGCACCGGCCGGCTCCACGCGTGCGATGACCTCCCCGGTGCCGCCCGCGCCGGCGCCGATCGCCCGCCCGCGCACCGGTCCGGCGACGGCCGCCGCACCGGTGGCCGATTCGGGCTGGAGCACCACGCACAAGGTGCTGACCGCTGTCGCCGCCCTGCTGCTGCTGGCGGCGATCGCGCTGGTCGGCTACTGGATCACCTCGAGTCCGCGGACGCCGACGGCGCCGACCACGTCGTCACGCACGACGATGACGGTCACCCAGGAGCCGACGACCGTCACGCAACGTCCGACGCGGACCACCGAGAGCACCCCGGAACCGACGTCGACCACCCCGGAGCCCACCTCGGAGACGCCCACCGCGACCTCGGAGACGCCGACCACCACCGAGCCGACGACCACCTCGCGCCAGTTGTTCCCGCCGATCACGATTCCGGGTCTGCCCGGCGGCGGGGGGTGAGCGCGATGCTCGATCCGCACTACCTGTCCGACCGATACGAGCTCGGTGAGACGCTCGGCTTCGGCGGCATGTCCGAGGTCCAGTTCGCGCGCGATCTGCTCCTGCACCGGGACGTCGCGATCAAGGTGCTGCGCGCCGACCTCGCCCGCGATCCGACGTTCTACCTGCGGTTCCGCCGGGAGGCGCAGAACGCCGCCAAGCTGAACCATCCGAGCATCGTGCAGGTCTTCGACACCGGTGAGGCCGAGACCGACGAGGGTCCGCTGCCGTTCATCGTGATGGAGTACGTCGAAGGCGAGACGCTGCGCGATCTGCTCCGCTCGGCCGGACACATCGCGCAGAAGCAGGCGATGACGTGGATGGCCGACGTGGCGGCCGCGATGGACTTCTCGCACCGCAACGCGATCGTGCACCGCGACATGAAGCCGGCGAACGTGATGATCGACCGGTCGGGCGCGGTGAAGGTGATGGACTTCGGCATCGCCCGCGCGATGGACGACACGTCGGCCACCATGACGCAGACCTCCGCGGTCATGGGAACCGCCCAGTACCTCTCGCCCGAGCAGGCGCGCGGGATCAAGGTCGATCCCCGCAGCGACATCTACTCGATGGGCTGTGTGCTGTTCGAGCTGGTGACCGGCGAACCGCCGTTCACCGGCGACTCGCCGATCGCCGTCGCTCACCAGCACGTTCATGAGGATCCGCGGCGGCCGTCGTCGATCCGGCCGGAGATCACCCCCGAGCTCGAGTCGGTGATCATGAAGGCGATGAGCAAGAATCCGGCCAACCGGTATCAGACGGCCGCCGAGTTCCGCTCCGACCTGATCAAGGTGCTCGCCGGCGGCAAGCCGGCCGCGCCGATGCTCCTGTCCGACGAGGAACAGACCGCGCTCATCGACTCGCCCCGCGTGCCGGTGCGCAACGAGGCGCTCCCCAGCAGGCGCGGCGGGTCCGACGGCGACGACGAGCAGGAGGTGCCCGGCGGGTCCGGGCTCTTCCACCGGCGGCCCGTCCAGGTCGCCGTCGCGCTGATCGGCATCCTCGCCCTGCTGATCGGGCTGTTCGCCTGGTCGCCGTGGAAGAGTTCCGAACCGATGATCTCCGTGCCGACCGTCGCCGGACTGGCCGCGAACGCGGCGAAGGCGAACCTGCAGCAGGCCGGGTTCACCGTCAAGGAGACCAAGGAGCCGAGCTCGGACATCGCCGAAGGTCTGGCGACGCGCACGGTCCCGGGCGACGACGTCCCGACGCCCAAGGGCTCGGAGGTGACCCTCTACGTCTCGTCGGGTCCGCAACGACAACCGATTCCCGACCTGCGCGGAAAGACCCCGGACGACGCCACCAAGGCGCTGAAGGTCCTCGGGTTCGACGAGGTCAAGAAGCAGGACCTGGAATCGACCGAGGCCCTCAAGGGCAAGGTGGTCCGAACCAATCCGCGGGTCGGAACACCCGCCCCGGTGAACGTCGCGGTGATCCTGTACGTCGGGACGGGGCCGAAGGAGGTCACACTCCCGGATCTGCGCGCCCAGACGCAGTCGGAGGCCCGGCAGACGCTCAGTCAGCTGAACCTGGAGATGGCGGCGGTGCAGGTCGACTCCGAGTTGCCCGCGGGCCAGGTGGTGAGCACGTCGCCGGAGCCCGGCACCACGGTGCAGGTCGGCAGCATCATTCAGGTTCAGATCTCTCGCGGCAACATGTTCGTGATGCCCGACCTGCGCGGAAAGACGCTCGAGGAGGCCCAGAAGGCGCTCGAGGACGCGGGATGGCAGCCGAACACCCTGAGCTCCAGCGAACGCGGCGTCGGGCTGGCGAGCCGGGACGACGGCAAGGTGATCTCGCAGTCCCCGTCGGCGGGCAGCAAGCTGCGCAAGAACGCGACGGTCTCGGTCGTGATCGGCCGGGCCAGCCTGATTCCGGGCTGACCCGGGGTCTCACTCGCCGCCCGAGAGCGCCTTCGCCATCTGGTTCTCCAGTTCGGCGACGGTCGCCTCGGGCACCGTCAGCCCGCACTCGCGCAGCCAGTTGGCCAGCATCCGGTGACCGCCCTGGGTCAGGACGCTCTCGGGATGGAACTGGACGCCGTGGATCGGCAGGTCCCGGTGCCGCATCGCCATCACGATGCCGCTCTCGGTGCGGCCGGTGACGATGAGCTCGTCGGGCACGGTCTCGGGGGCGACGGTGAGCGAGTGGTAGCGCGTCGCGGTGAAGGGCTGCGGCAGGCCCGCCAGCACGCCGGTGCCGTCGTGGTCGACGAGCGAGGTCTTGCCGTGCAGCAGTTCCGGGGCCCGGACGACGCTGGCGCCGAACGCCTCGCCGATGGCCTGATGTCCGAGGCAGACGCCCAGCAGCGGGGTGCCCGCCTGCGCGGCGACCGACACGATGGGCACGGTGGCGCCGGCCCGATCGGGGGTGCCGGGGCCCGGGCTGAGGAGGATGCCGTCGAAGTCCGCGACCACCGCGTCGAGGTCGGCGAGCCGCTCGTCGTCGTTGCGCCAGACCACCGCGTCCACGCCGAGCTGCCCCAGGTACTGGACCAGGTTGTAGACGAAGCTGTCGTAGTTGTCGATGACGAGGATGCGCACGTCGTCCAGGTTAACGGGTTCCCCACCTGGGCTTGTACTCAGTTACCGTGGACACATGCCTAAGTCAAAAGTCCGGAAGAAGACCGACTACACCATCAACACTGCCAGCCGCACCCCGGTGAAGGTGAAGGCGGGTCCGTCCGGCGTCGTCTATCAGTCGGTCATGTTCGGCCTCATGCTGCTCGGACTGGTGTGGCTGATCGTGTACTACCTGGGCGCCTCCACCGGCAAGTACTCGGTCCTCGACTGGATGACCTCGCTCGGCCCGTGGAACATGTTGATCGGATTCGGGTTCATGGTGGTCGGCCTGTTGATGACCATGGGATGGCGCTGACCCTCGTCGGATCGGAAAAGTCCTGGTGACAGTCCCCTTTTCCGCAATGACATGTGTGCAATCCATCCCCACTGTGGATAACCCCTGTGGATGAGACCCGATCGCTTGTGGATGAACCCGGCGATGGAGAGGTGCGGAGCATCAACGAGTCGGCGGCCGCCATGACACGGCGATGGTCCACGCCCCTGCCCGCGGCGATCGCGCTGATCGGTGCGGGAGTGGCGCTCGCAGCGGCCACCGCGGCGTCGTACACCGACCCCGCGGCCATGGTCTTCCTCGGCATCGCCGCCGCCGCGTTGATCGTCACCGGCGTCGTCTCGCTGGCGCGACGACCGCGGCTGACCCTGCTCGACGGGCCCGTTCTCGTGGTCAAGACGCTGCGCGGCACCCGCACGCTGACCGTCTACGACATGGAGCGGGTGTCGGTGCTGCACACCCGCCGGATCGTCGGCCAGACGCGGCAGCTGGCGATCGATCTGCCCGACGACCGTCTGCTGGTCTTCGGGCGCTGGGATCTGGGCGAGGAGCCGACCGCGGTGGCCGAGACCCTCCGCGCGGCCGGCCTGCCCGTCGAATAGCCTCCCCGTCGCACACATTCCACAAGCCCGCACAGTTCGACGCGGCCGCGTCGGTCCTCTGCGCTGTGCGGCTGCCTCGGATCCGCGGCGCTACAGGCTCGCTTCGGCCGCGAATCCGGTGCCGATCGCGAGCGCGATCACGAACAGCAGCGCCAGCCCGTACCAGCCGATCCGAGTGACGTGCTGGTAGGTCTGCTTCTCCGGCGGCAGCACCTTCATCGGCACCCACAGAACGGCGAGCGCGGCCGCCGCGCCGAACACGAGCCCGCCCAGATGCCCGAGCAACGAGATCCCGGTGATGCTGAACGAGAGCACCACGTTGATGACGATCACGGCGATCACGTTGGTGGCGGGCAGCTTCAGCCGCAGCACCACCACCAGCAGCGCTCCCAGCAGCCCGTAGACGGCGCCCGACGCGCCCGCGGTGATCTTGGGTCCGGACTCCAACGCCATGACGGCGGCACTGCCGCCCAGCAGTCCGATGAGATAGACCGCGAAATAGCGGGCCGGACCGAAGACGCGTTCCAGGTCGGCGCCGATCAGGTACAGCGAGATCATGTTGACCGCGACGTGCAGCACCGACCAGTGCAGGAAGCCCGACGTGAACAGGCGCCAGTACTCGTTCTCGAATCCGGCACCGCTGATCAGCGCGCCCTGCTGCATGATCGACGAGTTCAGCAGGTTCGTCGCGCTGCCCGCCTGCAGGACGCAGGCGAGAAAGACCACGACGTTGACGGCGATCAGCCCGTAGGTGACCACGGGCCGTCGGCGGTCGGCGCCCGTCGTGTTCAGGGTGGGTGCCGCGGTGGCCACGCGGACCGACGACGCGGCCTCGCCGACACAGTCGACGCAGTGTTGGCCCACCGAGGCGGAACGGAGGCAGTCCGGACAGGCCGACCGCCCGCAGCGTGTGCAAGACAGCGCTGTCGGGCGGTCGGGGTGCCGGTAACAGGTCGGCGTCAAAGTCAGCTGAGTTCGATGCTCTCGATGACGACCTCGTCGACCGGGCGGTCGGCGCGGTCGGTGGCGGTGGTGGCGATCGCATCGACGACCTGCTGCGAGGCCGCGTCCTTGACCTCACCGAAGATGGTGTGGCGACGGTTCAGGTGCGGGGTCGGGCCCACGGTGATGAAGAACTGCGAGCCGTTGGTGCCGGGCCCGGCGTTCGCCATCGCCAGCAGGTAGGGGCGGTCGAACTGCAGTTCCGGGTGGAACTCATCCTTGAACTGGTAGCCGGGGCCGCCGCGGCCGGTGCCGGTCGGGTCGCCGCCCTGGATCATGAAGCCGCCGATGACACGGTGGAAGACGGCGCCGTCGTAGAACGGGCCGCTGGCCTCGCCCTTGGCGTTCTTGGTGGAGTAGTCCTTGCTGCCGTCCGCCAGGCCGACGAAGTTCTCGACGGTGACGGGTGCGTGGTTCGGGAAAAGTTCGATGACGATGTCGCCGCGATTGGTATGCAGGGTCGCGGTCTTCTTCTGCTCGCTCACACCGTCCATGAAACCAGAAGTGCTGCGACCATGAGGGCGGCAACCGCGAGGGCAGGGCAGATGCGTGCGGCGCCGGTGGCGTGCCCGGAGGCCACCTGGCACGCTGGGAGGATGCCGAACAAACTACTGGTCGCTCTCGCGTCCGTGCTCATCTTGCTGTTGACCGTGCTCGCAGTGGTGTTGCGGCGTTCCCGGACCGAGCATCCGCCGGTATCGCCGACGGTGCCGCGCGTGGAGGACCTTCGCGGTCTCAGCAATGCCTGAGCTGTGACGGGTATTTTGTAGAGGTGACTTCCGACGAGACGCGCAAGGTGGATCCGCAGGGCCCGGGTCCGCGAGGCCCGCAGGGTCCAGGGGGTCCCCAGGGTCCGGGAGGTCCGCAGGTGCCGGGGCAGCGCGGTCCGCGCGGCCCGGAACCGTCGACTCCGCCCGCAGCGTCGTCGGCCCAGCGCACGAATCCGGCTCCGCCGAACGGTCCGAATCCGGCACCTCAGCCCGGCGGACCTGCGCCGCGCCCCCCGCAGCCGGGTGCCTCGCAGCCCGGTGCGCCCCAGTCCGGTGCGCCCCAGCCCGGCGGCCCCCAATCCGGTGCGACTCAGTCCATCGGCCCCCAATCGGGTGCGCCGTCGCGAGGAACTCCGCGTCCGGCCCCCGGCGGGCCGATGAACCAGGCCGGTGGCCGGCCGGTGCCGCCTCCGGCGCCCTCGCATTCCGGTCCGGCACGGCCGTCGGCGGGTCAGCCCGGCCCCGGACAGCCGCAGGGCCCGCAGCAGCGCCCCGCCGGACCACCGCAGCGGCCGGCCGGGCCTCCGCAGCGCCCGGCGGCGAACGGCCCGTCGTTCCCCCCGGTTCAGCAACCGGGCGGCCCCACCCGACCGGCCGCCGCGGCCGGGCAGACCGAGCCGGACCGTCCGCTGGCCTACTCGGCTGCCGCACCGACCGCGAACCGCCCGGCGCCGGGTCCGACCGGCGACTCGCCGACGACCTCGGCACCATCGGCCCAGACCCCGACCACCGCACCGCCCGCTACCGCTAAGGACGACCACACCGTGGCCACTGCATCGAGAGCCCGGCCCACGGCAGGCCGCCGAGCCGAGTTGAACTGGAACGCCGTCATCGCGTTCGTCCTGTCGGCGATCGGACTGCTGTCGCCGGTCGGCATCTGGCTGGGTTACCGCACCCGCGCGGCGATCGACGCCAACCGCCAGATCGGCCGCGAGTTCGCCACCGCGGCGATCATCATCGGCTGGCTGTGGGTCACCTTCCTGGTCCTGGGCGTGCTGGCCTACCTGTGGATCCTGATCTGACCGCTCGCGCCGCTCAGCCCTTGGCGGCGTAGACGCCCGCGCGGCGACCGAAGAAGCTGCTGTCGCCCAGCGACGCCCCCGAGGCGTAGCCGCCGGCCGAGACTCCCGACGTGCAGCGACCGGCCGCGTACAGGCCGGGAATCGGGTCGCCGGAGACGTGCAGCACCTCGGCGTCGACGCTAGTGCGCAGTCCGCCGAGAGTGAATCCGCCGACCATTCCGCGCAGGTCGATCGCCGCCACCGGCGAGCCGATCGGCGCGACCCACTCCGGTCGCTTGTCGAACAGCGGGTCGGTCCCGTTCCGGGCGTGCCGGTTGTAGTAGTCGACGGTGCTCTGCAGCGCACCGTCGGGCAGGCCCATCTCTCCCTCGAGTTCGGCGACGCTCTCGCACACCCACGTCGGACGATGCCGCAGTTCCGGGGTCGCGGTCGGCCGCGAGCACCCCTGCTCGTATGACGCCTGATCGATGATCAGGTAAGTCTCGCCGCCGCACCCGTACAGCGCCGCCTGCCCCACCCGGCCCGGATAGGTGTCCTCGTTGATGAAGCGCTGACCGCGGCCGTCGACGAGGATGCCGCGGATGAACAGCTGCGGGTCGCAGAAGTACGCGACCTCCGCGGCGTCCATGTGCGCCAGGTCGGCGCCGAGCGCCTGCGCCATCGCGATCGCCCGACCGTCGTGCTCCTCGATCGCGGCCGCCGGGCGTCCGACCAGCCGCGGGGCGTGCGACTCCAGCATCTGCGGGTGGTAGGCGAAGCTGCCGGTGGCCAGGACCACCCCGCGGTGAGCGCGGACGGCGACGGTCCGACCGTACTGGCGCGCGGTCACCCCGACCACCCGATCGCCGTCGACCACCAGGGCCTGCACCCGCATGTCGTAGGCGGCGCGAACACCCAGCTCGCCGGCGCGGTCGGTGAGCGGTTGCATCAGCATGTAGCCGCCGCCCCGCTCGGCGTCGGCCCGCTTGTCGGACATCTGCGGCACGTGTCCGCGCGGTGCAGGCGGAATCGTGTCGTGGAACGGCGCGGCGTTCTCTCCGCCGGTGTACTGCAGGCCGTCGTCGAAGGGCTGTTCCCACCCGGGTTCGCCCCAGAACGATGCCTTGAACGGCACGCCGCACTCATCGGCGAGCCAATGGTAGTGGGCGACGCTCCCCTCGCAGTAGGCGTCGATCTTGGCCGTGTCGACGCCGGGTCCGAGCGCCTGCGTCATGAAGGCCTTCATGGCCTCGACGGTGTCGTCGAAGCCGCACGCCTTCTGCAGCGGCGTGCCGCCGCCCAGGTAGAGGAAGCCGCCGGCCATCGCCGCCGCACCGCCCCAGCCGCCGGTTCGCTCCAGGACCAGGACGTCGGCGCCGGACTGTGCGGCACCGACTGCCGCGGAGGCGCCGGCGACGCCGAACCCCGCGATCACCACGTCGGCCTGGTCGGTCCATTCCTCGACGTCGTCGATCGATACCGGTCGGATTGATGGCGTGTGCGGCATGAGGCGACCTCTCGCTGTGCGGGTGAGACATACGTCTCATACGTTGGCACCCGCGGGTAGGCTCGCAGGCAGATGGTTCCGCCCAGCGGGATCGCCCCGTTCATGCGCCGCAGCCCTGACGTAAAGCCACGGTCGGCGCACGCCCCTTCCGGGGACGACGGCGTCGTTCCGCACCACGACAGGAGTGAAGTGATGACCGATCTGACGAAGTTCTACATCAACGGCCAGTGGGTCGATCCCGTCGGCGAACCGACGTTCCTCGATGTCATCAACCCGGCCACCGAGCAGGTCGCGGGGCGGGTCGCGATCGGCACCGCGGCCGACGTGGATGCGGCCGTCATCGCCGCGCGACACGCCTTCGAGGGGTGGTCGAACAGTACCGTCGACGAGCGGGTCGCACTGATCGGCGCGATCATCGCCGAGTACCAGAAGCGGGCCGCGGATCTCGCGGCCGCCGTCACCGAGGAGATGGGCGCGCCGGCCGGGCTGTCGATGGCGGCGCAGGTGCCGATCGGGTTGGCGCACCTGGCCACGGCCGCCGAAGCGCTCAAGACCTTCTCGTTCGTCGAGGAGCGCGGCACGTCGCGGATCGTGAAGGAGCCGATCGGCGTGTGCGGTTTCATCACGCCGTGGAACTGGCCGCTCAATCAGGTGATGTGCAAGGTGGCGCCCGCGCTGGCCACCGGCTGCACGATGATCCTCAAGCCCAGTGAGGTCTCGCCGTTCTCGGCCGCGATCGTCGCCGAGATCTTCGACGCGGCGGGCGTCCCCGCCGGCGTGTTCAACCTGGTCAACGGCGACGGTCCCGGCGTCGGCGCGGCGCTGTCGGCGCACCCGGACATCGATCTGATCTCGTTCACCGGATCCACCCGGGCCGGTGTCGAGGTCGCCAAGGCCGCCGCGCCGAGCGTCAAGCGCGTGGCGCAGGAGCTCGGCGGCAAGAGCCCCAACATTCTGCTCGACGACGACTCGCTGGCCGCGAACGTCGCCGCCGGCGTCGGCTCGATGATGCTGAACTCGGGGCAGTCGTGCAACGCCCCCAGCCGCATGATCGTCCCGAGTCACCGGCTCGACGAGGTCGCGGCCGCCGCCGCGGAGGCCGCGTCGAGCCTGACCGTCGGCGACCCGACCACCGATGTGCGGCTGGGCCCGGTAGTCTCCGAGGCTCAGTTCACGAAGATTCAGGGGCTGATCGAGCGGGCGATCGCCGACGGCGCCAAGCCCGTCGTCGGCGGCCCGGGACGCCCGGAGGGCCTCGACTCCGGCTACTACGTGCGCCCGACGGTGTTCACCAATGTCACCAACGACATGGAGATCGCCCGCACCGAGGTCTTCGGTCCGGTGCTGGTGGTGATCGGCTACGACTCGGTCGACGAGGCCGTCAAGATCGGCAACGACACCGAGTACGGCCTGGCAGGCTACGTCTCAGGCGAGGACCTCGACGAGGTCCGCCGGATCGCGTCCAAGCTGCGCGCGGGAACCATCACCCTGAACTCGGCGAACATCGATACGACGGTCCCGTTCGGCGGATACAAGCGCAGCGGCAACGGCCGCGAATGGAGCGACTACGCCTTCGACGAGTACCTCGAGGTGAAGTCGATGGTCGGCTTCGGCTCCTGATCTCGGGCCGATCGACCAGGCGACGGCTGACCGACCAGGCGACCAGAACACAGGCCGCCCCACAGGCCGATCGACCAAGCGACCAGAACGCAGCCCGCCCTCCCAGGCCGATCGACCAGGCGACCAGAACGCAGCCCGCCCCTCAGGCCGATCGACCAGGCGACCAGAACGCAGCCCGCCCCACAGGCTGATCGAGTAAGCGACCGGAGCGCAGCGAAGGCCGCGCATCGAGATCCCCCACCCCGGGTCTCGATGCGCTCCCCCGCTCCGCTCCTCCGCTTACTCGACCACCCTGCAAAACAGAACGACGGCCACCCACAGGTCAATCAACCAAGCGACCAAAACGACGGCCGCCCCCACAGGCTGATCGACCAAGCGACCAAAACAAAGGCCGCCCCACAGGCTGATCGAGTAAGCGACCGGAGCGCAGCGAAGGCGGCGCATCGAGATCCCCCCACCCCGGTCTCGATGCGCTCCCCCGCTCCGCTCCTCCGCTTACTCGACCACCCTGCAAAACCCGCTCCACGCCAAGCAATACGCAGGCCGCCCCTCAGGCTGATCGAGTAAGCGACCGGAGCGCAGCGAAGGCCGCGCATCGAGATCCCCACCACCCTGCAGAACTCCGGAGCGCAGCGAAGACCGCGCTCGCCTACAGGTAGTCGGCGCGCAACTGCTCGGCCGACAGCGGCGACAACAGCCCCGGCGCGACGTCGAAGGGCGTCTTGGCGCCGACGTCTCCGGCTCGGTTCATCCGTGCCGCGGCGCGCGCATAGGCGACGAGGACGCTGGCAGTGAACTCAGGGTTCGACTCCAGTCCCAGCCGGTACTCGATGACCTGCTTGGTGCCCTCGGAGGTGGCACCGCTGCGGATCACGAAGCCGCCGTGCGGCATGCCGCGGTGATCGCGTTCGAGCTCGTCTGCGCTGATGAAGTGCACGGTGGTCTCGTAGGGCTCGAAGTAGTCGGGCATGGTCACGATCTCCGCGCGGACTGTCTCGGCGTCGGCACCGTCTTCGAGGACCACGAAGCACTCGCGCGTGTGTCGCTCGCGCGTGGTGAGTTCAGGGTTCTCGCCGGCCCGGACGGCGTCGATCGCCGTCTCGGACGGCAACGTGTACTGGACGCCGCCTGCGACGCCCGGAACGCGACGCAGCGCGTCGGAATGTCCCTGGCTGAGCCCGCGGCCCCAGAACGTGTACGTGGCGCCCTGCGGGACGATCGCCTCGCCGTAGACGCGGTTGAGGGAGAACAGGCCGGGATCCCAGCCGGTGGAGATCACCGCGGTGGTACCCGCGGCACGTGCGGCGGCGTCGACGGCGGCGAAGTGCTCGGGGATCCGCGCGTGATTGTCGTAGCTGTCGACGATGCTGTAACGCGAGGCCTGCGCCGGACTCTGCTCGGGCAGATCGCTGCGCGAGCCGCCGCACAGAATGAGCACGTCGACGTCGTCGCGATCGCGATCGAGGTCGGCGATCGGGAACACCGGAGTCTGGGCATCGACGGTCTCGACGCTCTGCGGGTCGCGCCGGGTGAAGACCCCGACCAACTCCATGTCCGGGTTCAGGCCGAGTGCGGTCTCCACCCCGCGGCCGAGGTTTCCGTAGCCGACGATGCCGATGCGGATCCGTGTGGTCACTTGAAGCAGTCCTTCTCGTTGCGCGCAGCCGCCGGGCGATCCGACAGACGGGCCCGATTCTAGTGGGCACCGCACCGCGCGCCGGAAGTGGCGGCCGCCCGGCCGAGTCCGGCCCGGTGATCGCCGTCGGTGCGTAGGATGACGTATCTGTCCGAGCCGATCCGGGGGTCTGCATCGTGCCTTATCTGAGTCTTCTCGTGCTCGCCGTCTGGGTGGCGGCGCTGATCGACGTCATCGTCGCCGACGAGTACCGCGTCCGGCACCTGCCGAAGGTGGTGTGGCTGCTCATCGTCATCCTGCTGCCGCTGGTCGGCTCGGTGATCTGGCTGCTCGTCGGGCGCCCCGAGGGCCCGGCGCCGACCACGCCCGCCCGGACCACCGGTCACCCCGAGTACGAGCGCCCGGAGAACCGCAGCCCCGAGTACCTGTCGGCGATCGCCGCGCGGGAGGACGCCGAGTATCGTCGCCGCGTCCGTGAGCGCGCCGAGGCGCAGCGTCGTCGGGCCCGCGACGACGATGGATCCGGCGGACCATCCGCCGGGAGCTGATCAGGCGGCGCCGGCTCGCCCGGTTTCGGCACGGCGCCGATCCGGAACTCGGCCGGTCATGAGCCGATTCAGCAGCGGCCGAGGAGGACTGGGCCGGGCTGAGCGCGAGATCAGCGGGCGGGCCGCAGCCTACGCACCGCGAGCGCCTGACTGCCGGCGAAGAGAGCGACGTCGACCGCGACGGCGAGGACCGCGGCGATCACCAGAAGAGTCGCACCGAGCGCAGAGACGACGGCGACGGCCCCCGCAGCGAGCAGGTTGGCGACCATCACCAGGAGCAGCGCGCTGCGCAGGTCCAGGCGCGCGAGCATGATGAGGATCAGATCCGCCCACAGCACCACGGCGGCACCGGTGGCGACGAACACCCAGACGGGCAGCGGAAGGGAGGTCGCGATGGTCGGTGCCGCGATCGCGACGCCGACTCCGAGCAGCGTGCAGTAGGCGGCGTCGAGCCTGAGACTCAGCCGACCCATCCGATCACCGGACCACTGGAGCCGACCACCCGGGCGCTTCATGACATCGATGCTATCGAAGCGACAGGCCCGCCGGGCGGTCACGTGGCTTTCGGCAGACGAGACGACACGATCGCGGAAGAATGTGGGCACAAACGAATCAAGCCCGGCATGAGAACGTCTCTCGTACCGGGCTTGAACTCTGTGCGTTCGTACTCTGTTGTATTTGGGCATGTTTGGAAAAGTACCTGATCAGCAGGCACTTGTTCGGCCGACCCGCGTTCGGCACAAGAGAATCGCTGCCCTGGCACAACTATCGAGAACTGCCACTGGATTCCCGTCACCGTGGTGCCGCTTCGTGTTGGCACTTATCGACAACTGCGAGTGTGAATCGGTACTCCCCGGGCTTTGGAACGGGGTCCGACAAGCATCACCTCGGAGTGCATCCCAATGCTATCCGGTTGTCGGCATTGCAAATTCTGTCGATGCGGCCCCTGCCTCCGGCCACCTGACAGTCGCGGTCTTGTAGCGCGTGTAGAAGCGCACGCCTTCCTTGCCGTGGACGTGGTGATCGCCGAAGAGTGAACGCTTCCAGCCGCCGAATGAGTGGAACGCCATCGGGACGGGAATCGGCACGTTGATGCCGACCATGCCTGCGCGTGCCTGCGAGATGAACGTTCGCGCGGCACGACCGTCGGCGGTGAACAATGCAGTGCCGTTGCCGAACTCGTGGTCGTTGACCAACTGGAGGGCTTCGTTGAACGAGTTCACGCGCACAATGGCGAGGACGGGGCCGAAGATCTCCTCGCGGTAGATCTTCATCTGAGGCGTGACGTGGTCGAACAGCGACGCGCCGAGGAAGAACCCCTCCTCGCGGATCCCGTTCCGACCATCGACCACGAGCTCGGCGCCTTCGTTCTCGCCAGCCGCCACATACGACATCACTCGCTCGCGATGCTCCGGCGTCACCAACGGGCCCATCTCCACTCTGGGCTCGGTACCGGGCCCGACGCGCAGCTCAGCTATCCGCTCGACCAGCCGCTCGCGGATTGCGCGGGCCACCTCGTCGCCGACGGCGACCACGACGGAGATCGCCATGCACCGTTCGCCCGCCGATCCGAATGCCGAGCCCATCAGCGCGTTCACCGCGTTCTCCACGTCCGCATCGGGCATGACCACGAGATGGTTCTTGGCGCCGCCGAGCGCCTGCACACGCTTGCCGGCCTCCGTCCCGGTTCGATATACGTGCTCGGCGACCGGAGTGGATCCGACGAAGCTGACCGCCTCGACACGCGGATCGGTGATCAGCGTGTCGACCACCTCGCGGCCTCCGTGCACGATGTTGAAGACCCCGTCCGGCAGCCCCGACTCGGTGAGCATCGCCGCCATCTCCATCGCCAGGGTCGGCACCTTCTCCGACGGCTTCAGGACGAAGGTGTTGCCGCATGCCAGCGCCACCGGGAACATCCACATCGGGACCATTGCGGGGAAATTGAACGGCACTACACCGACCACGGGGCCGAGTGGCTTGCGCAGGGACATGCCGTCGACGCCGGTTCCGACGTTCTCGGTGAACTCGCCCTTCATCAGTTCGGGGATGCCGCAGGCGAACTCGACCACTTCGATGCCACGCTGCAGTTCGCCCTTGGCGTCGTCGAGTACCTTGCCGTGCTCGTCGCAGATGATCGCCGCGAGCCGGTCGATGTCGGCGAGCATCTTCTCGCGGAAGGTGAACAGGACTCGTGCTCGGACGTGCGCCGGAGTGACCGCCCACGCGTCGAAGGCACGTGCGGCGGCAGTGACGGCGGCCTCGGCGTCGCCGCGGGAGCCGACCGGTACGCGTTTGGTGACCTCACCGGTGGCCGGGCAGTAGACGTCGGTGGCGTCGGGAGCGTCTGGATCGACGACGCGGCCGTCGATCCAGTGGCCGACGGTATCCATGGCGATGGCAGTGGAAGACATGGGAACTCCTCAGAGGTGGAAGGGAAGAGAAGGGAAGGGAAGAGAAGGGAAGGGAAGAGGAAGGGCTCAGGGTGTGATCGGCGATCAGTAGATGCGGCGGTAGATCTCGCAGATCTCGTCGGCGGTCGGGACCACCGGATTGTTCTGGGGCGACCCGGAAGCCAGCGCCTGCTCGGCCATCGTCGGCAACAGGGCGGACCAGCGCTCGGCGTCGACGTCCAGCGTCCGCGGGGACGGTACGGCGAGGTCGTGATTGAGGCGCCGCAGCTCGTCGACGAAGCGTTCGCCAGCGACTTCGTCGGACACTCCGTCGTCGGCGATACCGTAGGCGCGAGCGCAGTCTGCGTAGCGGGAACGAGCACCGGGAAGCGAGAACTCGGCGACGACCGGGAACAGCATCGCGTTCGAGAGCCCATGGCTGACGTGGAAGTGGGCGCCGAGGGGCCGGCTCATGCCGTGCACCAACGCGACACTCGAGTTGGAGAACGCGATACCGGCCTGCGTGGCCGCCAGCATCATCTGCTCGCGTGCCTGCTCGTTCGACCCGTCGCGGTAGACGCTGCGCAGGCAGGAGGCGATCGTCGAGATCGCGGTGAGTGCGAACCCGTCGCTGAACGGATTGGCCTTGACACTGACGTAGGCCTCCACCGCGTGGGTCAGCGCGTCGATACCGGTGTCGGCGGTGAGCCGCGGCGGCATCGACAGGGTCAGCGTGTAGTCGATGATCGCGGCGGTCGGCAGGAATGCCAGCCCAGGACACAGCATCTTCTCGCCGGTCTCCGAGTCGCTGATGACCGTGAATCGGGTGGCCTCCGAGCCGCTGCCCGCCGTGGTCGGGATGGCCACGAGCGGCAGCATCGGCTGGTCGGTTGATGTCGGTGCCTTGAAGTCTCGCATCGGCCGATCGGTGGTGGTCAGGAGCGCGACGGCCTTGGCCGTGTCGAGTGAGCTGCCGCCACCGAAGCCGACGACTGCGTCGCACCCGTCGGCGCGGGCCATGTCGACGGCCGGACGCAACGAGTCGGTCGTCGGATCGGGGACGACCCGGTCGAAGACGCTGAACTCGATGCCGGCCGACGCCAGCGACTGACCGAGACGTGCGACGGCACCGGTGGAGGTCAGGAATTCGTCGGTTACGATCAGCGGTCGGCGGCAACCGAGGTCAGTCAGGAGTACGGACAGATCGTTCAATGCACCGGCGCCGATCCGCAGGACGCGTGGCAGGGCGATGACGTTGGACATGTGGCGGGCCTCTGGTCGGGTACGGGGTCGGTTGTGACTCTGCCCGACCCCGTGCGACCCGACAACGGCCAAATGCACACACTCCTGTGCGTTTGTGCACGATGGTTCCCACGTCTGCGCCACCTGTCGACCAGCGCAGATCTCCGCAGGTGAGAGGAGGGAAGGGGTTACACGATGATCCCGTACTCCTTTATGTGGTGGTACAGCGTGCTGCGGCTGATGCCCAGATAGTCGGCCGCGTGGGCCTTGTTGCCGTGGTAGATCTCCATCGCTCGCATGATCGCGTCACAGCTGGCCTGCTGCCATGGTGTCATCTGCTTGGTCGTTGCCTTCATCCGTAGTTCGGTCGGTAGGTCGGCGACGTCGATGAGCGTTCCGCGGGAGCGCGCCAGTGAGCGCAGCACCGTCGCAAGCTCTCGATGGTTGCCCGGCCACGAGTACGACTCCAGGATCCGCGTCGCCTGCGGTGTGAACCGGTACCGAACGCCGGGACCGGCGATTTCGTTGAGCGTGCTGAGCAGCTCCGAGCGTTGATCGCGCAGCGTCGGGAGATCCAGACGTGCGTCGAACAGGTCGAGGAGCCGGGCATGGTCGGCGTCGCCGGGGACCGACGTGGCGGCCAAGATTCGCGGCCGCCCGGAGACGAGGAGATTCTCGATGAGGTCGCGTGCTGCTTTCGACAGCAGATCGAGGTTGTCAATGGTGAGCACATCAGGGAACGCCTCGCAGGCCAGGGCGCGCAGCTCGTCCTCGACATCGGCGGGCTCCGCGGTCCGGCCGTCGATCGCGCGCACGGCGAGGCCCGCCGCGACCTGGCTGAGGGCGGTCGTGCGTCCGCTGCCTGGTTCGCCGACGATCACTGAGGAGCCGGTGCCGGCCTGGATGTCGTTGATCCCCTGCTGCACGCGGCTCCGTCGACGTAACGGTGTGGCGGCGCGCGGCACCGCCGGGCGCTGTCGCGTCCGCAGTCGGATCAGTACTGCGTCCGACCCCTCGATCGATTCCATCTCGATCTGGGCGGTCTGCCCGCTGGTCAGCTCGCACTCGGTGCGCGTGGTGCCGTGCACGCCGTCGGCCAGTTGCTGCAACGCCGTGACATCGGAGTCGGACAGGGTGCGGGCCGCAATCGAACTCTGCAGCACCATGGAGTGGGATACGGCCACGACCATCGCCGCCGGGTGACGTGTCGCCTCCTCGAAGGCGCGGATCACCGAGCGGGTGCGACTGCCCGCAGTGTCCTGGATGTTCTGTTCGATCTCG
Organism: Gordonia aichiensis; assembly: GCF_039946255.1. GTDB lineage: Bacteria > Actinomycetota > Actinomycetes > Mycobacteriales > Mycobacteriaceae > Gordonia > Gordonia aichiensis_A. Next base: position 18,526 of record NZ_JBCDWL010000014.1, on the reverse strand, counting down.
GCGATCGCCGAGTCGATGAACGGCCGCATCAGACTCGACTCAGCTCCGACGACGCTCATGACGTCAAGCACGCCCATCAAGTGTCCGTTGAGCGGGTTGAGGATCGGCCTGCCGTAACAGCTGTAGCCGTGCAGACCCTCCATGAAGTGTTCGTCGCCGCGCACGAACAAGGGGCTCCGTGTCTCGAAGGGGGTCGCCAGCGCGTTGGTGCCCGTGGTGTCCTCGCGCCACACCGCGCCCGGCGTGGCTCCGATCCGCTCGACGACGGCGTCGATCTGTCGGCATCCGTTCACCGTAGTCAGCATTTCGGCTTGGGCACCGACGAGCATCACCGAGAGTCGTTCGCCGTCGATTCCGTTACGAATCCGGTGCAACACCGGCGCAGCTGCGCGAAACAGTCGGCTCGTGGGGTCGATGTCGCCGGCGGTCGGGGGATCCATCGGCTTGGACGGATCGAGACCGTATTGGCGTGACCGCTTCCACGAAGCGTGCAGGAGGCGGCTCGCGCGGCTCGTTGTGAACGACGCCAGCGCGTCTGTGACGTTGTCTTTCATCGGATACGACCTCTCGATCTTCCTCCGGCGCGGGTTGGACGCACGCGTGCTTCAGACGACACCTCTCGAGGAGTGTGAACGCCATCACTTGCAATGGCAATCACAATAGCGGGTGCGGGGGAGGGTCCCGCTCGCAGATTCGGGGTGTACGGATACCGAACAGATAGGTGTGACGCACGACGCAAGACTGAATTGCGTCGCCCTCCCCGGTACTTTCGGCGGACCTGTTCCCCGGGTTCCGCGGCCCGAGCTTCGAGGCGACTTTCCCCGTGCCGGCGGCACTTGAATCGAGAGGATTGTGATGACCTCACTCATCGCCCCGACCCCTGGACTGGGGTTCGACCTGGCGACCAAGAAATACAGTCACTTGATCGACGGGCGGCTCGTCGATGGCGCCACCGACGTCGCAGTGCTCGACCCGGGTACGGCCGAGCAGGTGGCCACCACTCCCGCAGCATCGACCGAGCAATTGGACGACGCGGTCGCGGCTGCACGGCGCGCTCTCCCCGGTTGGGTGGCACTCAGCGTCGACGAGCGCGGAGCGATCCTGCACCGAGTCGCCGACGTGCTCGTCGAGCACCATGAAACGTTGGCGCAGCTGACCACGCTGGAACAGGGCAAGCCGATCGCGCAGGCTCGTGACGACATCAGCTGGTCGATCGATTTCACGCGGTACTTCGCCGACTACCGACTCGAGACCGAAGTCCTGCGTGATGACAAGAACGGGTACGTGGAGCTGCGCAGGCGACCGGTCGGCGTAGTCGGCGCGATCACCCCGTGGAACTTCCCGCTCTTCCAAGCTCTTTACAAGCTGGCTCCGGCCCTGATCGTCGGCAACACGATGGTCCTGAAGCCGTCGCCCACCACGCCGTTGGCGACCTTGCACTTCGCTGAACTGGTGCGCGATGTGATCCCGGTCGGCGTGTTCAACGTGGTCGGCGATGCGGGCGACCTCGGTGCGCACCTCACTTCGCACCCGGGGATCAACAAGGTGTCGTTCACCGGTTCCACCGTCACCGGCCGCCGCGTGATGGAGGCGTGCGGTCCCACGCTCAAGCGACTGACGCTCGAACTCGGTGGCAACGACGCGGCCATCGTGCTCGACGACGCCGACATTGAGAAGACCGCCGAGGGTCTCTGCACCTGGGCGTACGCGAATGGCGGCCAAGTGTGCGTGTCGATAAAGCGGATCTATGCGCCGTCGTCGATCTACGAGCAGTTGGTGGAGGCGCTCGCCCGACGCGCGTCGGAGCTGACCGTCGGGCACGGGCTCGACGAGCAGACGTGCCTTGGCCCGGTGCAGAACGCGACGCAGTTCGAGAAGGCCCGCGCGAGCTTGGCCTTGGCGCACGAGCACGGAACGGTCGTCGTGGGCGGTCAGACGCTCGACCGGCCCGGCTACTACGTCGAGCCGACCCTGGTTCGCGACGTTGACGAGGACAGCCCGCTGATCCGAGAGGAGACGTTCGCTCCGATTCGTTCGGTTCTTCGATACGACGACCTCGACGATGCAATCGCCCGTGCCAACGACACTCCGTACGGGCTCGGCGCGTCCGTGTGGGGCACCGACATCGAGCGAGCCATCACCGTCGCCGGCCGTCTGGATGCCGGCACCTCATGGATCAACCATCACTTCCAGCTGACCCCCGACGTCCCATTCGGCGGTATCAAGCAGTCCGGCCTCGGCGCCGAGTTCGGCCGCATCGGCATCGAAGGGTTCGTCGATGTTCACGTCGTGAACCTCAAGCGGTCCTGACCCACCACCAATCAGCTCTATCCCGAACTGAGCGCACCGGCTTCGCGGTGTGCTCGTCCACCCCACAGAAGGAACTCTCATGAAAACCCTCGCAGCAGTCGTCGTCGAGCCGGGCAAGCCGATCGAGATCGAAGAACTCACCCTGGCCAAGCCGGGCCCGCACGAGGTCCTCATCCAGTACCAGTACGGTGGCCTGTGTCATTCGGACGTGCACATCGCGATCGGTGACACCATCGCCCGGCTGCCGATGGTTCTCGGTCACGAGGGTGCGGGCATCATCCAGGAGGTCGGCCCCGGCGTCACTCGAGTCAAGCCCGGCGACCATGTGATCTGTTCCTTCACCCCGACCTGCGGGCGCTGCAAGTACTGCGCCACCGGACGCCAGTCGGTGTGCGACATGAACGCGGCCATGCTGGAAGGCCACCTCGAGGGTCCGCGCTGGCCGATCAGCGGACCGCGCGGCCAGTACGGCGCGATGTGCACACTCGGCACGTTCAGCCAGTACAACGTCATCAACGAGTACTCGGTTGTGAAGGTCGACGACGACATCCCGCTCGACAAGGCAGTCCTCGTCGGGTGTGGCGTCCCGACGGGTTGGGGCTCGGCCGTCTACGCCGCCGACACTCAGCCCGGCGACATCGTGGTGATCTTCGGTATCGGAGGTATCGGCATCAACGCGGTGCAGGGTGCCAAGCACGCAGGCGCCGAGCACATCATCGTCGTCGACCCGCTCCAGAACAAGCGGGACAAGGCCATCGAGCTGGGCGCGACCCTGGCCTTCGACAATGCGGCCGACGCCAAGGTCGCGGTCGACGAACTGACCAATGGGCAGGGTGCCGAATCGGCGATCATCACCACCGACTTGATCACCGCGGAGCAGGTCAGCGACGGATTCTCGATGATTGGCCGCTGCGGAACCCTGGTGCTCACCGCGCTGAACCGGATCGACGAGATCACCGTCAAGGTTCCCAGCACCGAGATGAGCTACTTCCGCAAGACCATCAAGGGTTCGCTGTTCGGCGACTGCAACCCCACGTATGACATTCCGAAGCTCGTCCGCATGTACGCCGACGGAAAGCTCAAGCTCGATGAGCTGATCACCAAGGAGTACAGCCTCGAGCAGGTCAACGAGGGCTACGACGACCTGCTGTCGGGCAAGAACATCCGCGGAATCATCAAGCACCAGCACTGACCGATTGAGCGGTCGCGCCGCGGCGTCGATCCCGGTCTCTGCGAAAGCGGGGATCGAGGTCGGCGCCGCATGCGCAACCGACCCGAATCCTGTGAGGAATCATCATGACGCTCACTGTGAGCGAACTCGTCGGCGCCGCAGGCGGCGGCGCCCTTGGGGCGGCGCTCGGCGCGCTCGGCGCCTTCTCCCTGATGGGCGTGGTCGTCGTCGTCGCCACGTTGGCGACCACCTTCGGTCCCGACACCGGGCTCGTCGACGGTCTCGCGTTCGGTCCGGTCTTCGGTCCGCACGTGATGTTCGCCAGCGGAGCGGCCGCCGCGGCCTACGCGGCCCACATCCGGCGCCACGAGTCAGGGCGTGACATCGCCAAGCCGCTGATCACCTACGACAGGATGTCGATCCTCGGCGTCGGCGCGGTTTTCGGAGTGCTGGGTCAGTTGCTGGCCCGGGCGGTCGGCAAGATTCCGATCGCGCGCGCTACCGACGGTTCGGAGATCTCGATGGTCGATTCGCTGGCGGTGAGCGTGGTCCTGACTGCACTCATCGCGGCGGCGCTGTGGGCGCGCACCCCCGCTGCCGAACGAATGACTTGGGTGCCGTGGCAGCACCGTGCATCGGCGGTGCTCACCGTCGGCGCGATGGGCGGTGCGATCGCCGGGTCGGTGTTCCTGGCCTGGCCGGAGGACTCGCAGGCAATGGCCGGCCTGTTCCTCTACGGTGCGTCCGCTGTGACACTGCTCGCGCTGGTCTTCGGCGCGGCGGTACCGGTGACCCATCACATCACGCTGCCCGCGGCGATCGCTGCCGGCGTCGCGGCCGCGCACACCGGTGAGGCGACGTGGATCCTGGTCGCGGCGGTGGCTGCCGGCGTCGTCTCCTCGGTCGTCGCCGAGGGATGGGCGCGTCTGGTGTTGGAACGCTGCCGGATGCACCTGGACCCGCCCGCAGTCGCGATCGCGATCATGGCGACGGTGCTCGCGCTGCTCAAGTTGGGGCTCGCCTAGATGGCTCCGGCCCGAACGCTGCACTCCAAGGTCGGCGCAGAGGACCTGCTTGTCCTGCTGGCCGTGGCGCGCAGCGGAACCATCACCGGTGCCGCTGCGCGGCTCGGCGTCGACCACTCCACGGTCAGTCGGCATGTGGCCCGCATGGAGAAGAAGGTCGGGCAGCGCCTGTTCAATCGGTCGTCGAGCGGATGGCAGCTCACCGAGACGGGACGTCGGCTGCGATCCATCGGCGAGCGGATCGAGCAGAGCGTCGACGATGCGGTCCGCGTCGTCGACGCTGACGGCGAGGACGACGTGTGCGGGCCCGTGCGGCTACTCACCCCGGACGCCTTCGGCTCATATCTCGCCCCGCACGCCCTGGCGGCCGCGGTGGCCAGGCACGGGTCCCTCCGTCTGGAACTGCTCACGTCCACCACCCATCTGGACCTGAGCAGCGGCGAATACGACATCGCCGTCTCCCTGGAGCCGCCGCCATCCCGCGCGGTCGTCTCCCGCCGCCTGTGCACCTACTCGCTGGGACTGTTCACCTCGGTCGAGTACGCGGCGACCCACGCTGAGCTCCCCTACGTCGACGACCTGCGAGATCGTCGTCTCGTCTACTACTTGGACGGTCACCTGGACATCGCCACTCTGCGTGTGCTCGATGAGCTCCTGCCCGGGGCGTGCGCGACTGTGCAGTCCAACAGTGTGAGCGCCCAGATCCAAGCGGTCCTCGCCGGTCACGGTATCGGTCTGCTCCCGACATATGCCGCCGCGTTCCATCCGGGACTGATACCGGTCCTGCCCGACAGCGTCGCCGTGGGGCAGCAGTACTGGCTCGTCGTCCCCTCGGCGGTGCAGCGCGCACCGCACATCCGGGTGGTCGCCGACGCCCTCATCGAGCGCCTGTCCGGGCATCTCGAACCCGGCGCACCAGATTCCGTCCCCTTCACACCCCGTCCCTACCCACCAGGAGGATTTCCCACTGATGTCCACTTATGACACTCTTTCGCTCGCCGTCGGAGACGACGGCGTCGCCCTGTTGACCCTGAATCGACCGGACGCGCTCAATGCCTTGAACTCGACGATGATGCGTGAGTTCGCCGAGGCGCTGGACGAGGCGACGCGTGCCGAATCTCAGGTCCTCGTGCTCACCGGAGCCGGCCGAGCCTTCGCTGCGGGCGCCGACATCGCCGAGATGCGCGACCGCACCTTCGGTGACATGACCGACGCCGATCACCTGTCGCTGTGGGAGCGGCTCGCGCAGCTGCGTATTCCCACCATCGGCGCCGTCAACGGCTTCGCGCTCGGCGGCGGCTGCGAGATCGCGATGATGTGCGATGTCCTCATCGCAGGCGAGGGCGCCTCGTTCGGACAGCCGGAGATCGCTCTCGGCATCATCCCCGGCATCGGTGGAACCCAGCGGCTGACTCGGATCGTCGGGAAGGCTCAAGCGATGGACCTGGTGCTCACCGGTCGCCGTATCGATGCTGTGGAAGCTCACCGAGTCGGCCTGGTCAGCCGCGTGGTCCCCGACGCTGACGTCCTCGACGAGGCTTTGAGTGCGGCCCGACAAATCGCGGGCTTCTCCGCGCGCGCGGTGCGCGCCGCCAAGGAGTGCGTGCTGCGCGCGGATCAGACGCCGCTGTCCGAAGGCCTCTTGTTCGAACGACGGTGGTTCCACTCGTTGTTCGCCTTCGCAGACCAGACCGAGGGCATGTCTGCGTTCCTCGACAAGCGGCCGGCGAGGTTCACCGATGACTAACCAGCGTCAACCGAAGAATTCAACAGTCGATTCGTACGCAGCCGCTGCTGAGCAAGCCTGTGATCCGGGTCTATTCTGGCTGTCCGCGGCCCGCGCGATCAGCTGGGTGGACGAGCCGTCCCGACCGTACAGCGAGAACCCGGACGGCACCGTCGACTGGTTCCCGGGAGCAACCGTCAACACGGCCTACAACGCGGTCGACCGGCACGTCGCCGAGGGTAACGGCGACCGCGCCGCACTGATCTACGTCTCTCCGGTGACCGGCCGCGAAGAGACCGTGACCTACCGCGATCTGCTCGAACAGGTCCGCCGGGCGGCCGGCGCGTTGCGCCGCCTGGGAGTGCGCACCGGGGACCGAGTCCTGGTGTATATGCCGATGATCCCGGAAGCCGTCGTCACGATGCTGGCCTGCGCACGACTCGGTGCGGTGCACGCGGTGGTCTTCGGCGGCTTCGGCTCAGCCGAGCTGGCAGTTCGCATCGACGACGCCCGCCCGGTGGTGATCGTGACCGCCACCGGAGGACTTGAGCCAGGCCACACTGTGCCGTACCTTCCGCTGCTCGACGCGGCCCTCGACGAGTCCCGGCACCCCCCCGCGACACGTCGTCGTCGTTGATCGGCCGGAGGTGCCCCCGCCGGCCGATCGGGTGATCATCTGGCCGGTGTACGACTGGGCCGAGCACGACTGGGCGGAACTGATCGCGGTTGCCGAGCCCGTCGATCCGGTTCCGGTCGCGGCGCACGACCCGCTGTACATCCTGTACACATCGGGGACCACCGGGACGCCGAAGGGAATCGTCCGAGACAACGGTGGCCACGCTGTCGCGCTGTCCTGGTGCATGCGGCACGTGTACGGGTGCCAAGCCGGGGATGTGGTCTTCGCAGCCAGCGACATCGGCTGGGTGGTCGGGCATTCGTTCATCGTTTACGGTCCGCTGCTCGTCGGCGCCACGACGGTGCTGTTCGAGGGCAAACCGGTCGGCACCCCCGACGCAGGAGCGTTCTGGGACGTCGTCGAACGCCATCGGGTCGATGTGCTGCTCTCCGCGCCGACCGCGATGCGCGCGGTGCGCCGCGACGACCCGAACGGGGCGCTGCTCGCCGAGCACGACGTGTCGAGTCTGCGCGGGATCTTCCTCGCGGGCGAGCGGCTGGATCCGGACACACAGCGGTGGCTGGGGCAGGTCCAGCCGGCGCCGGTGATCAACAACTGGTGGCAGACCGAGACCGGCTGGCCGGTGGTGTCGAACTTCCTCGGCCTGACGTACTTCGAACCGCGGCCCGGCTCGTCCACCAAGCCGGTGCCAGGCTTCACCGTGGAGATCCTCGGGTCCGACGGGGCAGCGGTCCCGGTGGGCCACGAGGGAGCGGTGTGCCTGCGGCTGCCGTTGCCGCCGGGGACGCTGACCGGAGTGTGGGGCGACGACGAGCGTCTCGCGCGGGCCTACCTCACCGAGCACCCCGGCTTCTACAGCTCCGGCGACGGCGGCTACGTCGACGAGGACGGCTACGTCTACATCCTGGGCCGCACCGATGACGTGATGAACGTTGCCGGGCACCGGATGTCGTCAGGACAGATCGAGGCCGCGATCTCCGAGCATCCGGGTGTGTCCGAGTGCGCGGTGGTCGGAGTCCGCGACGAACTGAAGGGGCAGCGGCCCCACGCGATCCTGGTGCCGGCGATCGACTCCGTCGACGGGGCGGACCAGCTGCGAGCCGAGGTCTCGGCGCTGGTGCGTAGCCGAATCGGACCGATCGCCTCGCTGGCCGGGGTCGAGGTGGTCGGTGCACTACCCAAGACCCGCTCGGGAAAGATCGTCCGCCGCTGCCTGCGGCAACTTCTCGAAGGCGCCGAACTCGAGGTGCCGCCCACCATCGAGAACCCGGCGGCGCTCGACGATCTGGCTCGTGCTCTCGGACCTTCACCGCGCGGATAACGCTGCGGCTCAGCAACTCTCCTTAGGAGGACAACTCTCATGTCTACTTTTCAAGCACTGGTCGCCACCCTCGTCGGCGATTCAGTCCGGCCGGAGTTCACCGACCGCGAGCGGCAACCGCTCGGTGCGGACGAGGTGCGCGTCGACATCAGTCACTCGAGCGTGAACTTCAAGGACGCGCTCGCCTTCACCCCGGGCGGCGGCGTAGTCCGCGACTATCCGATCATCCCCGGCATCGACCTGGCCGGGGTGGTGACCGAATCGACGTCGGCCGACTTCAAGGTCGGCGACCACGTCATCGCCCACGGCTACGACATCGGAACCGCCCGCGATGGCGGATACGCGCAGGAGACGGTGGTCCCGGCCGACTGGACGGTGAAGCTGAACTCCCTGACGCCGCGCGAGGCCGCCACGATTGGCACCGCCGGATTCACCGCCGCGATGAGCGTCGCCGCGATCCTCGACTGGGGCGTGACGCCGGACTCGGGTCCCGTCGTGGTCACCGGGGCCACCGGCGGGGTCGGTTCGGCAAGCATCGACCTGCTGGCCGCGCGTGGCTTCGAGGTGATCGCCGCGTCGGGCAAGCCGGACGCGGCCGACAGTCTGCGTGCGCTCGGCGCCGCCGAGGTGATCGGCCGGCTGCCACTGGACCCCGATGCCAAACCGCGGCCCTTAGGCCGCAGTCGGTGGGCGGCGGCCGTCGACTGCGTCGGCGGTACGGCGTTAGCCGACATTCTGAGCACTACCGACTACGGCGGGGTGGTGACGGCCAGCGGTCTGACCGGCGGCGCCACGCTCGCCACCACCGTCATGCCGTTCATCCTCCGAGGGGTGGGGCTCTTGGGTATCGACTCGGTGCAAATGCCCATCGACCGGCGCCGGGCCCTGTGGCAGCGGATCGAGACGGACCTGCGGCCGCGCAGCCTGGACCGGATCGGGGTCGACGTGCAGATCGGCGACGTACCGACTGTGGTGGATCAGCTGCGTCGTGGAGATTTCACCGGTCGTGCGGTGATCGACATGAGTCGGGGATGGGCATGACCGCGGTCCTGGACCACCCACTACCCGCACCGGCTGCCAGCCAGGTATCAGCCCGTGCGGCGAGGCCCGGCGAATGGCTCGACGGCGAGGGGCCGCTGTGGTGGTACGTCCGCGAGGACGGCGGTCTGTGCCTGGTGCATCGATTCACCACTGCCGACATCAGCGACGACGCACTGGTCGCGTCGTTGTCGCTCCTGGTCGACATCGGCGCGCTGGCCGGTCAAGACGACTTCGAAGCCGCGGCAGTGCACATCATTCTCACCTCGGCACCAACAGCAGTGGAAGCGTGGGACGCGTTCTACCGCAATTCCGTGCGAAATCTGACCGACGGAACTGCGGCGTTCGCACCCATCCACCGCCGAGCCCGATCCTTGGTGACCGGCGGTTCAGTCCTTGAAGTAGGCAGCTGTTTCGGCTTCTTGGCAATCCAGCTCGCGAAAGACGGCCGGACAGTTTCGGCGTGCGACCTCAGCCGAAATGCGGTCACGCTGCTCCGCCGCCAGGCGAGCCGCTGCGGTTTGCCGATCTCGACTAGGCACACGGATGCAACCGCGCTGTCGTACGACGACTCGAGCTTCGACACCGTGACGCTCATCCACCTTCTCGAACACTTGGAAACCGAACAGGCGTTGACTGCGATTCGCGAAGCCCTGCGTGTCGCCCGACGTATGGTCGTCATCGCCGTCCCGTTCGAGGAAACGCCGAGCGTGCACTTCGGTCATCGACAACGCCTGACTGTGGATGCCCTGCATAGGTGGGTGCGACAGGTGCCACACTCTGGTGCGCAGGTCTTCGAAGACCACGGAGGCTGGCTGCTACTGACACCTCCCTGAGCAAGCTCAGGCGGAGCGCCGTGGATTGGTTCCGTCGTTAGACGGTCGTGGTAGGGCGGGTGAACCAGCCCGGGTCGGGTGGAGACGGTGCTGTCCCAAGTGCTCGTCGGGGCGATTCATAGCGTCGGCGATACCAAGGTTCAAGATGCACACCCCGGTACCGATTCGTCGGTGCCGGGGTCCTCTTTTCCATAGACGCATCCGAGAGCTTGTCAACTTTTCCGTGTAAGTCGATCAGGTATTCGATTTATAGGTGATGGTTGATACGGTCTGGATACGCGAGCGAGAGTTGCTCGAGGGCGCGTTTCCAGTTGGTGGTGACCGCGCCTTCGACCAGTCGTCCGGAGGCTCGTCGTTTGGCGGCGGGCAGGCCGCGTTCCTTGGCGCGGTCGCGGGCGCGTTTGTCTTCGATGTTGCAGATCGCCATCCACAGCAGCTTCATCGCGGCCTGATCGTTCGGGAAGTGCCCCCGGTTCTTGGTGACCTTGCGCAGCTGGTAGTTCAACGATTCGATGCTGTTGGTGGTGTAGATGACCCGCCGCAACTCCGGCGGGAACGCCAGGAACGGAATGAACCGCTCCCACGCATCCCGGAACGTCTTGACCGCCGACGGGTACTTGCGACCGAGGTCGGAGTCGGCGAACGCCTCCAACGCCTCGGCAGCGGCCTGTTCGGTCGAGGCCTGATAGATCGGCCGGAGCAATCCGGCGACGGCTTTGCGGTCGCCGTAACCGACGAACCGCATCGACGCCCGGATCAGGTGCACCACACACGTCTGAACGGTCGCCTCCGGCCAGGTCGCCTCCACGGCCTCGGCGAAACCGGTCAGCCCGTCACAGCACACGATCAGGACGTCGGCGACTCCGCGATTGCGTAGCTCGGCGCAGACGGCGGCCCAGAACTTGGCGCCCTCGGTCTGCTGAATCCAGATCCCCAGGACGTGCTTGACGCCCTCCATATCGACACCGACCGCAATGTGGGCGGCCTTGTTGCGCACGTGCCCGCCATCGCGGATCTTGACGATGATCGCATCGAGGTAGATCACCGGATACAGCGCCTCGAGGTCGCGGGTCTGCCATTTGGCGACCTCGTCGGCGACCTCCTCGGTGACCTTCGAAATCGTCTCGTGAGACAGGTCGGTGCCGATCGTCGAGGCGAGATGGTGCTGAATGTCGCGGATCGTCATGCCGCCGGCGTACAGCGAGACGATCATCGCATCCAGTCCGTCGAGGCGGCGTTGGCCTTTGCGGACCAGCATCGGCGTGAAGCTGCCATCCCGGTCCCGCGGCACCGACAACGCCACATCGCCGATCTCGGTCGCCACGGTCTTGGCGGCGTATCCGTTGCGGGAGTTCGGAAACGACGCCGCATCCGGATCCCCGGCCTCGTACCCGAGGTGCTCGGTCAGCTCGGCATTCAGGCCTCGTTCGAGGGTTGCTTTGAGAAGCGAGTTCAGCAGGCCGTCCTGCCCGCCGACCGGCTCGCCGGCATCGATGCGCGCGAACACCTCATCGAGTGCCCCTGAGGCGATCAGTTCGTTGGCCATCTCGGTCTGCCGACGGCGTTGCTCCGCACGCGAATCATCCACGCTCACATCATGATTGACAGTCACTACAGCGGTTCCCTTCAGGGTTGAACCTCACCGCTTACACAGACCATCTGACACGCCCGCATCCGAATTGATTCCCTCGAATCTGCCAAAGCCGCATTCCATCAATCACGCCACTCGCGGCCTCGATGTCTCAGTGCTCGGCTCGACTGTGGTGCGTAAAGACAGTGCACCTCAATCGAGACGACGACAGATGCGCACAACAGCACTGGATCGACGCTTCGCTGCACGGGTGGGGCCCTCCACCGGCAGAGGAGTGCCGACCAGACCGAACTCGCACGACGCTACGACGAACGTTATCTGCGCTATGGGTACAAGCCGATGACGACGGGGCGAGAAGTTCGGTTCCGCGGGCCGGCCAAGCTGACCGTGCGAAGTCGCCAATACGCTGCCCTAACACGCCATTCTCGATGCTCGGTCCGAGGGATTTGCCGACGACCGGCTGCAACGGTCCATGCGGGTGCAGGGGTCCTGCACAATCCCGGATAGCTTCGAACCAAATGTTCGTCAGCGCCATCCCCTACGGCACAACGGAGTGGCTCAGCGACTACTACCGCCGCAATGCCGTCGAGACGACCAACAGCCAGCTCCACAACGACCAGCCGCTAGAACGTGGCTACACACGAGTGTTCGGCCACGTCAAAACAGCATTCCTGCTCGGGTTCACGATCTTCGCCCACAATCAGTCGTGCATCGTGAATCACTTCCACAAAGCTGGGCAAGACGTCCCGCAGGCCTACGCGATCACGCATCAACCGCTGGACCGCCCATGTGAGGCGCCCAGCAAAGCCAAGCGCCGCGCATCACCCAGCGGGTGACGAGCCGCAATCGCGCTTTCAGATACATTCCAGACCCCACTCCGCTGCACCCTCCGCGATCTCGCGTGCCGAAACCCCGCCAGCGAGACTGTCGTGGAGTCATCAGGGTCCAAGACGGGCGCTCACGTGGGTCCGCGACCGTCCTCTGCCACCGGCCCCGCCCCACCAGGAACGAAAAACCCCAGGCGAACCCACGCCTAAGGCTTTTCCAAATCCGAACCAAGGCCATATCTAAATATGCCAGCACGGCATATTTGGAAAAGTACCTGACCACGGGCTTGATGATCGGTTAAACGAGCTTTGGCACACCGCAGATTCCGCTATGGCACAGACGAAGAAGTTTCTGATTCAACGGGACGCATCGGCTCATCAGGCGATAACAGGTCGAGCGCCTCATCGAGAAGCGCATCCACGACCGTCCCCGCCACCTCGTCGAACGACACAAGTCGACTCCGGCGGGGCCGTTCAACCAGAGTGCGAACTCGGGGGCAGTCAAGACACGGCGGTGTCAACTCGTGGAAGCAACGTTGTCCTTCAGTAGGCGTTCGAAGACTTCCCTCGGAGTGTAGAAACCCAGGCACTGACGTGGTCGCTCATTGAGCTCGCGGGCGATGGCTTCCAGATAGAGCTGATCAGACGGGATCTCGGTGCCCTTCGGCAAGTATTCGCGGATCAGACCGTTGGTGTTCTCGTTGGTGGGTCGCTCCCACGGCGAACGCGGATGAGCGAAGTAGATCGGCAACTCGGCAGCCACGGTGACGCTGGCATGCTCGGCCATCTCGGTACCCTGATCCCACGTCAGGCCTTGCCGCATGAACTCCGGCAGTCCCCGCAGGTGATCGATCAGCACATCAGCGACCCCGGGTGCCTTCTTCCCGTCCGGCAGACCCAGGAGCAGCGTGTACCGGCTCGTGCGCTCCACCAGGGTCACCGCCGCGGACCGGCCGGCCTTCCCGACGATCAGATCCCCTTCCCACCAGCCCGGCACCCGCCGATCAGACGCCGTCTCGGGACGGTCATCGATACTGACCATGCCCACAATCCGCGCCGACCGCTCACCGACCGACTTGCGAGGTTTACGCGCGGTGCGCTTGGACTGCAACATGATGCCCTGAGCAGCCAACTCTCCCTTCGGGAGGGCATAGATCCACCGATAGATCGACTCATGCGAAACCAGGCGCCCCTGCGCGTTCGGTGAACCCGTCATGGGATCCACTGTGGGGTCTTCGACCTCGAGCTTCAACCTCCCGGCGATCTGGCGCGGCGTCCGCGACCTGCGCAGGTCTGACCGCACCCGGTCGGCGAGCACAGAGTCAGCATCGATCGCCCGCATCTGTGGGCGGGCCCGTCGTGCGTTGGCTTGCTTGTCGGCGTGCACGACCCGATAGGTGCCCGCCTCGGTGGCGTTGCGTTTGATCTCCCGCGACACCACCGACTTGTCCCGCCCGATCTGCTCGGCGATCGCCGTGACCGTCATCCCCGCCCGCCGACCAACCGCGATCTCCGTTCGATCCGCCAACGTCAGCATCATCCGCCCCAGCCCCACCCAGGTCTCCCACCGTGCTACCCGCAACCCCTCATGGCCTGCGATGTTGCTACGACGCTATGACACCGCCAGGTTCAGGGGTCCAGTCCGCGCCGACCGCGCAACCTCACCGATCCGGTGCCCCAACACTCCCTACTCGATGCGCGGCTCCCTAGACCGCCCCACCACCAACTGCGACGACCCCTGCGGCTGCCGAGGCACCGTGATCATCCCCCACAGCCACCTCTCCAACATTCGACAACGACAACCGTACGGAACAACCAAGTGGTACGCGGACTATCATCGGCGAAACGCTGTCGAAAGCGCCAACAGTCAACTACGTAACGACCAGGCCCTCGAACGCGGCTACACACGAGTCTTCGGTCGCCTGAAGAACGCCTTCCTGCTCGGATTCACAATCTTCGCCCACAACCAAGCCTGCATCCTCAACCACTTCCACCTACGTGGGCAGGACGTCCCCGACACCTTCCGCCTCACCCACAGACCGCTCGCGCCTCAACACGCATGGAACAGCGGTCAACGAGGCTCATCAGACGGCTAGTCCGCCAGATCACAACGTCTGCTGCCAAAGCGCTGCGCCAGCGTCTCCCACGGAGGCCATCAACCCTTCGTCCCCATCGAAGTCCGCGGGCGATTTCTACGGAAAGGGAGGGTTCGACCGAAGTCAGCGCGGCCCCTGAGCACGAACAAGTCCCAGACGAACCAACGTCTGGGACTTATCCAAATCTAGCGCTGAGACATATCCAAATACGCCATTTGTGGAGCCTAGGAGATTCGAACTCCTGACATCTGCCTTGCAAAGGCAATCGGGACCGCAGGTCAGCACGTCGAAACCAGTTCCACCAGGCGAAACAGATGATTCTCACTCACCCTAAATCACTCAGTTTCAGGACCACGTGTTGCCATCTTGTTGCCACGGAGAAGGCCCCGGCGACTCGGGGGTGAGTGCCGGGGCCTCGGATGAACCTATCAGTCGACGGGCGAGGTCACCGGGCCTTGCGCCGATACCGGTTCAGGACGAACAGCTCTGCCAGCGTCCAGCCGGTGAACCCGCCCCGAACCGACTCCGAGTACGGTCCTGCCGATCGGTCGCCGGCCAACTGTCCGGGATTGGTCATCAGCCTTGCGGATGCGGTGGTGATCACTGCGCCGACGTCATCGTAGGGTCCGTCGTCGTCGAATCCTCGGCCTCGGGTGTACGCCCGTGCCATCGCCTCCACGATCGGGATGTGCTGCTCGGCGAGGGACACCGCAGTCGGGTCGGTGGCCTTGCCGAGGAACGCAGCAACATCTACGCCTTCGACGATCACGGCGTCGCGGTCAGGACGGAGACGGCTTCGGGATGCAGCAGACCGAGGTCGTAGCGGCAGGTGACGCGCAGACCAACCTGATCGTATTCGGCATACCGCTCGTTCAAGACGGTCACCGACGGGGAGGTGTCGCGGGCGATCGCCACGGTCGACATGTCTGCGAGTACCGCGGTGCCGGCGGCGAGCTTGTTCGTCACCGTGGCCGGGATACCGAACAGGGTGGTCCCGGATTGCTTCGACGGGTCGGGCTGCAGCAGGTACCGCTTGGAGCTGGTCGCCTCCTTGAGCTTGCGCAGCGCAGCGAAGTCGGCACCGGACAGGAACCACCGGTTGGGGCTGATCTCCTTGGCGTTGAGGGCGGCGATGGCGTCGAGGAGGCTGTCGGGGTCGGCGACGTCGAGTTCCCCGGTCGTGACGCCGGTCTGCTTGGTGATGCCGGTGATCGCGTCGGAGGTACCGGTGCCCTGCAGCAGACTGTCGTCGAGGAGGTCGGAGACGTCCTTGACCAGACGGGACTTGAGAACCGAATCGATGCCGATCACCGACTGTCGGACCAGCTCCGAAGTGAATCGCATGATCGTCTTGATCGACTTGCGCTCATTGGGCATGAGGGTGATCTCGTCGAAGGCGACGTCGGCGGTATCGGGGATCAGTCCGCCTTCGGCGACGAAGCCGGGAGTCGAGCCGGAGACGAGCTTCGGGATACGGAGTTCGCGTGCGGTGTCGAAGATACGCGGCCCGGAGCCGAGGACTACCGAGGCGGCTTCGAGGGGCTGGACGAGCAGCGAAGAGACCTGTTGGGCGAGCAGGGTGGGGTTGGTGACGGTCGTTTCGACCATGATGTTTGCCTCCTGGCAGTAGATGATTCGGGATCGTCGCCGCCAGGACGAGATGAAGGGGCGCATACCAGATGCACCCCTTCATCGTCTCACATAGTGAGAATGATTGTCAGTTGCCGCTGTAGACGATCACGGTGTGTTCGAGGTCTTCCAGCTTGGCGATGACCTCGTTCAGCCTGTTCATCAGTTGCTCGAACTGGAACTCATTCATGGTGTTCACCTCCCTCCGAGGAGTCCGAGGAGGTTGACTTCCCCTGCCGTCGAGGTTGCTCCTTGTCCGACGTCGCCGATCGGCCGGCGTGCAGCCAGGTGCGGCTTACGGGCGAGGAGCTCGTCGATCGCTTCCCGGAGGTGGGAACCGTCCTCGTCGAGGTGGTCGTCGGCGTAGTCGAGGTCGGTAGGGTCCTGCAGCCTGCCGTCGGCGGCGACCAAGGCGCGGTGCAGGCGGTGAGCGAGTTCGTCGGCGTGCTGCGCCCGCTGACGGTACCGTCCGTTCTCCTGCCTCAGTTTCTCCACGTACTCGCGTGGGAACGTGTCAGGCTCCTCGCCGGTGCCCTGATCTTGAATCACGTCATCGGGGTCACGCTGTTCTTCCAGGACTTCCTGCTCTTCGGTCATCTGATCCCCTTCTCGCGTGCTGTCTTCCATGTCTCTCTAATCCCTTCTCTCAGAACAGGTCTCGGACTGCAGGTGCAGCCCTTGTGATGTTGGAACGGATGCTCTGCAGGCCAGACGCGGCCTTCACGCCACCACCATTCGCAGAGCTGGCAGGCGTTCGCCGACTTCTCCCTGATCCATCCCTTGGTGAGGCCGGAGCGGACCATTGCATCGGTGGCGGCCTCGGCGGCAGCTTCCAAAGGCTCCGAGCGTGCCAGGCGTGCGACGATCGCCTCCGGCACCTCCGATGCCTCGGCGACCGTCAGTACGGTGTCCGCGGCCTTCGTCAGGCGAGGAACATCATCTGGATACGGCACACCCGAGACCGGTAGCGGTTCCTGTAGTTCGATCATCATCTGTGCTGCCATCGCCATATCGGCCAGTGATCTGGCTCGTCCGTTGGCTTCGGCGATCAGGTGGGCGATGATGCGGACGGTTTCCTCTCGGTCGAGGAGTCCTTCCAGGTATGAGTGGTAGGCGGCGAGGATCGTCTGCTCCGATTCCGCTGCCAAGGCCTGCAGCGTGTCCCGGTAGGCCATCAGTTCACCAGCTTGGACAGGTCGACCGCGGCCGAGTCGAGAGACGCTGTTCGGCGGGCCTGCCTGATCTTGGTGATCTCGTCGTCGCCGTACCCGAGGCGTTGCAGTGCGTAATCGGCCGGCAACAGCCCGGATGAGTACAGTTTGACGATCGCGTCGGCTTCCTGCCCGATGGAGCGGGTCGCCGGATCAGCCCACACGATTCGAGGTTCCACACGATGCGGATCAGCGCCGTCCCGGACTGCGACGATCAGGCGGGCGATCTGCTCCCAGGCCCGACCGAAGACTTGCTGACGGGCCTGCGCCCTGGCGGTCAGGGAAGCCTCGGCAGCCCGGAGAGCATCAGCCGAAGGTGGAGTCGCCGTCAACTGTCCGATGTAGTGCGAGGGCAGCGCCGATACTGCCATGATCTGCCCGAGGAGAATCCGTACCGCAGCCTCATAGCCTCCGAGGTCCGCGGAAGCCAGTTGCCCGAACTTCGAGTCGGGGTTCTCCGAGACCATCGCCCGGTTGCCCTCCGGGATCGGATTGGTCACGTTCCCTTCTTCGTCTTCTTCCAACTCGATGCCGGTGGCCCAACGTCGAGGCCTACCAACGTATTCCGAGGTCGTCAGCATGTCCGTCAAGGTCTTGTTCAGGGCGTCGACCAACGGTTTCAAATCTTCGATTTCGGATACGCCGTCGTCGAGGAGGCGATCGGAGTTCGTGAGGCGCACGACCGGGACGACTCCCAACGGATTCGCCAGCGTCTCCACGACCTTGAAGCCCGCGGTCGTCGCGCCGGTCTGCTCGGCCCGTAGACGAACGATCTCGTTCGGCCCGTACCAGACAGCCTCGGTCGTCGTCTCGGTCTCCCACTTCTTGAGTGCTGCGATGATCTGGCGGGTACCGGGATCGGCGATCACCGAGACCTGCCGTGCCGATTCGATCGTCACCTTCGGCCGGCCAAACCTGTCTGCCCACACGATCGCGTACGAGGCACCCAGGAGAAGGGCTTCCCGATGGGCGATCGTCGACGTCTGATCCAGATCGTTGAGCATCCAGTCGTCCCAGACGTCGACGCCGGCGAAACCCGTGACTCGAAGGCGTTCAGTCAGGGAGGTGATCGCCAGGCGGGGAATGTTCGAGGCCATCCGGCCGAAGC
>NZ_JBCDWL010000013.1:0-119898 GCF_039946255.1 Gordonia aichiensis | reverse complement strand
ACACCCAAAATGGCCCGCCGCGCCGTCATGCGCTACGTCACCCGAGACATCTACCGCTACCTCGAAGACAACAGCCCACAACCAGCCCCCACCGCTTGACAAAATCGATAAGAGCGTCGAGACCCCGGGCGAACTTGCGTCGGCAGTTGCCTCCCCGAGATACAAAATCCGACGCAGAACCACGGGCAACAGGGTCTCGATACGCTCGCTCACTCCGTTCGCGGGCTACTCGACCAACCTGACGGCCGCGGGCCGCCCGACCAGCCCGGCAAACGGAACTCCCCACAGGCCGGTCGAGTAGGCCGAGGCGCAAGCCGAGGCCGTATCGAGACCCGGGCGAAATCGAGACCCCGGCCGCATTTGCGTCGGCAGTTGCCTCCCCGGGATACAAAATCCGACGCAGAACCACGGGCAACGGGGTCTCGATACGCTCGCTCACTCCGTTCGCGGGCTACTCGACCAACCTGGGTGAGGGCACTCCCCGTTCGCGGGCTACTCGACCAACCTGAGGGTCGCGGGCCGTCCGACCAGCCCAGCAACGGAGCTCCCCCAGGGTGGTCGAGTAGGCCGAGGCGCTAGCCGAGGCCGTATCGAGACCCGGGCAAAACTTGCGTCGGCAATTGTCCACCCGAGATACAAAATCCGACGCAGAACCGCGGCAACGGGGTCTCGATACGCTCGCTCACTCCGTTCGCGGGCTACTCGACCAACCTGAGGGTCGACCGACTCGAGGGATTGTCTCGGCGTCGAAAAGCGCGCACGCTGGAGAAGCACGACCGGACGAACAGCCGACCCCGACGAGGGAGCCCTGCGATGCCGACACAGACGATCGTCCCGAACATCTGGTGCAACCGGACCGCCGAAGAGGCCGCGCGGCTGTACGCCGACGCCCTCCCCGACACCACGTGGTCGGTGGCGGCCCGATACCCCACTGACGACCTCCCCGACTTCCAACGCGATTTCGCCGGCCTCCCGGTGACCGTCGACGTCGTCGTCGGCGACTACCGCTTCACGCTGGTGAACGCCGACGACCACTTCGCCCCCAACAGTTCGATCTCGTTCCTGCTGAACTTCGACCCCGCGGCATTCGGCGGCGAGGACGCCGCGCGAGCCCGCCTCGATCAGACGTGGGCCGCCCTGGCCGACGGCGAACCGCTGCTGCCACTCGGCGAGTACCCCCACAGCAAGCGGTACGGCTGGCTCCGCGACCGATTCGGCATGACGTGGCAACTGATGCTGACCGACCCCGCCGGTGACCCGCGCCCGTTCCTGACGCCGCTGCTCATGTTCAGCGGCGCCGCCCAGAACCGGGCACGCGCCGCGATCGACGCCTACACAGCACTGTTCTCCGACAGCGCGGTCGGCGCCCTCGTGCCGTATCCGGCCGCCAGCGGACCGGCCGACGCCGGCGCCGTCATGTTCGCCGACTTCCAGTTGGACGGGCAGTGGCTGGCCGCGATGGACGCGGGCGCCCCCGTCGACGCCCCGTTCACCTGCGGCGTCTCCCTCGAAGTCCGATGCCCCGACCAGGCCGAGATCGATCGTCTGGGACGGCCTCTCGGCCGTGCCGGAGGCCGAGGCCTGCGGGTGGCTGGCCGACGAGTTCGGGGTCAGCTGGCAGATCGTCCCCGCCGACCTCGGCCCGCTGCTCGACCGCCCCGGCGGCTATCAGCGATTGATGACGATGAAGAAGATCGTCATCGCCGACTTCTGACCCGAACCGCCGACCCCGGAACACGAACCCCGGCCGGGATCGATCGTCAGCGCGTCACCAGCTCCGACAACGCTCCCAGCACCCGGTCGACGTCGTCGGACGACGTGCCGAGCCCGAAACTCAGGCGGACCGCGCCGTCGGGGTAACCGAGCCGCGCGAGCAGCGGATGTGCGCAGAACTTGCCGTCGCGCACGCCGATGCCGTGCGTCACCGACAGGTACTCGGCGACGCTGCGCGCCGTGTGGTTCTCGACGGCGAAGGCGACGATCCCGACGCTGTCGGGGGCGTCGTCGAAGACGCGCAGCGTCCGCACGCCCGGCAGCAGCGCCAACCCCTCGTCGAGGCGCTGTCGCAGACGGTGCTCGTGGTAGCCGATCGCTTCGAAGCCGATGCCGTCCAAGGCGTCGGCCGCGGCCGCGAGCGCCACCGCGCCGAGCACGTTCGGGGAACCGGCCTCGTGCCGGGCGGCGCCGGCGTGCCAGTCGACGGTGCCGTCGGCGGCCACGCTCGCACTCGCCCCGCCGCCGGCCAGATAGGGTTCGGCGGCGTCGAACCAGTCGCTGCGCCCGATCAGCACGCCGGCCCCGAACGGCGCGTACAGCTTGTGCCCGGACAGCGCCAGATAGTCGATGCCCCACGACGCGAGCGAGATGCCGCGATGCGGCGCCAGCTGCGCCGCGTCCACCAGGATGCGGGCGCCGTGGCGGTGCGCGGCTGCCGCGAGCCTGCCGATCGGCAGCACCTCGCCGGTCACGTTCGACGCTCCCGTCACCGCCAGCAGCGCGGCCGGGGACGCGGCGAGTTCGGCTTCGAGGCGGGCGATCGTCTCTTCGACGGTGCCGGCCGCCGACACCACGCGGGCCCGTCCGGTCCGGGTCCACGGCAGCAGGTTGGCGTGGTGCTCGATGTCGAGGACGACCACATCGCCCGGCACCACGTGGGCGGCCAAGTTGAGGGAGTCGGTGGTGTTGCGGGTGAACACCACGGTGTCGTCGGCGCGGCCGCCGAGGAAGCGCCGCACGCTCTCGCGGGCCTGCTCGTACCGAGTGGTGCTGAGCTGCGACAGATGCCCGGCGCCGCGGTGCACGCTCGCGTACTCGCTGAGCGCCGTCGAGAGTTCTGCGGCCACCGAGACCAGGGCGGGCGCCGACGCGGCGTAGTCGAAGTTGGCGTAGGCGCGGGCACCCCATGCAGTGGTGGGCACCGTCGTTTCGGCACCCACCACCGCCGCCAAGGGAGAGATCGGGGCCGACGGCACCGGCGCGCCGACGGCAGACGCGGCAGCGGGGCGAGCGGCAGTGTGACGAACGGCAACGGGACGAACGGTTGCGGGACGATCGAGGACAGCGGTCATGAAGGACTCCAGTGATTCCGTGCTTGCCGTGCGCCGGTCGGCGTCGGCCGGGTCGTCACCCGGAGCACCCCACCACGGTGGAGGGTTGCTGACCAGCGCGCCGGGGCGTGTCGCTGATTCTCGTGACCCGCCGTAGACAGTGCCCTGCCCGACCGTTCGTCGGAAGCATTAAAACCGCCGCGGGTTCAACTGCGCCCGGTGCGGCCGATAGCGTGGAGAATGCGCGAATGCGGCACGAGGAAGGCTGTCTGTGGTTCATCCGAACGATCCGTTCCCGCGGTCCCGTCCTCTGCCGGACCCGCGGATCCGGCCGCAGGCGATGCCGTCACCGCCCCCGCCCCACGGTGCGCCGCCGCCGTTCGGACCGCCTGCGGCACACGGCCAACCGGCTTTCGGCCCGCCCGGTCCCTATCCACCCGGCCCGTTCCCACCCGGCCCCTACCCGCCCGGTCCTCCCCCGCCGAGTGGCACCCGCCGACGACCGGTCGTGCCGCTGATCGCGGTCGGTGCGGTACTGCTCGGCGCATTGGCGACGCTGCTGATCCTCGCGCCGTGGCGGCCGGACGTCCCCACCGAGACGACCGCGACGTTTCCGCTGCAGAACAGCGTCTCGGTGACGATCCGCCTGCCCGTCGGCTGGACCGCCGTCCCCGAGTCCGACGAGGGCGTCCCGGTGGTGATGATCCGCGCCGCCGCCGACGAGCGCGCCCTCTCGCAGGTCTCCGACGACCTGGTGTCCCTCGGCGAATCGGGCGCGGGTCGGCCCGTTCACGCGATCGTGCTGTTCGCTCGACGATGCGCCGGCCCCGCTCCGACCGTCGGCGCGTGGCGCAACCGCGACCGCGACGACTCCTCGCCTCATCACACCGAGCGATGGCTGTTCGCGACCTCGTCGGTCGACGGCCGCGACTGCCTCAACATGTCGGGAACCGACGCCGCCACCGATCCGACGTCCGCCGGTTCGACCGCCCGCGACCTGGCGCGCCGGTTGATCCGCGAGGACCGGCTGACCGGCACCAAGACTGTTTGACGCGGGCGGTCCGGCGGCGAGAATCGCGTCACAGCGGCGCCGGTCGTCGCGTCGGCCACGGGTAACCTGGCCAGGTGTCTGCCGGTCTGTCGTTCCAGTTGTCGAACACCGAGTTGAACGCGCGCGGTTTCGGCGTTCGCGCGGCGTACTCGACGGCGGCCGAGGCGGTCGACGCCCTCCGCTCGGGCGCGGCGTCGTTCGTCGGCGGGGCGCTCGGTTTCGACACCGCGGGCCCCGCGTCGTTGATCGCGCCCGACCGCGTCGACTTCTCACCGGTCGTCTCCACGCCGTCGTCGGCGGTCGCCGCCCCCGCGGTGTCGCGGTTGTCGGTGACGCCCGACGACGTGCACCGCGACCGGGTGATCAGGGCCGTCGACGCCATCGACGCCGGCCGGGTCGACAAGGTGGTCGTGGCCCGCAGCCTGGAGGCCGAGCTGACCGAGCCGATCGGTCCCGGTGAGATGGTCGATCGGTTCGCGGCGACGGCGGGCGATTCGACGATCTTCGCCGCCGATCTGAGCGCGGCTCCCGGCCATGCCGGACGCTGGCTGATCGGGGCGAGCCCGGAGTTGCTGCTGCGCAAGCGCGACGGGATCGTCGAGTGCGTCCCCTACGCCGGGTCGGCGCCGCGGTTCGACGACGTCGGTCGCGAGATCATCGGCGCAGCAACAGCTTTGGAGCGTTCGGAGAAGGACCTGCGCGAGCACCGGTATGTCGTCGACTACCTGCTCGACGCGCTGCGACCGCTGTGTTCGACGATCACTGCGCCAGACGTACCGCAGCTCATCGCCACGCGGCACGTCTGGCATCTGGCCACGCCGTTGTCGGCGCAGCTGACCGATCCGTCGATCACCGCGCTGGAGTTGGCCGCGCTGCTGTCGCCCACGCCCGCCGTGTGCGGCACCCCGTCGCGGGCGGCCGCGCAGGTCATCGGCGAGGTGGAGGGCCACCGCGACTTCTACGCGGGCGCCGTCGGCTGGTGTGATGCGTCGGGAGACGGCGAATGGGTGGTCGCCATCCGCTGCCTAGAACTGGACGCCTCCGGCTCCCGAATCCAGGCGTGGGCGGGCGGCGGCATCGTCGCCGGGTCCGACCCGGACGCCGAGGTCGCCGAGACCACGGCGAAGTTCCAGACCGTCCTGTCGGCGCTCGGCGCGTCGAGTCGATCCCGAATCGCCGGGTTGGTCGAGTAGCCCACCAGGCTGGTCGAGTAGCCCGCGAACGAAGTGAGCGAGCACCCCAGGCTGGTCGAGTAGCCCGCGAACGAAGTGAGCGAGCGTATCGAGACCCCCACCACCGACGAACCAACCCCCAGGTCTCGATACGCCCTCGGCTAGCGCCTCGGCCTACTCGACCACCCTGAGGAGCGCCCCGGCAGGCCGGTCGAGCGCCCCATCAGGCTGGTCGAGTAGCCCGCGAACGAAGTGAGCGAGCGTATCGAGACCCCGCGTCAGCCGAGCGCGGAATCCAGGTCGCGGAGCAGGTCGTCGGCGTTCTCCAGTCCCAGCGACAGGCGGACCATCGAGTCGGTGAGGCCGATCGCGGCGCGACCCTCCGGCCCCATCGCCCGGTGCGTGGTGGTGGCCGGGTGGGTGATCAGGCTCTTGGCGTCGCCGAGGTTGTTGGAGATGTCGATCAACGACAGTCCGTTGAGGAACTCGAAGGCGCGTTCCTTGCCCGACGTGCCGGGCCGCTCCGCGAGCTCGAACGTGATGACCGTTCCGCCGCCCGACATCTGCGACCGCGCCAGCTCGTACTGCGGGTGCGAGGGCAGGAACGGGTAGATGGCGCGTGCGACCCGCGGGTCGGCGTCGAGGAACTCGGCGACGCGCAGCGCGGTGGCGACCGACTGGTCGAGTCGCAGCTTCATTGTCTCGAGGCCCTTGAGCATCACCCAGGCGTTGAACGGGCTCAACGCCGGGCCGGTGTGGCGCATCATGGCGCGGACCGGCCCGTCGATGAACTCGCTCGTGCCGAGCACGGCGCCGCCCATCACGCGGCCCTGCCCGTCGATGTGCTTGGTGCCCGAGTAGACGATCACGTCGGCGCCCATGTCGAGGCCGCGCTGCAGCAGCGGGGTGGCGAAGACGTTGTCGAGGACCACCGTCGCGCCCGCGGCGTGCGCCAGCTCCGACACCTTCCGCACGTCGACGAGGGTCTGCATCGGGTTCGACGGCGTCTCGAAGAAGACCGCGTCGGTCGGCTTGGAAAGGGCGCGTTCCCACTGCTGGAGGTCGTCGCCGTCGACGAACTCGGTCTCCACGCCCCAGGCCGGCAGGATCTCGTTGCAGATGACGAAGCAGGAGCCGAAGAGGCTGCGCGCGGCCACCAGCCGGTCGCCCTTCTTCAGCAGCGCGGCGAGCGCGACGAACACCGCCGACATGCCGCTGGCGGTCGCGAAGCACGCCTCGGTGCCCTCGATCTGACGCAGCCGCTCCTGGAACATCGCGACCGTCGGATTGCCGTAGCGGGTGTAGACGAACCGCTTGTCCTCACCGGTGAACGCCCGTTCGGCCGCTTCTGCGCTCTCGTACACGTAGCCGCTGTTCAGGTACAGGGCTTCGGAGGTCTCGAAGAACCCCGAACGCAGGATTCCCCCGCGCACGGCGACAGTTTCCGGCGACACCCAGTCGGGCAGCTCACGACTCATTGACTTCGAACTCCTTATGACTGTCGCCAAGGCAGCGACTCTGCCCGCCAACCGGCGCCGCCGCGATGTCCCGCGGCGTCGATCGCTCCTTCAAATCCGTCCAGAATGTTGTACGCCTGCTGGTATCCGGCCGCCACCGCGGCCTCCGCGGCGCCGATCGACCGGTGACCCGACCGGCACAGGAACAGCAGTTCGTCGTCGGCGGCGACACCCGCCTCGCGCAACTGCTCGACGAAGCGCGGGTTCAGCGCGCCGTCGGGGTAGTCGATCCATTCGATGAGCAGTGCGCGCTTGCCGATCGACGCGAGGTCGGGCACGCCGACGAAGCTCCATTCGGCCTGCGTGCGGCAGTCCACCAGGACGGCCTTGGGGTTGGCGTTCAGCCGCTCCCACGCCTGGGCGCACGTGAGGTCGCCGGTGTAGCTCATCGGCCGCACACCTTCCACTCGTCGCCCTGCTTGACCAGGGTGAACTGCGTCTGCTGCTTGTCGCTCTCGGTCTTCTCCCGGTGCCAGTGGGCGGTCACCGTCGACTTGTCGCCGACCACCTCGACGTCCATGCTCGGGACGACGACCTTGCCGTCGGCGTCGTTGGCGGTGCGGTTCTGGTCGGCGAACTGGACCGACGTCGGGAAGTCGGGGGCGCTCTGATCCGACTCGCAGAACGAGTTCCGGTACTGGTCGTAGTTCAGGGTGCCCATGGCGCTGTACATGTCGTTGACCCGATGCTGAACGAGCGTCGAATCGGTCAGCCGCTCGTCGGCCGGATTCACCAGATTGATGATCAGTACACCGGCGAGCAGGGACAGCATCAGCGCGCCTGCGATGATCATCGGCAGCGCGGACTTCCAGGAGCGCGGCTGGTCGTCGTCGTCGTCGACTGCCGGCTGATCTTCGTTCATGACATCCGATTCTATCGGCCCGCTTCCTGCGGATTCGAAGTGCGTACGCCCCACGAGGAGAAGTCCAACGGGCCGGATTCGTCAATAGTTTTCGGCACCCAGAATCCAACTGAGGCATACCTCACACGGAAATTTTGGCGCTGGGCAATCACGACCTAACGTGGAAGGCAACCTACGTCAAACCAGCTGAGGAAGCACCTGCTCATGAGTGACAACAGCCGCCCGTTGCGGGTCGCGATCATCGGCGCCGGCCCGGCCGGCATCTACTGCGCTGACGCGCTGATGAAGTCCGAGACCGCGTCCGAGCGCGGCGTCAGCATCGACCTGTACGAGCGCATGCCCGCACCGTTCGGTCTGATCCGCTACGGCGTCGCCCCCGACCACCCGCGGATCAAGGGCATCATCACCGCGCTGCACAAGGTCCTCGACAAGCCGCAGGTCCGACTGCTGGGCAACATCAATTACGGCACCGACATCACGCTCGACGATCTGCGCAAGCACTACGACGCCATCGTCTTCTCCACCGGCGCCACCGACGACCGCGGCCTCAAGATCCCCGGCATCGACCTGGAGCGCAGCTACGGCGCCGCCGAGTTCGTCGCCTGGTACGACGGCCACCCCGACTTCTCGCGCGAATGGCCGCTGGAGCAGGAGAAGGTCGCCGTCATCGGTGTCGGCAACGTCGCGCTCGACGTGGCGCGCGTGCTCGCCAAGACCGGCGACGAACTGCTGCCGACCGAGATCCCGGACAACGTCTACCAGGGACTCAAGGCCAACAAGGCCCTCGAGGTGCACGTCTTCGGGCGTCGCGGACCGGCGCAGGCCAAGTTCACCCCGCTCGAGCTCAAGGAGCTCGACCACTCGCCGAACATCGAGGTCGTCGTCGACCCCGAGGACATCGAGTACGACGAGGGTTCGGCGGTCGCACGCCGGTCGAGCAAGATCACCGACCAGGTCGCGACGATCATCGAGAACTACGCGATCCACGAGCCCAAGCAGGGTGCCATCCACAAGCTGTTCCTGCACTTCTTCGAGAGCCCCGTCGAGATCCTCGGCGAGGACGGCAAGGTCGTCGGCCTGCGCACCGAGCGCACCGAGCTCGACGGCACCGGCAACGTCAAGGGCACCGGAAAGACCCGCGACTGGGACGTCACCGCCGTCTACCGCGCGGTCGGCTATCTGTCCGACAACCTGCCCGGCATCCCGTTCGACGACCAGGCCGGCGTGATCCCCAACGAGGCCGGCCGCGTCTTCGACGACGGCGCGCACCTCACCGGCCTGTACACCACCGGCTGGATCAAGCGCGGCCCCGTCGGCCTCATCGGCCACACCAAGGGCGACGCGAGCGAAACCGTCGAGTGCATCGTCGACGACATGAAGAACGACCGCCTGAACACGGCGGAGGACGCGTCCGAGTCCTCGATCATCGAGCTGCTCGAGTCGCGCGACATCCCGTTCACCACGTGGGACGGCTGGTACCGCCTCGACGAGCACGAGCGCAAGCTGGGCGAGGCCCAGGGCCGCGCGCGGGTGAAGGTCGTCGAGCGCGAGGACATGCTGGCCGCGTCGGAGCCCGACAAGGTGAACAAGGGCTGATCGTGAACAGGGGCTGATCGACAACAGGGGCTGATCGACGCGCCGCGAAAGCAGACAGTCAGGGAGGGCGACCATCGGTCGCCCTCCCTGACTGTTTCGTCACTGCTGCGCGGCTGCCGCCGACCCGCGGTCCGCGTGGAGCGGGCGGCCGCGGGGAGCGTCGGCGACTACGACGAGGACGACGACGAGCCGTTGGAGTCGGGGAGGATCCGCTGCGGCGAGGCGCGACGCACGTTCTGCCAGAAGCCGACGTTGTTCATCGGGTTCTCCACCTGCTCACCGATGGTGTAGCCGGAGATCGACGACGGCCAGCAGCCCTTCCAGGTGGTGTCGAACGCGATGTAGGTCTTGCCCGGCTTCAGGGTGCCGACCTTGGTGCCCGCCTTCTTGTCGGCCGGGACCCACTTGGTGGCACCGTTGAACTCGGTGACGGTGACGCCGGTCATGGTCGATCCGCCGATGTTCTTGACGCCCATCCAGCGGTGCATCTGCCAGACGGGGCCGTCCTTCCAGTTGGGGCCCCACATCTTGAAGGTGCAGCTGACGCCTCCGATGATCTGAAGGTCGCCGGGGGCGTTCGCATGCGCCTGCGGGGTCGCGACAAGTGCGCCTGCACCGATTGCGCCGGCGGCGGCGACGGTCGCCGCTGCACGGGTGAGGGTCTTCTTCATGTCAAGAGCCTTTCGTCGTTCGGGCGGTAGGTCGACTAACATCTCCCAACCCTTACCCCTGTATCGAGGCCACGACGCCAGATCGTTACCCGATCGTTCACAGATTCTCTTAAGTTAGGTAAGGTAACCCTTCGTGAAGAAGGGGTTTGGGGCGATCCTCCTGGTTTTCGCGATCGGACTGGCGTTCATCGCGTCCATCGCGGTCGGCGCGCGTGCCGTGCCGCCGGCGGAGGTGTGGAATGCGCTCGTCGGTGCACCGACCGTCGGCGACGATCTGCCCGTGCTCGTGCACAGCAGGCTGATCCGGACCGTCCTCGGTCTGGTGGTCGGACTGGCGATCGGCGCGGCCGGCGCCCTGACGCAGGGGCACACGCGCAATCCCCTGGCCGACCCGGGACTGCTCGGCGTCAACGCCGGCGCCGCGTGCGCCGTGGTGATCGGCGTCTTCGTCTTCGGCACGTCCGGTCCGCTGACCAACACGGTGCTGGCCCTCGTCGGCGCGTTGATCGCGGCCGCCGCCGTCTTCGGGCTCTCGGCCGTCACCGGCTCGTCGCCGTTGACCCTGGTCCTGGCCGGTGCGGGCATCACGGCCTGCCTCAGCGCGGTGTCGTCGGCGTTGGTCCTGTCCGACGGCGCCACCCTCGACACCTGGCGGTTCTGGAACGTCGGTGCGATCGCCGGCCGCGGCGCCGACGTGCTGTGGACCACGCTGCCGTTCATCGCCGTCGGACTGCTGCTGGCACTCGCCGGCGGCTGGTTCCTGAACCTGCTCAGCCTCGGCGACGACATGGCCACCGCGCTCGGCGGCCGCGTCGGCTTGGCCCGCGCCCTCGGCGTCGTCGGAATCGCGCTGCTGGCCGGCGCGGCGACCGCGGCCTGCGGTCCCATCGTCTTTCTGGGTCTGGTGGTCCCGCACGTGGCGCGCGTGTTCACCGGCCCCGACTACCGCTGGATCGTCCCCTACTCGGCGCTCGCGGGCGCCCTGCTGATCCTGGTCTGCGACGTCCTCGGCCGCGTCATCGCACGCCCCGGGGAGGCGCAGGTCAGCGTCGTGCTGGCGTTGATCGGCGGCCCGATGCTCATGCTCATGGTCCGACGCAGGAGGCTGCCGACCGTATGACCGTCACCGCTCCCCCGTCGCACCCCGTGCCGACACGTCCGACGACCCTGCGGCTGGGACCGACCGTCTGGGTGATCCGGCCGCGCCTGGTCACGTGCAGCGTGACCGCGGTCGTGGTCGCCGTCGGCCTGGTCCTGGTCGGTCTGTCGGTCGGCTTCACCGGCCCGGTCGACGCCGCCCGCATCCTCCTCGGCGGGGGACGGGCGGCGGAGAACATCGTCGTCTTCGACGATCTGCTGCCGCGGGTGCTGATCGCCGCCCTCGCCGGTTTCGGCTTGGGACTGGCCGGTTGTCTGACGCAGGTGGTGACGCGCAATCCGCTGGCCACGCCCGACATGCTCGGCATCACCTCGGGCGCCGGAGCGGGCGCGGTGCTGGCGCTGACCTCGTCGACCACCGGTTTCGGCGCCGTGTTCACCCGGTTGGGGGGGCCGACGTCGGCGCTGCTCGGCGGACTGGTGACGGCCGCGGCGATGTACGCGCTGGCGTGGAGCCGCGGCCAGGTCGTCACGAGCACCCTGCGTCTGATCCTGATCGGCGTGGGCATGACGTGGATGATGCAGGCCGTCATCGGCTACCTGATCTCGCGCGCCGACGTCCACGACGCGGGCACCGCGCAGACCTGGCTGGTCGGCTCGCTCGCCGACACCGGTTGGCGTTCGGTCCCCGCGGCCGCGATCGCCGCCGCCCTCGGCATCGGGTGGACCGCGTTCACCGGCCGCGCACTGATCGTCAGCGGGCTCGGCCCCGACACCTCCCGGGGCCTCGGGGTCCGCCTCGGGGTCGTGACGTACGGAACCCTCGTGGCCGCCGTCGTCGTCGCCTCGCTGGCGGTCTCCGCGGCCGGTCCGATCGCCTTCGTCGGGCTCGTCGCCCCGCAGATCGCGCTGCGCCTGGCCCGCAGCGCCTCGCCGACACCGGTCTTCTCCGGTCTCGTCGGTGCCTGCATGGTGCTGGCCGCCGACGTCGCCTGTCGGTCGGTGCTGCCCGGCGGTCTCCCCGTCGGCGTGGTGACCGCGGCGATCGGCGGCCCGTTCCTCGTGTACCTGATCGTGCAGACCGCGCGAGGATCAAGCGTGTAGGTTTTGCCCACCTGGTGGACAAAACCTGCACGGTTAACCGCTGACCACCGCGTTTTCGGCGTTGTCCACAGAATTCGCCGATTCATCCACAACCGCCTCGTTCCCCTTCCGCGACGCCGTCGGCTCGGTCAGAGTCGTCACCCATGGGGACGGCGACGACGGGGAATGCACGACTCGACCGGCTGCTCGCAGCGCAGAACGGCGTCGTCACCCGGCGGCAGGTGCTCGGCTGCGGGCTCGATCAGGCGGTCTTCGACGCCGCGCCGGCCGCGCTCAGTCACCGGTCCGCGCTCACCGCCGCCGGCCTCGAGACCGGGCGCGGCACCGATCGGATCCAACTCGTCGTCGCGGCCGGCCGCCATGTGACGCCTCGGCCCGGCGGCGTCGTCCGACGGTGCGGTCGGTTCGCCGAGATCGCGCTCCTGGACGCTCATCCGCCGCGGGTGCGGCTGGAGGAGTCGGTGCTCGACGTGGCCGCGTCCGCGTCCGACGAGTTGGCGATCGTCGCTGTCCTGTCCGACGCGGTGCAGTCCCGTCGGACGACCGCCTGCTCGACGCCCTCGCGCGCCGCACCCGGATGCCGTACCGCGCGTTCGTCGCACAGGTCCTCGCCGATGTCCGCGAAGGCACCTGCTCGGCGCTGGAGCACCGCTACCTCACCCACGTCGAACGGGCACACGGGCTGCCCACGCCGGTCCGACAAGCGCCGACCGAATCCGGGCGGCCCGGCTTCCGCGACATCGCGTACCCCGAGTACCGGCTGGTCATCGAGCTCGACGGACGCCTGTTCCACAGTGAATCGGTCTCCCGCGACCGAGATCTGGAGCGCGACCTGGACGCCGCGGTCGGCGAACTCCTGCAGTCGGTGCGGCTCGGGTGGGGGCAGGGCGCGGTCCGTGTGTGCCAGGCGGCCCGCAAGGTCGCCGAACTGCTGCGGCGACGGGGCCGGTCGGGCACCCCGCACCCGTGCGCGACGCCGGGCTGCCCGGTCCGCTGAGTCAAGCGCGCGGGTTTTGACCACCTGGTGGTCAAAACCCGCACGCCTGATCCGAAACGCTAGAAGTGCCGCGGCGGAGGCGGCCCGGCCGGCCGCTGTCCGCCGGGTCCGACGGGGCCGCGCGGACCCGGCTGCACCATCGGCCCGGGGCGGTGCGGCGGGCCGGGCGGCATCGGCGGGCGAGGCATCGGCGGCGCCTCGCGCCGGATCGGCTGCTCCGGGAGGCGGACGACGCGGGTCTGCGCCGCCATCATGTCGGTGGCGACCTCGTCGGCGGGCGACGACGCCGTCTGCGGCCGCGACTGGGCGGACGCCCCATCTGCGGACGCCCCATCTGCGGACGCCTCGTCGGCGGGCAGCGGGTCGGCGGCGTCGGCGGGCAGCGGCGTCACCGCGGACGCCGCTCGGACGGCCTTGCGGCGCGCCAGCTCCGGGTTCGCCGCGGCGGCGACCGCGACCCCCATCCGACGACGAGCGAAACTCTCCGGCTTGCCGAACAGACGCAGGTCGACGTCCGGGTCGGCGAGGGCGTCGGCGACCCCGGCGAACTTGATCGCGGCGGCGTCGTGCCGACCGTAGATCACCGCCGACGCGCCCGGACTGCGCAGCATCGTGTTGACCGGCAGACCGAGCACCGCGCGGGCGTGCAGTTCGAACTCCGACAGCCGCTGCGTCGCCAGCGTCACCAGGCCGGTGTCGTGCGGACGCGGGCTGACCTCGGAGAAGTACACGTCGTCGCCCTTGATGAACAGTTCGACGCCGAACACGCCGCGACCGCTCAGGCCGGTGGTGTCGGCCGGATCGCCCATCGCGGTCGCGATGCGCGCGGCGATCGAGCGCGCCGCGTCGTAGGCGACGCGGCTCATCGGCTGCGGCTGCCAGCTCTCCACGTAGTCGCCGTCCACCTGACGATGCCCGATCGGGTCGCAGAAGTAGGTGGCCAGCCGACCGGTCGCCGGGTCGACCGCCCGCACGGTCAGCAGGGTGATCTCATAGTCGAACTCGACGAAGCCTTCGACGATCACCCGATCGTTGTTCACGCGGGCGCCGGTGCGCGCGAACTCCCACGCCGCGTCGACGTCGTCGGCGGACCGGACCACCGACTGCCCCTTGCCCGACGACGACATCACCGGCTTCACCACGCACGGGAAGCCCACACTCGACACCGCCGTCCGCATCTCCTCCAGCGAACCGGCGAATAGGTACGGCGAGGTCGGCAGACCCAGCTCCTCGTCGGCGAGCCGGCGGATGCGTTCGCGGTCGAGGGTCGCCGAGACCGCCTTGGCGCTCGGGATCACCTCGGCGACGCCCTCGGCCTCCACCGCTTCGACCGCCTCGGTGGCGATGGCCTCGATCTCGGGCAGCACGTAATTCGGCCGATGCTTGTCGATGACGGCCCGCACCTGCGCCGCGTCGGTCATGTCGATCACCTCGGCGTGGTGCGCCACCTGGTGCGCGGGCGCGTCGGCATAGCGGTCCACCGCGATCACCTCGACGCCCAGACGCTGCAGCGCGATCGTCACTTCCTTGCCCAACTCCCCCGACCCGAGGAGCAACACCTTCACCGCGGTCGGACTCAACGGCGTTCCGATCACCTTTGCAACCATGAGAAAAAGTCTACGGGGCGAACCGGACACCGGCCGCGCGCTGCTCACCCACGCGAATGACGACTCGGCGCCGATACACTCGGGCCATGTCCGGTTGGGAGGTTCCGCAAGCGGCCGCGCGGATTCGAGACCATTGGGACCGGTTGTCGGCGCCGACGGCCGACGTCGCCGGCCCGTTCTCGTCCGACGGCCTGCCCGATCCCGCCCGCCGCTGGCTGCGACACGCGATCGCGCCCGGCACCCCGCCGTCTCGCGCCGTGCTGCTGACGATGCACGGGAGAATCCGGATCGGATCGTGGCGGACCTTCGATGCCAGGCAGGTCATCGTCCCGTCAGCCGGGTTCATCTGGGCCGCCGACACCCGGATCGCGGGCCTGCCGGTCCGCGGATACGACCGCTACCGCAGCCCCGGGTACGGCGAGATGAGCTGGCGGGTGATGGGAGCGATCCCGCTCGTCCACGACGACTCCGCCGACATCGCGCGCAGCGCGGCCGGCCGACTGGCCGCCGAATCGATCTTCGTCCCCACCGCGCTGACCGGCGCGCAATGGCTGCCCGACACCGACTCGACCGTCGTCCTACGGCACCGGATCGATGCATTCACCTCCGACGTGACGCTGACCGTCGCCGACGACGGCGCCCTGCAGGCGGTGACGATGAAGCGATGGGGCCGACCGCCCGGTCGCGCGGTCGGCAATCACGACTTCCGCGCCCGGATCCTCGCCGAGGGCACCTTCGGCGGTCTCACCGTTCCGACGGAGGTCCGCGTCGGCTGGCCGACCGCCACCGACGACGGCGACTTCTTCTGCGCGACCATCACCGCCGCCGACCACCGCTGATCCCCGACGGTCCGAGCCGAGGACTCAAGCCGGCGTGAAGATCTCGGTCGGTTCGGCGCGGCCGCGCAGGGTGACCGTGGTGCGCGGTGCCCACCGCGACAGCTCGGGCTCGTGTGCGGCGTCCACCACGCGCGCCGACGCGAACGGCAGTCGGGGCTCCGCCTTGGCCTCCTCCGACAGTCGGGCGCTCTCGTTGACCGGGTCGCCGATCACCGTGTACTCGAATCGCTGGATCGCGCCCACGTTGCCCGCGACAACGTTGCCGTAGCTGACGCCGATGCCGGCTTTCAGCTCCGGCACCTCGGCGGCCAGCCGGTCGGCGATCGTCCGCGACGCGGCCAACGCCGAACCCGCCGGATCCTCGATCTTCAGCGGCGCCCCGAAGATGGCGAGGACGGCGTCGCCCTCGAATTTGTTGACCAGGCCGCGCTGCTCCTCGACGGCCTCGACGATCACTTGGAAGAACCGGTTCAGCACGTCGACCACCTCGGTGGGAGTGTGTTCGGTCGCCAGTGCGGTGGAGCCGATCACGTCGACGAAGACGACGGCGACGGTCCGTTCGGCACCGCCGAGTTCGGGGTCGCGTCGCAGGGCCGCCGCGGCGACGTCGCGCCCGACGTGGCGGCCGAAGATGTCGCGCATCCGTTCCTGCTCGCGCAGTCCGGCGACCATCGTGTTGAATCCGTACTGCAGCTCGCCCAGTTCGGAGGCGTCGTAGACCACCACGTCGACATCGGGGCCAACGTCGCCGCCGCGGACCCTGGCCATGCCGCTCTGGACGTTCCGGATCGGCCCGGTGACATCCCACGCGAACAGCACGGTCGCCAGCAGGCCGACGCCGCCGGCCACCATGACGAGCACGGTCACCGAGATGAACAGGCTCGCCAACGACACGTTGCCGCCGACCGCGACGAACAGGACGACGATGAAGATGCCGCTGAGCGGGACGCCGGTGCCGATGGCCCACGAGCTCAGCGCGCGCGAGCGCACCGAACTGCCGCGCACCGGGATGCCCGCCTGCATGATCCGCGCGTACACCGGCCGTAGCAGGACGTCGATGAAGACGTTGACCACCGCCGTCACCACCACGCCGCTCATCAGGATGATGAGCACCACTTTGGGCACGAGAGTGAGGTCGACGACGCCGTACCAGGTCCCCAGCAGCACCGCGGCGCCCGCCCACAGCAGGCCCTGCAGGGCGGTGAGACCGCGCCGGGCGCGCACCGTGCGGCGTGCGTCCTTGAGCGTCGGGATCTGATCGTTGATCGACCACTTCAGCGACCGGACGGTCATCACCGTGCCGATCACGACGCCGAAGACCATCGCGCCGACGATGTAGATCGGCAGCGCGACGGCATTGGCCCACAGCAGGTCCCGCCGCAGGAAGGTCGGCTCCGGGATCCCGACCACCGCCAGGGCGATGGCGATCCCGATGCCGATGGTCTGCGCGATGACCACGACCGAGGTCAGCAGCAGCTGAATCCGCACCCGCTGCCGGCGCGGTCCCTCGTCGACCGCGCCGAGCAGCGTGGAGCCGTAGTCGCGGCTCAGTCCGCGTCTGGTCACCGGAGCCGACTCATCGCTGCCGCCGACTCGTCGCCGTCGGTCAGACGAACTCGTGCCGGACGATCGTCTCGTCACGGCCCGGGCCGACGCCGATGCACGAGATCCGCGCACCCGACAGTTCTTCGAGTCGATGCACGTAGTCCTGCGCGTTCTTCGGCAGTTCCTCGAACGTCCGGCAGTGCGTGATGTCCTCCCACCAGCCGGGCAGGTTCTCATAGATCGGCTTGGCGTGGTGGATGCCGGTCTGCGTCATCGGCCACTCGTCGACCCGCTCACCGTCGACCTCGTAACCGACGCAGATCGGCACCTGGTCCAGGCCCGACAGGACGTCGAGCTTGGTGAGGAAGTAGTCGGTGATGCCGTTGACGCGCGTGGCGTACCGGGCGATGACGGCGTCGAACCAGCCGCAGCGTCGGGCCCGACCGGTGGTCACGCCCACTTCGCCGCCGTGCTTGGCCAGGTACTCGCCCCACTCGTCGAACAGTTCGGTGGGGAACGGACCCTCGCCGACGCGCGTGGTGTACGCCTTCAGGATGCCCAGGACCGTGGTGATCTTGGTGGGGCCGATGCCCGATCCGACGGACGCGCCGCCCGCGGTGGGGTTCGACGAGGTCACGTACGGGTAGGTGCCGTGGTCGACGTCGAGCAGGGTGCCCTGGGAGCCCTCCAGCAGCACGGTCTCGCCGCGCTCGAGCGCCTGGTTCAGCAGCAGCTGGGTGTCGGCGATCCGGTGCTTGAAGCCCTCGGCGAGCTCCAGCGTCTCGTCGACCACCTGCGCGACCTCGAGGCCCTTGCGGTTGTAGATCTTGGTGAGGATCTGGTTCTTGATCTCCAGGGCGGCCTCGACCTTCTGGGCGAGGATCTTCTCGTCCAGCACGTCGGCGACGCGGACGCCCACGCGGGCGATCTTGTCCTGGTAGCACGGGCCGATGCCGCGACCGGTGGTGCCGATCTTGCTGTTGCCCAGGAACCGCTCGGTGACCTTGTCGATCGCCACGTGGTACGGCATCAGCAGATGCGCGTCCGCGGACAGCATGAGCGCCGAGGTGTCGACGTCGCGGTCCTCGAGGCCCTTGAGTTCGGTCAGCAGAACGCTCGGGTCGACGACGACGCCGTTGGCGATCACGTTGTTCACGCCGGGCGTCAGAATCCCCGAGGGGATCAGATGCAGCGCGAACTTCTCGCCGTTCGGCAGAACGACGGTGTGACCCGCGTTGTTTCCGCCCTGGTAGCGCACCACCCACTGCAGCTTCCCGCCCAGCAGATCAGTCGCCTTACCCTTGCCTTCGTCGCCCCACTGGGCGCCGATAAGCACAATCGCAGCCATATCAGGTGCTCCTCCTAACGTGCTCACCCTACTGGGTCGCGCCCGATTCGTTGCCCTCAGGCGCGTATACCCTTGTCAGGGTGTCCTCTCTGCTGATCGCGATCGGCCCCGGCGACGACGTCCCGTCGGCCCTGACCCGCCGCCTGTCGAGCCTGCTCGATCTCCACGCTCCGACGCGACTGATCGTCTCACCCGGCACTGACACGACCATGGCGCCGGACCTGTTCCTGTCGCGCGTGGTGGCCGCCCTGATGAAGCTGGAGCGGCTCGACGTCGAGGTCGCCTATCTCGCCCCGCACGCCACCGCGGCCACCCGACGCTACGGCCTGCCCCACGGCGAGGCCGCCAGGCAGCTCGCCGAAACCGGTACCGCACAGGAGCTTCCGCTGATCCGCGACGACGCGGCGACCGTCCTCGTCGGACGGGCTCGGCACCTGGGCGCCGCCGGCGAGAAGTTGCACGGCGAGTGCATCGCCGATTCCGAGGTGATCTTCGACGGCACCGCGCGCGCCGTGGAGATCGAGCCGCTGCCCGTGGCACCGGGGGTGCGCGGGCGTCTGGCGCGGCGGCTGCCCGGCGGCTGGAAGACCGGTCGGGCGGTGCAGACCGGCGGCACCAATCTGATCGTCGAACGCG
Source organism: Gordonia aichiensis (assembly GCF_039946255.1). Taxonomy (GTDB): domain Bacteria; phylum Actinomycetota; class Actinomycetes; order Mycobacteriales; family Mycobacteriaceae; genus Gordonia; species Gordonia aichiensis_A. The sequence continues at coordinate 100,808 of NZ_JBCDWL010000013.1, read as the reverse complement.
AGGGCGAGGTGACCGATCGGGTGGTGAAGCGCTCGACCTTCTACCGCCACCACGTCGACTGGCTGCTGGTGCGACCATGACCACCCCCGCCGTCGCCGCCCTGAAGTCGGTGCGCCCGGGCCCGGTCTTCCTCGGCCTGTGCGCGGCGTTCGGCGTCGGCGTCTACCTGCTGCTGCAGTCCGGCTCGCAGCGCAGCGCCCTGGGCATGTTCGGCGCGCTGCTGTTCGTGCTCAGCGGCTGGGTGATCTCACTGTCGCTCCACGAGTTCGCGCACGCCTTCACCGCGTTCCGGTACGGCGACCGGTCGGCGCAGATCCGCGGCTACCTGACGCTCAACCCGCTCAAATACACCCACGCCGGGCTGTCGATCGGGCTGCCGCTGCTGATCGTCGCGCTCGGCGGCATCGGCTTCCCGGGCGGCGCGGTGTACCTGAACACGGCGGGTTTCACGCGCGCGCAGCGCACCCGGGTGTCGCTGGCCGGCCCGGCAACCAACCTGATGCTCGGTCTGGCGCTGCTGGCGGTCCTGACCTTCACCGAGCCGTCGGCCCGCAATCTGAACCTGTGGGCGGCGACGGCCGCGCTCGCCTTCCTGCAGTTGACGGCGACGCTGCTGAACATCATCCCGATGCCGGGCTTCGACGGCTACGGCGCGATCGAGCCGTACCTGTCGCCGCAGACGCGGTTCACCGCGGAGAAGATCGCGCCCTTCGGGTTCCTGATCATCTTCCTGCTGTTGTTCATCCCGCAGCTCAACCGAGCCTTCTTCTCGGTGATCTACCAGGTCTTCGACGTCTTCGGGATCGACCCGGGCTTCGTCGGGTACGGCATCAGGCTGTTCGCGTTCTGGCTCTGACCCGCGCTCACCAGGTGAGCGTCTCGCACTGGCCTCCCGCACCGGGCCGCTCCACCTGAACGGTGGCGTGCTCGAGGCCGTGTGCGGCGAAGACTCCCTGGGCCGCGGCCAGCGCGTCGCAGTGGTCGCCGGAGCTGCGCAGGTGCACGGTCGCCACGTCCATCCCGGTGGTGACCGACCAGACGTGCAGGTCGTGGACGTCGAGCACCTCGGGCAGCTCCTCCAGTTCGCGGCGCAGCTCGTCGAGGTCGACGCTCTGCGGCGCCTGCTGGTTGAGGATCTTGAGCGCGTCGAGCGCCAGCTTCACCGCGCGCGGCACCACCCACAGGGCGATGAGCACGGCGACGATGAGGTCGGCGTAACCCCACCCGGTGGTCATGGCGACGACGCCGGCGATCAGCACGCCCACGCTGCCGACGGCGTCGGCGAGCACCTCGAGGTAGGCGCCGCGCACGGCGAGCGACTTGTCGGAGTCGGTGCGCAGCAGCGACATGACGACGATGTTGGCGATCAACCCGAGCGTCGCGACGACGATCATCGGCAGTCCGGGCACCTCGGGATTCGTCCCGATCCGCTCGATCGCCTCGTACAGAACGTAGGCGCCCACTCCGAGCAGCAGGAGTGCGTTGACCACCGCGGTGAACACCTCGGCGCGATACCAGCCGAAGCTGCGGCCGTCGGTGACGCTGCCGTGCCGCGCCAGCAGCAGGGCGACCATGCCCATCGACAGCGCGACGAGGTCGGTCGCCATGTGCCCGGCGTCGGCGACCAGGGCGAGCGACCCGAACATCAGGCCCGCCACCAGCTCGACGACGAAGAAGGTTCCGATCAGCCCCAGCGAGACGGCCAGCGGCCAGATCCGCCGGTGTGCGGCGTCGGGACGGGCCAGGTCCGCAGCGGTGGGCCCGTGAGAATGTCCGTGGTCATGTTCAGCACCCATGACCTCAATATATGCGTACTTACGCATATATTGCAAGGCATGGAGCTCCGGTCGGCGAGACGACGCCGCTCAGCGGTTCAGGTGCAGCTGCGCGATCGCCGAGGACCGCTTGAGACCGGCGACCATCAGCAGGTCCACCAGCAGCGACCGCAGTTCCACCAGCAGCGCCGCCTCCGACAGGTCTTCGACGTCGTCGGCCAGCGAGGTCCGCGCCTTCCGCACCACCGATCGCACCGCGCGGGCCGCGTCCGCCTGGTCGGGTTCCTGCCCCGGCTCGGCGAGCATCATCCGGCGCAGCACCTCGAAGACGTCGCCGATGTCGTCGATGATGTCGATCATCGGCTGCTCCACCTCGATGCCGCGCTGGGTGAGCCCGAGCGCGCGACGGGTGACGACGCGGAAGTTGCGGACGGCGTTGTCGATCGGATCGGCCGTCGCGGCGATCTTGCGCAGCCGGTTGCGCGAGGCCCAGTAGAGCGGCGAGAGCGTGCCGACCTCGCGGCCGGCGAGCACGTCTGCGCGCAGGGTGTCGATGGCCGCCTGGGTCCCTCGCGCCCGCGCCAACACCCGGTAGACGGCGTCCTCGTCGCGGGCGTGCAGGGCGCTGGCGAGGTCGTGGCTCAGGTCGCGGAAGGTGTCGAGGATCCCCGCCGCGTCACGCCGCGCGCGCCGCGCCGGATTGATCGGGACCAGCGCCCCCACCACGATGCCGATCAACCCGCCGACCAGCGCGTCGATGGCCCGCTCGTAGCCAGCGACGTCCCCGGGCGGCAGGAGCGTCGCGACCAGCACCGCCGACGACGCCGCCTGCGTCGGAAGCATCGGCCCCTTGTCGACGAACACGGCCACGGCCATCGCGGCGGCGACCACCACGCTGATCTGCCAGGCGCCCGATCCGATCTCGCTGATGACCAGATCGCCCACCAGGATGCCGATCGACACTCCGACGATCAGCTCGACCGACCGGCGCCACCGGCGGGCCAACGACAGTCCCAGCGAGGCGACGGCCGCGATGGGCGCGAAGAAGGGCCGGGAGTGATGCAGCACCTCGAGCGCGACGAACCACGCCAGGCCCGCTGCGATGGCGCACTGCGTGATCGGGACCAGCGACAACCAGAGTCGTCGGATGCGTGTGCCGAGGACCGGGTGCATCCCCTGCACCGCCTGCGAGCCGAGATCTCGCACGGTGAGCCGTTCGTCCGGCTCCTTCTCGGCGGGCTCGTCTACCGACACGCCGCGGCCCCGTCGTTCAGTTCAGGCCCAGTTCCTTGATGGCGCGCGGATCGCTGTCGTTGAGCAGATCCAGGCAACGCAGGTACTCGTCTTCCTCGCCGACCGCCTGCGCCGACCGTGCCAGCGCGCCGACGCAGCGCAGGAAGCCGCGGTTCTCCTCGTGGCTCCACGGCACCGGACCGAAGCCCTTCCAGCCGTTGCGGCGCAGCTGATCCAGGCCGCGGTGGTAACCGGTCCGCGCGTAGGCGTACGCCGCGACGACGCGTGCGAGGTCGGGTTCGGCGCCGTCGAAGGCACCGCTGAGCGAGGCCTCGGCGAGGTGGGCCCAGGCGATCGAGGCCGACGGGTGAGCGGCCGCGACGGCCGCGGGGTCGGTGCCGTTCAGCAATGCCGACTCGGCTTCGTCGTCGCCGGGCAGAAGCGTGGGCTGGGGTCCGAGCAGATCTCCGAATGACGTCACACCATCATTCAATCATTGACCTCCGACGCGCCGAAGAAGTCCGATCCGGACAGGTCCGATATCCTAGCGCTTGCGCGTCTAGCATCACCGACCCGACGAACATTGGAACTTGACTAAATGTCTGATTCGGACAACGACAACTCGGCGGCCATCGACAAGGCCGTCGACGCCTTCCGCGCCCAGCGAGAGCAGGGCAAGGCGAGTGCGCCGGAGGCAGACACCGATTCCGCGGCGGCGGCAGCCGAGCCGACCCCGGTGACCAAACTCGACGACAGCCCGACGCCCCGCGGCGGCGGCAGCTCGGATGCCCCGACCAAGGCGTTCAAGATTCCGGCCGCGCTGCTCGCCGAAGCCACGGCGAACCGGGACGCCGACAAGTCCGCGCTGGTGGAGCAGAGCGTCGTCGGCGAGCCGCTGTCGACCGAGCCGGCCGCCGAGCCCGCCCCCGGTGAGGCAGACCCCGACGAGGCGGAAGCTGCCGAGGCCGACGCGACCGCCGACACCGTCGAAGTCAAGAACGCGATCGTCGAGCAGGCCGTCGAGCTGCCGTCCCACGATGCCGCTCCGACCAAGAAGATCGCCGCCGAGGAGGTCGCCAGTGCGGCAGCGGCGACCGCCGCCGTGGCGACCCCGTCGTCCGCCGGGTCCGACAGCCCGACCGTGCCGATCCCGACGCCGAAGCAGCCGGCCGAGGCGACGCCCGCCGGGCCGACGCCGGCCGAGAAGCCCGCACCGCAGGTGGTCGCGCCCGCGCAGGCGACCGACGCCAAGCGCGGCCGCGGCAAACTGGCCGCGATTCTGGCCGCGGTCGCCATCGTCATCGTCGCGATCGCCGTCGGCCTCTGGTACGCGCTGGTCGGCAGCTCGACCGAGCACAAGGTCGCCGACGCCGCCAAGAGCTACCAGGACGCCATGGCCTCGGGCGACCTCGGCAAGCTGCGCGACGTCACCTGCGGCGAGGAGAACGCCTACTACGCCGACGTGTCGGACGCCGACTTCGCCAAGGCCGTCGCCGCGCAGAAGAACCGCAATCAGCTGATGACCTTCGACGACGTCAAGGCCGTCCAGGTCAACGGCGACACCGCCCGCGTCGGCGTCGACATGTACCCGTCCGGCGACCCGGCCAAGACGGTCGCCGCGCAGATCACCCTGCACAACGTCGGCGGCACGTGGAAGGTCTGCAAGCAGCCGTAGATCGTATCGACCGCACCGAGCCGAGATGGCAGAGGAGGGGCGCCCGGATCACTCCGGGCGCCCCTCCTCTGCTGCGCTGTCGAGCTCGCTGTGCAGACGCGGCGTCAGCGACCGATCGTCTTGCCCGACGAGCCGAGGTCGTTGCAGGCCTCGATGACGCGCTCGGTCATGCTCGCCTCCGCCTTCTTGAGGTAGCTGCGGGGGTCGTAGACCTTCTTGTTGCCGACCTCGCCGTCGACCTTCAGGACGCCGTCGTAGTTGCCGAACATGTGGCCGGCGACCGGGCGGGTGAAGGCGTACTGGGTGTCGGTGTCGACGTTCATCTTGATGACGCCGTAGCCGACGGCCTCTTCGATCTCACTCTTGGCCGAGCCCGAGCCGCCGTGGAAGACGAAGTCGAAGGGCTTGGCGTCGGCGTCGAGGCCGAGCTTGGCGATGGCGGCGTCCTGGCCCTCCTTGAGGACGGCGGGACGCAGCTTGACGTTGCCGGGCTTGTAGACGCCGTGAACGTTGCCGAAGGTCGCGGCGAGCAGGTACTGGCCCTTCTCACCGGTGCCGAGGGCGTCGACCGTCTTCTCGAAGTCCTCGACCGAGGTGTACAGCTTGTCGTTGATCTCGGCCTCGACGCCGTCCTCTTCGCCGCCGACGACGCCGATCTCGACCTCGAGGATGATGTTGGCCTCGTTGGTCTTGTCGAGCAGTTCCTTGGCGATCTCGAGGTTCTCGTCGATCGGGATGGCCGAGCCGTCCCACATGTGGGACTGGAACAGCGGGCTCTGACCGTTGGCGACGCGCTCACGCGAGATCTCGATCAGCGGGCGGACGAAGGTGTCGAGCTTGTCCTTCGGGCAGTGGTCGGTGTGCAGGGCGATCGTGACGTCGTACTTGTCGGCGATCACGTGCGCGAACTCCGCCAGTGCGACCGCGCCGGTGACCATGTCCTTGACGCCCAGGCCCGAACCGAACTCGGCGCCGCCGGTGGAGAACTGGATGATCCCGTCGCTGCCTGCGTCGGCGAAGCCCTTGATGGCGGCGTTGATCGTCTCCGACGAGGTGCAGTTGATCGCGGGGAACGCGTACCCTTCCTTCTTCGCCTTGGCGAGCATCTCGGCGTACTTGTCGGGGGTTGCGATAGGCATTCTCACGTCCTGTCGAGCAGGTGGATGTTTTCCACGCTTAGTATGGGGGTACCACCCCAGTTTGCCAGGTCCGCTGCCGGCCCGGGCCGGTCCCCCGCGTTCGGTGCGTTAAGGGTGTTGGAAGGTTTGCCCGGTAAAGTCGGAGCACGTGATCGACACTCTTCTCGCCGAGACCGCCACCAACGTGGCCCTGATGCCCGGCTTCATGGACCCGTTCAACCTGATCGGCTACTTCGGTGCCGCCGCTTTCTGGGGCCTGCTGCTGGTCATCTTCATCGAATCGGGCGTCCTGTTCCCGGTGCTTCCGGGCGACTCGCTGCTGTTCGTCGCGGGTCTCATCGCCGCGGGAAGTGCCACCGCCGAGCACGCCGAGAAGGTCGCCGACTCCGGCCTGACCCTGTGGCCGCTGGTGATCGGGGTGCCCATCGCGGGCATCCTGGGCGGCCAGGTGGGCTATTGGATCGGCCGCTACGTCGGCACGTCCATGTTCAAGCCGAACGCCCGCTTCCTCAAGCAGCGCTACCTCGACGAGGCGCACGTGTTCTTCGAGAAGCACGGTCCGATCATGATCTTCCTGGCGCGTTTCGTGCCGATCGTGCGCACCCTGGCCCCGATCGTCGCCGGCGCGGCCAAGATGAAGTTCGTCGTCTTCAGCATCTACAACATCGTCGGCGCGATCGTCTGGGGTGCGGGCATCGTCTTCCTCGGCTACTGGCTCGGCCAGTTCGAGATCGTCCAGAAGCTCATCGAGCCGATCTTCATCCTCATCGTCCTGCTGTCGGTGCTGCCGATGATCATCGAGTGGCTGCGCCGCCGCCGCGCGGGCCAGTCCGAGACGGCCGTCGAACTGGACTGACACCGAACTCCGGGTTCCCGCGGGCCGACGCCCGTCGATCACACACGGGCCGCGTCGGCTGCCCGGATGGTGAGCACCGCCTCGCAGGTCCCGCCTGATGCAGGTTTGAAGGTCCGCCCAGCAGCCCGATTCGCGCCGACCGGCGTGTCGGCGGAACCGGATCGGCGCCCGCTGCGTCCAATCCGATATGGGGGACTCAGGGGACGTCGCGGCCTTCCTCGCCACGCACGACGGGATCATCACCGCACCGCAGGCCTATGCGCTCGGGTTGTCGCGGGAGGAGATCCGCGGTCGCGTCGCGCGCGGTGAGTGGCTGGTTCCGGCACGTGGGATCTATCGGTCCGCGGCCAACGACTACTCCGAGGCGGCGATGGTTCGGATGGTCGTGCTCGCCTACCGGGGCGTCGCCGATCGCGGCACGGCGGCGTGGTGGCACGGCATGCTCACGGAACTGCCCGTCGGGATCACGTTGTCGTGCCGGTCGGCGCGGACCGACCTCCCGTCGTCCGTGCCCGTGCGGGCCACGCGTCGTTCGTACGATCCGCGCGACGTCCGCCTGGTGCGCGACCTCGCGGTGACCGCCAAACCGTTGACCGCGCTCATGACGACGGTCGACCTGCCCGACGGCACGGCCTTCCTCGATCGCATGCTCCAAGTCGGCGCGGTCGATCTCGCCGGTCTGCAACGCGCTGCCGACGATCACGCGGGCATGCGCGGCATCGGCATGGCACGCCGCATCCTGGCCGTCGCCTCCTCCGACAGCGAGTCGGAGGCCGAACGCCTCTTCGTCCGCCTCCTCGAGGAGCGGGGAGTCACCGGATGGGTGCAGCAGTACCGGACCGGACGTTGGCGCCTCGACTTCGCCTGGCCCGAGCGGCGGGTGGCCGTCGAGATCTCCGGCTGGGCGTTTCACCGCACCTCACGACGCCACGGAAACGACCTCGCCAAGGCCAACCACCTCGAGCACGAACGATGGCGGGAGCTGCAGTTCGACTGGCACATGCTCAACGACTCCGGCGCCGGCTGTGTTCAGCAGGTCATCGACCTGTTGAACGCCTCCGACCACTGCGCTTCCTGAACTTTCGTCGAACTACGGGGCGTGGAGACCCTTTAGTCGACGAAACTTCGTCCAGGGACTGACCAGGCGTGGTCGAGATCGGCGTGGTTCGCGATCCAGGTGTGCATGACGATCCCGGCGGCCACCCCGGCGTTGATGCTGCGCGTGGAGCCGAACTGGGCGATCGACACGGTGAGGTCGGCGCGGTCCTGGGTCTGCTCGCTCACCCCGGGCCCCTCCTGCCCGAAGACCAGCAGGCAGCGGCGCGGCAGCCTCGTGCGCTCCAGCGGCACCGAACCGGGCGTGTTGTCGACCGCGACCACGGTCAGCTCGTTCGTTCGCGCCCAGGCCATCAGCTCGTCGACGGTGTCGTGGTGCCGCAGGTGCTGGTAGCGGTCGGTGACCATGGCGCCGCGCCGATTCCAGCGTCGGCGCCCGACGATGTGGACCTCGGCGGCCATGAACGCGTTCGCGGTGCGGACGACGGTGCCGATGTTGGCGTCGTGCCCCCAGTTCTCGATCGCGACGTGGAAGTCGTGGCGGCGGGTGTCGAGATCGGCGACGATCGCCTCGCGTGTCCAGTACCGATAGGCGTCGACGACATTGCGCCGATCGCCGTCGGCGAGGAGGTCGGGGTCGTAGCGCGGATCGTCGGGCAGCGGGGCGCCGCGCTCGGCGAGCCACGGTCCGACGCCGACGGCGGGCCCGACCCCGGTGATCCACTCGGTGGGACCGGCGCTGGATTCGCCCGCTCCGGGCTCGACCGCCGCCGACCCGCCGGGTCCCGGCTGATCAGAACCGGACCGGTCGGGCCCGGATCGGTCAGGCCCAGATCGGTCAGGCAAGGCCGAGGTCGGCGAGGTTCAGCAGCGAACGGTAGGGCACGCCCAGCGCGGTGATGACGGCGTCGGCGCCGGTCGCGCGGTCGACGACGGTCACGACTCCGACCACCTCGGCGCCCGCCTCGCGGGCCGCCTCGACGGCCTGCGACGGGGACGCCCCGGTGGTGGACGTATCTTCGACGACCAGGACTCGTCGGCCGGTGATGTCCGGGCCTTCGATCCGGCGCTGCATGCCGTGGGTCTTGGCGGCCTTGCGGACGACGAACGAGTCGATGGCCCGACCGTCGGCGTGCATGATCGACGTGGCGACCGGGTCGGCGCCGAGGGTGAGTCCGCCGACCGAGGCGTAGTCCCAGTCCGCGGTCATCTCGCGCATCAACTGGCCGATCAGCCGGCTCGCCTCGGCGTGGAGGGTCGCGCGGCGCAGGTCGACGTAGTAGTCGGCGATCTTGCCCGACGACAGCGTCACCTTGCCGTGCACCACCGCCAGTTCGGAGACGAGTTCGGCCAGGCGCGCGCGGGCCGCGGGGTCGACAGCGGGAACGGCATCGGACATCGGTCACCAGCTCCTAGGAAAAGTCCGGGAAAGAAAAGGGTGGGGAGGATCTGCGGCGAGGCGCCGTCAGCGCTGCCGAGGGTCGTTCAGCGGCGGCAGGTCGGGCGGCGAGAAGCGGTCGCGGCCGGTGCGCGGCTCGGCGGCCGGGCGGGGCGCCGGTCGGCGGATCGGCTCGATCCGCGAGGTGCCGGTCGGCTCCGCGCGGCGCGGCTCGGCCGGGCGCGGCTGCGTCGGGCGCGGGGTGGCGTCGAGGCGCGACGGCCGCGGTTCGGCCGCGGCCTCCTCGGCGCGGCGCCGACGTTCCTTGTCGCGCAGCGACTCGGTCTTCTCGTCGGCCAGTTCCTCGTTGGTGGGGCCGTGCGGATCGCGCGGGTCGGGCGCGTCCTGCAGGACGGTCGCCGGCGGCAGCACCCGGAGCAGGTCGGCGAAGCGGCGGACCGCGTCGAGCGCGACGTCCAGGCGTTCCTCGTCGGTGGTGACGGGCATCGCGCCGAGCGCCCAGTTGCCCTCGTTCCACAGGATCTCGACGTAGGCCGGCGTGTCGGTGGCGAGGGTGACCATGCGGCGATCGCAGATGCGGCGGGCCGCGTCGAGGTTGCTGGCGAACATGACGCGCGAGCCCATCGCGCCGAGCAGGTCGACATCGTCCTCGGCCGGCGCCAGCACGTCCTCGTACCGCAGGTCGACGGTGACCGCGGAGGCCGCGGGCCGTCGAACGGCGACGACGGTGGCGGTCTCTTCGAGATCGAAGACCACGGCTTCGACGCCCTCGTACATCCCGTATGCGACATCACGCACCTGGACGTGCTCCGGGGCGTCCATCGCTGCGCGGTGGAACACGGTGCGCAGCTTGCTGTCGGTTTCGCGGAACTTGAAGGAATGCGTCTCGCCCCACACAGCACGCTGGTGGTGAACCTGTTGCGACCGGTTCCGGTCCAGCCACAACAGAGCGCCCGCCCCAGCCAGGGCGAGCACTGCAATCACGAAATACACAATGGCCATCGGGCATAGCCTACTATCGAGGGCCGCGTGTGCGCCCGACGACTCGTAGCTGTAAGGAGAATGGCCCGATGATCCCCCGATCGCGCGATGTCGTCGACTCGCTCGCCTCGTCCGTCGATCCCGCCGCGATCGAGGCGCTGACATGTGCGCTGGTCGCCGAGCCCAGCGTCAATCCCGGCGGCACCGAGGCGTCGGCCGTCGACGTGCTGGCGCGAGCCTGCCGCGACGCCGGTTTCGAGGTGGAGGTCACCGAAGCGGCCCCCGGACGCCCGAACCTGGTCGCGACCGTCAACGGCGCCGCCACCGGTCCCGGACTGATGTTCCTCGGTCACTCCGACGTGGTGCCGCCCGGCCCGGGCTGGTCGGCCGATCCGTTCGTTCCCCGCAGGCGGGGCGACCTGATCATCGGCCGGGGCACCAGCGACATGAAGGGCGGCATCGCCTCGGCGGTCGCCGCGATGACCGTCATCGGGCGGGCCGTGGCGCAGGGCGTGGCCGTCTCCGGGCCGGTGCGCCTGGTGGTGACGGTCGACGAGGAGGAGCACGGCGTCGGGATCGCGCACCTGCTGAAGAATCCGCCGCCCGGTGAGCACGTCGGCTGCATCGTCGCCGAGCCGACCCGGCTCGACGTGGTCCGCGGATGCCGCGGGGCGTCGTACTTCGACATCTCCGTGACCGGCCGCGCCGCGCACTCGGGTCGGCCAAGCGACGGAGTCAGCGCGATCGCCGCCGCGGCGAAGGTGATCGGACTGATCGGCGACGATCAGCGGGCGATGGCGGCCGACCCGGACCCGCTGCTCGGCCACGGCACCTGGAATGTGGGGACCATTGAAGGCGGACAAGGGATTTCGGTGGTGGCACCGGACTGCTCGATGGGCATCGACCGCCGGTTGATGCCGGGCGAGGACGTCGTCGAGATCGGACGCGTGCTGTCGGCGAAGATCCGCGACGCGGGCATCGAAGACGGCGGCGTCAGCGTCACCGTCACGCCCACCATGTACCTGCCCGGGTTCGCGACCGCCGCCGATCATCCGATCGTCACCGCTACCGCGCAGGCCGTCCGCGACTGCGGCGCGCCCAGCGAGGTGGGCGGGTGGACGGCCGCGTGCGACGGCGGGTGGACCAGTACCGCGCTCGGCATCCCGACGGTGGTGATGGGTCCCGGCGACATCAACGGCCAGGCGCATCAGCCCGACGAGTCGGTGTCGCTGACGGAGTTGGTGACCGCCGCGCAGGCCTACGTGCGCGTCGCGCTGGCCCTGCTGTAAACCCATCGCCGACCCGCCTCCCGGCCCGATTCGCGAACACCGGCAACGGTAGGGTTGCCCGAAAGATGCCGAATCCACCTGTTCGGGTGGGCATCAGGGGAGGAAGAAATGAAGAAGACCTTGACGACTGCGATCGCGGTCATGCTGACGCTGGTCGCCGCGATCGGCGTCAGCGTCGTCGGTGCCGGAACGGCCGAGGCCAAATGGCGCCCGACACCGATGTACTACAACATTTACGGCAACGAGATCTGGGCCGGGGGCGACTGCCGGGGATCGATGGGGATCGGCATCCGCAACGATCCCGCCAAGCCGGGCAAGATCCAGGTGACGGCCCGCAGTCACGGATTCGTCAAGGACGGCTGCACGGTCGGCTTGAAGGTCTACTGGATCAACGGTGCCTTCCCGCTCGGCGGCGAGCGGCATTTCAAGATCCGCAGCTCCCGCAAGGCCGGAAAACTGCTGCTGCAGAAGGAGATCTGGATCGGCTCCGGTCTGGCGCTCGTCGGTGTCGGCAACATCTACGCGCTGCAGAAGCCGATCAGCGGCTACATCTGGATTCCGTAGCGGCCCGTCGGACGCGCATCGGTCGGACCGCATCCGGGTCAGACGACGGCTCGGACCCGGATGCCGACGGTGCCCGATGCACCGCGCCGCAGCGACGATCCCCAGATCGTGAGTCGGCCGAGGATCCCGTATTTGCCGATGATCGCGTCGACGGCCGGTTGTCGGTTCTCGACGGTCGCGAGTCCAGCCACCTGCGGACCGATCGTCTTGCGGCCGCGTGCGTCGCACGCCTGCACCAGGACGCGATTGTCGCGCCGCAGCCGCTTCACCTTCCACGAGTCGGTGACCGTCCACAGCAGCATGTCCTCGCCGTCGGGCGCGGCCCACAGCGGCGACGACACCGGCGTGCCGTCCTTCTTGTAGGTGGTGAGCATGACGTACTGGGCTGCGGCGACTTCGACGACGGTTCCGGTCATGCCCGCGAGCGTACTTGCTCTGCCTCGCCACGCTCCCCCACTCCGTTCGCGCGTTACTTCCAGGGTTGTCGAGTAAGCGAGGGAGCGAAGCGACGAAGCGCATCGAGACGACGCCGGAGCCTCGATACACTCGCTCACTCCGTTCGCGGGCTACTCGACAAACCTGAGTGGCGGCCGCCGCGCAAGCGCCCACCCCAGGGTGGTCGAGTAGTCCGAGGCGCTAGCCGAGGACGTATCGAGACCCGGTGATCGCCAGAGGATTTGCGTCCGATTCGGTACCCGCAGCGAACAACTGCGGACGCAGATCGCGGCACGCCGTCTCGATACGCTCGCTCACTCCGTTCGCGGGCTACTCGACAAGCCTGGGTCCGTTCACGGGCTACAGCCTGGTGTCGAGCAGCGACGGAGCGCAGCGAGACGACTCACCGCACGAAGCGATAGCCCATCCCGGCTTCGGTGATCAGGTGCTCGGGGTGCGACGGATCGGCCTCCAGCTTCCGCCGCAGCGCGGCCAGGTAGACGCGCAGGTAGTTGGTCTGCGTCACGTACGTGGGACCCCACACCGCGGTGAGGATCTCGCGCTGGCTCACCAGATTCGGCTCGGCGCGCACCAGCAGTTCCAGCACGCCCCACTCGGTGGGCGTCAGACGCACGGGCGCGCCGTCGCGCAGGACGCGCTTGCCGACCAGGTCCACCTCCAGCGCACCGGCGCGCACCACGGGCGCCTCCGACGGCGCCGTCGTCGCGCTGCCGCGCCGGATCGCCGCCCGCAGCCGGGCCAGGAACTCCTCCATCCCGAAGGGTTTGGTGACGTAGTCGTCGGCGCCCGCGTCGAGCGCCTGCACCTTGTCGGCGGCATCGGTCCGCGCCGACAGCACGATCACCGGCACGGCCGTCCACCCGCGCAGACCGTCGAGGACGGTGAAGCCGTCCATGTCGGGCAGACCCAGATCCAAGACGACGACGTCGGGCGGATTCCGGCTCGCCGCGGCGAGCGCCTGCGCCCCCGTCGCCGCGGTGGTGACCTCGAATCCCCTGGCGCGCAGGTTGATCCGCAGGGCGCGCAGCAGTTGCGGCTCGTCGTCGACCACCAGGACGTGCCCGTGCTCAGCCATCGGCGGACTCCTCTCGCCCCGAATCCTCGACCGCTGGAAGCAGCACGACCATCGTGGTGCCGCCGCCGGGCGTCTGCTCGGCGGTCAGCGTTCCCCCGACCGCCGAGACGAACCCGCTCGCCACCGACAGCCCCAGCCCCACCCCCGACGACTGCCGGTGCTGGTCACCGTACTGGTGGAACGGGGTGAACACCCGCGACCGCTCCCCCGCCGGGATGCCCGGACCGTGGTCGACGACGCGGATCCGGCACCACGAGTCGTCCGACTCCCCCTCGCCGGCGACGAGATCGGTCCGCAACTCCACGCCGCCGCCACCGTGCCGCAGGGCGTTGTCGATGAGGTTGGCCAGGGCGCGTTCCAGCAGGCCCGCGTCGGTGGACGCCCAGTCGCAGGCGATCTCGATCGACAGCTCCGGAGCGCCGGGCTCCCAGCGCGCGACGGCCGCGCCGGCCCGGTGGATCACCTCCGGCAGATAGGTGCGACGACGCTGCGGGCGGACCACCCCGGCCGCCAGCCGCGACGAGTCGAGCAGATTGCCGACCAGCCCCGACAACTGGTCGATGGACTCCTCGACGGTCGCCAGCAACTCTTCGGTGTCCTCCTCGCTGAAGGTGACCTCGGTGCTGCGCAGGCTCGACGCCGCCGCTTTCGCCGCGGCCAGCGGCGTCCGCAGATCGTGGCTGACGGCGGTGAGCAGCGCCCGCCGCAACTCGTCGGTCCGGGCCAGTTCGTCGGCCTCGGCGGCCTCGGCCTCCAGCCGGTCTCGTTCGACGGCGGCGGCCACCTGGCTGGCGACCGCCGCCAGCACCCGCTGGTCGGCGGCGCCGACCTCGGGTCCCCGCAGCAGGAGCTGGTATTCGCCGCCCGCCGCCGGGCACACGGTGTCGGCTTCGGCCGCCGACCGGGGCGGGTCCTGCCCCACCGATTCGGCGACCGAGCCGCTCCGATCGTCGCGCCGGGCGACGGCGACCGCGGTCTGCTGGTAGGTCTCGCACACCCGCTCCAGCAGTCCGGCGACCCCGGCGCCGTCGAGGACCGCGCTGGAGAACAGCGCGAGCAGTTCGGCGTCGCGCCCGGCCCGCTGGGCCTGCCTGCGCCGGACCGTCGCCGAATCGACCAGCGCCGCAACGGCGATCGCGATGATCAGCATGACGGCGATCGTGATCACGTTGTCGGGTTCGGCGATGGTGAAGGTGAAGCGCGGCGGGGCGAAGAAGTAGTTCAGCAGCACCCCCGACAGCACCGCCGACAAGGCGGCCGGCACCACGCCGCCGAGCATCGCGACGGCGAGGATCACCACGAAGAACAGCGCCGTCTGACTGGCGAAACCGAGGTACGGGTCGAGGAGGGCCAGCAGACCGGTGAGGGCGAAGGGCGCCACCACGGCGAGGATCCAGCTGCCGGGCCGATGGAATCGAGTGTCGCGGATGTCGAGCCGGTTGCGCGCCGCCGCCTTCTCGTGCGTCACCATGTGCACGTCGATGCGGCCGCTGTCGCGGACCACGGCGGCGCCGACGCCCTCGTCGAACACCCGCCGCCACCGCGGCCGGCGCGACGTGCCGAGCACCAGCTGGGTGGCGTTCATGGCTCGCGCGAACTCCAGCAGCGTCTGCGGGACGTCGTCGCCGACCACCGAGTACACGCCGGCACCGATGTCGGCGGCCAGCGATCGGAGCGCGCCGAAGTCGGCCGAGCCGCGCTCGGCCAGGCCGTCGCCGCGGACGACGTGCACCACCAGCAGTTCGGCGCTCGACCGCGAGGCGATGCGCCGTGCCCGCCGGATCAGCACCGGCGACTCCGGCCCGCCGGTCACCGCGACCACCACGCGCTCGCGTGCCTCCCAGGTGTCGGTGATGGCGTTGGCCGCGCGGTAGGCGGCCAGCTTGTCGTCGACGCGGTCGGCCAGCCACAGCAGCGCCAACTCGCGCAGCGCCGTCAGATTGCCCTGCCGGAAGAAGTTGACGAGCGCACCGTCGATGCGGCCCACGTCGTACACCTTGCCCGCGGCCAACCGCTGCCGGAGCGCCCGCGGCTCGATGTCGACCAGCTCGATCTGGTCGGCGCCGCGCACCACCTCGTCGGGCACGGTCTCGCGCTGGGTGACGCCGGTGATCTGCGCGACGACGTCGTTCAGGCTCTCGAAGTGCTGGATGTTGACGGTCGAGAGGACGTCGATCCCCGCGTCGCGCAAGACCTCGATGTCCTGCCAGCGCTTCTCGTTGCGCATGCCGGGCGCATTGCTGTGCGCCAGCTCGTCGACCAGCACCACCGCGGGCCGGCGGGCCAGGATCGCGTCCAGATCCATCTCCGACAGTCTGGTGCCGCGGTAGTCGACGGCGAGCCGGTCGATCACCTCGAGGCCGTCGACCATCGCGGCCGTCGCGGCCCGACCGTGCGTCTCCACCACGCCGACCACCACGTCGACGCCCTCTTCGGCGAGGGTCCGCGCCTGCGCGAGCATCTCGTAGGTCTTGCCGACGCCGGGCGCGCACCCGAGGAACACTTCGAGCTGCCCGCGCTGCTCGTCCGATCCTGGCATGTCGCCGATGCTATCGGCAGCCGGCGGGTGCGGGCAGACGCGCAGCGATTCCGAGGTCACGATTCACCTGCTGAACGTTGACGCGCTCGGTCCCCAGGAATCCCCACTGCCTGCCCTCGGTGTGCGCGGCGACGATCCCGCGGACACGGTCGGGCGACAGTCCGGTGACCCGGGCGATGCGCGGCACCTGCAGGGCGGCGTACGCGGGGCTGATGTCGGGATCCAGACCCGACCCCGACGCGGTGACGGCGTCGGCGGGCACCTGCGCGGGCGACACGCCCTCGCGGGCGGCGATCGCGGCCCGACGCGCGGTCACGATCCGCACCAGTTCCGGGCTGCCCGGACCGAGGTTGCTCGCACCCGAGGCTCGCGGATCGCCGGGCGCCATCGGATCGTCGACGCCGCCGGCGACACGGTTGTGCAGGAAGGGATCTGGATCGCCGGGCCGGACCTGCTGGTCGACACCGAGCAGGTCGGAGGTCCGACAGCCGCGGGCGTCGGTGACGAACGACCCCTCGGCCGCCGTCGTGTCGAGGCGCGACAGGCCCCACACCGCCGCCGGGTACAGACCGCCGACCACCGCGGTCAACGCCAGCAGCGCCACGAGCGCGACGACGCACTGCCGCAGCAGTCCTCGGAAGGTGCTTCGCATGGTCCTCACCCCATCCCCGGCAGCAGCCGGACGAGAAGATCGATCAGCCAGATCCCGACGAAGGGCGTCACGACGCCGCCGAGACCGTAGATCAGCAGGTTGCGCCGCAGCAGGGTCGCCGCACCCGCGGCGCGGTAGCGGACTCCCTTGAGCGACAACGGGATCAGCGCGACGATGATCAGCGCGTTGAAGACCACCGCGGAAACGATCGCCGACTGCGCCGAATGCAGCCGCATGATGTTGAGCGCATCGAGCTGCGGGTACACCGAGCTGAACAGGGCGGGCAGGATCGCGAAGTACTTCGCGAGGTCGTTGGCCAGCGAGAAGGTGGTGAGCGCACCGCGGGTGATGAGCAGCTGCTTGCCGATCGCCACCACCTCGATCAGCTTGGTGGGATCGGAGTCGAGGTCGACCATGTTGCCCGCCTCTTTGGCCGCCATGGTGCCGGTGTTCATGGCCAGGCCGACGTCGGCCTGCGCCAATGCGGGCGCGTCGTTGGTGCCGTCGCCGGTCATCGCGACCAGCCGTCCGCCGGCCTGCTCGGACCGGATCAGGTCGAGCTTGTCCTCGGGCGTGGCCTGGGCGACGAAGTCGTCGACGCCGGCCTGCGCGGCGATGGCGCGGGCGGTGAGCGGATTGTCGCCGGTCACCATCACCGTCCGGATGCCCATCGCCCGCAGTTGGGCGAAGCGCTGCGCCATGCCGGGTTTGACGACGTCGGACAGTTCGATGACGCCGAGCACCGCGGCGTGGGCGCCGCCGTCGCGGACACCGACCACCAGCGGGGTGCCGCCGCGCTTGGAGATCTCCTCGACCTTCGTGGCGACCAGCGGGTTCACCGTGCCGCCGGTGTCGCGCACCCAGCGTTCGACGGCGTCGGCGGCCCCCTTGCGGTACTCGACCCGCGTGCGGTCGTCGAGCACGTCGATCCCGCTCATCCGGGTCTGCGCGGTGAACGGCACCACCGTGAACCGCGGATCGGCGCCCGATCGTGCCGCGGCCACCTCCGCTGCGCCCAGCGACGTCACCTCGTACCGCTCGAGCGCCAGGTCGATGACACTGCGGCCCTCCGGGGTGTCGTCGGCCAGGCTGCAGCGGTAGGCGACGTCGGCCAGTCCGACCACGGTCTCACCGCGCGCCGGATGGAACTCGGTGGCGCGCCGGTTGCCGAAGGTGATGGTGCCGGTCTTGTCCATCAGCAGGGTGTCGACGTCGCCCGCGGCCTCCACCGCCCGGCCCGACATGGCGAGCACGTTCCGCTGCACCAGCCGGTCCATGCCCGCGATGCCGATCGACGACAGCAGCGCCCCGATCGTCGTCGGAATCAGGCACACCAGCAGGGCGATCAGCTTCAGCGGGTCGGCGGCCTCACCCGCGAAGGCCTGCATGGGGCCGATCGCGACCACGGCCAGCAGGAAGATGACGGTCAGCGCGGTCAGCAGGATGTCGAGCGCGATCTCGTTGGGCGTCTTCTTGCGCGAGGCGCCCTCCACCAGCGCGATCATCCGATCGACGAAGGTGCTGCCCGGGTCGGCGGTGATCTGCACGACGATCCGATCCGAGAGCACCACGGTGCCGCCGGTGACGGCCGATCGGTCGCCGCCCGACTCCCGCACCACCGGGGCCGACTCGCCGGTGATCGCCGACTCGTCGACCGTGGCGATGCCCTCGATCACGCCGCCGTCGCCGGCGATCGTCTCACCGGCCTCCACCACGATCCGCATCCCGCGCTTCAGCTCGGAGCCGGGCGTCTCGGTGATGCCGCCGTCGTCGCCGAGGACGCGGGCGACGGTGTCGCGCTTGACCTTCCGCAGACTGTCGGCCTGCGCGCGGCCGCGTCCCTCGGCGACGGCCTCGGCCAGGCTCGCGAAGACCACGGTGAACCACAGCCAGACCGTCACCAGCCAGGCGAACACCGACGGGTGGATCACCGCCAGCACGGTGGTGATGAGCGCGCCCAGGTAGACCACGAACATCACCGGGTTGCGCGCTTGGTCGCGCGGACCCAGCTTGCGCAGGGCCTGCGGGAGCGACGACACCAGTTGTCCGGCGTCGAAGGCTCCGCTGCCCACGAGATTCTTGCTGTTCATCGCGTCCTTCTCGGATTCGCACTCGGATTCACGCATCGGCGTCGATCGGTACGTCGTCATCCCACGGCCTCCGCGATCGGTCCCAGCGCCATCGCCGGGAAGAAGGTGAGGCCCGCGACCAGCAGCGTGGTGCCCAGCAGCAGCGCCCCGAACAGCAGTCCGCTGGTCGGCAGGGCGGCGACGGCCGCGTCGGCGCGGGCGCGGAGAGCGACGCCGCCGGCCGGCGTCGCCTCGTCGGTCATGAGCGGCCCGGACGCGGTCGCATTCGGTTCGGGCGCGTTCTCCTTCGGTCGCTGCCGGGCCAGCAGCCCGGCCAGCGACAGGACCAGGACGATCGGGACCAGCCGCCCCAGCAGCATCGCCAGGCCGAGGGAGATCTGCAGCCAGTCACTGGTGGCCGTGAGGCCGCCGAAGGCGCTGCCGTTGTTGTTGGCGGCCGACGCGAAGGCGTACAGCACCTCGCTGAAGCCGTGAATCGCGCCGTCGGAGCCGCGCGGGCCGTCGTTGCCCAACGCCGACGGCGTGGCACCGAGCACCACCGTGATCGCCGTCCCGGCCAGCACCAGGGCGGGCATCACCAGCACGTACAGGGCGGCGGCGGTGATCTCCCTCTGTCCGATCCGCTTCCCGAGGAACTCCGGTGAGCGGCCCACCAGGAGGCCGCCGACGAAGACCGTGATGATCGCCAGGACCAGCATCGAGTAGAGGCCGGAGCCGACACCGCCGGGCGCCACCTCGCCCAGCAGCATGTTCCAGATCAGACCGCCGCCGGCCGCGGCGGAGAAGCTGTCGTGCGCGGCGTTCACGGCGCCGGTCGACGTGCCGGTGGTCGAGACCGCGAACAGCGCACTGCCCGGGATCCCGAACCGGTACTCCTTGCCCTCGAGCATGGCGCCCGCCGCCCGCGAGGCGAGCCCGTCGGTCCGCGACTCGAAGGTCCAGACCAGGGCCAGCATGGCGCCCCAGATGGTCGCCATCACCCCGAGCAGGGTGAGGCCCTGGCGCCGGTCGCCGACCATCGTCCCGTAGGTGCGGGTCAGGCTCACCGGGATCAGCAGGATCGCCAGCACCGACAGCACGTTGGTCACCGGTGTCGGATTGGAGAACGGGTGCGCCGAGTTGGCGCCGTAGGTGCCGCCGCCGTTGGTGCCGAGAAGTTTGATGGCCTCCTGGGAGGCGAAGGGACCCAATGGAATCCGCGAACCGGCGCCGTCGAGCATGGTGAACTCGGTGGCCGCGTGCCACGACTGGACCGCACCCTGGAAGACGAAGATCACCGCGAGGACGATCGCCAGCGGCAGCAGGACGCGCAGCGTGCCGCGGACCAGGTCGACCCAGAAGTTGCCGATCTGGCCGGCGCCGCGCCGCGCGGCGATCCCGCGGATCAGGGCGACCGCGACCGCCATGCCGACCGCCGCGGACAGGAAGTTCTGCGTCGCCAGACCCAGCATCTGCGGCAGATCGCTGATCGCGGTCTCCGGCTCGTACGACTGCCAGTTGGTGTTGGTGACGAACGAGATCGCCGTGTTGAACGAGGTCGTCGGCGACATTCCCGGCTTGCCGTCCGACCACGGGAGGTGCCCCTGCAGGCGCAGCATGGCGTACAGGACCAGGATGGAGACGGCCGAGAAGCCGAGCACCGACAATCCGTACGCGCGCCAGGTCTGATGGCTGCGCGGGTTCACCCCGATCGCGCGGTAGATCCACCGTTCGGGCGGCAGGTCGCGGGCGGAGCGATAGGTGCGCGCCATGTAGTCGCCGAGCGGTACGTACAGCACCGCCAGGATGGCGAGGACGAGAGCCGACTGCAGCAGGCCGGCAGCGAGGTCTGACACTGTGCGCGCCCCTAGAACTTGTCCGGATACAGCAGCGCGCCGATCAGATACGCCAGCACCGCGGCCGCCGCGATCAGCAGGATCACCGCCAGCGTGCCCGCCCCCGTCATCGATCCGCTCCGCGTTCGAGCGCATACAGCAGCGCCGCGCACGCGGCGATCGCGAGCACCGCGACGCCGACCATCACGACATCCATCTTCCGTCTCCTCGATCCAGTGCCCGCGCCGTCGGCGGGTGCACCTTCACGCTCGTCCCGCCGATTGCGTTGCGCCAGATGTCTTAACGCGTTCCATACGGGACCGGCCGAGATCTTGACGAACGGTTCACGGGGCCGCGCCCGGATCGCCCCGTGGTCGACGCGATCGCCGAATCCTACGAGTCGGCGGTGGTCTGGGCGGCTACGGCTCGCCGATCAGACACCGCCTCGCCGGGCCCACGATCCGCCCCGCCGACGCCCGGTCACGGTGTCCGGCGCCGCAGCGTCGCCGCGGCCGAGGCGAGCGCGACGACGATGCAGCCGAGGATCACCGCGATGTCGCGGACCATCAGCCCGGTGAGGGACGGGTGCGCGGCCACCTCCTGCAGGGCCTGGACCGCGTAGGTCAGCGGCATCGCCCGCGACAACCCCTCCATCCATCCCGGCAGCGCGTCGCGCGCCACGAACAGGCCGCACAGGAAGAGCTGGGGTATCACCACGATCGGCAGAAACTGCACGGCCTGGAACTCGGTCTGGGCGAAGGCGCTGCACAGCAGGCCCAACCCGACGCCGAGCATCGCGTCGAGCATGGCGATCAGGAAGACCCACCAGATCGATCCCTGCACCGCGAGCCCGAGGAACCAGTACGAGACGCCCACCGCCAGGATCGCCTGCACGGCGGCGACCACTGAGAAGGCGAGGCCGTAGCCGCCGAGCAGGTCGACGCGGCTGATCGGGGTGGTCAGCAGGCGCTCGAGGGTGCCCGACCGCCGCTCGCGCAGCATCGCGATGGAGGTGATGAGGAACATCGTGGTGAAGGGCAGGATGCCGAGCATCACGGTGCCGATGCGGTCGAACGGGTCGGGGGCCGCCGGGCTGTGCGGCGCCTCGGAGAACATGTAGTGGAGAAGCACCATCAGCAGGACCGGGATCACCAGGATCAGGCCGACGGTCCGAGGGTCGGCGCGCAGTTGGCGAAGCACTCGCACCGCCGTGCCCGTCAGGAGCGCCGGCCGCAACGGCGCCGGGCGTGCCGAGGTCTCGGCGGTCATGCCATCGCCCCCTCGATCAGCAGCAGGAAGGCGTGTTCGAGGTTCGTCTCACCGGTCCGCGATCGGAGTTCATCCGGGCTCAGCTGCGCCACCAGGGCGCCCTCGCGCATCAGGATCAGCTCGTCGCAGTGCGCGGCCTCGTCCATCACGTGGCTGGAGATCAACAGCGTCACACCGGATCTCGCAAGGTCGGCGAACCTCCCCCACAGGTCGGCGCGCAGCACCGGGTCGAGCCCGACGGTCGGCTCGTCGAGGATCAGCAGGCGCGGCCGGGTGACGAGCGCGCAGGCGATCGACACCCGGTTGAGCTGGCCCCCGGACAGGTCCCCGGCCCGCTGGTCGACGTACGGCCGCAGGCCGACGGCGTCGATCGCCTCGTCGACGTTCTGGCGCGCACCGAAGAGCATGGCGAAGTACCGCACGTTCTGCCCGACGGTGAGGTCGGTGTAGACCGACGCCGCCTGCGTCACGTAGCCGATCTCGCTGCGCAGACCGGGCGCGCCCGCCGGTCGGTCGAGGACGGTGATCCGACGGCGGACGTTCTTCTGCGTGCCGACGATCGCCCGCATCAGGGTCGTCTTTCCGCAGCCGCTGGGGCCGAGGAGGCCGGTGATGGATCCGGTGGGCACCGAGACGGTCAGGTCGTCGACCGCCATCGCACGGCCGCGTCGCACGGAGACGTTCTCGCATCTGATCGCTGAACTCATCACGGCCTCGATCCGTCGGAACGAATTAATTCATCACATGGTGAATTAAAGCCCCGGTCGCGCAGCGCCGTCAAGGGCTACTGCGCCACCAAGGGGGACGGGGATTCGAGCGCACGCTCACCGGCGTCGATTTGCGCGCATCGTCCGGACCGGTTCTAGTGGAGTGTGATCCAGCACGTTCCAGATGACTCGACATGTCCAGTGGGAGTCATGACACGAAGGAGTCATCCGTTGAAGCGCAGTCTCAAGCTCGCCGCCGTGACCGCCGCCGCGGCAGCGGCCGCCACCACGGGCGTCGCGCTTGCCCCGGGCGCCGCCGAAGCCGGCACCGTGGGCAAGTACCAGCAGCCGGCGTCGGGCGCGGTGTCGATCACCTCGGGCATCAACGAGATCAACGTGATGATCATCAATCGCAAGGACGCCGACGAGTGCACCGTCACCGCCACCCGCAAGGACGGCGCGACCGGCACCAAGGAGCTCAAGCGGACGGTCAAGCTCACCAAGCTGAACCAGCGGACCGCGATCGCGAACTTCGCCGGCATGCTCGACAAGACCGACTACACGGTCTCGGGGACCTGCACCGGCCCCAAGGCCACCGCCCCGGATGCGACCGAGGGCGACCAGGCGGCCACTGCCACCAAGGTCGCTGAGACCACCGAGACGGTGACCACCAACCTCCTCGGCGGCACCAACAAGGTCGTCGTCAAGGTCGACAACTCGGTCGTCCCCAAGTACGACCAGTGCCTGCAGATCGTCAAGGGGATCTCGTGGGACCTCGGACTGCGCGGCGCCCCGCTTCAGCTCGTGATGAGCATCGCGACCGGGTTCTGCCCGCGGTAAGCCCTCCAGACGAAAATTGCGTCGACTAACGGGGCGTGGAGCCCGCTAATTCGACGCAACTTCACTCGACGATGCGAACGGTCCCGCTTCCCCAACCCCGGGGAAGCGGGACCTTCGCTGTCAGCCGACGACCAGGCTCTCGCCGTCGCCGCTGACGTCGACCGGGACGGTGTCCCCGTCGCGGACCCTGCCCGCCAGCAGGGCCTTGGCCAACTGGTCGCCGATGGCCTGCTGCACGAGCCTGCGCAGCGGGCGCGCGCCGTAGAGCGGGTCGAAGCCGCGCTCGGCCAGCCATTCCTTGGCCTTGGGCGTGACCGCGAGTTCCAGACGGCGCTGCCGCAGCCGGGCCGCGAGGTTGTCGAGCTGGATGTCGACGATCCGAACCAACTGCTCCGGGCTCAGCGCATCGAAGATCACCACGTCGTCGAGGCGGTTGATGAACTCCGGCTTGAACGCCGCGCGGACGGCCGCCATCACCTGGTCCTTGTCACCGCCGGCGCCCAGGTTGGACGTCAGGATGAGGATGGTGTTGCGGAAGTCCACCGTGCGCCCCTGGCCGTCGGTCAGACGCCCCTCGTCGAGGACCTGCAGCAGCACGTCGAAGACGTCCGGGTGGGCCTTCTCGACCTCGTCGAACAGGACCACCGAGTACGGGCGACGCCGCACCGCCTCGGTCAGCTGGCCGCCGGCCTCGTAGCCGACGTAGCCGGGAGGCGCGCCGACGAGCCTGGCGACGGAGTGCTTCTCGCCGTACTCGCTCATGTCGATGCGGACGATCGCTCGTTCATCGTCGAACATGAACTCGGCCAGCGCCTTGGCGAGCTCGGTCTTACCGGTGCCGGTGGGGCCGAGGAACAGGAACGAACCCAGCGGCCGGTTGGGGTCGGCGACGCCGGCGCGAGCGCGACGGACCGCGTCGGAGACGGCCTTGACCGCATCGAGCTGCCCGATGACGCGCTTGCCGAGCTCGTCTTCCATGCGCAGCAGTTTCGCGGTCTCGCCCTCGAGCATCTTGCCCGCGGGCACGCCGGTCCACGCCGAGACCACCTCGGCCACCTGGTCCGGACCGACCTCCTCCTGCAGCATCACATCGCCCGTCTCGGGGTCGCCGCCGCTCTTCTCGATCGCCGCCTCGAGTTCCTTCTCCAGGCCGGGGATCCTGCCGTAGCGGAGTTCGGCCGCCTTGCCGAGGTCGCCGTCGCGTTCGGCGCGATCGGCCTCGCCGCGCAGTCGTTCCAGCTCCTCCTTGACGTCGCGGACGGCGTCGATGGCGGTCTTCTCCGACTGCCAGCGCGCCGACAGCTCGTTCAGCTTCTCGCGGTGGTCGGCCAGTTCGCGGCGCAGCGCCTCCAGCCGTTCCTTCGACGCGGCGTCGGTCTCCTTCTCCAGGGCGACCTCCTCCACCTCCAGGCGGCGGACGATGCGCTCGACCTCGTCGATCTCGACCGGGCGCGAGTCGATCTCCATCCGCAGGCGGGAGGCGGCCTCGTCGACCAGGTCGATGGCCTTGTCGGGCAGGAATCGCGAGGTGATGTAGCGGTCCGACAGCGTCGCGGCCGAGACCAGCGCGGAGTCGGTGATGCGCACACCGTGGTGCACTTCGTAGCGTTCCTTCAGTCCGCGCAGGATGCCGATGGTGTCCTCCACCGACGGCTCGCCGACGTAGACCTGCTGGAAGCGCCGTTCCAGGGCGGCGTCCTTCTCGATGTACTGGCGGTACTCCTCCAGGGTGGTCGCGCCGACGAGCCGCAGTTCGCCGCGGGCCAGCATCGGCTTGATCATGTTGCCCGCGTCCATCGCCGATTCGCCGGTCGCGCCGGCGCCGACGATGGTGTGCAGTTCGTCGATGAAGGTGATGATCTGGCCGTCGGAGGCCTTGATCTCGTCGAGGACGGCCTTGAGCCGTTCCTCGAACTCGCCGCGGTACTTGGCGCCGGCGACCATCGAACCCAGGTCCAGGGAGATGACGGTCTTGCCGCGCAACGACTCGGGCACGTCACCGGCGACGACGCGCTGGGCCAGCCCCTCGACGATCGCCGTCTTGCCGACGCCGGGCTCGCCGATCAGCACCGGGTTGTTCTTGGTGCGCCGGCTCAGCACCTGCACCACGCGCCGGATCTCGGAGTCGCGGCCGATCACCGGGTCGAGTTCGCCGTCGCGGGCCCGCTTGGTCAGGTCGGTCGAGTACTTCTCCAGGGACTGGTAGGTGGCTTCCGGGTTCTCGCTGGTGACCCGCGCGGTGCCGCGAACGGCGACGAACGCCTCGCGCAGCGCCTCGGGGGTCGCCCCCGCGCCGGTCAGCAGCTTGGCCGCGTCCGAATCGCCCGTCGCCAGCCCGACCATCAGGTGTTCGGTGGAGACGTACTCGTCGTTCAGCTCGGTCGCGAGCTTCTGGGCGGCGGTGATCGCCGCGATCGACTCGCGTGAGAGCTGCGGCTGCGCGCTGGCGCTGGAAACGGTCGGCGCCCGATCGACGAGGTTCTTGGCCTCGTTGCGGATGCGCACCGGGTCGACGCCGACGGCCTTGAGCAGCGGCGCGGCGATGCCGTCCGTCTGCTCCAGCAGTGCGACGAGAATATGGGTGGGCCGCACGTCGGGGTTGCCTGCGGCGGCCGCGTCTTGGACGGCTGCCTGCAGCGCAGCCTGCGTCTTGGTGGTGGGGGTGAAGCTGTCCACTGACATTCGCCTCTCTGTTGGTCTGTCACGCTCGACTCACTGCCGAACTTAAGTCTACGAGGCTCAGGTTGGCCTCACGGCTGGTTCAACCTCATTGGAGTTGAGCGTATTCCACTAAAGTTTGAGGTTTTGGTGATGTGCGCCACGGAGTCGGAATTGCTGCCGTCCCGCACCTCACCCAGCGCGTTCGCCGAAGCGCCGCTTGACCGTGTGTCCGCGATCTGAGACCGAAGCGAGGTGTCCGACGACAGCGGCCGAAGTCCGGCCGCGACTATTTCCCCGTTCGGGGCGTATCCGCGAGTCCGCGAAGGTATGCCGACACCGTTGGGGCGATCTCCACCGGTGCCCCTACGATCACCGACCGCATGAGGAGCGCATCACAGAGAGTCATCACCTCTCGCGCATGGTGAGCCGGCGCTTCGATGTCGCACACCTCGAGGGCGTCGGCGAGCCGCTGCACCACCGCTTGCTGAACCGGAGACTTCTCCGCGAGTGTTGCGCGTGCAGGCTCGTCTTCGTCGAGTTCGAGCAGCAGGGCGTACCTGGCCTTGAGCTCGTCTGGCCGTCGGGCGAATGCAGTAACGGCTGATTCGAGGACATCCAAGAGCTCCTTGCGGGCATCGGGCACCGACATCCCGCCGGGCATCACCAAAGCGCGCGCCGCCTCCTCGAGATCGGCAATCGAATGCTCGGCCAACACCCTCACGATCTCGTCGATCAATGCGCGACGCGTCCGGGCGTAGTACGAGGTCGATCCGAGGGGGAGGCCCCGTTCCTCGTCGATCGCTCGGTGCGTCAGCGCGCGAACGCCGCGCCGCGCGATGATCCGGATCCCCGCCTCTGCGATCTGGTCTCGGCGCACACTCCGAGTACCTGAGCGGTCGTCGGCTGATTGCTTCACGCACCAGACTTTACATGTGTAGTGGACGCCGCCGGACTGCTACTACATAAATAGAGGATCTGTCTTCGTGCGGATCGGAATCGTCGGTGCAGGCATCGCCGGGCGTTGGGGCTTCGGACGGATTACGACCTTCCCTGGTGTCCTGTATCAGATCGGAGCCGTCTGACGTCCGACGGTGGATGCGGCGCCTTGACCGACTGCACACGTGCGAGTCGAACCATCCCGCCGCACCTCATCGACGGTCACGGTCGCTACTGCATGGCGGTCGGTGTGGGCGGTGACCGTGGCGGTGGCGCGAAGCTGTCCGTCTCGCGCACCCTCGAGGTAGGTCACGCTCAGACTGCGGGTAACGATGTCAGGCCCGAGGATCGATCCGCACGCGAACGTGAGAGCGTTGTCGACAAGGTATGACAGGACGCCACCGTGGACCAGACCGTGTTGTTGGCGGTGGTGGTCGGTGATCTCGATTTCGAGGACTGCTCCACCTGCATCGAACCGGCTGATAGTCGCACCGACAAGGTTGCTGAACGGCTGAGCCCGAAGGACCGAATTCCCCAACTCCAACGTCGCCTGGGTCGTTTGCCTTCCTGCTGCGGGTGCCGACCGATCGTGGTTTGTCACCTCATGCTCCCTTCTTGGTTCCTGTCTGCCATCTTCTTTGCAACGAGAGGTTGATATCGGCGATTACCGCCAATGAAGTCGCGGCTCATTCGTTGTCACACCGGCCGACGACCTTGATTCGGTCGCCGTCGGCTTGGCCGGAGG
This sequence comes from Gordonia aichiensis, assembly GCF_039946255.1. GTDB lineage: Bacteria > Actinomycetota > Actinomycetes > Mycobacteriales > Mycobacteriaceae > Gordonia > Gordonia aichiensis_A. The sequence goes on along the minus strand of NZ_JBCDWL010000013.1, from coordinate 73,057 downwards.
CGACAGACGGTTCGCCGTCGTCAGACGACTGCTTTTCGGCGCGGCCTCAACCCGGTCACCTGCCACGTGACGAAGTAGTTGACGAGTTCTTTGAACCTGGCCGCGGTCCGGCCGGAGAGGAAGATCGGCAACGGGCGGTCGTCCCAGTGAGTGAATTGAGTGATCCCGTCACGTCGGCCGAGACTCATGTTGCGCCACACGAATCGTGGATGGTGGGCCTGCACGGGTTTGCCTGCGATCTCTCGGCCGAGTCGTCTGCCCAGCCAGGAAGCCATCACCACCGCGGTCTGGCAGCTCATCCTCGCCAGGCCGTCAGGCCCATCGATGACTCCGGCGTCACCGATGGCATAGATTCTCGGGTCATCGATTGACCTGAGACGGTCGTCAACGATGACTCTCCGTTGTCGGTCCACACGGAGACCGGCGTTCGCGGCCAGAGCCGATGCGATGAACCCGACCGACCAAATCACCAGGTCCGCATTCAGGCGCCTCGCATTCCCATCTGCGTCGACTTCGTGGAACCCGCCATCAGAACCGGCTTCAACCCGGACTCCCTCTCGGACCGAAACGCCGAGGGCGTGCAGGGAAGCGCGTGTGCGACGCCCCGCACCGGGCGTCATGCCTGCATCGACAGCGCCGCGGCTGATCAGGTGCACGTCCAGGTCATTTCGTCGTTCGGCGATCTCACTGACCGTCTCAAGGCCCGTCAAGCCGCCGCCGACGACGACTACCCGACCGCTTCGCAGGTCGGACAGTTGCTGTCGTAGCCTGCTCGCTGATTCCAAATCGGCGACGGCGATGGCGCCTTCGGGCGCCCGCAGAGATCGGCTGCCCAGCGCGTAGACGAGGTAGTCGTAATCGATTCGCCGACCGTTCTCAAGGCTTACGCACCGGCCGTCCGTATCGAGCGAATCGACGGTACCGATGACGACGTCGACCCCGGTGTCGCTCATCGACTCGGTGAGGGGAATGTACGGGAGGACCTGCCCTGTGGCGAGTTGGTGCATTCGCATGCGTTCGACGAATCTGTCGAGCTCGTTGACCAGAGTCAGCTCGGCGCTCTCAGGCAGATGCCGCGCAAGAGACCGAGTGACGAGCAGGCCCGCGTACCCGGCCCCGAGCACGACGACTCGTTGCCTTTCACCGCCTGCCGCGGCGTTACGACCCGCCTGACGGGAAGCCATACGATTCGTGCCGTTCATGAGTCCTCCCGGGTCGCGCTCGCGAGACCTTTGGCGACCATCCGCGGAACGGCGAAGCCATGGAGAGGCTCGATCACCTTCCAGATGACCTTTCCGCGAGTGGTGTCGAAACGCACGCAGGTGATCGATTCGACTCGTTTGTCGACAGCAGTCACGATGACTCGCAGCGACAGCACCGAGGACGGCGTCTCGAGTGAGATCCGGTGGTCATCGCGATGCGTGATCCGCCAGCCGGCGACCAGATCTCGAGAACGTCGGCGATCCAGCCGTCCGCGGAACGCCACCTGCCAGATCAGGATCTCCGGCAGATTCGGCACGTCGCCGAGAATCGTCCGGGCCCAAGACTCCGCAGTTCGGCTGGGTCCTCCTTCGACGGAGACCACGTCGGCGAAGTCGATGCGATCGAGCCCGCAGTACTCGCGAACCTCAACTGGCAGTGCGGCCACGCCGACAGCCCGGAACGGCGGCGGCGATTTCGCCGATGCTCCGGCCCGAACAGTCGACCGCAGGTCGTGTTTCGGTCGTTCGATTGCCATGGAGTCAACTCCTCGATTGGGATGGCGGCGGTTCGCGTCCTTGACTGCGATTGAGGTTTCAGCTCCCCTGATCACTCCCTCTATTTTTGTAGTAGAGTAGCACGTACATCTACATTTGTAGAGACTCAGTACGGCGCGATCAGCCCGACGAGAACGGGAGTCGGCGCGGGCGTCTCGAGCGGCCGAGGAGGCAGGCAATGGGGCTCACAGACGAACAGTGGACTGCGGCCAGGCGGGTGGTGCACCGAGCCATCCGCAGCTCTTTGCACTGCAGCATCACATCGCTCAACGCCGATGGATCGCCGCATGTGACGCCGATCGGTTCGTTCTTGCCGACAAGCAAGGGGCGAGGCATCTACTTCGACGCCTTCAACAAGCAGCTCGCCGCGAATGTCGATCGTGACCCCCGCGTGACGATTCTGGCCGTCGACAGCGGCCCCGTGATGTGGGCGAAGTCGCTGCTCCGCGGTCATTTCGTGTCCGCACCCGGTATCCGACTCGTCGGAACGGTCGGTGAGCAACGTGAGTCCACCGAGCGAGAGGTCCAACGATTCCACGACCTCGTCGGCCCACTCCTCAAAACGAAGGGCGGGGTGCGAATGTGGGGGTCGCTGCCACTGGCTCGAGATGTCGTCATCGAAAGCATCGAGCCGATCCACATGGGGCCGATGACAGCAGACTTCCGCGCCTTCGGCTCGGCAGGTCAGTGACAACCCGCCTACACCGCAGTCAAGTGCCGGCCCCCACCGAGCAAGGCTGAGCACATCAGTCCCGGATGCGCACCGAGGCTGCGTCGGACGCCAGGTACCGCGCGCAGCTCCCGCGCGTCGGTCCGGGAGACTCCCAAACACGCCATACCCGTGCAAGAACGTCGATACGCTCGGTCAATGCAGCTTCGATCAAAGTTCGTTCGCGTCTTCGGCAGCTGCCTGGCTGCGACCGCCCTCGGCCTGACCTTGTTGACCGGAGCACCCGCGAATGCGGCCCCCGCCGCGCGACATGACGCAGCCACCGTCGTGCGCAGTTGCTCGGGCGCCAAACAGGTCCAGCCGCGAAACCTCACGTCGATCTACTGCGGCGACATGGGCGTCTACGTCACCGACATCACCTGGCTCGGCTGGACCGACAATTGGGCGGCCGGATTCGGGACCGAGCACCGAAAGCTCTGCGTTCCCAACTGCGCTTCCGGCGGGGTCGCAACCGCGCCGGTGGGGATCTGGTTGTTCGCACCGCACCGGGGCGACTTCACGCGCGTCTCGCTGTACTCCTCGGTGACCGCCCCGCCGCAGACCCATCAGCTGACGGGCCCACGCTCGCGCTGACCCGATTCCGACGCCGAGTCCCGAGCCCCACGGCACGACGAACCAGGCCGGCTCATGGCGCCAAGTGCCCTGCATAACGGCGAGCGCAAGCGCAACAATGGACTATGGACGTCACCGACCTGCTCTCCGACATGGCGCAACGACCCGTCGCCGCCGCCGAAGCCCTCCCGCTGCTGACCGTCGACCAGCTCAACGCGCACCCCGGCGATCACCCCAACTCCGTCGCGTGGCTGCTCTGGCACAGCGCACGCCAGGCCGATGTGCAGTTGGCCGACCTGACCGGGGCTCCGCCACGCTGGTCCGACTACCGCGACCGCTTCGACCTCGGCCCGATCGGCGACACGATGGGGTACGGCCACACTCCCGAACAGGCAGCGCAGATCAGGGCCGTCGACCAGCAACTGCTGATCGACTACCTGCGCGAGGTGTTGACCGAGCTGAGCCGCTACGCCGCCACCCTCTCGCCTGCCGACCTCGACGCCATCGTCGACCGCCGATGGGATCCGCCGGTCGCTCGCGGCGTCCGGCTCGTGTCGATCATCGACGACGCCGCCCAGCATGTCGGCCAGGCGGCCTACGCCGCGGGAATCCTCACCGCCGACGACGTGTGACGCCGACCGCTCCGACCGCGTCCGATCCCCGACAGCACAATCGAACAGTGGCACCATGAACTCATGCCGGTGAACATTCCGCGAGATCTTCCCGCCCGCACGATCCTCGAAGACGAAGGGATCTTCGTCATGTCCGACGAACGCGCCCGTTCGCAGGACATCCGGCCGATGCGCATCGCGATCCTCAACCTGATGCCGACCAAGAAGACCACCGAGACGCAGTTGCTGCGCGTGCTCGGCAATACGCCGCTGCAGGTGGAGGTGACCCTGCTGCACATGGCCAGTCATGCCTCGCGCAATACGCCGGCCGAGCACCTGAAGGCCTTCTACCGGACCTTCGACGACATCGCCGACCAGTACTTCGACGGCATGATCGTGACCGGCGCCCCGATCGAGCGGCTCGAGTTCGAAGACGTCGACTACTGGCCGGAGATGACGAAGATCCTGGACTGGAGCCGCGACCACGTCTACTCGACGATGCACATCTGCTGGGGCGCCCAGGCGGGCCTGTACCGGCACCACGGCGTGCAGAAGTACGAGCTGCCGAGCAAGCTGTCGGGTGTCTTCGAGCATCGCGTGGTCCGCCCGGACTCGGCGCTGCTGCGCGGATTCGACGACACGCTGGTGACGCCGCAGTCGCGCTTCACCGACGTGCATGCCGCCGACATCGAGGCGACCGGTGCCGTCGACATCCTCGCGGTCGGCGACGACGCCGGCGTGCTGCTCGCCGCGACCCCGGACCTGCGGCAGATCTTCATCACCGGCCATCCCGAGTACGACCGCGACACCCTCGACCTCGAGTACCGACGCGACTCGGAGGCAGGCATGAACCCCGCGCCGCCGACGAACTACTACCCCGACGACGACCCCGCCCGCGAACCCGCGGTCACCTGGCGCAGCACCGGCGTCCTGCTCTACGGAAACTGGCTGAACCACTGTGTGTACCAGCGGGTCCCGTTCGAGCAGGAGCTCGGCGAGCGCTGACCGACGGGTCTCGATACGCCGCCTCGCTGCGCTCAGTGGCTACTCGACCAGCCTGAAAAGGCACGCCAGACTGGTCGAGTAGGGCAAGGCGCACCCTGAAAGACGCACACCCAGGCAGGTCGGAGCAGACCCCGCCCCCAGGCTGGTCGAGTAGGGCGAGGCGCTAGCCGAGACCGTATCGAGACCCCGCAGGTCTCGATACGCCGCCTCGCTCCGCTCGGTGGCTACTCGACCACCCTGAAAGGCGCCCCAGACTGGGCGAGTAGGGCAAGGCGCACCCTGAAAAGGCACGTGCCCCAGGCAGGTCGAAGCAGACCCCGCCCCCAGGCTGGTCGAGTAGGGCAAGGCGCCAGCCGAGACCGTATCGAGACCCCACAGGCCTCGATACACCGCCTCGCTCCGCTCGGTGGCTACTCGACCACCCTGAAAGGCAGGGCCCCAGGCCGACCGGAGCAGACCTTCAGGCTCATCGAGTAGCCCGCGAACGGAGTGAGCGAGCGTATCGAGATGCCGGCCCGCTCCACCGCGAGCCGGCTCCGCGCAACCGGGGAGAACAACGCTCCCGGCAGCGGTTTCACCGGTTAATCTGCAACGCATGCTCACGTGGAAGCAGGTCCCGGCCGACGCCGCCGTCGTCGCCCCCGATGAACGTCTGTCATGGGCGCGAACCGTCGGCATAGGCGCCCAGCACGTGGTCGCCATGTTCGGCGCCACCTTCCTGGTCCCGGTTCTGACCGGCTTCCCGCCGTCGACGACGCTGCTGTTCTCCGGCATCGGCACCATCACGTTCCTCCTCGTCACCGGCAACCGGGTGCCCAGCTATCTGGGTTCGAGCTTCGCGGTGATCGCTCCGGTGATCGGCGCGGTCGGCGCACACGGAACCGGCAGCGCTCTCGGCGGCCTCATCGTCCTCGGCGCGACGCTGGTCGTCATCGGCGCCGTGGTCCACGTGGTCGGCACGCATTGGATCGACGTGGTGCTGCCACCGGTGGTCACCGGCGCGATCGTCGCGCTGATCGGGTTCAACCTGGCTCCGGCGGCGAAGAACAACTTCGAGAAGGGGCCGGTCGTCGGCCTGGTCACCCTGGTGCTGATGGTCCTGGTCCTGGCCTTCTTCCGCGGCCTGCTCGGCCGGCTGGCGATCTTCGTCGCGGTCGTCGCCGGGTATCTGCTGGCGCTGGCGATGGGCCAGGTCGACACCTCCGCCATCGCGTCCGCGGCGTGGATCGGCCTGCCCGACTTCCAGGCCCCCACCTTCCACCTCTCGGTGCTGCCGCTGTTCCTGCCCGCGGTGATCGCGCTGGTCGCCGAGAACATCGGCCACGTCAAATCGGTGGCGCAGATGACCGGACGCGACCTGGATCCGGTCACCGGCCGCGCCCTGATCGGCGACGGCCTCGCGACGATGTTCGCCGGTGCGGGCGGCGGCACGGCGACGACCACCTACGCCGAGAACATCGGCGTCATGGCCGCCACCCGCGTCTACTCCACGGCCGCCTACTGGATCGCGGCGCTGGTCGCCATCGCGCTGTCGCTGTGCCCGAAGATCGGCGCCGTCATCTCCGCGGTGCCGGCGGGCGTCCTCGGCGGCGCGACCGTCGTTCTGTACGGGCTGGTCGGCATCCTCGGCGTCCGGATCTGGCTCACCAACCACGTCGACTTCTCCCAGCCGATCAACCAGATGACGGCCGCCATCCCGCTGATCATCGGAATCGCCGACTTCACATGGCGCATCGGCGATCTGACGTTCACGGGCATCTCCCTCGGCTCGATCGCCGCGCTGGCGGTCTACCACGGGATGCGGCTGGCCTCGGCTGCGCGCGGCGGTGCCGACGACACCGTCGAATCGACAGCTGCGCCGAGCCGATAGTGCCGGGCCGCGCAACCTGCCGCAAGCGCGATAATGACAGTCATTACCATTAGATGCATGGAGAGCCCCGCCCAGACGCCCCGCGCCGCACGCGGAACGACCATCGCACGACCGTCGCCAACCCAGCGTCACGGCGGGCGCGACTGGCCGAGTCGCGCCCGATGCCGAGACAGCCCGGTCGACGCCTTCTACCCTCCCACCGGCGAGAGCCGAGGCCTGCGCAGACGGCGAGAAGAACTCGCGAAACAGGTGTGCGCCGAGTGCCCGGTGCGACGACAGTGTCGCGACTACGCGCTGGCCGCCGACGAACCCTACGGCGTCTGGGGAGGGATGACCGAGACCGAGCGCCGACGGCAGATTCACCGAGGTCGGCCCGGGCCGGAATAGGTTCCGCTCCCGCGCGGTTGACTCAGCTGGATCGGTTGCGTTCGTGTCCCCCGGGCTCAACCCTTTGCCTTCGCAGAGTTCCGTTCGGCTGGAGCTGCGTTGCGCCTTTCGCCGAGAGGCGACCGAGCGCGCCGGTCCCCTACTTCGCCGGAGCCCCAGGGTTCAGAAGGTCGGGTGCATCTGCCCGGCCCCACGCCGCACAGATGCACCCGAGACCCTCGCGATCTACCGGCGGTGGCACCCCGACGCCAATCCGGGCCGAATGACGCCAATCCCGGGCCACCCTTGGTTACCCGCGAGTAACAACGGCGCCGAGGTCGGCTACGATTGCCGCACATGTCCTGAACGCATCGGGGCCGCCGGTAGTCTCGACGACCCTGGTCGTCGACTCGCGTGCCGCTGATGCGATGTTCGTCGATCGCCTCGGGAGCAAGCCATGACCACCGCACCACCCACACCGAAGATGCAGAGATCGCGGCTCGTCCGGCTGATCGTCGCGTTGCTGGTGACCATTCCGCTCGTGTTGGCCGCCGTCTACATGTGGGTTCTGTGGGATCCGACCAAGAAGGTCGACCAGATGCCCGTCGCGATCGTCAACAGCGACGCCGGCTACGTCAAGGACGGCGAGCCGCTCGAAGCGGGCGCCCAGGTGGCGAAGAATCTGGTCGACTCGAAGTCGTTGGGCTTCAAGCTGACCGACAAGAACGACGCGTACTACGGGCTGAAGACGGGCCACTACTACTTCGTCATCGAGATCCCCGAGAACTTCAGCGAGACGCTGGGCACCATCGCCACTGCGGCGCAGGCCCCGGCGCTGATGACCGTCACGTTCAACGACTACGACACGCTCAAGGCCTCCCAGATCGGCGGCTCGGCGATGGAGAAGATCCAACAGTCGGTACTCAAGGGCGTCGCCGCGACCACCGTCGGCGGCCTGGTCGACGGCGTGCAGACGCTCGGCGACGGACTGCGGACGGCGGCCGACGGTTCGGTGCAGCTCTCCGACGGCACCAAGACCCTGTCCGAGGGCACCCAGACTCTCGTCGACGGCATCACCGGCGAACTGCAGCCCGGCGTCGGCACGGCGCGCGAGGGCGGCGCCAAGCTGGCCGACGGCGCGGGCACCCTGTCGGCCGGATTGGTGACGCTACAGGGCGGCACCGACAAACTCGGCGACGGCGCCACCCAGGTGGCCGACGGCATCGAGAAGCTGACCGGCCAGATTCCGCTCGCCGAAGTCGAGAAGCTGCTCAAGCAGGCGCAGGCCGCGCTCCCGAACTCCTCGCAGTTGTCCACCGTGATGACCCTGATCGACGGACTGCAAGCGCTGAAGGCGGGCAGCCGTCAGATCGCCACCGAGCTCACCGACCCGAACGCGCAGTACCGCGGCGGACTGAACAAGCTGGTCGACGGCGGTGCGCAGCTCAGCAGCGGCGCCTCCGAGCTGTCGGCCGGTCTGGTCAAGATCGACGCGGGCGTGGCCAAGGTGGCCGACGGCGCGGTCCGCCTCAACGAGGGCGCCAAACAGCTCGACGCCGGCGCAGGCAAGCTCAGCACCGGCCTGGTGGCCGGGTCGGAGAAGGCCCCCGACTTCGGCGACCAGGACGCCCGCGTCTCGCTGGCCCAGCTGATCTCGACGCCGGTCGCCAAGCAGACCGTGCACGTGGCTCAGGCCCAGTTCCAGGGTCCGGGCGGCGCGGTCACCATTCTGATCATCGCCACCATGCTGATCCCGATCGTCGTGTTCATGAGCTTCCGCGGCCATCGCTTCGTCACCGACGACGAGAGCCCCCGCAGCCTGCGGACCGTCGCCCGCCGCGGCCTGGCCGTCAGCGCCATCAGCCTGGCCGGCGTCCTGGTGGCGGGCATCGGCGCCTGGCTCTGGCTCGATCCGGCACCGAACCCGGTCCACCTGTGGCAGGTGATCCTGATATCGGCGGCCGCCACGTTGATGAACGTGGCCCTGATCTCGATCCTGTTCACCCTGTTCGGGTACATCGTGGGTGCGCTGAGCTCACTGGCCTGGATGATGCTGCAGCTGTTCTCGTACGGCGGCATCTGGATGATCCAGACCGTGCCCGCCCCGTTCCAGTGGCTGCATTGGATCTCCCCGATGACCCTGGTGCGCCACGGCTACATCGCCGCGTTCAACGGGGTGCCCGGCTTCGCCCCGACGCTGGTGAGCCTGCTGCTGCTGGCCGTCGCCGGTGCGGGTGCGACGCTCGCCGCCGCCCGCTACCAGCGCAAGCGGTACGCGGACGCGGTGTCGCCGGAGGCCGACCCCCGCGACGAGCAGGTGCCGGAGCCGACTCCGGTGTAGCCGGACCGTCGCGCCGTCACCGAGGCCGCATCTCGCCCCACTCGGGGCCCGAGGTGCGGCCTCGGCGCATTCGGCCCCCCCGCGCGTCCGACGGTTCCGTCCCCGTACCCGACTACCGCCCGTCGACCACGACGCCGCGGTGCAGTGCCACGAGCCGGTCGACCAGATCGCCGGCGATCTCACCGGTCCGGCCGTACTCGGCCAGCACCGCGCCGACGATCGAGTCGACCATCGTCTCGATGTCGCCCTGCAGTCGCAGTGAACCGTCGTCGATCCCGGCCTGCAATTCCTCGGCGAGCGCTCGCCGATGGACCTGCAGCACCGAGCGGAAGGTCGTGGTGAAGGAGGGGTCCGCATTCGACAGCAGCGCGGCGAAACCGCCGAAGCCGATGCCGTCGAGGATCATCGCGACAGCGTGCTCGACCACCCAGCGGAGTCGGCCCTCGCCGGAGATGTCGTGCTCATCGGGCCCCAGCGGGTCGGCGAGCTCGGTGAGCGCATCGGCCAACATCTCGTCGCGGTCGGCGAACCGCCGATACACCGTGGTCCGGGCGACGCCGGCGTGCGCGGCCACCCGCTCGATGGTCACCGCCGACGGCCCTTTGGTACGCAACAGTTCTCGTGCAGCATCGGCGATCTTGGCCGAACTGGCCGAACGCGGCGTCGTCATCTGAGCACTCCCACCGTCGAATTGAGACTCATCGGCCCTAACGGTACACTGCGTGTATCGCTACACTACATGTAGCGTTTTCTTCCAACTTTCTCTGAGCCTGGGAGGTTCCCGCATGTCCTCATCCGCTTCCGCCGCCGTCGCACCGGCAGACGTCGCCCCCGCCAAGGTCACCCCGCTGTTCATCGGCTACGCGCTGATGCTGGTGCAGTTCATCCTGCTCGGCCTGTTCCTGGCCGGCCTCGCCTTCGACGTCGCCGCGAGCACCATCACCGCCCTCGGCATCGCCTGGGGAATCCTGCTCGTCCTCTCGCTGGCCGCGATGACCTTCCAGGCGGTCGTCAACCGACGCCAGGAGGCCGACGGCGCCTTCCCGAGCCCGCACCTGCTTATCCCGACCGAGTCGCAGCACCGCGTCTCGCAGTACATGGTCCTGTACCGCGACGAGGCGAGCGCCGCACCCGCCGAGGTCGAGACCGAACGCATCGCCGCCTGACCACGGCTATCTCGCGGGCGGCTGCGACGGATCGACGGCGGCGCCACCGTCCGTCCCCGCCCCCGCCGAACCCGAACCAAACCCGGCGCACAGTTCTATCGTGAGACTCATGGCCACCGACGAGAACAGCACCGGTCCGGATCTCAAGCCGCGCAGCCGCGACGTCACCGACGGTCTGGAGCGGTCCGCAGCACGCGGCATGCTCCGCGCCGTCGGGATGGGTGACGACGACTGGGCCAAACCGCAGATCGGCGTCGGTTCCTCGTGGAACGAGATCACCCCGTGCAACCTGTCGCTCGACCGCCTCGCCAAGGCCGTGAAGGAAGGCGTTCACGAAGCGGGCGGCTATCCGCTCGAGTTCGGCACCATCTCCGTCTCCGACGGCATCTCGATGGGTCACGAGGGCATGCACTTCTCCCTGGTCTCGCGCGAGGTGATCGCCGACAGCGTCGAGACCGTGATGAGCGCCGAACGACTCGACGGCTCGGTGCTGCTGGCCGGCTGCGACAAGTCGCTGCCCGGCATGCTGATGGCGGCGGCGCGGCTGGATCTGGCCTCGGTGTTCCTGTACGCCGGCTCCACCCTGCCCGGCTACGCCACGCTCTCGGACGGCACCGAGCACCAGGTGACGATCATCGACGCCTTCGAAGCGGTCGGCGCCTGCGCGCGCGGACTGATGAGCCGCGAGGACGTCGACACCATCGAACGATCCATCTGCCCGGGCGAGGGCGCCTGCGGCGGCATGTACACCGCCAACACGATGGCCAGCGCCGCGGAGGCCCTGGGCATGTCGCTGCCGGGCAGCGCCGCCCCGCCGGCCCCCGACCGTCGCCGCGACCGTTACGCCCGCGAGTCCGGCGCCGCCGTCGTCGAACTGCTGCGCCGCGGCATCACCGCCCGCGACATCATGACCAAGGAGGCCTTCGAGAACGCCATCTCGGTGCTGATGGCGCTCGGCGGCTCCACCAACGCGGTCCTGCACCTGCTGGCGATCGCCTACGAGGCCGACGTCGATCTCACGCTCGCCGACTTCTCCCGCATCGGCGCCCGCGTCCCGCACCTGGCCGACGTCAAACCCTTCGGCGCGCACGTGATGACCGACGTCGACCGCATCGGCGGCATCCCCGTGGTGATGAAAGCCCTGCTCGACGCGGGACTGCTGCACGGCGACTGCCTCACCGTCACCGGGGCGACGATGGCGCAGAACCTCGCGCACATCGCGCCGCCCGACCCCGACGGGCAGGTCCTGCGTGCCCTCGACTCCCCGATCCACCCCACCGGGGGCATCACCATCCTGCACGGCAGCCTCGCCCCCGAGGGCGCGGTGGTGAAGTCCGCGGGCTTCGACACCGACGTCTTCGAGGGCACCGCCCGCGTCTTCGATCGCGAGCGCGCCGCCATGGACGCCCTCGAAGACGGCACCATCACCGCCGGCGACGTCGTCGTCATCCGGTACGAGGGCCCGAAGGGCGGTCCCGGCATGCGCGAGATGCTGGCGATCACCGGCGCCATCAAGGGCGCGGGACTCGGCAAAGACGTGCTGCTGCTGACCGACGGTCGGTTCTCCGGCGGCACCACCGGCCTGTGCGTGGGCCACGTGGCGCCCGAGGCCGTCGACGGCGGCCCCGTCGCCGCGGTCCGCGACGGCGACCGCATCCGTCTCGACGTGTCGGCGGGCACCCTGGACGTCCTCCTCGACGACGCCGAGATCGCCTCGCGCCTCGACGGTTTCGAGCCGCTGCCGCCGCGCTACACCCGCGGCGTGCTCGCCAAGTACGCCAAGCTCGTCACCTCGGCGTCGCAGGGCGCGATCTGCGAGTGAGCCCTGAGCGACCGCCCCGTCGGCAGCCGCGATGCTCGGGTTCACCCGCGATGCCGGACGACATTCGAGACGCTCCGGAGCATCTCGAATGTCGGTGAGCGTCTCGAACGCCACCGCGGAGCGTCGGCACGACGGCGGTCGGCACCGCGACCCTCACGCGCACCCGCTCGTCATTGCGACCAGCCAGGGCAGCAGCACCGAGCCGCTGAGGACGGCCAGCACCACGCTCTGCGCAGACGTCGCGACCACCGTCGTGCGACCGCGCGCGGGCCTGTTGTCCCCGACCAGCGTGCGGATCCGATGCGGCCCCACCGCGTGCAGCGCCGTCCCGTGCATCCGAGCCGGTCGGTCGGCATCGTCGGCGCTCAGACGCAGCAGCGCCGACACGAGCGGGCGGGTGCCCGAGCGGGCGCGGGCGGCGTTGTCGGCGGCGATCTCCAGATACAGCGGAATGGCCGCCGCCACGGCCCGGATCAGCGGAACCGGCCGCAACACGACCCCGACGTGCCTGCTCAGCGCTGCGATCAGATGATGCCGCTGGGCGATGTGCGCATGCTCGTGCGCCAGGACCGCGTCGAGCTCCTCCGGTCCCAGCGCACACAGCGCGCCCTCGCTCACCACGATCCCGCCGCGATGCGCCGGCAGCGCGAACGCCTCGGCGCAGTCGTCGTCGATCACCAGCACCCGGTGTCCGCTGATCGACCGCACGACCGCGCGTTCGCGGATCCGGGCCGCCGCCTGCCCGGCGCTGATCTCGCCCGCGGCCAGCCGCGCCCCGACGACCACCAGCGCACCGAGCACCAGGAGCGTCGGCCCGGCCAGCATGACGAACGCCGGAATCCCCAGATCGAGCACCGGCTCGGCCCACGGGTTCGACGACTCCAGGCAGCGCCGACAGGCCCCGTAGCTCCCCTCGGCGGCGGTGCCGGTCAGCAACCACGCGAACAACGGCCCGACCGCCACGAAGGCGATCAGCCACACGAGCACCGTCGTCGTCAGCAGGGCGACAGCCGCGCGCGGCCACCGAGCCAACGCCGGCGACGCCGCCTGAATGAGCCGCGGACCGGTCAACGCCGCGGTCACCAGCACCACGACGAAGGCCGCCGCCGACATCGCCGCGGTCACGGCTGCTCGTCGGATTGCGCGTCGGGCTCCTCGCCGGGTGGCGCGGCGCTGAGGTACCGGCGCAGCAGCTCGGCGTCGTCGTCGGAGATCCCCTCGACGAAGTGCAGCATCGACGCGGCGCGGTCGCCGCTGGCGGCCAGGGCCTGGCTCATCAGGTTCGCCGCGTGGACGTCGCGGCTGTACCGGGCGTGGTAGTGAACCGAGCGGCGCCGACGGTTGGCGCCGACGAACTTCTTGCGTTCCAGATTCCGCAGCACCGTCGCGATCGTGGTGTAGGCGGGGGTCGTCGGCAGCGCCTCGATGATCTCCCGGACGGTCGACGGCCCGTTGTCCCACAGCACGTCGATGACCTGCTGTTCGAGGGTGCCCAACCGCACGGGCTTGTCAGCGGCCATCGGTCGCCCCTCCCACTCGGACCGGGCACTGCTCGCGCACCTGCAGTCGGACCGCGATCGCGGTCCACAGCAGGCCGAGCCCGGCGACGGCCAGCACCGGCTGCATCGGCGCGAACCACGTCTGCGCACCCGCGTAACCGAAGGCCAGGAGCGCGAGCTTGTTGCAGACGGGGCAGCCGACGGCGAACCACGACGCCACCGCGCCCAGCCCGCCGAGCCTGCCCGAACCGGCGTCCGACGAACAGTCGCGCCCGTCGCCGGTTCCGGTGCTGTCGACCGACACATAGGTCGCGGCCAGCAGTCCCGACAGCAGCGACGCCGCCACCAGCACCGGGTAGTTCCACGCGACCGGCGCGATGTCGCGGCCGAAGACGTCGTTCGGGATCAGGACCGTGGCCCATCCGACGAACAAGCCGACCGTGAGGGCCACCACCGCGGCCGTCAGCGCCTGCCGCGGCGTCGCCGAACGCACCGCGTCGAGGGCGAGTCGTCCGGATTCCCGCCACGCGCGACCGAACCGAACCGAGGGAGCCATGCCGTCGATTATGCACAGTTGACGACTATCTTGCATAGTTGATTACTATCCGACTTAGTAATACCGGCGAGCGCACCGCGCCCCGACCCCCTCGGCGATTCAGATGGAAGTGGAGCAACCCTTGTCCCAGCACTCGACGAAGCGCAACCGCTGGCTGGTGCCCGGCCTGGTCGTCGTGGTCGCCGCCGCCCTGATCGGTTTCGTCGCCTTCCTCAACACCGGCGACGACGACGGGGCCGCACCGCAGGCCGATTCCGGAGCGACGTACCCGTACGACATCGGGGTGGAACGGCGCGACGCCGCCGATCCCCTCGCCTTCGGCCCAGTGGACGCGCCGGTCACCATGGTCGTGTTCAGCGACTTCCAATGCCCCTACTGCGCCAAGTGGTCGCAGGAGGCCTTCCCCGCACTGCTCGAACGCACCGAGAAGGGGCAGCTGCGCATCGAGATGCGCGACCTGAGCATCTTGGGCGAGGAGTCCCGTCTGGCGGCGCAGGCCGCATACGCGGCCGCCCTGCAGGACCGCTACCTGGACTTTCACGGCGCGCTGTTCGCGAACGGCAAAAAGCGACCGGCCGACGAGCTGACCACGGACGCCCTGGTCCGGACCGCCACCGGCCTCGGCCTCGACGCCGACCGATTCCGCGCCGACATGCTCTCCGCGAGCATCGATGCCGCGGTCGACGAGAACCAGCGGACCGCCGAGGCGGTCGGGGCGTACTCCACCCCGTCGTTCATCCTCGGCGGCCAGCCCATCGCCGGCGCCGCTCCCGCGCAGACCTATCTCGACAAGCTCGACGCGCTTCTACCGTCGGACGGAGAGTGACCGCGTGGACATCGGTCTGCTCGCCGCCTTCGTCGGCGGCGTCCTCGCTCTCCTGAGCCCCTGCAGCGCACTGCTGCTGCCCGCCTTCTTCGCCGCGACGGTGGGGGCGCGCGGCAAGCTCCTGGTGCACGGCGCCGTCTTCTACGTCGGACTGCTGATCACCCTGCTGCCGGTCGGCATCGGGGTGGGCGCGCTCGCCGGGACGCTCGCCGCGCACCGGACCGCGGTGATCGCGGTCGCGTCGATCGTGATCGTGGCATTGGGCGTCATCACGATCGTCGGCCGCGGCTTCGATCTGAGCCGAGCGGTTCCCGGCGTCCCGCGCCTGCAGGAGCTGTCCATGCAACGCGCAGGCCTGGTCAAGACGCTGCTTCTCGGTGCCGTCAGCGGCGTGGCCGGCTTCTGCACCGGCCCCATCCTGGGCGCCGTCCTGACGATGGCGGCATCGCGCGGGATGGGCGGGGCGGGAGTCCTGCTCTGCGTCTACGCGTTGGGCATGGTGGTTCCCCTGCTGCTGATCGCCGCCCTGTGGAGCCGGATCGGCGACCGCACGCGCACCCTTCTGCGCGGCCGCGAACTCTCGTGGGGTCGGGTCCGCCTTCACACCGTCAACCTGGCGACCGGACTCCTGCTGATCGTCGTCGGCGTGATGTTCTGGTTCACCAACGGATTCATCACGCTGCCCGAGCCGGTCGATTCCGACACTCAGTTGCGCCTCCAGGACGCCGCGTCGTTCCTGTCGAATCCGGTCGTCGACGTCATCGCCATCGTCGTCCTCACCGCGGCCGTCCTCGGCCTGTGGTGGCGCGCTCAGCGACGCGCCGACTGATCCTCCCGACCGACGGTACTCGAGGCCCGACGGTGGAGGGCCGGTGGCGGGCGCTCCCCCCAAGGATTTCACCCGCCACCGACCCGGACACCGCACGATCCGCCGACAGTTCCGGATCGGCCGTGCCCGTCGTACTCAACCGAGCACGCAGTTATCATACAGCAAACACCTACCGGTGAGTAAGACGAGGCCTGCGAGAAAATCGGTCAATGAGGTGAACCCCGGCGAAACACTAAGTCGGACCGCGGAATCCGCACAGCAAACCGGCCGAGACGACCGCCGCTGCGCCACACCGGAACGGTGAAACCACACAATGCGCCGCACGGTTGCTAACATTTGCCAGGGCAGTGCAGGCGGCCCGACCACGGAGCGGCCGCAGAATCGCTACGCGATCGTCCGCCGCACCACACGAACGAGCAAGAAGGCATGATGGACAACGGCTTTGCAGACCGGCTCAACCGGCTCTTCGAGACGGTGCATCCCCCGGGCCGGAAGCCGCACACCAACGCCGAGGTCGCCGCCGCACTCTCTGCGGACGGCTACAAGATCTCCAAGCCGTACCTCTCGCAGCTTCGCAACGGTCACCGCACCAATCCCTCGTCGGAGACGGTCACCGCGCTGGCCCGGTTCTTCAAGGTCAAGTCCGACTACTTCTACGACGACGTGTACGCGGCACGGATCGATCACGACCTCGAGCTGCTCTCCCAGCTGCGCGGGCACGGCCTTCGCCGACTGTCGAGCCGGGCGTTCGACCTCTCGCCGGAGTCGCAGGAGATGCTCTCGGCGATGGCCGACAAGCTGCGACGAGGCGAGGGACTGCCGGAGAGCACACAGGACTGACAGCTACCGTCTCGCGATCTGAAACCGAAGGTAAACTGACTCGATGCTGGTTCAGAGTTCCTCGCGTGCGAAGCGGCCGCTGATCGTCGCCGCGATCGCTCTCGGTTTCGGTCTGACCGTCCCGGCTGTGGCAGCCGGCGCCCCACACCACGACCACTGCCACCGGCACTCGTGTGACGACGGCCCGACGAGCACCCCGTCGACGACGAAGACGACTCCCTCGACCACGGTCACCTCGACTTCGACCCCTTCGGTCACCTCGGTCACCACCGCGACGGCCGAGTCGACCGGTGACGAGCAGCCGGACGAGACCGGTTCGACGTCTCCGGAGCCCCCGACCTCGACCGGGTCGAGTTCCACCAGCACGAGTTCGGCAGGCACGAGTTCGGTCAAGCCGACGAGCGGCCGACCCCCGGCGGGCGGCGGGTCCGGCGGACCGAACGTCGACATCGGCCACGTCGGCGACGGAGCCGGCGCGAATCCCACCGTGACGGTGACCCGCGAGCCGCAGCGCCCGCCGCTCCCCGACTCCGCGCCCGTCCCGAACGCCTCGTCCAGCAAGTCGCCGCGCCGGACCGGCTCGGCCCGCGAGTCGGGCAGCACTCGGGCCCGGGCAGACCGCGCTTCTGCAGACCGGGCCTCGACGAGCCCGCCACGCAGTTCCGCCGACCGGTCGACGGCGCCCGTCGCACCCGTCGACACCGCCGGCGGTCCGCCGGCCGCCACGTCTACGGCCGCCGTGCGCCTGACCGCCGCCCAGTACGCCGCGGCGGGCGGCGGCGTCGCCGCGCTCGTCGTCGTCGCAGGCTGCACCGGAGTGATGACCTTCCGTACCGCGCGGGCCGGGCGGGCCCGGATCGACGCCGCCCGAGCCGAGTTCCTGTCCCCGAACGGGAGGCCGTGACATGGGCGCCGACCACGACATTCCGCAGCGGCGCTCGCACCGCCGCGTGCACGCCGCCGTCGACGCCGTGCTCGACGTCGCCACGCACAGCAGTCCGGGATCGCTCGAAGACCTGGTGCGCGCGGTGGGCGAGAGTCGGCGCCGCCCGATCGTCGTCGCCGTCGACGATCTGGCGCCCGGGGTGTGGGGACAGCGTCGCGAGTACGCCGATCACGACGAGATCGTGTTGGCGCGGTCGCTGCCGAGCGATTCGCGCACGCTGGCTCACGAGTTGGGCCACGTCGTCTTCCGACATCCGGGAGCGACCGTCGCCGCGGCGACGGTCGCCGCAACGGACGACCTGATCGCCTACATGCTGGGCATGTCGACCGACGCGGGGCCGACCGCCGAGACATCGGGCGCCGAGACATCGGGCGCCCCGGTCTCGGCCGCTGAGGCCGACCTGCACGAATGGGAGGCCGAGGCGTTCGCGGCACGTCTTCTGCAACGGTTGAGTCACCTGGACCGCGGACGGTCCTGGCGCCCCCTGATCCGCTACGACGAGGCGCTCGGATGACCGCGCTGACGTGGGTCATCGCGGTCCTGTGCTCCGCGGCGGTCGGGGCTCGGCTCGGGCGACTGACGGTCCGACCGCCGTCCCTGGGACGCACCTCCGTGGCGATCGCGGCCGTCGCGACGTCGGCGGCCGCCGCCGTCCGCACACCGACCGTGTCGGTGATCCTGGGACCGCCGGGCAGTCAGGCGCCGACGCTGGCCTTCGCCGCCTGCTGGGTCGCGGTCGCGGCGGCGACCGCACTGATCGCGGTGTCCGCGTGGCCGCCGATGGGTCGCCGATCGCTGCGGGTCGCGGCGGTCGTCGTGCCGACGGCGGCCGTCGCCGACGTCGTCGCCATGTCCGTCACGGGGCAGGTCGCCGTCGCGTCGGTGTTCGTGGTGGCGGCCGGGCTCTTCTCGTTGGCGGTCGGCGCACGGTACGTCGCATGGACTCCGCTCGGCCGGGCCATCGCCTACTATCTCGCGGGCGTGGCGATGGCCGTCGCCGTGCTGCTCACCGACCTCACCCGCATCGATCCGACCAGCGGCTGGTGGGCCGCGGTGATCATCGTCCTGAGCGCGGCCTGCTGCTCGGTGATGGTCGAATCGTGGTTCGTCGCCCGCCGCGACCTCCGCAAGACCGACGCCCTCTGGGCCACCATCGAGGCGTCCCACCCCGAGATCGCCGACCCCGACTACCGGTCGACGACCACGGTTCTGCAGGCCGACGACCGCGTCTCGCAGATCCTCGACGGGTTGTACCTGCACGCGGGCGCGGGACTGGCGGCACCGACGGCCTCCGCCGACGAGGCCGATCCGCGGACGCGGGCCCGGCAGATCGCGGCGTGGCTGGGCGAGGGCGCGGGTACTCCGCTCGCCCCGGAGATCCTGACCACCCCGGAGCAGTTCTCCGATCGCCGTTGGGTCCGGTTGCTTGCCCACGAGTACGCCCGCGTCGACGCCCGGTAGCCGCGCCGGCGGCTACGACGCGGCGTGCCTGCGCGGGATCCGCACGGCGGCCGGCGGTCGGTCGGACATCATTCCGTACATCATTCGCCCGCCCCATTCGGCGGTGTCGAACTGCTTGCCGTCCCAGAGGGCGCACAACCAGTCGCGAAGGGGCGGCGAACCGGTCCACGCGTAGAAGGGGCGGTCGTTGGCGTGGCAGAACTCCTCGACCGACGACATCATGTCGATCAGCACCCGCCCGCCGCGATCGCCCTCGTCGACCACGGCGAGCACGACGTTGACGGCGTCCTCGACCGGCAGCGGCAGCGGCTGCGAGGTCCACAGGGTCAGGAGCCGCTCGCGCAGACCCGGCGTCCGGGCGGCGACGGCGACGTCGTCGGGGGTCAGCGGCGGGGTGCCGTCCGGCGAGAGGTTCACATCGTGCGGCTGCCACGCGAGCAGACCGACGAGCGTGCCGTCCAGCCACCCGCCCGTGACGCAGCCGACGCGGAGCAGCGGCCGCAGGATCAGCCCGGCGAGCCATTCACGCATGTCGGCCTCGTCGACGTGGGGGCCGAGGAGCCATTGATAGAGGGGGATCTCGCCGATGCTGCGAGCGGCCAGTCGGACCACGTCGTCCGCATGTGACTCGTCGAGGGTCGATATGTCTGCCATGTGCTGATTCGCCACCTTCGTGATCGTCTTGAGTCGGGACGCAGCCCGCGTCAGAGAACGAGACGGGCCGCCCCGCGTGAGCGAGGCGGCCCGTCTCGTGGGTCAAGTCGACTTACGTGTCGCTGCTACCACCCGAGGAGCCGAGCGCTTCCAGGATCGGCCCGAGGAAGTCGATTTCGAGGCGGAGAGGTCCTTCAGCCATTTGCGTGCTTCTTTCTATTTAGGGAGGGTGATACGTCCGATTCTGTCGATTGAACGCATCCATCACGTTGTACCCCCGTGTCAGATGGATCACGTCGAATGTTTCATTCGTTATCGAACCGTTATATCCGACGAACTGGTCGATCGTCACGATTCGCGATGCGACAACCCGGACGATTCCGCAACGACCCGGTGTCACCTGACGAGATGACGAACTCGTGCCACCTGGCAGGATGGGGAGATGGCCTCCCCTGCACTCCCCGTCGTCGACATGGCGGCCGCCGCCGGTGACGCCGCCGCCCGCGCCGAGTTCCGCGCCGCGCTGCGGGCCGCGACGCACGACGTCGGCTTCCTGTACCTCACCGGGCACGGCATCCCCGACGCCGTCATCGCCGACATGTTCTCCGTCGCCGCCCAGTTCTTCGCCCTCGACGACGACGCCAAGGCCGCGGTGGAGATGACGAAGAGCCCCCAGTTCCGCGGCTACACGAGGTTCGGCGGCGAGTACACGCAGGGCCGGATCGACTGGCGCGAGCAGATCGACATCGGCGCCGAATACCCGTCGCTGGGCGACGAACCCGACTATCTCCGCCTCGACGGCCCCAACCTCTGGCCCGCCGAACTGCCTGCGCTCAGGACCGCGATCGACGATTGGCAGCGGCGATGCACCGCGATCGGCCGGGTCCTGCTCCGCGAATGGGCGGCCTCGCTGGGCGCGGCTCCGGACCTGTTCGACGCCGCCTTCGGCGATCGCCCCTCGTCGCTGATCAAGTTGGTGAAGTACCCGGGCCGCGACTCCGCCGACACCCAGGGGGTCGGCGCGCACAAGGATCCCGGCGTGTTGACGCTGCTGATGGTGGAGCCGGGCAAGGGCGGCCTGCAGGTCCAGCGCGGCGACCGATGGGTCGACGCGCCGCCGGTGCCGGGCGCCTTCGTGGTGAACATCGGCGAGTTGATGGAGTGGGCCACCGACGGCTATCTGAAGGCGACGATGCACCGCGTCGTCTCCCCGCCGCCCGGGCAGGTGCGACTGTCGATTCCGTTCTTCTTCAATCCCGCGCTGTCGTCGACGATGCCGCACGTCGATCTGCCTGCCGACCTGCGCGCCCAGGCCCCCGGCGTCACCCTCGATCCGGCCAACCCGATCTCGGGGACGTTCGGCGAGAACATGCTCAAGGCGCGCCTGCGCGCTCACCCGGACGTCGCGCAGATCCACCATCCCGACCTGCTCGGACGCTGACGCCGACCGCGAGGGAGCTCCCTCGAACCGCCCCGAGGGCGCATGTCCGACCCGAATGCGATGATGAGGACATATCGACCATCGCATTCGCCCGACATCTCGTGGAGGAGATCCCATGCACCTGGCTACGATCCGGACCGGCGACACCACCGTCGCCGTCACCCGCACCGAACGCGACGGCGCACAGGTCCTCGTCGCGCTGCCGCACGCGGATCTGGGCGAGCTCCTGAGCGATCCCGACGGGCTGTCGACGGCAGCCGCCGTCACCCGCGGCGAGCAGCCGGGCGGAGCCGTCTACAACGAGGGCGCGGTCGAGTTCGCCGCGCCGGTGCCGGCACCGAGCAAGGTCGTGTGCGTCGCCCACAACTACGGTCAGCACCTCACCAAGCTGGGGCTTCCCGTGCCGCAGCACCCGCGGCTGTCGACCAAGTTCGCCAGTTCGCTGATCGGCCCCCACGACCCGATCACCCTTCCCGCCGACGCACGAACCCTCGACTGCGCCGCCGAACTGGCCATCGTCATCGGCGCCTCGGTCCGGCACGCAGACGACGCCTCAGCGGCCGCGGCCATCGCCGGCTTCACTGTGATCAACGACGTCGTCGACCGCGACCTGGAGTTCGAGGCCCACGAGTGGGGAACGGGCAACGTCTGGGACGGCTGCACCCCCGTCGGCCCCTACCTGGTCACGCCCGACGCCCTTCCCGGTGCGGAGTTCCCGCAGGTGAAGCTCTCGACCACGATCGACGGCACCGTCGTCCAGGAGGCGTCGACCGCCGACCTGCACTTCGACCCGATCCACCTGGTCCGGCGGATCTCTCGATTCCTGACGCTCGCGCCCGGCGACATCATCGCCACCGGCAGCCCGTCCTCGCCCGGCGCCGACCACGGCCTGCACCTGACCCCCGGACAGGAGATCGTCACCGAGATCGAGGGCATCGGCGCCTGTCGCAACCGCGTCGCCGCCATGGCCGTCGACTGATCACGGGACCCGCACCTCGCGTCACAGCGCCGGATTCGCGAGTACGGTCGGGACATGCCCGACATCACGATCATCGGCGGTCACGGCAAGATCGCCCTCCTACTGGCTCCGATCCTCGTCGCTCGCGGCGACACCGTGACCTCGATCGTGCGCAACCCCGCGCACGCCGACGACGTCGCCGCGACCGGCGCGACACCGCTGGTGCTCGACATCGAGACCGTGACGCAGCAGCAGCTCGCCGACGCCCTGCGCGGCGCCGACGCCGTGGTCTTCAGCGCCGGCGCCGGCGGCGGCGATCCGGCCCGCACCTACGCTGTCGACCGCGACGCCGCGATCACGTCGATGCACGCCGCCCGATCGGCGGGCGTGCATCGCTTCGTGATGGTGTCGTACCTCGGCGCGGGCCCCGACCACGGTGTGCCAGAAGACGATTCGTTCTACCCGTATGCGCAGGCCAAGGCCGCGGCCGACACCGCGCTGCGGGCCACCGACCTCGACTGGACCATCCTGATGCCGGGCCGCCTCACCCTCGACGAACCGTCGGGTCGCATCGATCCGGCCGCGGTCCGCGCGGCCGACAACCCGGGCACCTCCCGCGCCAATGTCGCGCAGGTGGCCGCGGCCGCCCTCGCCTCGCCGTCGACGATCGGCAAGGACGTTCCGTTCACCGACGGCGACGTCCCGATCGACGACGCATTGGGTTGACCGACAAAGCACGGGGCTGATCGGAAAAGCCGTGGGCTGACGGGGAGAGGCACGGGGCTGATCGACACAGCACCGGACCGATCGGCGCACAGACCCGACACCGGGACGCCAGGACGCCGAGGTTCCACGACGCCGGCCGTCGACCACTAAACTCACCTCCTGATGCCTCCCCAGAAGTCCCGCCGACAACGCGCCGAGCACCTCGGACCAGAACGCCGCCGACCCCAGATCCTCGACGCCGCACTCGACATCGCCGCCGACGACGGTGTCTCCGCGGTCACCGTGGCGTCGGTCGCCGAACGGTTGGACGTCACCCGACCGGTGGTCTATGCCTGCTTCGCCAACCGCGTCGACTTGATCGCCGAACTCGTCGAACGGGAGGAGGGGCGGCTGCGCGGCGCGGTCACCACGATTCTGCGGCGACGCGCGGTCGACGCCGACGAGGCCGTCTTCGTCGACGTCCTGCGCGCGCTCCTGCGCACGGTCGGCGAGCAGCCCAAGACCTGGCGGCTGGTCTACGGGTCACCGGACTCGCAGGTCGCCGAGTTCTTCGGTCGCGGCCGCGCCGACGCCATCGCCCGGTGCGCCGACCTGCTGCGCCCCACGCTGGTGGCGTGGGGAATGCCGGAGCCCGACGTCGAGAAGAAGCTGTTGCCGCTGGTGGAGCTGTGGGTGTCGGCCGGTGAGGCCGCCGTGCGAACCCTCCTGGCCGACGACGCGTGGACCCCGGACGAGCTCGCCGAGTTCCTGGGACAGAGCGTCTACCGCGCTCTGCGCCACGCGATCTGACGTATCGCACCCCTTCCGTTCTGCGCCCCGTGTCGCGACCGGGTGCGCTGACCGAACGTGGTGCGAGTTCGTCCCGACTAGGATCGACAACCAAGCAACTCGACCACAGGGAGCTTCGGCATGCAGATCAGCGTCGTCTGGACCATCAACGCCCGTACTGCCTCCGCCGATCGCGCGGTGGAGCATCTCGCCGAGATCGCCGAGGAGGGCTTCCGGCGCGTCTGGTGCACCCAGATGCCCAACGAACCCGACGTGCTGACCATGCTCACCGTGGCCGGCTGGGAGGTCCCGGAGATCGAGTTCGGCACCAGCGTCCTGCCGATGCAGGTGCAGCATCCCATGCTGCTGGCGCAGCGCGCCCTGACCACCAACGCCGTCATCGGTCCGCGACTGCACCTGGGGCTGGGACTGAGCCACCAGGTGGTGACCGAGGGGATGTGGGGCGTGTCGTACAAGCGTCCGGTCCAGCGGACCAGCGAGTACCTCGACGGGCTGCTCCCCCTGTTGAACGGCGAGAAGGTCAGCGCCGCAGGCGAATTGATCACCACCCGCGGCTCGCTGACACTGCGCGACGTGCCCGCGCCGCCGGTGTACCTGGCCGCACTCGGCCCCAAGATGCTCGGCATCGCGGGCAGCCGGACGTCGGGGACCGTGACCTGGATGACCGGTCCCAAGACGCTGCGCGACCACATCGTCCCGAACCTGCGCGCGGCCGCCGTCGGCGCCGGTCGCGAGGAGTCGGCGGTGCGGACGGTGGCGATGCTGCCGGTCGCGGTGACCGACGACGTGGACGGCGCCCGCGCGGCGGCCGGCGAGCAGTTCGCCATGTACGACAACCTGCCCTCGTACAAGGCGATGCTGGACCGCGAGGGCTTCACCGGACCGGCCGACGCCGCGATCATCGGCGACGAGGCGAGCGTGGCCGAGCAGATCACCACGTTGGGCTCCTACGGCGTCGACGAGTTCGTGGGCATCCTGTTCGACCGCGACCCCGAGGTCCGTGCCCGCACCCGCGCACTGCTGCGCACCCTGGACGAGTGAACCGGCGCCGGACGCGACCCACCGATACATGAGGGCTGCCTAACTTCAATTAGGGCAGGCTACGTTATGCTGTCCCGCATGAAGTCGACCGCGAAGACTCTCGTCGCACTGATCGCCGGCCTCCTGGCCGTGATCCTGGCCGTGTCCGCCTGCAGCCCGCCCGCCGAAGAAGAGGCCGCCGGAGGCCCGATTCAGGTCAACACCGCGCAGGGCCCGGTGACGATCAAGGGCACGCCCAAACGGATCGTCGCCCTGGGCGCGCAGTGGATCGACACCGCGCTCGCGTTCGGCGTCCAACCCGTCGCCTACCTCGACAACATTCAGATCCTCACCGGCGCACCGTCTCCGTGGACCGCCGACAAGCTCGACGGCGCGACCGCCCTGAACCCGGAGAATCTGGTCGCCGACATCGCCAAGGCCGAGCCCGATCTGATCCTCGCCGAGGGTTACATGCCGACCTCGCAGCCGGCCGACTTCGCCAAGATCGCCAAGATCGCGCCGACCATCCCCGGCGTGACCGGCAAGCAGGTCGACCCGTGGCAGGACCTGGTGGCGCTGCTGGGAACGCTGCTGCGCCAGGACGGCAAGGCCAAGCAGATCACCGATGGGGTGAACACGCAGATCGCGGACTTCAAGAAGGAGCTGCCGGGCCTGGCGGGCAAGACGTACGCGATGGCGTACATGTTCTCCACCGATCAGATCCAGGTGATGGCCGACCCCGCCGACGGCGCCGCCTACCTGTTCAACGAGCTCGGCATGAAGGTCGCCCCGAAGTTGCTCGCCGAGTTCGAGAAGACGAAGAACCCGCGGTTCCCGATCTCCGTCGAGAACGTCCCGATGCTCGACGCCGACGTCCTCATCGTCACCGCCAACACCCCCGCGTTGCAGCGAGCCCTGCACGCCCTGCCCGGGTACTCGAACCTGCGGTCGGTTCAGAACGGCGCCGTCGCCGATCTGTCGGTGGCCGACATCAGCGGTCTCAATCAGCCCACGCCGCTGGCGATTCCGTATCTGCTAGGCAAGCTGAAGCCGGCGTTCACCAAGGCCGTGAAGTAGCCCGGTGTCCGCCTCGAACCTGCGGACCGTCTACACCTGGCGCACCGGGTGCCGAGCCGTTCTCGGTGCGCCCGGAACGGCGACCGTGCTGCCGACCCGGCAGCGCCTCACCGAGCTCGACCCGACGGCGGGCGGCGCGCTCCTGGCCCTCAACGCCGGTCCGATCGCCTTCGACGCCGTCCCGCCACCGCCCGTCGCCGCTCTGCTGTCGGAGCTGGTCTCGGCGGGTTCGGTGCAGGTGAGCCTCGCACGCGGCGAGCGGCCGCTGTACACGCTGCGCCCGTTCCGCGCGGCACCCTCACCCCGCCCGGAGCCGGGACCGCATTCGGGCGTGCTGTCGAAGTTCACCGTCCTGCGGCGCGACGGCGACGAGATGGTCGCCGAACATCCGCGGTCCTGGTGCGACGTGGTGTTCCACGACGCGGAGACGATCGCAGCGGTCGTCACCGGCTCCGGGGACGATGAGGCACTGACCGAACGACTGTGGTCCGACCTGCACTGGACCGGACACGGTGTCCCCGACGCCGGAACCGAGGACGCCGAGTTCGAGACCGCGTCGTGGAGTCCGCACGAACTCTGGTTCCATCGCCGCAGCACCGTCGGCGATCGCGGCACGAGTTGGGCGCATTTCGGCCCCACGCGCTGGGCCGACGGCCGGTTCGCGCCGATCCCGGCCGAGCCCGATCCCTTCGCGAGCGAGCCGCTCGCTCTGCCGCGGCCCGACCTCGACCGGCTCGCGACCACCGACGTCCCCCTCACCCGCGTGGTCGAGGAACGTGTCTCCACGCGCAGTTTCGACGACGCCTCGCCGGTCACGATCGCCGAGCTCGGCGAGCTGCTGTACCGCGCCGCCCGGACCCGCGGCACGCGCGTGGTCGACGATGCAGGCACCGCTCGAACCGAACTCCCCTCGCGCCCCTACCCCTCCGGCGGCTCGATCTACGAGCTCGAGCTGTACCCGGTGGTGCGGACGGTCGCCGGCGCGGAGCCGGGCATGTACCACTACGACTCCGTCCACCACACGCTGCGCCGCGTCGCCGACCTCGCCGATCCCGCGGTGCAGCGGCTGCTGTCACCGGCCGCGCTCACCCTGTCGGACGGCGAGCTGCCGCAGGTGATGCTGGTGCTCGCGGCCCGCGTCGGCCGGATCATGTGGACTTATGAGCAGATGCCGTACGCGGTGATCCTCAAGCACGTCGGGGTCTTGACCCAGACGCTGTACCTGGTGGCGACGGCGATGGGTCTCGGCGGCGTCGCGCAGGGCTACGGCGACACCGCCGCCTTCGCCGCGGCGACCGGCCGCGACGAGCTCGTCGAGTGCAACGTCGGCACCTTCGTGGTCGGCCGCCCCCGTCGCTGACGGCGACGTCTGCGTCTCCTCCCCCAGGTCTCGATACGCTCGCTCACTCCGTTCGCGGGCTACTCGACCACCCTGAAACGAACCGAATCCCAAAGGCTGGTCGAGTAAGCGGAGGAGCGCATCGAGACCCACGAGCCGCACCAGGCCTCGATACACTCGCTCACTCCATTCACGGGCTACTCGACCACCCTGGAACCGACCCGCGCCCCCAGGCTGGTCGAGTAGACCGAGGTGCTAGCCGAGGACGTATCGAGACCCCAGGCCTCGATACACTCGCTCACTCCGTTCGCGGGCTACTCGACCACCCTGGAACCGACCCGCGCCCCCAGGCTGGTCGAGTAGACCGAGGTGCTAGCCGAGGACGTATCGAGACCCCAGGCCTCGATACACTCGCTCACTCCGTTCGCGGGCTACTCGACCAGCCTGGAAGGACCCGCGCCCCAGGCTGGTCGAGTAAGCGGAGGAGCGAAGCGGAGGAGCGCATCGAGACCCACGAGCCACCCCAGGCCTCGATACACTCGACCTCCCTGGAACCGACCCCGAAGGCCGAGTCCCCCGAAGACTGCCGATCGGCAGGGATTCGCGTCGGATGTTGTACCTCCAGTGAACAACTCCCGACGCAGATCGCGGCGGCGGGGACCGCACCCGGCTATCCCGCCGCAGCCAGGGCGATCACCGACCTCGACCACAGCGCCGACAGTCGCGCGACGTCCGGTTCGGACAACACAGTGGAGCAGTACCGCCAGTTCGTCACCAGTTGCGGACCGCTGTCCGTCCCGCGCACCACGGCCACGACGTCGAGGGCGTAGCGCAGCGGAAGGTCGGGTTCGGGATCGGTGGGCAGGTTCTCGTTCAACTCCAGGTCGAGAACCGGCTGCCACGCGCCGGGGGCGCCGTCGGCGGCGCCCAGGTCGAATCGGCCCAGGTAGTTGAACTCCACCTGCGGATCGACACCGCCCACCAGCCCCGGATCGGGCTGCGCGTATCGCAGCAGACCGTAGTCCAGACCTCGATTCGGAATCGCCTCCAGGTCGGCGATCACCCGATCGAGGAGGCGACGCCCCACCCGCGCATCGGCCTCGACGTCGGCGACCGTCACGGTCTCCCCGGCCGCGAGCCGGACCGGAAAGACCGTGGTGAACCAGCCGAGCGTACGGCCGGTGTCGACGTCGTCGCCGACCGTCGCGTCTTCGCGACCGTGCCCCTCGAGCGCGATCAGCGAGCCGGCCGCACTCTCCTGCCCGCGCTCCGAACGCCACGACGCGAAGGTCAAAGCCAGTGCGGCCAGCAGGAATTCGCGCATCCCGATCCGCTGACCGACGACGTCGAGGATCCGCGCCGTCAGTTCGACATCGGTCCGCACGGGCGCCGACCGCAGCGCCGCCCACGTGTCGCGCCCGACCTCCGGGACCCGGGAACCGATCACCGGATCGGCGCCCGTCACCTGGCGCCGCCAGTACTCGCGCTGCGCGAGGACCGGTTCGGTGCCGGCCCGGCCGAGCAAGCACCGGCTCCACGCGCGGTAGTCGGTGTACTCGGCGGCCAAGGCGATCGGCTCGCCTGCCGCGACCGCCGCCCCGGCCCGGGCGAGATCGCCGAACAGGATCTGCCAGCTCACCGCATCGACGGCCAGGTGATGGATCGCGAGCAGGAGCAGATCGTCCCCGTCGCCGACGACCACCCGCACCGCCGCGACCAGGTCGCCGCGGTCGGGATCGATCGACTCGTTCGCCTGCCGCGCGGCCTCGGTCACGGCGATCCCGAGCGAGCCCCCGAGCGAGCCGCCCTGCCCCACGTCGAGCGCCCAGAACCGGTCCGCAGCGACCACCGCACCCGGCGCCCGAGTCACCACCGTGCCGGATGCGCGCGTGGCCCGCAGCATGTCGTGTGCATCGAGCACCGCCTGCAGCACCTCGACGACCTCCGCATCGGCGCACCCCGCGGGCAGCCGGAACAGGACCGTCTGCGTGAACCGACGCCAGCGGCCACCCTCGTACATCCACTCGACGACGGGCAGCGGCGGCACCTCGCCGTATTCGCGCTGCGCCGCGGCTCGGGCCAGACGGTCACCGCGGCGCACCGCGGCGGCCAGATCGCGCACATTGGGGAACGCCATCACCTCGCGGGCTGCGATCTCGTCGCCTCCCGCACGCAGCGCCGTGACCAGCGCCATCGCGACGATGCTGTCCATGCCGAGGTCGAAGAAGTCCTCGTCGAGGCCCGGGCGTGATCCGAGCACGCCCGCGGCGGCGTCGGCGACACGCTCCTGAACCTCGTCGAAGCGCTCGTCGGCCCCGCCGCCCGCCAGCGCGGTGCGCGCCGACTCCCGCAGGACCGCCGTGTCGAGCTTGCCGTTC
The DNA here is from genome assembly GCF_039946255.1 of Gordonia aichiensis. GTDB lineage: Bacteria > Actinomycetota > Actinomycetes > Mycobacteriales > Mycobacteriaceae > Gordonia > Gordonia aichiensis_A. The sequence goes on along the minus strand of NZ_JBCDWL010000013.1, from coordinate 43,498 downwards.
CGGTTCACCGGCAGCACCGGCAGCGTGATCACCCGACTCGGAATCAGGTGGGCGGGCAGCGTCTGCGCCAGCACCGACCGTACCGACGCCGCCACCAATCCCGCCCCGGCGACGAAGCCGACCAGCGCGGCACCGATCGGGCGGTCGACGACGATCACCGCCGCCGCCCGCACTCCCGGCACCGCCCGCAGACCGGCCTCCACCTCGCCGACCTCGATCCGATACCCCCGGATCTTGATCTGGTCGTCGCCGCGCCCGACGAACACGATGTCCCCGCCACCGTTGCGTCGCACCAGGTCGCCGGTGCGATACATGCGTGCGCCGGGGCGGAGCGGGTCGGCGACGAAGGCGGCCGCCGTCTGGCCGGGACGGCCCCGGTAGCCGCGGGTCACCTGGTCGCCGGTCAGGTACAACTCGCCGACGACCCCGTCGGCGACGGGCCGCAGCCGCGTGTCGAGCACCCGCGCGCTCATCCGATCGGTGGGACCGGCGATGGTCGGCACCGGGGAGTCGGACACCCGCGCAACCATCGCCTCGACGGTGGTCTCGGTGGGTCCGTAGCAGTTGAAGACGGCTGTGCGCGGCAACGATCCGAGTGTCCGCCACAGCGCCGGTCCGATGGCCTCGCCGCCGAGGGCGAGCACGGTCAGGGTCGGCCGCCCGGGCTCGCCCGACACGAGTCCCGCCGCCGAGAGCTGGCCGAACATCGACGGGGTGGTGTCGATCATGTCGATGTCGCGGTCGCCGAGGGCGGCGACCAGACGGGCGGCGTCTCGCATCTCGTCGTCGGAGAACAGGTGGACCTCATGCCCGTCGAGCAGTGCCGCGAGGGGCTGCCAGGAGGCGTCGAAGGAGAAGGTCCACGCGTGCGCGACCCGCATCGCTCGCCCGAGCCGCTCCCGGCCGACGGCGAGGACACGATCGCGATGATCGCGCGCATAGCCGGCCAGCGCACCCTGCGTCCCGACGACGCCCTTCGGCTCCCCGGTCGATCCCGAGGTGAAGATCACGTACGCCGCGTCGTCCGGACCGAGTTCGGTCGCGACGAACGACTCCGCTCGGCGTTCTGCCAGCCCTGCCCAGTCGGTCAGCACTGTCAGCTCAGCCGGCACTGCCCGATCAGTCGGCGCGGCCCGACCCACTCCTTCGGCACGACCGGCGAACAGCGGGACGAACTCCGGGTCGGTCAGCACGACGGCGGCCCCCGACTGTGCCAGCAGGTTCTCGATGCGTGCGGCAGGCAGCGCGACGTCGATCGGCACGTAGGCGGCGCCGGCGAGCATCGACGCCAGGATCCCGGCGACGGTGCGGCCGGACCGCTGCGGCGCGACGGCGACGACGCTGCCGCGCCCGATGCCCGCCGCCCGCAGCCGGGACGCCAGCGCGGCCGCCCAGTCGTGCAGTTCGGCGTACGTCCACGACCCGTCGTCGGCGACCAGTGCGACGGCGTCGGGCGTGGCCTGCACCTGCCGGGTGAACAGTCCGACCGCCGTGGTGCCCACCGGGAGCGGCTGCCCGCCGGGCGGTCGCCCCACCCAGTCCCGCTCGTGGTCGAGAAGCACTTCGAGCGAGGCGGCCGGTGCGTCGGCGGCCGCGGGCAGCTGCTCGAGCACCGCGAGCACCCGATCGAGCACTTGAACCGGGTCGATCGATCCGAGCGCGCCCGGCACCGATTCGCTCATCACCACCAGTTCTCCGTCGAGTTCGTAGGCGACGACGGTCAGCGGGTAGTGCGACAGCGATTCCATCGCCAGCGGCAGGAATCGGGTGCCGTCGGCAGCGGTGACGGGGTCGGTGGCCGAACCGATGGGCGCGTTCTCGTAGACGAAGAGGGTGTCGAAGAGGTTCGGGCTGCCTGCGGCGCGCGCGATGTCGGCCAGGCCGACGAAGCCGAGGTCGCGCATCGTCGCGGCCGACCGCTGCAGTGCGACCGCCGCCGTCGCGACCGTCGGCTCGGCCCCCAGATCGATTCGGACGGGCACCGTGTTGATGAACAGGCCGACCGTCTCGCCGGCCCCCGGCAGCTGCTGCGGGCGACCCGAGATGGTGGTCCCGAAGACGACGTCGTCGCGGTCGGCGAGGCGGCCGAGGACCACCGCCCACGCGTACTGGGTGACGGCGGCGGGGGTCAGGCCGTTGCCTCGCGCCCACCGCAGGACGCGCGCGGTGGCGGCCGCGCCGAGGGCGCGACGATGCCGCACCGGCTCGGTCGCGGGCGTGCCCGGCGCCCCGATGAGCAGCGGCGACGCGCCGTCGAGGTACTCGGCCCACGTGTCCAGCGCGGCCGTCGAATCCTGCTGCGCCAGCCACGCGATGTAGTTGCGATAGGGTCTGGCCGGCGCCAGCCCCCGGTCGCTGCCGCCCGCGTCGTAGACCGCGAGGAGTTCACGGAAGAACAGGGCGACGGCCCACCCGTCCATCAGGATGTGGTGCGCGGTCAGCAGCAGCCGATACCGCCGGCCGGGCAGGTGCGCGAGCACCACGCGCATGGCGGGACCGCGCCGCAGGTCGAAACGCTGTGCGCGCTCGGCGCGGGCGAGTTCGTCGAAGGCGCCGGGTTCGGTCCGCACCTCGCGCCACGGGACGGTGACCTGCGAGGGCACGATCTGCACCGGGTGTGGAACGCCGCGGTCCCACAGGCTCACCCGCAGGTTGGGGTGGCGGCGCAACAGCACGCCGACCGCCTCGCGCAGCAGTGCGGCGTCGAGCCGGCCGCTGATCTCGACGACGAACTGCATGCTGTAGACGTCGAGTCCGTCGCCCGCCATCTCCGACAGCGAGAACAAGCCCGCCTGCAAGGGTGAGAGCGCCAGAACGTCTTCGACGGCGGCCGCGCGCTCGGTGTGTGCGGTCACTGCTGGGCCTCCCACGCCGAACCGAGGGCCGAGAGCAGATCGGCGGACAGCCCGGATGCCGACATCGGTGCCGCGTCGGACGGTGCGGCGTCGGCCGGTGCCGCGTCGTCCGGACCGTCATCGCGGGCGGCGTCGACGGCCGCAGCCAGCTCGCCGATTGTGTAGTGGTCGAAGATCTGCTGCGGATCGAGCGCGATGCCCGACGCCGCCGCTCGCGCCGACCACTGGATGGAGATGACGCTGTCGCCGCCGACCGCGAAGAAGTTGTCGTCACGTCCGATTCCCGTGACGCCGAGCAGCTCTTCGAGCATGACGATCAGGGCCCGCTCGGTGGCGGTGTGCGCGCCGCCGCCGACGGTGAACACCTCGGCGACCGGCGAGGAGGGCGCGGCCGCGTGGTTGTCGATGACCAGCGATCCCGGGGACAGCGCCCGCAGGGTCTCGGTGAGGGCCCCCGCGGCACCCGGACCGTCGACGATCCAGGTCGCGACCGACGCACAGTGCGTGAGCCCGGCGTGCGGGAGCCCGGCCAGCGTGGCCGGCTTCGCCTGCACGCGCCGCGGCGAACCGGCGGCGATCAGCTCGGCCAGCCGAGCGGGGTCCTCGGCGTGTGCCGAGGCGTCGACGGCGCCGGGCATCGGACGCAGCGCGACGTCGGCCGGCGTGCGGTCCGGGTCGTCGGCGAGGGCGTCGAGCAGTCGGGTGAACCGGGCGGCGATGCCGCGCGCGGCGTCCTCGTCGTAGAGGTCGGCGCACGCGATCAGGCGCCCGCTCAGGCCGCCGTCGTCGCGGCTGGTGACGATGAGATTCAGGTCTAGGTATGAGGTGTCGATCGTCATCGGAAGCAGCCGCATCGACGTGTCGTCGGCCAGCATCACCGGAGATTCGGAGGCGGCGTCGCGGAAGTGGATCATGCTCTGGAACAGCGGATTGCGCGCGCGGGTGCGGCGCGGATTGAGCGCTTCCACGAGTCGCTCGATCGGCACCTCCTGATGCGCGAAGGCGTCGAGGACGGTGTCGCGGGTGCGGCGCAGGAGTTCGGCCAGGGTGGGCTGTCCGCTCACATCGGTGCGCAGCACCACCATGTTCGCCAGCAGCCCGACGAGCCCGTCGGTTCCCGGGTCGACCCGTCCGGCGGCCGGGGTGCCGACCGCGATGTCGGTGCCCCCGCCGAGCGTGTGCAGGGCGGCCGACCACATGGCCGTCACCGCCATGAAGTCGGTGACGCCCGCGGCTCGGATCACCGCCTTGAGCTGCGAGACGCGTTCGGCCGGAAGGTGGAAGTCGACCGCGGTGCCGCGCCGACCGAGACCCTCCGGTCGAGGTCGGTCGGCGGCCACCAGGATCTCGTCGGGCAGGCCCGCGAGCCGTTCGCGCCAGTGGTCGAGCTGCGCGCGACCGTAGCGTCCCGCGGCGCTGTCGGGGTCGGCGTTCAGCCCGAACACCGCGTGCTGCCAGCGCGCGAGATCGGTGTATCGGGGAGCGGTGTCGAGCGGTCGGTCGGCGGGCCGCACCGCTGCCCCGGTCCGCGCCCGATAGGCGGCGGCGAGGTCGGCGACGATCGGCGCGACGCTGCCGTGGTCGACCACCATGTGGTGCATCACCAGCACGAGCTTCGAGGTCGCGGGGGCGCGCACCAGCCGGGCTCGGACCAGCGGGGCGTGAGCCAGGTCGAAGAGCACGTCGGCCGCCTCGTCGAGCAGCCGCGCGGCCTCGGCCTCCTCGGCGGCGTCGACGACGGCGAACTGCACGTCGACCGCGGCGTTCACCAGTTGGACGGGCAGACCGTCGATCTCGGTGAAGGTCGTCCGCAGCGACCGGTGGCGCGCCACCACGTCGTCGACGGCGCCCCCGAGGGCCGCGGCGTCCACCGGACCGTCGATCGCGAAGGTCAGGACGATGTTGTCGTCCGCGCGGGCGCCGGCGATGCGCTGGTTGAACCACATCGCCAGCTGGGAGAACGACAGCGGCACACGGTCGCCGGGACCGTCGGCCACCAGCGGTGGTCGGGCCGCGGCTGCCGGGGCGACCGCGGGAGCAGGAACGGTCGCCGGAGCGCCCATCGCGACTCCCCCGAAATCGGCACTGGCCCAATCACTTCCGGCCCAGTCGGCATCGGCCCAGTCGGCGCCGACCGGCGATTCGGTGTCCGCGTCGAGGTCGATGCCGAGCTCGGCGCCGGCCCGCTCGACGAGGTGGGCGGCGAGTCCGGCGACGGTCGGTGCGTCGAAGGGTGCGCGGACGTCGACGGCGAGGCCGAACTCGGCCGACAGCGCGGTCACCAGACGCGCGGCCAGCAGCGAGTGACCACCGAGGTCGAAGAAGGAGTCGTCCGCACCGATCGTGCGACCGCCGAACAGTTCCGCGAACACCGCAGCCACGCGCCGCTGCGTCGGCGTCGCCGGCGGGACGAAGTCCGGTGCGGCGAGTGCGGGCACCGGGAGCGCGGTGCGGTCGAGCTTGCCGTGCACCGTGAGCGGCACCTCGTCGATGACGACGACGGCGTCCGGCACCAGGTGGTCGGGGAGGCGTCCGGCGAGGTCTTCTCGCACGGCGACGGGGTCGGGGTCGGCGCCGACCTCGACGATCACGTACGCCAGGAGTCGGTCGTCGATCACCGCCACCAGGGCGCGTTGCACGTCTGCGCGCGAGTTGAGGGCCGCCTCGATCTCGCCCGGCTCGATGCGGAAGCCGCGGACCTTCAGTTGGTCGTCGGACCGGCCGACGAAATGTAGTTGACCGTCGCCGCCGCGGCGGGCGAGGTCGCCGGTCCGGTAGAGCCGGGCGCCCGAGCCGAACGGGTCGGCGATGAAGCGCGCCGCGGTCGGTCCGCTGCGCCGCAGGTAGCCGCGCGCCAGCTGGCGACCGCCCAGGTACACCTCCCCCACGACGCCGTCGGGCACCGGCTGCAGGTCGGGGCCGAGCAGATGCGCGGTGACGCCCGGATTGGGGCGCCCGATCGGGACCACGGCGCCGCCGCGCGGACCGTCGACGCGATGGTGGGTGGCGGCGACGACGGCCTCGGTCGGCCCGTAGTTGTTCGACAGGTCGGCGGTGAACGCTGTGGTGAAGGCGTCGGCGACCTCGCCGGGCAGTGCTTCGCCGCCCACCGGAACGGTGCGCAGGGTCGTCCACTGTTTCACCTCGGGGATCAGCAGCAGGGTGGAGAGCATGCTCGGCACCATGTGCATCACCGTCACATTCGCGCGGACCAGCAGGTCGGCGAGGTAGGCGATGTCGGTGAGGGCACCGCGCCTGGGGATCACCAGGGTGGCGCCCGCCGTCAGCGTCGCGAAGATCTCGAAGACCGACGCGTCGAAGCTGACCGACGAGGTCTGCACCAGCCGATCGTCGCGGCCCACCACGCCGGTCGCCGCGAAGGCTCGCAGGTGTTCGGCGATCGCCCGGTGTTCCACCGCCACGCCCTTGGGCACGCCGGTCGATCCGGAGGTGTAGATGAGGTAGGCCAGGGACGCGGGGGCCGGCACCGGCAACTGCGCGCCCGCCACCGGTTCGGCGCGCAGCCGGGCGACGTCGGCGGCGTCGAGGACGAGGACGGGACGGGCGTCACCGAGGAGGAGGGCGGCGCGGTCGGCGGGGTAGTCTGGGTCCACCGGCAGGTACGCGGCCCCGGCCTTCAGGACGGCCAGCGCGGCGACGACGAAGTCCTCACCGGCCGACATCCGCAGGGCTACCACCGAATCCGCGGTCAGAGTCGCCCGTCCCGCATCTTCGACGATGCGCCGGGCCAGGTGATCGGCGGCAGCGTCCAGATCGGCGTACGTGACGGTGCCCTCGTCGGTGACGAGCGCAGGGTGGGAGGGGCGCTCGGCGACGGCGGCGGCGAACATCGCGACCAGCGTGTCGGGCGCCTCGTCGACGGTCGGACCGCTGGCTGCGGCTATCGCCGCCCGTCGCCCCGGGCCGTCGAGCAGCCGAGCGTCGCGGATCGGCGCGTCCGGGTGGGTCAGCGCGTCGGCGAGGAAGGTCGCATACGCCGACAGCAGGGCGCGTGCCTCCGGTTCGGCGAATCGCTCGGTCCGGTACTGCAGTTCCAGGATCGGCGCGTCGCCGGTGACGACCGCGAACTCCAGCGGCAGTTGGGCGTTGGGGGCGTGCAGGTGATCCAGGTGGGTCGCGGCAACGTCCTCGAGATCCGGTCCGGTCAGTTCGCGGCGCAGGGTGAGGCTGGCCGCGGCGAGCCCGGCGAGTCCGGCGCGGCGGTCGTCGGCGACCTCGGCGACCACTCGGTCGACGGGGACGCGACTCGCGGCCAGTGCCGCGGTGAGCGCGTCGTGCGCGGCGTCGGCCAGTTGTTCTGTCGAGGCGGTGGCGGTGACCGCGCCGCGGAGCAGGACGGTGTTGCCGAAGTAGCCGATCAGGTCGTCGGCGCCGGCCGGCCGGACCGCCGTCGGCACCGCGAGGGTGACGTCGTGGGCACCGTAGATCCGGTGCAGGAAGGCCTGGGTGGCGGCGATCAGGACCGCGAACACCGTGGTGCCGCGGCGGCGAGCGAGGTCGGCGGCGGCCTCGGCGATGTCGATGAGCTCGCCCGCGTCTTCGGTCTGCGCGAGCAGGCTCCGGTGCAGACGACCGCTTCCGGCGGCGGAGTCCGCGGCCGGCAGGTCGAGCGGCTCCGGCGCCGGGCGCAGAACGGCGGTCCAGTGCGCGAGGTCGGCGGCGAGGTGATCGTCGGTGGGATCGAGCAGGTCGGCGTACTGCACGGCGAGCGCGGGCAGCGGCCGACCGCGGTAGGCGGCGGCGAGGTCATGGAAGAAGACCGCCCATGATTCGTCGTCCCAAGCGATGTGATGGACCGTCAGCAGCAGCACCCGGTCGTCGACGGCGCGGGTCACCAGCCTGACGCGCAGCGGCGCGTCTTCCGCGAGCCGGAACGGCGTCCGCGCTTCGCGGGCGGCGAGAACCTGCAGCCTGCGTTCGGCCGCGGACTCCGACAGCTCACTCAGATCTGTTTCGGCCCAGTCGATCTCCGCACTGGCGCGGTGCTCCATCTGGGGTTCGCCAGCGGCATCGGGGAGGTAGCGGGCACGCAGCGTCTCGTGTCGCGCCACCACCGCACCGAGCGCTCCGCGCAGGCGTTCGACGTCGAGCGCTCCTCGCAGGGCGAAGGCCACCGAGACGTTGAGCGAGGTGTCGTCGGGGTCGCGGTGGCCGACGAACCAGAGACGGTGCGCCGCGATCGGGAGGCGGGTTCGCGCCCGGTCGGCGCGAACCGAAGCGGGTCGGCCCGACCGGCCACCGGCGGCGTCGTCGCTGCCCCCGTGAGTCAGACCGCGGTCCTCGAGTCGCTTCCGAAGCAGTTCTCGTCTGCGGGCGGCAAGGTCATTCGTCATGGCTAGATTTTAGCGTAGCCTTACCTAACCTATAGCCTCGGGTCGGCCTCCGGCCTCCCGGCAGCGAGCTGCGGAAGCCGTCGCGCCGCTCCGTCACAGATTGCAGGGGATGCTCGCGTACGAGCCCAGCTCGCAGACCGAGCCGTTCGTCAGCTTCCACCGGCCGTCCTGCCACACCCACTTCAGCGTCAGGTAGGTGGGCTGATAACCGGGCGAGCTGAACTTGATTCGCGCAGTGGCCGTTTCGCCGCTCACCGCGACCGGGTCGACGACCTGGTACGCGAAGCCCATCGGCTTGAACCGCTTGGCCAGCCCGAGGATGCCCTGGGCCTGCCCGACCGCGCGGGCGCCGCCCTCGAGGCGTTGCGCCTTCTGCGCATTGGAGGCGCCGGAGCTCAAATAGTCGAGATCGGCCTGCAACTGCGCCGCCGTCGGTGCGGTGGGCGCACTCGCAGCCTGCGGCTCGGCCGTGGCGGGCGTCCCCGCGGACGACGCTGCCGGCGCCGGGGCCGCCTGGGCCTGATCCGGCGCCGCAGCCGCCGGCGTCGGGGCGCTCGGCGCCTCCGAGGCCGCCGCCGAACTCGTCGCCGCGGGCGCGACAGCTTGCGGCTGCCCTTGCTGCGCACCGAGATTCACCACTGTCGCCGGCGCCTCCACAGCCGCCGCCCGACCGTTGCCGACGTCGCTGAGCAGCAGCCCGACGAGGCCGATCGCCAGGACGATCGCCGAGATCACCGCCGACACTCCCGCCGCCATCATCACCGTCGGCCAGTTCACCGACGATCCGGTCTCGACGGTCGCCTGCTCCGTCGGCGATTCCGGCCCCACCTGCTGTTCGTCATACATGCGGCAATTCAACCAAACCTAAGGAAGGTAAGTCTAGCCTTACAAATAGGTTGGTGGTCACACGCGACGGCGCCGGCGTCGCGCTCCGAGATCACGCCGAGGCGCCCATCAGCGTCACCACCTCGTCGAGGCTGGCCCCGCCCAGAATCGCCTCGACCGGCAGCTCGCGCGCCAGCGAAGTCTGTACGCGCTTGCGGAAGTCGAGGGCCTGCAACGAATCCATGCCCAGCGCCACCAGCGGGACACGCGGATCGACCTCGGCCGCCGCCAACCCCAGGGCCACCGCCAACTCGTCGACGAGACCGGCGGTCAGGTCGGCGGGCGGGTCGATGGGCGGCGCCGCGGCCGCCATGTCGACGGCGGCGACGACTGGCTCCTCGGCGCTCCCCTCGGCCGACGCCGCGAGCTCCGCGGTCGCTGCCGGTTCGGTCGCCGGCTCCGGTGTCGCCGACGCCGCAGCGCCGTCGGGGACCTCGGCGAGCAGTGCCGCCGAACCCGTCATCGACAGCAGCGCGCGCAGGTCGGGCCAGGAGGCGGCCAGCACCTGCACGTCGGTGCCCTGCGCGCGCAGTCCGGCGTCGAGGGCGGCCGCCGGCGCCATCGGCACCACGCCGGCCGCGGTCACGCGCGCCACACCCGCTTCATCGAGCGGGCCCTGCACCGCCCAGAGCCCCCAACCGATCGCGGCGGCGTCGACCCCCTCGGCGCGCAGGGCGGCGGCCCGCACCTCCAGCAGCCGATTGGCCGCCGCATACGGGGCCTGGTCGCGGCCGCCGAGAGTGGCCGCCAACGACGAGCAGATCAGCACCCGGGGCGAGCCGGCCACGGCCGACAACAGGTGGTCGAGACCGGTCGCCTTCGCGGCGAGCGCCCGTGCGACGTCGTCGGCCGTGAGGTCGGCGAGGGGCCGGTCCACGTAGTCGAGTGCCGCGTGCACGATGGTCGTGACCGGGGCGAGGTCGGCCGTCGCCGAGGCGATCGCCTGCGGCTCGGTGAGGTCGCATCGACGCAGGTCGACGCGCACGCCGTAGCGGCGGGTGAGCCGATCGGCGAGCCGACGAGCGTCTTCGCCGCCTCCCGATCTGCTCAGCAGGGTGAGGCGCCGGGCACCGTCGCGAGCGAAGCGTTCGGCGATCACCGACCCCACCCGGCCGGTGCCGCCGGTGATGAGGGCGTGCCTCAGGTCGAGGGCCGGCCCCGGCGAGGACTCCGCCGGCACCAGTCGTTTGGCGAAGACGCCGCCCTCGCGCACCGCGACCGCCGTCTCGCCCGCGAGGTGCAGGGTGCCGAGGACGTCGTCGACGCAGTCGTCCGCCTCCGCCGGCAGATCGAGTTGGGCCACCCGCACTCCGGGCTGTTCCACGGCCAGGCACCGCAGCGCGGCCATCGCCGCCGCGTGCACCGGGTCGGCGACGTCGTCGTCGACGACGGTCTCGGCACCCCGCGTGAGCACCCAGCACGTGGCGGGCAGGTCGGTGAGCCCGCCGCGCCAGGCCCCGTCGGCGAGGATCGCCGCCAGATCGGCGCCGATCGCACCGGTTCCGGCGGGCAGCAGGATCACCGCGGCGTCGGCGGCATCGATTCGGTGGTCGTCGCCGACCTGCCAGGCGGTGGCGCCGTGCTGCGGCGCGGCCCGGCACAGTCGTTCGGCGAATGCCCGGTCGGCGCCGGGGCCGACCACGACGGCCAGGCGTTGCGGGGCGACGAGGGTGCGGCTGGTGAGCCGCCGCCACTGCGTGCGCAGGACGCGCACGTCGTGGTCGGTCGGCGGCGAAGCCCAGCCCGACCGGTTGACGTGCTCGTCGGCACCGGCGTCGAAGCGGGCCCACAGGCGGGTGCGGCGCATGGGCGAGTTCGGGAAGCCGTCGAGCGGCAGTTCTCGGACGCGGTCCGGAAGCGCCCAGGCCGACCAGTCGAAGGCGGCGTCGGACGCGGCGACGCCGAGCAGGTTGCGGGTGAACAGCGTGTGGTCGGCGCAGTCGCGACGGCGGGTGCCGACGATCGTGGCACCCGGCGTGGCCGCCAGGGTCTCCGACATCGCCAGCACCAGCGTCGGATGCTCGGCGATCTCGATGAAGACGTCGGCGCCCGCGGTCGCGGCGGCGTCGACGGCGCGGTCGAAGCGGACGCGGTTGCGCAGATTCCAGAACCAGTAGTCGCGCACCGGCATCGACGCGTCGACGGCCTCGCCGAGGGTGGCGCCCAGGCACGGCAGCTGCGGAGTCGAGAAGTGTTCGGGCAGCCCGTAGTCATCGAAGGCGGTCGACAGTTCGGTCCGGAATCGGCTGACGATGCTCGTGTGCGCCGGGTAGGCGACGCGGATCTCCTTCGCGAACCTGCCCTGCGCCTCGAGTGCGGCGACGAGGGAGAGCACCGCCGGTCGTTCTCCCGAGACGCACACGATGTGCGCGGAGTTGACCACCGACAACTCCAACCAGCCCGAGTTGCGGGCCAGCAGCGCCTCGGCCTCGTCGACGTCGATCCCGAGCACCGCCATCGTGTAGCCGTGCGGGGCGACCGCCGTGACGGTTCGTGCGCGCATCGTGACGACGACCAGCGCCTCGCGCAGCGTCGCGATGCCGCTGCGGACGGCGGCGGCGATCTCGCCCTGACTGTGACCGACCGTCATCGCCGGGCGCACCCCGGCGGCGTCCCACATCGCCGTCAGGCCCAGCATGTGCATGAACAGGGCCGGCTGCACCGTCCGGACGTCGTCGGTCTCTGCGGCGTCGCCGCGGCCGAGGACGTAGTCGATCGGCGAGGTACCGAACAGCGCCGTCGACTCGGCGTGGCAGGCGTCCACCGCGGTCCGGTAGGCCGTCGAACTCCGATAGTCCACCGCGCCCATGCCGGGCCGCTGGCTGCCCTGGCCCGGATAGACGTACGCGAACCGGCGCTCGCCTGCCGCGGCGCGGACCGTCGCCGGATCCGGGCGTCCGTCGGCGAGCGCGTCGAGCACCGCCAGCAGGTCGTCGCGCCCGGTGACGGCGGCGACCGCCCGGTGCTTGCGGACCGGGCGCGCATCGAGCAGGTGGGCGGCGATCCGGTCGGCGGTGAGGTCGGGACGACGACGCACGTAGCTCGCGATCGAGGCCGCGTACCGGCCCAGGTTCTCTTCGGCGTCGGCGGAGACGACGAGCGGGATCCGACCGTCGGGCAGCCGGTACTGGGGACGCGGGTCGCGGGGTGCGGGGCGGGTGTCAGGCACTGGGGTCCTCCGGCATGTCGACGATGAGGTGAGCGTTGGTTCCCGAGACGCCGAAGCTGGACACCGCGGCGAGGCGGCGGCCGGCGCGGGCGGGCCACGGGCGGGTGGTCGCGGGCAGTCGCAGTCCCGCGGTCTCCCAGTCGATCCGGTCGGTCGGCTCGTCGGCGAACCGAGTGGCGACGATGCTCGCGTTCCGGCCGCACTGGAGCACCTTGATCAGGCCGAGGACGCCGGAGGCAGCTTGCGCGTGGCCGGCGTTCGACTTCACCGATCCGACGGCGGCGGGGGTGCGCGGGTCACGGCGCGCGCCGTAGGTGGCCGCGAGCGCTTCGAGTTCCATCGGATCGCCGAGCGTCCCGGTCCCGTGGCCTTCGATCAGGTCGACGTCGGCGGCGTCGACCCCGGCCGCGGCGAGGGCGCCGTCGATGACCCGCCGCTGTGCCTGAGCACTCGGCACGACGATCGGCGCTCCCGATCCGTTGTGGTTGACGCGGGACCCGGCGATGATCCCGTAGATCCGCCGACAGGCGCGGCGGGCCGAGGCCGCGGTCTCGATCACCACCGCGCCTGCACCTTCGCCCCACACCGTTCCGGTGGCGCCCGCCGAGTACGAGCGGCACCGACCGTCGGCGGCGAGCGCGCGGTTGCGGGAGAACTCGAAGAAGGCGCCGGCCGACCCCATGACGCAGACTCCGCCGGCGAGCGCGAGCTCGCATTCGCCTGCCCGGACTGCGGCGGCGGCCTGGTGGATCGCCGTCAACGACGACGCGCACGCCGTGTCGACGGTGATCGACGGCCCGATCAACCCCATCGCGTGCGAGATCCGGCCGGACACCGAGCCGAGGGCGGTTCCGGCGATCCGGTGCCCGGAGTACTCGTTGACGGTGGCCGCCCGCGGGCCGTACTCCATCATCGACGCACCGAAGTAGACGCCGATCTCCCGGCCGCGCAAGGACTCCGGGTCGATGCCCGCGTTCTCCACGCCCCGCCACGCCACCCGCATCGCGACGCGCTGCTGCGGGTCCATCGCGGCGGCCTCGCGCGGGCTGACGCCGAAGAACTGCGGGTCGAACTCCGCTGCACCGCACAGGAACCCGCCAGCGTCGGGCACCGCGCCCCAGCCCGGCACGCGGTCGAGGGCGAGGAGTTGGTCGACTGGCCAGTCGCGGTCGCGCGGCAGGGGGCCGATCAGGTCCTCCCCCGCGGCCAGCGCGGCATGGAAGTCTTCCGGGGTGTCGATTCCGTCCGGCGCCTCGACACTCATCCCGGTGATGACGATCGCGTCGTCGTCGATCGCCGACATCGCGCCGGTCACCGCGCCTGCTCCTCGACTCGACGGTCCGGGATGGCGGCCGCGGTCACGAGAAGCTCGGCCAGTTCGGCCGGGTGATCGTTGAGGTAGAAGTGCCCGCCGTCGACGACGGTGACCGCCACGTCGTCGGCGTGGTCGGACCAGGAGTGGAGCTGATGCGGCCGGATCACCGGGTCGTCGGCGCCGCCGATGACGCGGATCGCCGACGCCACCCGGACGTCTACCCCGCAGTCGTAGGCGTCGAACGCTCGGTAGTCGGCCCGCAGCGCGGGCAGCGCCATCCGCAGGACGGCGTCGCTGCCCATCACGGCGCCGCCGGTCCCCTGCAGTCCGGTCAGGTGCGCCAGCAGTTCGTCGTCGGAATCGGGATGCTTCGGCAGCGCCGCGACGCGGCTGGGCGCGGTCGCCGCCGACACCACGAGCGCCGCCGGCGTCCGCGCGGCGTCCTCGAGCCGTCGGGCGACCTCGAAGGCCACGATCGCGCCCATGCTGTGCCCGAACACGACGACGGGTCGTCCGTCGAGGTCGGGGGCGGCGCGGAACGCCTCGAACGCCTCGTCCGCGAGCTGCGGCAGTCGCGCCGCCGCGGGTTCACGCATCCGGTCCTGCCGACCGGGGTACTGCATCACGCGGACGTCGAAGTGATCCGAGAGCCGTTGGGACAGGTCACGATACGACGACGCCCCGCCGCCGGCGTGCGGAAAGACGAGCAGAACCGGTGCGTCCGACCGCGCCGGTCGATGGAAGGCCCGCAGGACCGGAACTTCGTGTGTTTGCGTCATGGATCCTCCTGACTGTGGTGTTGGGAGAGGCGACCGCCTCACCCCCTTCGTGTCTCCCCCCGTGCCGGTCGCCTCGATGCGCTCCGTCACTGCGTTCCTCCGCTCAGCGAACGCCCCCGGGTCTCGATACGCCCTCGGCTAGCGCCTCGGCCTACTCGACCACCCTGAAAGGCCGCCGCCACAGGCTGGACGAGTAAGCCCTCCCACAGGCTGGGCGAGTAAGCCCTCCCACAGGCTGGGCAAGTAAGCCGTCCCATAGGCTGGGCGAGTAAGCCCTCCCATAGGCTCGGCGAGTAAGCCCTCCCTCAGGCTGGTCGAGCAAGCGCATCGAGACCCCCGCACCACCTCCATGCGCTCCGTCACTCCGTTCCTCCGCTTACTCGACAACCCTGAACAATCGCCGGGCGGGCGAGCAGGTGGAGGGCGATGCGGCGGTCGGGGCGGATCTGGAACTCGCCGACCTCGCGCCAACCGCGTTTGCACAGCGCCCGACGCATCGGGACGTTGTCGGCAGCGGGTTCGACGGCGATTCGACCGCACCTCGGCTCGGCGACGAACAGCGCGTCGGCGAGGTCTCGGATGAAGCCGGAGACGAGGCCGCGGCCCAGCAGCTCCGGGTCGGCGGTGGCGATGTGCAGTCCCAGATCGTGCGGGTCGGCGGGATAGATGCGGGCGATCTCGTCGCGGGCGGGCCGGTAGATCTCCAGGTAGCCGACCGGCGTCCCCCGGTACGAGAAGATGACCGGACGCGAGTAGTCACCGCGGAGACGATGGGAGGCGTCCGCACGCCAACGCCGCGCCGACCACTCCTGTTCCCACGTGCGGACCAGGTGCGGCCGCGCGAACCACTCCGCCAGATGCTCCGCGTCGTCCCCGGCCGGATCGACCGACCGCAACGCGAAGTCGCCGACGACGACGGGCACGGGCGGCCCACCGGCGGCGCGGATCTCAGCGGAGACCTCGGTCAGCTCCCGCGCGATCACATAGCTCGGATCGGAGCGCGTCATCGTCCCACCGCCTGGCGCACCCGGGCCCGGTCCGCGGCACTGCGCAGCACCCGGTTCGACAGTTCGCCCAAGCAGCTGAGGTTCGGGAAGCCGGGCCCCTGCGCGAATCCCGCGAGATTCGGCAGGTACAGGGCCTGCCGGAGCCCGCTCACGGCCAGATCGTGTCCGATCGCCCCCTCCAGCGCCGCCAGCTCCGGGCTCGCGCCGAGGGCGAGCTCCAGTTCGTCCAGGCTCTCCTCGTCGAACAGATCGAGGAACCACAGCGGACGCCCGCCCGTCGCATCGACCACCAGATCGAAGACGTGCTCGGCGTCTCCCCGCCCCGGATTGGCGAGCGTGAGCACGACGGACTCGCCCACCCGTCGCGCAGCCCCGACCCGACCCCGCAGATGGTGCACGCGTTCGTCGGCCAGCAGGCTCTCCTGCACGCTGACCGAGAACACGCCGCGGTCGGTCCGTCGGATCACCTCGCGGCGTTCGGCGGCGGGCAGCGACGGCCACCCCGTCGGATCGGAGAAGACGGTGTTCTCGAAGTAGCTCTCACCGCGCGTGTAGATGGTGGGTGCGGGCGAGATCACCGACACCGACATCACCGAGTGCCGCACCAGTTCGTCGAGCGCGGCCGCGGCCGTCTCGCCGCCGCCGATCACTGCGGCGCGCGACGACGCCGGAACGGCCTTGCGCGACACCGTGTCCCAGAACTGTGCGACGGACAGGACGCGGTCGTCGCGGAGCAGTGGCTCGTCGCTGGAACCGGGGCCGGTGACCAGCAGCCCGTCGCCGTGCAGTACTGCTGCCGCGCCGTCCGGGGTCGTGTACTCGACGCGCCAGCCGTCGTCGGCGACGCCGACCCGACCGACCGTCCCGACCCGCACCTCGGCGCCGGCTTCGGCGGCCACCCAGTCCAGATAGCGCGCCCACACGTGATGGTGCGGGTTGGGCCGGCCGCGGTCGATCCACTCGGTGTACGTCTGGTGCGCCACCAGGAACGCCATCCAGCTGAACTCCAGCATCCCGGCGTTGATCTGCCCCGCATGCTCGCGATGCGGGGCGCCGCGGTACGGGAAGCCGATGTCCTTCTCAGGGCTGGTGCCGAGGCGGTGCCGCCCGTCGGTCCAGCCGCCGTGAGGCAGCCAGTTGCCGCCGACGCCGTACCGGTCGACCATGACGACCCGCGGGGCGGGCAGGCCGAGGTCGGTCATCACCTTCGCTTTCGCCGCCACCGCAAGGGCTTTCGGGCCGGCGCCGATGACGATCAAGGTGCCGGTCGAGGACCTGTCACCGGTCACTGGGCCATCAACTCCTCGTCGTCCATCGCGACGATCTCCAGGTAGAGGCCCGCAACCTGTGTCAGCCTGCCCGGGCGCTCGTCGGCGTCGTCGAGTCGTTCTGCCAAGGCGGCGACGGTGCGGGCGGCGAAGATGTCGGCGACCCCGGCGTGGGGTGCGTCGAGCAGGTCGCGGACGCGTGCGATCACGGTGGTGGCCAGGACCGAGTCGCCGCCCGCGGCGAAGAAGTCGTCGTCGACGCCGATCGCTGCGCCGCCGAGCACCTCGACGACGATGTGGAGCAGAGCCTCCTGCAGGTCGTTCTCGGGTTCGCGTCGCGCACCCGAGACCGTCTCTGGGGCGAGATCTCGGGTGATCGCCGCGCGGTCGAGTTTGCCGTTGCCGGTCAGCGGCAGGCGGTCACGCACCGCGAGCACGCTCGGGATCATGTACGCGGGCAGCAGCCGGCTCACCTCGTCGCGGAGCTCGTCGGCGTTCGGTGCGTCCGCGGGATCGGCGGTGACGACGGCGGCCAGGGTCGGGGGTCCGCCGCCCGCCAGCAGGACCGCGACCGCCTGTCGGACGCCGGGCAGGGTGCGCAGGACGCCCTCGATCTCGCCGAGCTCGACGCGGAATCCGCGAATCTTGACCTGGTCGTCGGCGCGACCCAGGAACTCGATCGTGCCGTCGGGCCAGTATCGCGCCAGGTCGCCGGTGCGGTACCAGCGGCGTCCCTCGAAGTCGACGAACCGCTCCGCGGTGCGCTGCGGTTCGCCCCGATAGCCGTGCGCCACACCGTCGCCGCCGACCCAGAGCTCGCCGGTCACCCAGTCGGGGCAGTCGGCGCCCAGTTCCCCGACCACCCGGCAGACCACGTTGTTCAGCGGGGTGCCGAACGGGATCGCTGTCCAGTGAGCGGGCGGCCGCGCCGCGTGACCGCCGGGCACCTCGCACACCGTGCCGTGAATGGCGATCTCGGTGGCCCCGCCGAGTCCCGCGAACCGGGCACCGGGTGCCAGGGCCCGCAGCCGACCGGGGAGGTCGGCGCCCACCCAATCGCCGCCCAGGAGCACCGCACGCAACGAATCACCCAACGCCCCTTCGCCTTCCGGCTCGGCGATGGTGAGCAGCATGTCGAGTGCGCTCGGCACGCAGGTGAGGATGCTGGCGCGGTGCGCGACCAGCAGTTCGCGCCAGGCCACCGGGTCCTTGGCGTCGGCGGCATCGATCGCGATCACCGCACCGCCCGCGCTGTACAGACCGAAGAGGTCGTAGACGGAGATGTCGAACTCGAGCGCCGCGACGGTGAGCGATCGATCGTCGCGCCCCACCGCGAAGCGGGCGTTGAGATCGTCGATGGTGTTCATCGCCGCCCGATGCGGCACCTCGACCCCCTTCGGCGTGCCGGTGGATCCGGAGGTGAACAGCACGTAGGCGACGTCCTCCGGGTCGGGCAGATGCGGCCCCGGCAGCGGCGACGCCGTCAGCGCGTCATCGAGTTCGAGCACCGGCACCTCAACCGACGCCGCGTCGACGACGCCGTCGGTCAGCAGCAGTCGCGCGCGACCGGTGCGCAGGATCGTCGTCCGACGCGCGGACGGCTGGTCGTAGCTGATCGGTACCCACACCGCGCCCGCGGCGTACACGCCGAGCGTGGCGATCACCTGTCGGTAGCCCTTGTCGAGTTGAACGCCGACGGCCTCGCCGGGCTTCACCCCGGCCGCACCGATCGCAGCCGCCACCGCGAGGGCCTGCTGGGCCAGACGGCCGTAGCCGAGGACGCCGTCGCGCCAGATCAAGGCGATCCGCTCCGGGTCGGCGGCGGCGGTGGCGAAGAACTCCTGGTGCAGCACCCGGCCGCTGACGGGAGCGGCGGTGGCGTTGACCGCCGAGCGCACCGCACGCTGATCGGCGGGCAGTTGCGGGAGCGCCTCCCCCAGCCAGCCCGCGCCTGTTCCGGGCGCCGCCAGCTGATCCAGCGTGGCGGTGAAGTGGGCGAACATCGCCTCCACGACACCGTCGGGGAACTGATCGATCCGCACGTCCCAGTTGGTGAGCAGACCGCCGGCGACCTCGGTGACCTGGGCGTCGAGCAGGACCTGCGGTCCCTGCGAGATGAGGTGCACCGGGTCGCCGAGGGTGCGGTAGACGTCGTCGGCGAACAGTTCGCCCAGCCCGAGGGCGCTGGTGAAGACGACGGGCGCCAGTACGGTCTCACCGCGGAGACGGCCCAGGTCGCGCAGGACCTCGAGCGCGCCGTAGGCGCTGTGCGCACCGGCGGCGTGCATCCGGCGCTGGAGGTCGCGCGCCAGGTCGAGGACGGAGTCGCGGCCCGGCTCGGTCAGGAGTCGCAAGTCGACGTCCACCAGGATCGACGAGCTGAAGTCGCCGGCCACCGCATCGATGTCGGGGTGGATCGGCAGTCGCTGGAAAAGCGGCACGTTGAGCAGGAAGTGCGGGGTCGTCGACCACGCGCCGACGCTCGCCGCGTAGACGGCCGCGACGACGGCGGCCGGCGTCAGGCCGTGCCGGTGCGCCGCCGCCTGCAGGTCGGCCCGCCGCTGCGGGTCGAGCCAGTGGTTCATCCGCACCACCTGCGGGGCACCGGCCGGTTCCTGCCCCGCCGGGCGGGTCGGGAGCACCGGGCCGCCGGGGAGGTCGGCGAGTTTGTCGGCCCACCAGGACAGATCCGCCTCACGTGCCGAATCCGGATGCTGCGCCCGATGTTTCAGGTAGTCGCGATACTCGATCGTCGGCGTCGGGAGGGTCGCGCCGTCGTACAGGGCCACCAGGTCGCGCAGCAGTGTCCGATAGCTCATCGCGTCGGCGGCGAGCATGTCGATGTCGAAGTGGAGGCGGTGTCTGCCGCCGGGGAGCAGGGTCAGGACCAGATCGAAGACGCGGCCGTCGGCCACCGGCAGCAGTTGGTGGCTCATGGCGGTGCGACGCTCGCTCAGCGCCCGCTCGACGTCGGCGGCGCAGGCCGCGCGGAGATCGTCGATCGCCAGGGCCGGGCCGGGCAGCTCCGGGAGGACCCGCTGGGTGCCGTCGGCCCCGAAACATGCGCGCAGCATCCCGTGTCGGGCCGCGAGCTGTTCGGCGGCGGCGGCCAGCCGATCGGGAACCAGCCCGTCACCGTCGAACTCGACATACAGGTGGGCGGCGACCCCGCCCAGGTCGGCCGCGCCGGTGCGGCCGACCCAGTAGGCGTGCTGCATCGGTGCGAGCGGGAACTCCGCACCGGCCCAGTCCGCCTCGTCGAAACCGGTGGCGGGGACCGCATCTGGCCGCGGCGCGGTGGGTGTCAGCAGGTCGGACCAGGCGGCCAGGGTCGGGGCGGCGGCGAGGTCGGCGAAGTTGACCTCGTAACCGTGTTTGCGCCAGCCGCCCGCCAGCCGCATCATCCGGATGGAGTCCAGGCCCAGGCCGATCAGGTCGTCGGTGTCGGCGACGGTGTCCGGGTCGAGCCCGAGCAGCGCGGCCACCTCGTCACGGAGGGCGGCGATCACCGGGCCGTGCGCGAGCGCGCTCACCGGGCCGACCGCACGACGTAGGGCGCCACGCTGCCGAGCTTCTCGCAGGTCTCCTCGAACTCCCGCTCGGGGCGGGACTGCCCGACGATGCCTGCGCCGGCCCGCAGCCAGGCGCGACCGCCCTCTGCGAAGACGGTGCGCAGGGCGAGCGTCGCCTCCAGTTCGCCGCTGGAGTCCGCCACCAGGACGGCCCCCGAGTACAGCTCGCGACGTCGCGTTTCGAGTCGATAGATCGCTTCCAGCGCAGGGGCTTTCGGGATCCCGGACGCGGTGATCGAGGGGAAGAGGACGCCGAGCGCCCGCCACGGCCCGGCGTCGGGGTCGAGCCGTCCGGAGACCGTCGACGCCAGGTGCTGCACGCTGCCCCGCTCGCGGACCACCATGAACTCGTCGACCACCGTGGTGCCCGAGAGTGCCACCGATTCGATCTCGCTGAAGCAGGCGCGCACCGACATCGCGTGCTCGGCGATCTCCTTCTCGTCCGACAGCAGCTCGGCGCGAGCCGCGGCGTCGACTTCGGCCGATCGACCGAAGGCGCGGGTGCCGGCGAGCGGCTCGGTGACCACTGAGCCGAGTCCGTCCGCCGCCACCACGAGCTCCGGGCTGAAGCCGGCCGCCGCCAGGCCGCCCAGGTGCAGCAGATACGAGCGCGCCGGATTGTTCCCCTTGCGACCGCGAACATAGGTGGCCGGGATGTCGACGTCGAAGCCGATGTCGACGGCGCGCGAGAGGATCACCTTCTGGTAGCGGCCCTCGTTGATCTCGCGGACCGCGGTCGCGACGCGGCCGCGGTAGTCGTCCGGGTCTGCGGAGACGTCGATGGACTCCTCGTCACCGGAGGCGGCGTCGTCGGCGACGGCTGTGTCGGCGAGTTCGTGCAGGCGGGCGAGGGTCGCCTCGTCGGCACCGTGAGCGCTGATGCCGTCGGCGTCGACGAAGGCCTCCAGGCCGGGCACGATGAAGTGGGCCATCACGACGTCGTCGGGCACGTGCCCGAGCAGCCCGTGATGCGGTGCGCAGTAGTCGAACCCCACCCAGCCGTACAGGCGCCACCGCGGCAGCCCGAGACTGTCGAAGGCGCGCTTCAACGCCGCCGCGGGCTCACCCTCCCAGTCGACCTCGCGGCGCCCGTCGGCCGGTGCGTCGACGATCACGCGATCCTTGGTCAGCACGACGCGCGCCTGCGGTCGGGCCGCGAACGCCCAGCGACCGTCACGCTCGTAGACCACGTGGTCGCCGAACTCGCCGGACCTCGCCCAGGCGCCGCACACCGCGGCAGCGCGGGCGGCGAGGTCGTCATTCGAATGCGTCTCCGCCGCCGGAGATGCAGGTGCCACAACCATTGCTCAGTCCCATCATCCATCGCATGTAAATTAGGTGAGGCTAATCTATATGATCGTCAGAATGTAGGTTAGGCTGCCCTAGTCTACGAGTAGCTAGGACTGATCATGCCCCCTTCCGCCGACGACCTCGCCAGCGGCTTCACCCCGCATCGACCCGAACTCGCCGCTCGGTACCGCGCCGCGGGCCTCTTCGACGACCGCCCGCTGTGGTCCGCGCTGGCCGACAGCGCGCGATCCCGGCCCGACGCCCCGGCGGTCACCGACGCCGCGACCGGAGACCGTCTGAGCTATCGCGAACTGCTCGCCGCCGCCGACGGCCGCGCCGCGGGCTTCGCCGAGGCGGGGCTGCGACCCGGCGAGCGCGTGGTCGTGCAGATCCCCAACTCCGTGGAGTTCGCGGTCTCGTTCTTCGGCCTGCTCCGCGCCGGACTGGTGCCGGTGCTGGCGCTGCCCGCTCATCGCATCCACGAGATCGCCCACCTGGCAGGCGCGTCCGGCGCGCGCGGCTACCTGTGCGGCGCGACGGTCGGCGGTTCCGACTGCCTCGGGCTCGCCACCGAACTGCAGGCCGCGGTCCCCGCGGTGGAGCACGTCTTCGTTGACGGCGACCCGGGCTCCTTCGCTCGCCTGCCGTCCCGTTCCGGCCCGTGGACTCCGCCCGCCGTCGACCCCGACCTGCCCGCGCTGTTCCTGGTCTCCGGGGGCACCACGGGACTGCCGAAGCTGATCGCACGAACGCACAACGACTACCGGCTCAATGCGGCCCGGTCGGGCGAGATCACCGGTCTCACCGACGCCGACGTGTACCTGGCCGCGTTGCCTGCAGCACACAACTTCCCGCTGTGCTGCCCGGGACTGCTGGGCGTCGTCGCCGTCGGCGGGCACACCGTGTTCACCCAGAACCCGAGCCCGGACGCGGCCTTCGAGGTCATCGAGACCCACGGGGTCACGGTCACCGCCCTGGTCCCGGCGCTGGCGCAACTGTGGTGCGCGGCCACCGAATGGGAGCCTGCCGACCTGTCGTCTCTGCGACTGCTGCAGGTGGGCGGCTCCAAGCTGGCCGCGGCAGACGCCGCCGCCATCGACGCGGCGATGGGGCCGGTGGTCCAGCAGGTGTTCGGCATGGCGGAGGGTCTGATCTGCTACACCCGCCTCGACGACCCGCGCGAGTCGGTGCACGTCAGCCAGGGCGCACCGATGAGCGACTTCGACGAGATCCGCATCGTCGATCCCGACGGCCGCGAGGTCCCCGCCGGCGACGAGGGCGAGCTCCTGGTGCGCGGTCCGTACACGTTGCGCGGCTACTATCGCGCGCCCGAGCACAATGCGCGCTCGTTCACCGCCGACGGCTTCTACGCCTCCGGCGACCTGGTACGACTCCTGCCGTCCGGACACCTCGCGGTCACCGGGCGGATCAAGGACACCATCGTCCGGGCCGGCGAGAACGTCGCGGCCGACGACGTCGAAGAGCACCTGCTGGCGCATCCGGCGATCGCGCACACCGCGGTCGTCGGGCTGCCCGACGACGCTCTCAGCGAGTCGATCTGCGCCGTTGTCGTCCCCGCGCGGGAGATGCCCGCGCCGACGTTGCCGCAGGTCCGCGAGTTCCTCACCGCCCGTGGCCTGGCGTCCTTCAAACTCCCCGACCGCGTGCAGACGCTCGACACCCTGCCCCTCACCTCCGTCGGAAAGGTCGACAAGGCGACGCTGCGCGACAGGCTCTCCCGCCGCGCGTCGCATCGCTAATCGGCGCCTCGCCAGTCGATGCTCAGGCAAGCAGGACGCTCAGCCACCGCCACCTCCGGCACCAGGCCCACGTCAACCAAACCGGCCGAAACCTCGACTCCCGGGCTCATGCTCCCGCAAACAGGACGCTCACCGGCCACCTCCGGAACATTGCCGGCGGAGGCCCGTGAGCGTACTGCTTGCGGCGATACCCACCCGGCCGCGCACCACCCCTCAGCCGAGCCCGCGTCCAGACTGCGGAGGCCCTCGAACCCCAGCGGCCGTTCCACGCATCAGGTCCGCCGCGCGAGAAGGCTCCCACCCCGAGAAGAGTGGTCGCCGCCCCCCCGGACGCAGCGGGCCCGCCTGTCGCAGACGGCCACCGACAGCGACGCGATGCGGCGCCGACCTCTCCCCACCCTCCGGCCCCACACATCGGGCCGCCGACCCCGGCACTCGCCGACAATCACACCCCCGCACCCGCACCCGCCTACCGAACCTCCACCGCGAGACCCGCCAACCACCGCACCCGACACCACAGCCCACGCCACGCCCCCTGACCGACACCCCGACCCCGGGCACCCAGCGCCACACTCCCGCAAACAGGACGCTCACCGGCCACCTCCGGAACATTGCCGGCGGCGGCCCGCGAGCGTACTGCTTGCGGCGGTATCTCAGCGGGTACCGCAGCAGATCGGCTTCCGGCGGTCGCCGAGTCGGTGGGGCACCGGCGAGTTGCGGAACCGTTCGGCGTCGGAATGCGTCTAAAGGAGCGTGAAGGACCCGGGGATCTACACCTCCAGACAACTGACGACGATGCTGGGCTACACCGATGCCGAGATTCGCTCGGCGGTCGCGAGCGGCACCCTGATCCGGTTGCGGCGGGGCTGGTTCGCCGCCCCGATCCATGACGCGCGGGCGGCATCGGCGGTCCGCGACGGCGGCATCCTGACCTGTGTGGATGCCCTCCGCTTTCACGGTCTGTGGGTGCCGCCCGACCACGACGGCCTGCACCTGCGCCGCAGCACCAACCTGTCGGGCAAGCACCGCGGATGTCGGCCGCTGCGCGGCGCACTGCGCTCCGCGACACAGGCCGTCGACCCCATTCCTCAGGCGCTGAGCTGCGCGGCACGGTGCCTCGACCCCGACGAGTGGATCGCGGTGTCCGACTCGTATCTGAACATCACCGGCAAGAACCGGGGCGACCTGCGAGTCGAGCTCGACGGCGCCGGACCCACCGTGGCCCGACTGATCGACAAGACGGACGGTCGGTCCCAGTCGGGCACCGAGAGCATCGCGCGCGTGCGTCTCCGGAGCGAGGGCTTCGAGGTCGTCGTCCAGCCGACCGTCGACCGTGTCGGCCGCTGCGACCTGCGCATCGGACTGTTGATCATCGAGTGCGACAGCAAGCTGTATCACGCCACCCGCGCGGGCTACTTCAACGACCGCCGCCGCGACCGTCGAGCCCTGGGCGACGAGTGGCTGCCCTTCCGGTTGACCTACGACGACGTGCTATACGGCTGGACCGAATCGCTCGAAGACATCCGGGAGATCACCGACCGCGAGCGGCATCGCGCGCGGTCGGCGCGCAAGATCGCGCTGGTTGAGAAGTCTGTCCGACAATCCGCCCGGTGAGAACAGGATGCTCGGCGTGCGATCGCGCCGCGGGTCCCTCCCGACGCCCGAACCGGATACCGTCGACAGGTGATCTCTTCGACGCGCGTCACCCGGATTCGGGCGCGTCTGCGCCGACTCACCGGACCGGTCCGCAATCGCCTCACCGTGTTGGCGACGGTGCTGGTGCTCCTCGCCCTGCTGGTGGCGGGCGGTGTCATGGTGCTGGTCGCCCGAAATCTGCTGTACGGCACCGCCGACAGCGCGGCATCGGCGCGGGCACACGAGATAGCGAGCATGGTGCAGACCGAGGGGGTCGGCGGCATCGACAAGGCCACCCTGAACCTCAACCAGTACATCGACATCGTGCAGATCTATCAGCGAGACGGCGCCCCGCTGATCTCCACGTTCCACGGCACCACCCGGCCCCTGGGTCCGTTCGTCTCCCCCGGCACCGAGCAGGTGATCGACGACACCGCGCCCGCGCCGGACGCGCCAGAATTCCGCACCACGCTGCTTGGTGTCGTCACCCCCGACCACGGCCCGGTGACGATCGCGGTCGGCACCTCGGAGGGACCGCTCCACTGGCTGCTCGCGGTCGTCGCGCTGCTGTGCGGCCTGATGTTCCCGATCATCGTGGTGCTGATCGGCGTGCTGACCTATTACTTCGTCGGCCGCTCACTGGAACCGGTGGAGGCCATTCGCCGACGGGTGGACGAGATCTCGGTGGGCGACCTGCACCAGCGCGTCCCGGTCCCGGCCACCCGAGACGAGATCGCGACGCTCGCGGTCACCATGAACCAGATGCTCGACCGCCTCCAGGAGGCCCGCGCACGCGAACTGCGGTTCGTCGGCGACGCCTCGCATGAGCTCAACAGCCCGCTCACCACGCTGGTCGGACTGTTCGACCTCGCGGAGATGCGCGGGGAGGGCATCGACCGCGAGACCGCCCGCGAGGTGATGGCCCCGGAGGCGCGGCGGCTGCAGTACATGGTGGCCGACATGCTGCTGCTGGCCCGCGCAGACGAGAGCGGCATCCCGCTGCGGCTGGGTCCGGTCGATCTGGACGACGTCGTCGAATCCGAGATCCGCAGGCTCACCGCCGTCCGCGAGCTCGCGGTCGGCGAGCTGACGATCAGCGCCACCGTCCTCCCCATCCAGGTCACCGGTGACGAGGAGAAGCTGTCGCGCGCTGTGCGGAATCTGGCCGACAACGCGATCCGCCACGCGCGCAGCCGAATCGCGATCGAGATGGTCGCCGACGACGACACGACGGTCACGGTCACCGTCGTCGACGACGGCCCGGGCGTCTCCGACGAGGACAAGGAACGCATCCTCGACCGTTTCGTGCGCCTGGACTCGGCACGCACCCGCACCTTCGGCGGCGCGGGCCTGGGCCTGGCGATCGTCTCGGAGATCGTCCGCGCTCACGGCGGCGAGATGATCATCGACGACGCTCCCGGGGGCGGCGCGCGGATCGGCTTCACCCTCCCCCAGCGCCCCGTTCAGTGAGCAGACGCGTTACCCGCCGATGCCGCCGTCCGGGTCGAGCCGGTAGCCGACGCCGCGCACCGTCTGGATGGATTTGCAGCCGAAGGGCGCGTCGATCCGCTTGCGGAGGTAGCTGATGTACACCTCGACGACGTTCTCGTCGCCCGCGTAGTTGACGTCCCAGACCGAATCGACGATCTGCGTCTTGGTCATCGCCTGCCCCTTGTTGCGCATGAGGAACTCCAGCAGCGCGAACTCCCGACGGGTCAACGAGATCTCGGTGTCGCCGCGCCGGACGAGGTGCGCCGCCGGGTCGAGGGTGAGCGAACCGGCCGTCATGACGGCGGGCCGCTCGGGGGCGCCGCGGCGGGCGAGCGCACGCAGTCGCGCCACCAGCACCACCGCCGAGTACGGCTTGGTGAGGTAGTCGTCGGCGCCGAAGTCGAAGGCGTCGGCCTGGTCGTACTCTCCGTCCTTCGCCGTCAGCATCAGGACCGGCGTCCAGACGTCCGCTTTACGCAGGTCACGAACCACTTCGTAACCGTTGCGGCCGGGCATCATGATGTCGAGGACGACGACGTCGAAGGGCTCCGACAGCGCCTTCTGGAGCCCGGTGAGGCCGTCGGTCGCGATGTCGACCACCCAGCCCTCCGAGACGAGGGTGCGGCGGACGGTCTCGGCGATCGCGGGATCGTCGTCGACGAGCAGGACCCTCATCGGCCGACCGCCACGGGTCGGGCGGCGTCGGCCGACCACTGCGAGTACGACCCGGGGAACAGGGTCGCCGGGATCCCGGCGATCGCCAGGGCCGCGATCTGGTGTGCGGCGGTGACACCGGAGCCGCAGTAGACGACGACCTCGCGGTCGGCGGCGCCCAGCGCGCCGAAGCGGTCGCGGAGTTCGGCTTCGGGCCGGAACCGTCCGTCGGCGGTCACGTTGGCGCCGGTCGGCGCGCTCACCGCCCCCGGGATGTGGCCCGGCCGGGGGTCGACCGGCTCGGTCTCCCCGCGGAAGCGTTCGGGGGCCCGCGCGTCGAGCAGCAGCGTCGACGCCGCGTCGACCGCCGCGACGTCGTCGATCCCGATGGTGGGCAACTGCCCGCCGGTCAGGACGACGTTGCCCGCGCGCGGGGTCGCGTTGCCGGTCGAGACGCGCATCCCCGCCGCCTGCCATGCGCCGAGGCCACCGTCGAGGATCGTGACATCGGTGAGACCGCCCCAGCGCAGCAGCCACCAGGCACGGGCGGCCGCCTTGCCCTCCCAGTCGTCGTAGACGACGACGCGGGAGCCGACGCCGACGCCCCAGCGGCGAGCCGCGGCCTGCAGGTCGGCGAGTTCGGGCAGCGGGTGCCTGCCTGCCTCGGCTGTCGCGGGGGCGGCCAGTTCGGTGTCCAGGTCGACGAAGACCGCCCCGGGCAGGTGCCCGGCCCGGTAGTGGTCGCGGCCGGCGGGGTCGCCGAGCTGCCAGCGCACATCGAGCACCACCGGCGGCCGCGACGACAGCATCGCCTCCACCAGTTCGTCGACCGTGATGAGCACCTGCTGGGACGTCATCGAATCAGCTCCCTTGATCGTTCGGCCGTCTCGCGGTCGTGCCTGCATGTCTGCCTCGACTGTATGGCGTCGCCGCCGCCGCGGGTGCGCACAGTACCGCCGAGCGACCTTTCTCCGGCCAACCGCATGCGAGAATCAGGCCATGTCCCATCCGTCATCGACCGCCGAACAGCTTCGCGCGAGGTTTCTCGACGCGGGCATGCGGGTGTTGGCCCGCGACGGTTACGGCGGTTTCAAGCAGTCGGCCGTGTGCGCGGAGACCGGCCTCACGACCGGCGGCTTCTATCACTCCTTCGCGAACTGGAAGGATTTCGAGGCCGCGCTGATCGAGTTCTGGAAGACCGAGGAGACGGCGAACGTCGTCGCCCAGCTGCGCACCATCGGCAGTCCGGTCGACCGCATTCTGGCGGTGCTCGACGCGGCGATGTCGCTGCCGCACCACACCGAGCGGGCGGTGCGCGTGTGGGCGGCCAAGGATCCGGTGGTCGCCGAGGCCGTGGTCGAGGTCGATCGCACGCGGCGCGACGCGGTCGCCGAGTTCATTGGCGACCTGATCGCCGACTCGGAGGAGGCGGCGCGGATCGCGTCGCACTCCATGCTGGTCCTGGTCGGCTACCAGTGTTCGGGGATCAGCGTCGAGGACTTCTCGTGGGCGATGCACAACATCGTCGAACGCACCCTCAGCCTGCCCCGCCGGGATCAGATTCCGGAGTAGTCGGCCACCTGCCCGGTGCGCGGCGCACGACGCAGCGCCGCGATCATGCGCGGGAGTCGGCGCAGCGGCAGGGGCGACGGCCAGTCCGTCGGGCGCAGCAGCGCTTCGGTGCCGCCGTCGACGGTGACCACCGAGCCGGCCATGAAGTCGGCGGCCGGGGACAGCATGATCATCACCCACTCGGCCAGTTGCTCGGGCGTTCCGTACTCGCGCACCGGAACCGGGTACGACCGCACGGCCCTGCCCGACGAGCTCGACAGCTGGTCGCGCAGCAGCGGAGTCAGGACGGGGCCGGGTGCCAGCAGGTTGAGGCGGATGCCGGCGCCGGCCCACTGGTCGGTGACGGCGTGGCGGCGGACCCATCGGCTCACCGCGAGCTTGGACGCCGCGTACGCCGCCGGGCCCGACAGCGGGCCTCGTCGCACGATGATCCGGGTGGCGCGTTCGGTGTCGCCGGCTTCCAGGGCCGCGATGGCCCGACGCGGCACGAAGGGGGTGGACGTGGTGGAGTTCGAGCCGAAGACCACCACTTTGGCATTGCCTGCGGCGGCGAGCTCGGGCTGCAGTGCCATCAGCAGTTCGGTGACGCCCAGGACGTTGACCTCGACGGTCAGCCGTTCCTTGCCGCGATGCGCTCCGACGCCGGCAGCGAAGACGGCGCCGTCGAGCCGGCCGTCGGCCGCGGCCATGACGTCGCGGACCGCCTGCGATCGGCCGTCGCGCGTCGACAGGTCGGCGACCACGTCGGCGTCGGCGAGGTCGACGCCGATCACCCGGTGGCCGTCCTCGCGCAGCCGCTGCGCGCTCGCCTGCCCCATGCCGGACGCCGATCCGGTCACCACGTAAGTCCCCATTGTCGCTCCTTCGCCGAGACGGTCCCTCGATTCTAGAACACGTTCTAAATCAGGCGTCCGGCTTCGCGTCGTTCACGGCTCGATGCGGTAGATGCGCTGCGCGTTCTTCGCGAACAGCTGCTGAAGCAGGTGGTCCCCGCGCCCGCCGAGGACGTCCAGGAGTGCGCCGACGGTCATCGCGATCGGCGCATTCGGTCGGTCGACCGGCGAATCTGAGCCGAACATCACCCGATCGGGACCGAAGTGGTCGACCACGTGCAACAGCAGCGGACCCATCATGTCGGCGAGCACGTCGCGGCTTCCGATGTTGCCCGAACGCTCGCGCCCGTACCCGAGCAGGCCCAGCCCGAGACCGGAGACCTTGACCACCACGTTGGGGCGCATCGCGATCATCGCCATCCGCTCGCGCCAGAGGCCGAGGATCTCGGCACGGACCGCCGCGGTCGTCCCCGTCTGCGTCCCCACCGGCCCGAAGACGCCGATCGGCAGCCCGAGGTGCTCGATGGCGATCGTGGTGTCGGGGAAACGGCGGGCCAGCATGTCCAACTGGCCCAACTGATGCGAGTAGGCGAAGGAGACGAAGACGAGCCCGCGTTCGGCGAGCGCCTCGAATCCCTTCAGAAAGCCGGTGGAGGCCAACACGTCCGGCTCGTCGCACCAGTCGGAGATGGCCGGATCGGGATGACGCGCCCACTTGAACCGGACCCCTCTGACCGACTCCGAGTACGCCAGGTGGCGGTCGAGCTCCCCCGCGAACTCCGGGTACCGCGGGTCCGCGGCGATCACCGTCGCACCGAGAGACGGTGTGTTGCGCCGGTGCGGGAGGCCGCACAGGTACTGGAGTTCCTCGAACGACGACGCCATCAGCGACTCCGGACCGTTCGTCGGCGTCCAATGCGATTCGACCTGCACCACGCTCGTGATCGGGACTCCCGCCACCGAGACGACCGACGCGGCGTCGACCGCGTACTGCGCCGGCTCGTAGGGAGCGCCCACGATGCTGGGGTCGAGGCCGTTCATCATGCCTTCGCGCCGCCCGAAGCTCGTCACCATGCGGACGACGGGCAGCGGCATGAGTCGCCGCGCCGGGAACGCGGCCAGGCGCGCGAACCGTGCCAACGTCCACGCCGACCTCGTGGGATGGAAGTAATGGACGTGCGCGTCGACGATTCCGGGGAGCAGTCCATCGAGCGTCGTCACTCTCAAAGCGTGCCACAAGCCACCTGCGACGTGGCGCGCATCATCGGGGGCCCGCGCGTCGGCGCGACTACAGTGGACGCTGTCGGACGCTTCGTCGGCGTCCCCCGGCACTGGAACGGAAGATCGAGGAGAACGCGTGCCCCAGCCCGAACCGCCGAGCCTGCCCCAGGCCCGAGCGTTGGTGGCCAGTGACCCGGATCGGTTCGCCCGCAGCGTCTTCGCGCGGATGTTCGCCGCGCGGCCGAGTCTGCGCGAGTTGTTTCCCGCCGAGATGGGCGGTCTGCGCGTCGCCTTCACCGAGGTCCTCGACCATGTGCTGGAAGCGATTCCGGCGCCGGACGGGCACGGCGAACTCGTCGAGTTCCTGGCACAGCTGGGCCGCGACCATCGCAAGTACGGGGTCACCAGCGACCACTACTGGCTGATGTACGACGCCCTCATGTCCGAGTTCCAGTACGCCTTCGGCAGCCGCTGGACACCGGATCTGGAGGAGACCGTCAGCCAGGCGATGCTGCTGACGACCGGCGTCATGCGCGGCGCCGCCGAGAGCGTGTCGGGCCCGGCGAGATGGCATGCGCGGGTGGTGCAGAAGTACACGATCACCCGCGAGCGCGCCGTCGTCCGGCTGGTCGCGACCGGGCCGCACCCGAGCTTCGCCGCCGGGCAGTACCTGGAGACGCAGATTCCGCAGTGGCCGCGGACCTGGCGCAACCTCTCGCCTTCGATTCCGTCGAATCCACAGGGCGAGTTGGAGTTTCATGTCCGCGCCGTGCCCGACGGCCGGGTGAGCCGGTCGATCGTCCGCGACACCGCGGTCGGCGACGTGTGGACCTTCGGTCAGCATCACGGCACCATGCGCGCCGATCCGCGTCGCCCGGCGCTGCTGATCGCCGGCGGCACGGGCCTGGCGCCCCTGCGGGCCCTGCTGATCGACCGCGCGCAGTACGTCGACGCCGCCCCCACCCACCTGTTCTATGGCACGCAGTATCCGGGCGAGCTGTACGAGCTGGGTGTCCTGGTCCAGCTGGCGGCCACCAACCCGTGGCTGCGGATCACCGCGGTCACCGAGAACGTCGACGATCCGTGGTGGCTCACCGGCGCCACCGACCCCCGCAGCTGGGGCACCGAGCTGTGTTACGGCCGCGTCGGCGAGGTGGCCGCGCAGTACGCCGACTGGTCCGACCGTCAGGTGCTGCTGTCGGGCCCGGCACCGATGGTCTTTCACACCGCCCTGCGGATGCGGGCCGCCGGCGTCGACCCGGCCGCCATCTCCCACGACCCGCTCAACTGAGCCGACGGCCCCGCCAGACGCCGCATCCGCGTGGTTCGCTGACATCCGCGGTGGCACAGCCAGAGCGGATGTCGGCGAACCACGCGGATGTGCAGACGCCGGACGACGACGCGCCCGCCGAACCTACTTGCGGCCGGCGGCAGCGGCGACGGCGAGCGCGCCGCCGATCATCGCGATGTTCTTGTAGAAGTGGGTGCGGTGCGCGTTGCGCGCCATCGCATCGTCCATCTCCCAGTAGGCGTGACCGGCCGCGGTGGTCGGGATCAGCGACCCGGCGACGACGGCGGCGCCGACGCGCGGTGCGACGCCGGTCGCGATCAGCGCACCGCCCACCACCTGGGCGGCACCGTTGGCGCGAACGACGGCCTCGTCGTCGACCGGGATCGGCAGCACGCCGCGCACCTGGCTCAGGAGGGGCTCGGCCATGCCCACGCGCGGTCCGGGTGCCGAGGCGGCCTCGTAACCGAACAGGATGAAGGGAGCGCCGGTCAGGACGCGGGCGGCGGCACGAAGGAGGGCCATGCGGGAAACCTTTCGGATGAAGTAGGCAGCCGCGCGCCGAGTCGGTCACGCGGTCTCGGACCCGACATCGGGCCCCTCTCCACAAATAGCTCAGGTGCACCGGTCGGGGCACCTGAGCTCGCCTGTGATCTTCGACGGTCAGCGACTGCGCTTGCTGCGCGGCTGCCACACCACCAGCGCACTGGTGCGCGGCACCGGGACCAGCTCGCCGTGGCGGGCACGGGCAGGCGACTCGAGCTCGCGCGTGAGGTCGGCGACGCGTTTGCGCAGCGCAT
This sequence comes from Gordonia aichiensis, assembly GCF_039946255.1. Classification (GTDB taxonomy): domain Bacteria; phylum Actinomycetota; class Actinomycetes; order Mycobacteriales; family Mycobacteriaceae; genus Gordonia; species Gordonia aichiensis_A. The sequence goes on along the minus strand of NZ_JBCDWL010000013.1, from coordinate 10,750 downwards.
CGACCTCGTCACTCAACTCGATGATCCGCTTGATTCCCGCCAGGTTGACGCCCTCGTCCTGCGAGAGTCGCTGGATCTCGCGGAGCATCTCGACGTCGCGGTTGGAGTATCGGCGACCGCCGCCCTGCGTCCGCTGCGGGGTCACCAGACCGAGCCGGTCGTAGGTGCGCAGCGTCTGCGCGTGCATGCCGGCCAGCTCCGCCGCCACCGAGATCAGCAGGGTGGCGGCGTCGCCGACATCGTCACGCCGTGGTTTGTCGCCTCGCGTGTTGCCTGCCATAGGTCATCACCGCCCCCATCCGGCGCGGGGGTCGAAGCCGCTGGCCTTCTCGGCCTCCGCATACTTCTTCATCGCTTCGACGGCGGCGTCGTCGAGCTTGGCGGGTACCGCCACCTTCACCGTCACCAGCAGATCGCCCGACCCGCCCGACCGCTTCGGGACGCCTCGACCCTTGAGTCGCAGCGTGCGGCCGTCCGACGTGCCCGCCGGGATCTTGACGCCCACCGAGCCGTCCAGGGTCGGCACCGAGACGGTGGCTCCCAGGACCAGTTCGGAGATCGACACCGGCAGCGTCACCTTGAGGTCGTTGCCGTTGCGGGTGAACACCTTGTCGGCCATCACGTGCACGGTCACGTACAGGTCTCCCGACGGCGCCCCGCGCATGCCGGCCTCGCCCTGCCCGGCCAGCCGGATCCGCTGCCCGTCCTCCACGCCCTGCGGGACGCGGACGTTGATCGTGCGGGGTCGCACGGTGATGCCCGAGCCCTGGCAGTCGGGGCACGGATCGTCGATCTTGGTGCCGGTGCCCTGGCAGTCGGGGCACGGTTCGGAGAATCCGAAGTGTCCCTGATTGCGGGTGACGAATGCCGACCCGTTGCAGGTGGGACAGGTGCGCGGGCTGGTGCCCGGCTTGGCACCGCTGCCGTGACACTTGGTGCACGGTGACGGACTGGTGATCCGCAGCGTGACCGTCGTGCCCTGCACCGCGTCGCGGAAGGCCAGCGTGGTCTCGGTCTCGAGGTCGTTGCCGCGCCGCTGACGCTGCCCGCCTGCACTGCCGCTGAAACCGCCGCCGCCGCGGCCGCCGAGCAGGTCGCCCAGCATGTCGCCGAGACCGCCGCCGCCGCGACCGCCCCCACCGCCGCCGCCGAACAGGTCGCCGAGGTCGAAGCCGCCCTGCGCGCCGCCGCCGCCGAAGCCGCTGCCGCCGCGGAAGCGGCCGCTCGACATCAGGGTGCGCGCCTCGTCGTACTCTTTGCGTTTGGTCTCATCGGACAGCACGCTGTGTGCTTCGGAGACTCGTTTGAAGCGTTCTTCGGCCGCCTTGTCGCCCGGGTTGGCGTCCGGGTGCAACTCTCGGGCGAGCTTCCGGTACGCCTTCTTGATCTGGTCGGCGGTGGCGTCGGAAGAAACGCCGAGGTCGGCGTAGAAGTCTCGTTCGAGCCATTCACGCTGTGGTGCCATCAGACGTCACCTCCTTGAAAAGTCTGTGGTTGTTATCTGTCGCTCCTGTTCGGAGACATGATGTCAGTGCAGTCGCGGGGCGCGGGTCGATACCGCACCCCGCGACCGGTTCACTGTCGCTCCCGCGCACTCACTGCTGCGCGGCGGCGTCGCCGTCGCCGGGTGCCGGGTCGGTGACCGTCACCATCGCGTGGCGGATCACCTTCTCCCCCAGCCGGTAGCCGGTCCGGAACACGTTACCGATGACCGGGGTGTGTCCACTGCCGTCGTGCTGAATCGCTTCATGCAGTTCCGGGTCGAAGACCTCGCCCGGCTCCGCGAACTTCGCCAGCTTCTCGCCGGCAAGGACGTCGTTGAGCTTGTCGGCGAACGCCCGCAGCGGTCCTTCTTCCAGGTCGCCGTGGTCGCGGGCCCGGTCGAGGTCGTCGAGGATCGGCAGCAGCTTCTCCACCAGGATCTGCTTGCCGCGAGCCACCGACTGCTGCTTCTCCTCGTCGGAGCGGCGCCGGAAGTTGGCGAACTGAGCGCGTTCGCGCTGCAGGGCCTCGGTCAGCTCTGCCACCTGCGCGTCGGCAGGTGCCGCCTCGTCACCGGTCGGCCCGGCCGCTGCATCGGCTGCAGCGGCCGCGGCCTGCTCGGTGGCCTGACTCTCGCGCACCTGGCCCGTTTCCGGGTCGACGCGACGGTTGTCGGTCACCGTGACCGGCTCGTCGGCGTGGTTCTCCGACGTCACTTGTTCTCGCCTTCAGCCGGATCGTCGACGACCTCGGCGTCGACGACATCGTCGTCGGCTCCGGCGGCGCCTGCACCGGCACCGGCGGCCTCACCTTCGGCCTGGGCGCTGGCGTAGATCGCCTGGCCCATGGCCTGCGACTCCTCCGACAGCTTCTCGATGGCACTGCGGATGGCGCCGGTGTCGGTGCCCTTCAGCGCCTCGTTGGCTCCGGCGATGGCCGCGTTGACCTTGTCCTTGACGTCGGCGGGGACCTTGTCCTCGTTCTCCTTCAGGAACTTCTCGGTCTGGTTGACCAGCGACTCGGCCTGGTTGCGGGTCTCGGCCTCCTCGCGGCGGGTCCGGTCCTCTTCGGCGTGAGCCTCGGCGTCCTTGATCATCCGGTCGATCTCGTCCTTCGAGAGGCCCGAGCCGTCCTGGATGCGGATGCTGTTCTCCTTGCCGGTGCCCTTGTCCTTCGCGGTGACGTGCACGATGCCGTTGGCGTCGATGTCGAAGGTCACCTCGATCTGCGGGACACCCTGCGGGGCCGGCGCGATGCCGCCCAGGTCGAACGAGCCGAGCAGCTTGTTGTGCGAGGCGATCTCGCGCTCACCCTGGTACACCTGGATCTGCACCGACGGCTGGTTGTCTTCAGCGGTGGTGTAGGTCTCCGAGCGCTTGGTCGGGATGGTGGTGTTGCGCTCGATCAGCTTGTGCATCACGCCGCCCTTGGTCTCGATGCCCAGCGACAGCGGGGTCACGTCGAGCAGGAGCACGTCCTTGACCTCACCGCGGAGCACACCGGCCTGCAGTGCGGCGCCGACGGCGACGACCTCGTCCGGGTTGACGCCCTTGTTCGGATCCTGACCGCCGGTCAGCTCCTTGACCAGTTCGGTGACGGCGGGCATGCGGGTCGAGCCGCCGACGAGCACCACGTGGTCGATGTCGCCGACCGAGATGCCCGCGTCCTTGATCACGGCCTGGAACGGAGTGCGGGTGCGCTCGAGCAGGTCGCTCGTGATCTTCTGGAACTCGCTGCGCGAGAGCTGCTCGTCCAGGAAGAGCGGGTTCTTGTCGGCGTCGACGGTGATGTACGGCAGGTTGATCGAGGTGCTCTGCGAGGCAGACAGTTCGATCTTGGCCTTCTCCGCAGCCTCACGCAGACGCTGCATCGCCATCTTGTCCTTGGTCAGGTCGATGCCCGAGCTGGCCTTGAACTTGTCGACGAGCCATTCGACGACGCGCTCGTCCCAGTCGTCGCCGCCCAGGTTGTTGTCGCCCGAGGTGGCGCGGACTTCGACGACGCCGTCGCCGATCTCCAGCAGCGAGACGTCGAAGGTGCCGCCGCCGAGGTCGAAGACCAGGATGGTCTGTTCCTTCTCACCCTTGTCCAGGCCGTAGGCCAGGGCCGCGGCGGTGGGCTCGTTGACGATGCGCAGCACGTTGAGGCCCGCGATCTGGCCGGCTTCCTTGGTGGCCTGACGCTGCGAGTCGTTGAAGTAGGCGGGCACGGTGATGACCGCGTCGGTGACGTCCTCGCCCAGGTAGGCCTCGGCGTCGCGCTTGAGCTTCATCAGCGTGCGGGCGCTGATCTCCTGCGGGGTGTACTTCTTTCCGTCGATCTCGACGCTCCAGTCGCTGCCCATGTGGCGCTTGACGGAGCGGATGGTGCGGTCGACGTTGGTGACGGCCTGGTTCTTGGCGGGCTGACCCACCAGGACTTCACCGTTGCGGGCGAAGGCGACGACCGACGGGGTGGTCCGCGAGCCTTCCGCGTTGGCGATGACGGCGGCCTCGCCGCCTTCGAGAACCGACACCACGGAGTTGGTGGTGCCGAGGTCGATTCCGACAGCACGTGACATGTGTGTTCCTCCTAGATCCGGCTCGTTGGTGAAGGCCGGGTAGTTCTTGGGCCGGTTAGGGCCTGCAGGTCTGCTTGGTCTGCGAAACCTCAGCGCCTCAGACTCAGGTTTAATCGACGGTTCCGTCGACGTCAACTTACTTGAGCCCCGTTCACTCAGGTTTCTCGATTGGTTCAACCTAGCAAGGGGGTCGGACATTCCACAGAGTTGAGTCAATATCGCTCAACTTGACGTGATGCTGCCCACACCACGACAACGACACGTGGCGGATCGACGACGAGAACAGCCGCAGCCGACCCGCTACACCCGCGCCCACCTGGACAGACACCTCGCACCCCGCCCGGCGTGCGTGCGAGTTTGCGTCATCGTCACTTTCGTTCCGCACGGATCCGCCGCCAAACCCGTGCCAGCTTCCATTCATCCGAACGAATAGTGATCATCACCACTCTCACAGAAGGGCGCGTCGCACAGCACACGAATCGGCGCTGGAAGCGCAGGTCGGTCGCCCCGTGTCACCGATTCTCACCACCGCGCGCACCCTTGGCACGAAACCGTCGAAATGCCCCACTGTCCCCTGAAAGGGGACGTCAGAGAAGCCGCGCGGCAACCCATGATTCTCCTCATGGCAAACACCGCACGACTGATCTCCACCGCACGACGCGCAGCCGTCGTCGCTGCCGCAGGCGCTGCGGCTGTCTCCCTCGCCGGCCTCGGTGTCGGCGCCGCGAATGCGGCGGTCGGGGACGACCTCGACGCCTGCATGGCGTTCTCACAGGACGGCGGCACCACCTGGGGCAACCAAGCGTCGCTGCAGTACAACAACATCAATCCGATCCCCGGCAGCTTCGCCACGCACACCTCGTTCAAGGTAAAGAACACGTGCAACGCTCCCGCCGAGTTCTCGGTCCTTGCCGGCTTCTGGACCGTCGGCGGCGGCTCCGCTCAGTTGCGCGCTGACATCGCCGGCAAGACTGGTACACCGGCGACCATCTCCGGCACCTCGACCGACGAGGCCGATATCAAGAACCTCGGCAAGTCCGGCCGCCTCGACAAGGACAATTCAGTCTCCGTCGACCTGATGATCGGCCTGCCGCAGGGTGAATCCGCGCAGGGTTTCACCATTGATCCCGGCTGGGGCCTCTTCCTGACCGAGGTCGCACCCGACACCCCGACTGATCCGGGCACCGGTGGCGGCACCAACCCGGGCGGCGGCAACGACAACGGCAGCCTCGGAAGCCTCAGCGGCGGCTCGCTCGGCGATCTCTTCGGCAGCGGTTCGTCCTCGGGCAGCCTCGACACCGTTCTCAAGGGCAAGTTCTCTTCCGCTCCGACCGTCGTCGCGAACCACTGACCCGTTGAGCCGTCGGTGACGGCACCTTCGGGAGGAGCCACTGCTCCTTCCGACACAGACTTCGGCCGCCACCAGGCCGAGAAGCGCGGCACAGCCGCACCCTCTCCCTCACTGATCGGGGAACACCTCGGTCAGCCCCTGACAAGAAACGGGATCACATGAACAAGGCAACCAAGGGCGCCCTCGCCGCCGCTGCCGCCGCAGCCATCCTCGCCGGTGGTGCGGGCACCATGGCCGCGTGGAACAGTAGCGTCAACACCAACGGCGGCACCGTCACCGCAGGTTCGCTGAACCTCACCGCCACCGATGCGGGCTCGTGGACCTGGGTCGGCGGCACCAAGAACGGCACCGTGTTCAACGCCGCCACCGACAAGCTGGTCCCGGGCGACACCGTCCGCAACACCGCCAAGTACAAGATCACGGCGGTCGGCACCAACCTGACGGCAACCCTCACGCCGTCGCTCGGTGGAGTCACCGGTGAGCTCGCCGGACAGCTGGACGTGACCCCGGCCAACGGCGCCACCATCAGCATCACCTCGGCAGACAACAACACGGAGAAGACCGTCCAGACGGACATCACCTTCAAGTCCGACACCACCGGCACCACCGGTCAGGGTAAATCCGCTGATCTGTCGGGTGCCTCGGTCGTCTTGCAGCAGAACTAGACCCCTCCACCTAAGAGGAATTCGTGAAGCCCCAAATCAATTGGGCGCTCGCAGCGGCGGCGGTTCTGCTGGTGGGATTCGTATCCCTCCAGCAGACCGGCGCCTTGTGGCGTTCGGAAGTAACCACAAACGGCGGCACAATCACTGCCGGCACGTTGAAGATCTCCGCTGGAAATGAAGGCGTTCAGTCGTTCAATCTTGACGGACTGACCCTGTCAGATGCGGCGGCCGGCGACAGCGTGCAGAAGCCGCTGCCCGTCATCAACTCCGGCAATGTGACGATGGCGTACAAGCTCAACGGCGTCGCCGTTGCCGCAGCCGACAACAAGACCGCGGCACCGCTCATGGTCCGGGTGGCGAAGGTCAGCAGTCAGGCGGAGTGCACTCCGACAGGTGATGTCGGCCAGCAGCTGTACTCCGGTGCAGCGAACGGCGCGGCCACCGCTGCGCGCAACGTCGCGGCTGGAGCCACCGAGGTGCTGTGCCTGCGTGTGACGATCGCCGGCAGCGCGGCCGCTTCGCAGGCGTCCAAAGCAACCTTCACCTTCGGCGCGAATTCGGTTTCGGGCGCATGATCTCCAGTCGAGGGAAACACCGCGCCGCCGAGACTCAGGACACCCCTGACGTCGGCGGCACGTCGGCGTCGACAACGGACCCGGGCAGCGACTCGACTCCACCGATCTGGTGGGTCAAGACCATCGCCTCCTATACGTTGTTGGCTGCCGCCGTGGCACTGCTCGCAGTGCTCGTGGTGATTCCTCGACTGAGCGGATCCACCGCTTACACCGTGCTCACCGGTTCGATGACACCGACGTATCAACCGGGCACGCTGATCGTGGTGAAACCGACTCCGGGCAGTGAGCTCCAGGCCGGCGACGTCATCACCTTCCAGCCAAAATCCGGTGATCCATCGGTCACCACGCATCGGATCATCAGCATCGTGTACGACGCCAGCGGTCAACGCCGGTTCATCACGAAGGGCGACGCCAACAACGCGACCGACCCGGTCCAGCTCGTCGAGGAACAAGTTCGGGGCAGACTCTTGTACTCCGTGCCCTACCTGGGCCGAATCAACTCGATTCTCTCCGGCTCCAGCCGAAGCATTCTGATGTTCCTGATCGCGGGCGGTCTCGGCGCGTATGCGCTCTGGATGTGGATCAGCGGTCTCCGCGACCGCAAGAAGCCCGACGAGAAGGCTCCGGCCCCGGCAGCAACAGCACCGGAGCCCGCCGAACCGCCGACCCGGTTCATTGAGACAGCGGCACCGACCGCGCATGTGGCACCGCCTGTCCGTCAGGCAGCACCGATGGTGCCGACATGTCATGCCTGCGGCGCCCCGCAGAGTTCGTCGCATCGGGGTTCGTCTCAGCAGAGTTCGCCTCCCGTGGCGTACTCGGCAGGGGCGGCGCCACTGGCGTACTCGGCCACAACAGCTCCGGAGCACCGGCACCGCAGTCCTGATGAACCGATCACCCAGCCGATCACCGTCTACACACCGTCTTCCTCCCACAACTGACTAAGGCAGCAAACAATGTCTTCACCCACAGAAACTCGAGACCGCGTGCGGTCCGGGGCGCGGCTGCGCGAGCGCTTCGGCGATACCGGATGGGCTCGCGTGCGGGCCGTCGCCTCACTCGGCATGATCTTCGGCCTCGGCGCCGTCGGGACCCTAGCCGCATGGTCGGACACCGCGACCGCCAGCACCGGCACGTTCAGCACGTCAGCGATCTACGTGCAGATGGATCTGGCCGGTGACCGACCAGTCCACGACTTCACCTCACTGGAGAAGACCAGTCTTCCGCGCGGCGGCTCGGTGGCGAGCATGTTGCCCGTGAACAACATCGGTACCGCGGACTTCAACTACGCCGCCAAGGTGAGCGCGTCGAACGCCGGCACCGCCACCTATGGCGGCGCGGATGCGAGCACGTATGCACAGAACCTCACCCTCGCCGTGTTCCGCGGTGGTTCCAGCAGCGGCACCGCTTGCTCCGGCGGCACCCCTGTCGATTCGAAGACCCTGCAGCTCGACACTGAGATCGATGTGGTCCCGTCACACCGCGTCAACGTCGGCGACAGTGACAACCTCTGCTTCCAGGTGACGCTGAACGCGAACGCGCCGATCGCCGCACGGATGTCGTCGGTGTCACTCGACTTCGACTTCGTAGCCACCAAGGCCTGATCCAGCGATGAATCAGCAGGAGACGGGAAGGACGCAGCAGCATCGCCGGCGTGAGCTCGCGCTCAACATCGGTGCGATCGCGGGTCTGATCTGCATTGTGATCGCCGCCTTGTCGATGCTGTTCGGCATCAAGCCGCTGGTGTTCCGGTCGGGTTCCATGTCGCCGCAGATCTCGACCGGCGCGCTGGCCCTGGCCCGCACCGTTCCCGCATCCGAGATCGAGGTGGGCGACGTCGTGAGCGTCGACAACGAGGTCGGCACGCGGATCACACACCGCGTCGTGGCGGTGGACCCCGCCGGTGACGGCAAGGTCTCGCTGACGCTGAAGGGCGACGCGAACCGGGTGGCAGATCCGTCACCGTATGTGGTCGATGAGGCAGACCGGGTGTTCGCCAGCGTGCCACTGCTCGGTTACCTCGCCGCATGGTTCTCCAGCAAGACCGCGATCTTTCTCGGCGGCATCCTCGCCGGTGCCCTGCTGATGCTCGCCTTCGGCCCGATGCGCCGTCCAGGCAGCGATGCGTCTGACGACGCACCCCAGACCGATACAACCGATGAGCCCGCCGACAGCAGCGAGGCCAAGCTCCAGGAGGCCCACCGTGGCTAATCTTCGTCAATCCATTCGCGGCAAGCTCCCGTCCAAGCGGGCATTGCTCACTGTTGGCGGCGCAACCGCCCTCGTCGCGGCAGGCATCGTCCAGACCACCGGCACCATGGCCGCCCCGACTGACGGCGTTTCAGCCAGTGTTTCGAAGATCGCGAGTCAGAACTTCTTTCCGACCAAACTGACCTCGAGCGTCACTTGCAGCACCAGCGGCGGTACCCTCACGCAGAAGCGAGCGAATATCAGCTGGTCGGCTGTCGCGGGCGCCACGGGCTACCGTCTGGAGATCGTCCGACGCAGCGACGGCGCGGTGCGACAGTCCTATGACGTCACCGGGACGTCGTACAATGGCATCTCCGACTCCAGCCGAGACGGCGGCCTGTACGCCAGGGTTCGAACGATGAACAGCGGCGCCATCTCGTCTGGTTACACCGTCTCGAACACGGGGATGAGCTTCAAGGACTGGGTCTCGGGTCGTACCGAGTGTGAGGGAAGCACGGGGACCAACCTCGCGAATCAATCGTGGGAAGACTCCTCGGACTGGGAGCCGGCAAGCATCCAGATGTTCGGCCGGGCAGCACCTCAGCCCCGGATGCTCATGAGCGATTCGGGGGCTCCGACTAGCGTGGCACCGCCAACGGAGGCTTCACCGTCGTCGAGTGCGGCACCGTCTTCGAGTGAGAAGCCGTCGTCGAGCGCTTCGCCCGAGAGCGGGACCTCATCTCCGTCGGCGAGCGAGTCGCCGTCGAGCAGCGCCGCCGCTTCACCTTCGGAGTCTCCGTCGGCGAGCACCGAAGCTCCGGCACCGACTGCGGAGGCCAAGCCCGACATCAAGATCGCGGTCAAGGTCACCGGTACCGACCGCGAGCTGATCATCACTGTCGACGGCAAGGAGAAGTGCACTCTTCCGCTTGCTGCCGGTGATGCGCCGACTGTCGGCAGCGACTCCGTCACCATCACCAACGGCGACTCGCTGAAGACCGTCGATCTCGACACCTGCACGGCTTCCTGATCTGATCCGTCTCTCTGCCGAGAAAGCGCGCCCGGTCCTGGACCGGGCGCGCTTTCTCTGTCATGGCCTCCGGCAAGCCGGTCCCGCCCCAAGTTGGGCGGGCTCCCGGGCTGATCGCTTCCAGACGGCGATTTCCCAGGTTGGTCGAGTAAGCCTGCGAGCGGAGCGAGCAAGCGCATGAGACCCCGGGGCGATCGCGTCGGTGTGCAGGTCTCGATACGCCGCCTCGCTGCGCTCGGTGGCTACTCGACCAACCTGGGGGCAGGGCCGTTTCACGGTGATCGAGTGCCACTTGTAAAGCCGGTGACCTTCCCAGGTTGGTCGAGCAAGCGCATCGAGACTCCAGCCACCCAACATCTCCGCCCGGCTGCTTCCCAGGTTGGTCGAGTAAGCCTGTGAGCGGAGCGAGCAAGCGCATCGAGACCCCCTGTCACCCGGCTTCCCACACCCGGGGGCACGCCGAGACTCCTGACCGGCGGTGGTGCCGCCGGTCAGGCGGCCAGGAGGCGAGCCAAGTACGCCTCGGCCCGCGAGTCCTCGTCGGAAGGTGGGGCATTCGGCCCCTGAATAGGCAGCAACTCCGCGTGGTGCAACGGGTTGACCCGCCACACCGGTTTGCGGCCTGCGGTGACCGGCCGCCAGGCGACGCGCCCGGCATGCGGGCCGTCGATCAGCACGACGGTCTCCCAGTCGCCCACCTGGCGCCCGACCGACCGGTTGTGGCGCCCGCACGCCGCCCCGAGGTTGCCGATGTCGGTGCGGCCCCCGTCCTGCCACTCGCGCAGGTGGTGGGCTTCGGTGCGGGCGAACGGCGCCGCACAGCCCGGGGCGGTGCACCCGCGATCACGGGCGAACAACATCAACCGCTGCGCCTTCGACGCCAACCGCCGACCCCGC
>NZ_JBCDWL010000012.1:0-132128 GCF_039946255.1 Gordonia aichiensis | reverse complement strand
CTTCGTCCCACGCGGCAAGTCGAGGTACTCCTCAACAAGCAACTCGATCTCCGCGACCGACAAGTTCGGCTTAGCACTCATCACGTTCCTTCCTGGAACCGACTCACACACAGCTTGGCACGCATTGAAATCAGCCGTACCGGCCAGTAGATCGGGTATCGGGGATTCGTTTACGGTGATGACTACTTGTCGAGCTTCTTCAGCGCGACGGCGAGCCGCTGGACGGTGCCGTCGACGTCGGTGAGCTTGTCCAGACCGAACAGGCCGATGCGCAGCGACGAGTAGTCGGGGCCCTCATCGCACTGCAGCGGCACGCCGGCCGCGATCTGCAGGCCGACCTGCTTGAAGACCGACCCGTTTTGGCGGGCGGGATCGTCGGTGAACGCGACGACGACGGTCGCGGCGTCGAAGCCCTCGGCAGCGACCGAGGGCATCTGGTGCTCGGCGAGCAGGCTTCGCACCCGCGAACCCAGTTCGAGCTGGCGCTTGCGCAGTTCCTCGGCACCCAGGTCGACGGTCTCGCGCATCAGCTGGGCGTTGTGTGCGAGCGAGTCGGTCGGCAGCGTCGCATGGTACGGCGCGTTGCCCTCGACGTAGGAGTCGCTGATCGAGAGCCACTTGCGCAGGTCGAGCGCGAAGCTGGTCGTGTTCGACTCCAGGACGGCGGCGCGACCGCGGTCGCGCAGCATCACGTAGCCGGCGCACGGGGTGCCGCTCCAGCCCTTCTGCGGGGCGGTCAGCAGCACGTCGACGTCGTTCTTCTCCATGTCGACCCACAGCGCACCGGAGGCGACGCAGTCGAGGACGAACACGCCGCCGACCTCGTGGACCGCGGCCGCGAGCGCCGCCAGGTACTCGTCGGGGAGCACGATGCCCGACGCGGTCTCGACGTGCGGGGCGAAGACGACCTCGGGACGCTGCTCGCGGATGGCGGCGACGACCTCGTCGATCGGTGCCGGCGACCACGGCGCCTGGTGCGCGTCGCTCGCCGGACGCGCCTTGCAGACGGTCACCTGATCGGTGATGGCGCCGGTCTCGAAGATCTGCGACCAACGGAACGAGAACAGACCGTTGCGGACCACGAGCACACGCTTGCCGGTGGCGAACTGTCGGGCCACCGACTCCATGCCGTACGTGCCGCCGCCGGGGACGACGGCCACGCTGCCGGCGTTGTAGGTGTCGCGCAGGATGCCGAGAAGCTCCTGCATGACGCCGACGAAACGCTTGGACATGTGATTGAGCGAGCGATCGGTGAACACCACCGAGTACTCGAGCAGGCCGTCGGGATCGATGTCGTTATGAGGAAGAGCCACGTTCCAACTCTGTCACAAACCGGTCGGGCGCGAGACGCTGGGCCGGAAGCTGCGATGCGGCTGTGCGGCGTCGGACCGCCGTGCGAGCGTCGAATCCGTGCCATCCTCGAAGCATGGGCAAGCGCATCGTCGACGTCGTCGCCGTGCTCGTGGTGGCGATCATCGCAATCGCGGTGTCGCTGTGGCTGACGCCGATGCAGTCGGCCGAAGCGGTCGGACAGACGGTGCGGGTGGGGGCGGCGGCGCCGTCGCCGTCGTGGAGCGGGCCGGGTGAGGTGGACCTGTTCGGGCAGCGACTGCCGACGACCATCGACTTCCCCGGGCCGGTGCGACCGCGACTGGAACTGACCGACCTGCATCTGTCGACCCAGCTGGCCGACCTCCTCGGGCCCGATGCGCCCGGATCGGCCCGCGCGGTCGCCCAGCACGAGCTGCGCGACGCCCTGGTCAGCGGATGGCGCGACTATCTGATCGTGCAGACATCGATCGTCGTCGTGGTCTCGCTGCTGCTGATGGGGGCGGTGGCCGGCTGGCAGCGACGACGTCTGCGCGGCTCGATCGTGCTCGTGGTGATCGGGGTGCTGGTGGCCGCGGCGCTCAACGTCGGGGCGGTGGCGGCGACGGCACTGTCTGCGTCCGACCAGCTCCGCGGGATCGATTCGCTGGCGTCGCTGGTCGGGGCGGCGGCGATCACCGAACCCGCACCGACGGTCGTTCCGGCCGCGAAGGCGGGAAGCGTGGTGGTGATCGGCGATTCGACGGCCGCAGGCATCGGCAATCCGCCGCTGCCGAACCCGACGCCGGACGACACCGTCTGCGAGCGGACCAGCGGCTCGTTCGCTTCCGCGCTCGGCCGGGCGGGCGACTGGTCGGTCACCACTCTGGCGTGCAGCAGCGCGACCGTCGGTGCCGGACTGCTCGGCGAACAGAAGCGCGGCGACACCGTCCTTCCGCCACAATTGGCCGCGGCACTGAAGACCGGGCCGAGTGCGCTGATCATCAGCGTCGGCGCCAACGACGCCGGTTGGTCGCACATGGTCGGGGTGTGCGCGGCACTCCCAGACTGCGGCGGCGCAGCCTCCGAAGCGTACTTCCACCAACAGCTGGAGGCTTTCGCCCGCAACTACCTGGTGCTGCTGATGCGGTTGCGGGCGCTGCCGAACCCGCCGACGGTGATCATCAACCAGTACTACGACCCGCTGCCCGGCAAGAGCGACTGCGTCCGCGACCTCGGCATCACCGAGGAGAAGGCGAAGCTGCTGCGGGGTTGGCTCGACTCGCTGAACAGGGTCCTGGCCGAGGGCGCCGCGGCGGCGTCGTTCCGTACCGCGAAACCCTCGTTCGCCGGACACGGACTCTGCTCGCCCGACCCGTTCGTACAAGGCATGGACGGCAACGCCCCGCTGCATCCGACGACCGCCGGCGGGCTTGCGATCGCCCTCGCCGATCAGGCGGTGCTGATCGAGGCGGGAGTGCGGTGACGTCGGGGTACGTCTACGAGATCGAGACGCCCACAGCTGACCGTGCGGGGGTTGTCGGTGTCCATGTATACGATTCGCTGGAAGTCGGTGATGTTTCCCCACGTACGGAGGTACGCGTGCACATTCTCTACCTACATGGTGTCGGCGACGGCGATCCTGAACAATCGTGGTTGGCGGGTCTGAACCGTGGGATGCAAGCGCTGGGGAGCAGCCGATCTCGGCCGACGAGGTCGTCGCACCGAGATACAGTGCGATTCTTCAAGTCGCCGGGATCAAATCGACTCACCCGCCGATCACCTATTCGGAGAAGCACGACCGTGATGCACGGCGCGTATTCGAACGTCGACAAGCGGGAGTCGAACGCGATATCCGGGAGCTCGACGACATCCGTTCATTCCGACTCAATCAACTGCCAGACGGTGCGGTGGAAGCGATGCAGAGCGCCTTCATCCAGGCCGCACCGCTCGGCGTTCTCAAGCAGGTCAAGAATTATCTGACGGACGAAGGTCTGCGCGGAGCAGTGCTCCAACAGATCCTGGATGCGTTGCCGTTTACCGACCAGGTGATCCTCATCGGTCACAGCCTGGGCAGTGTGATTGCGATCGACCTTCTCGATCATTTGCCGGAGTCGATGCATGTTCGCCGATTCATCACGATCGGCAGTCCGGCCGGTTCGCCGATCCTGCATAAGAACAGCCGACGAATTCTGAAGCGTTTTCCGTACTCGCGGGTGGCCGACTGGTCGAACTTCGTCGACCCGCTGGACGGCGTGACGGCCGGACGGGGACTCGCATCGTTGTTTCCCGGGGCACAGGACTTCTGGGTGAAGGGTGCCGGTAAGCACGCGTCCGGTGACTACCTCCAGAACCGTGCGATTGCCACGCTGGTCCGGGACACCGTGCGGCCTCGCTCGGACCTTGTCCACGCGGGCGCCGATCTGACCGCTCGTCTCTCTGACGATGAGGCGGGCGTGCTCCTCACCCTGGAGTTCGCGACAGCGGTCGGGCACAGCATTCCGAAGAAGCAGAAGGAAGTACGCGAGCGCTACGAGGATGCGCTAGAGGTCGTGCGAGACGTGTACGTCCAGGAACTCATCCAACAATCTGCCGGGAGAGGCCTTCCCGATGAGTTGGTGGACTTGGTGGCGGGGCGGCAACCGGTTCTGCCACGTCGATGGGATCTGTCGGAGGTCGTCGCACGAGTGGTCGTCCTCACATACTCGAATGCGGTGGCGCCATACGAGATCGACACCGGTGATGCCGCCGTGGAAGCGATTCCGCATGTGATGCGCGTACTCGGATACCCCAGCGGGACGGCGACCAAGATCCAGGACGCGATCAGGTCGGTGAACGAGCATCTCGACTCACGCCGAACGCTTTTCGGCACAAAGACGCGTTGGGCGATGGCCGCGGCCGGCGTGGCTCTTCTTGCGGCGGGCCCAGTAGGTTTGGCGATGGCGGGGGCTGCCGGCACGGTCGGGGCGGCCGCGATCACCAGTGGGCTGGCGGCCTTCGGTCCCGGCGGGATGGCCGGCGGCCTGGCTATGCTCAGCGGCCTGGCCGGTACCGGCGGAATGGTCACCGCCGCAGCAGCGACGGCGCGTCCGGGGAACTCAGCAGTACTGCTCGATCCCACGAGCATCGCCATTCAAGTCGCGATCGCCCACTCGTTGAGAGCGTCGGCGAGTCTTACGATTTCGGCCTGTGGGAGCGGGTCGTGATTGCGGAAAACGAGCTGTCCGCGCAGATCAATCGCCTTGCTCCTTTCAGTGACGCCAAGGCGCCGACGCTGGTGAAGCTCAACGCGGCGCGCGATACGATCACGTCTCTGCTGGGCTACATGCGCGAGCACGACTTGATACCGGCAGCCATTCTGCCGGCGGTCAGTGACCCGGAGACGGTTGCGAACTCACCGACAGTTCCGGTCGCCGCATTCCAGATCGGTAAGCCGGTGACCAAGCTTTTCGCAAAGAAGCCATGATGCGAATGGCGGAAGCCCTGGCATCGTCGACCTGACAGCCAGACAGATCTCCGCTGACGAGAAATCGCATTCCCCTCAGACGGGAAGAACCTCCCATATGCGCACCGGCAGCGATTGACTGGCTGTGTGGTCCACGTCTCATCCGAGGCTGGCTGGGCCACACCGTCAGTGTCGACAGGTCAATCGGAGGTCAGTTCGTGAACGCGCTCGATGTGGCAGTGAAGTTCTTCCATGCATGTGAATCGGCAGAAGGTTGGGCGGGGTGCAGCACCTACGCCGGCGACGACGCGTCGTTCCACAGCTATGCCCCCAGCTACGAGGGGATGGAGACCCTCAACGACTACTGCGACCAGGTGGCCGGAGCCTTCCAGACCACGTTCGCCGGGTCGGGGTACGAGTTGGTGGCGTCGGCGCACGACGCATCCACGAACACGGTGATCGTGCAGGGTCTGTCGTTGGCTGAGCACACCGGCGACGGAGGCCCGGTGGCCCCGACCCGCGTCCAGGCCCGGATTCCGTTTGTCTACAGCATCAAGATGAACGCGGACAACAAGATCGAGCACGTCGAGAAGATCTACGACGAGGCCTCTTCGCGCAGGCAGCTCGGCTGGCCGGTCGACTGACCCGGGCTCTGAGATCGATCCGAGTTCAGGAAACAGTCGTCCGCCGCGGGGCCTGCCCGCGGCGGACGACTGTTCCCGTTGACCGTGCGGGGATCAGGACCCGAACAGGGAGGCGAGTGAACCGCTGCCGAGCGACCCGGTGCCCAGGGAGCCGTCACCGCCCGGCCGGTCGGCGCAGCCGGTCACGGTGATCTGGCGCCACTCCCGGTCGCCGAGCCATTCCGGCTTCCCGTCGGCGGTCTGACCGTTGTTTCCGGGCGGGCCCAAGACCATCCGATACTCGACGAGGTGGGTAGCGGCCTCCGGATTGGGCAGGGGCGGGTTCCAGCCGTTGAGGTTCTTGAGATCCTGCGTGTATGTGGCGGTCACCGGGGCCCTGTCGGAGACCATGGTGCGGTTCTCGACGGTGTTCTCGCCGGCGCCGCCGTCGGGCCAGCTCGGGAGCTCGGCCTTCGAGGACATGTTCGGGCTGCCGGTCCGCCAGATCTCGAACGGGATGTCGGCGACTGTGCGGCCGGCTTCGCCGTCGATCCGCCAGTCGATGGTGTATGTGGTGACGTTGGTCTTGTTGACGATCGTGAACTCGGCCTTGCAGCCGCCGAGGTTCTTCGCCGAGAAGGTGACCGCGCCTTCGGGGGAGCCTGCTGCGGGAACGGCGTGCGCCGTTCCCACGCCGATCGAACCCAGTGTTCCGGCCGCCACGGTGGCGGCGATGAAGGTGCGTGAAAGTGCACTCATGCAGAAATCCCTTGATCGAGGGTGAGAGGTATGTCAGGCAAAGGTAGCGATCCTTTCGGATCGGGCACGACTACTTGTCAGTAGTCGGCTGATCGGTCGATACGGTGTCACCGGTCGCCGCGCCGTCAGAGGTTTGCGGCCGCCCAGTGCAGCGACGCGGTCATCACCTCGATGGGCGTCACATACGAGACGGCTGCTTCGCGCGGCCGCACACCCCAGGTCCGGAGCGCTTCGGTCGCCAGAAGGGCGGCTTCCAGACGCCCGCCCGGGCTCAACTCGCCCACGACGGTGGTCCGATCCTCCTCGCCGACGCGAGGGAACGGCCACAGGGGGCCGCTGGTGGGGGCCGGTGCGGCCGAGACCACTGACAGTCGCTGCAGATCGGCGATCATGGTGCCGAGAGTGATCGTCGGACCGTCCGGGTCGCTTCCGGTGACCCGGAGGATTTCGCCGCGATCGTCGGCATGCACTGAGGCCTTCATGAGCAGATCCTCGAATCCCGACCACAACGGCATCGGATCGGCATGCTCCTCGTTCTCGGCATCGTCCTCGGCATCGTCGCCGACGGGCGAGAGGGCGAAGAGCATGTCGGACTGGACGTATCCGCCCAGCCTGCTGACCGGCGTGGTGGTCGCGACACAGAGCACGTCGGTGGCGGGATCGAGCCGGGCGATGTCGCGATAGACCCCCTGGCTGATCGGCTCACGCGCGATGGCGCCGGTGCCCCAGAGATCGTCGAGGCGATCGAAGCCGTCGACCCGCCAGATGGACGGGCCGCCGCCGAACTCGAGACGGACACGGCCGTCGAGCGGGACGCCGAGCGTTACATCGATGGCGCGGTCGGCTTGAAAGTTGAGTGTGCTGGTCATGCTTCCCCCGAATTCGGTGCAGTGCGTGAGTCTGTCCCGTCACAGGATGGCGGGGGAGCAGGAGACCCTCAACTGCGTTATCCACAAGGAGGGTTCGGCGGTCGGGAGTCCGGGAGAGCGACGGCCGGTCAGTCGACGCCGAGGGTGTCGTCGAGCCAGTCGAGCACCCGCTGATTGAGCAGGGAGCGGTTGCCCGTCTCACAGTGGTCGCCCGCCCCGTCGGCGGCGGTGAACGCGAGCAGTTGTTTCGGGCAGGAGAGGGCGTCGAAGAACTCCCGCGTGGTTGCCGCGAGTGGGTCGTGTTCAGCAGTAGTGAGCAGCGTGGGGCAGGTGATGTCGCCGACTCGGTCTTTGAGCGTGAACTCGGCCAGCACCCGGAAGTAGTCGCGCAGATCGTCGACTCCGTTGGCCCAGAAACCGCGCTGGACGATCTGCCACCGCAGATTCTGGTCGGCGACGATGACCTGGAAGACCTGGTCGAGGACCTCGCTGTCGAGATCGGCCGGCGCGACGCGATCGGCGCCCGGCACCCCGAACTTGATCAGGAAACCCCGGATCGATTCGGCGATGTCCCACTGACCGGGGTCGGCGACACAGGCGGCCAACCGTGGCTCGCCCGAGGCGGCGCGTGGGGCGAGATAGCCGCCCAGACTCCAGCCGCTCAACGCGATCCGGTCGGCGTCGACGATCGGCACGGTCTCCGCGTAGTCGATGACGGCGGAGATCACCGTCTCCCAATCCGGACGCAACGGAATCCCGTGCCGGTACAGCATCTCGCCCTGCCCGGGACCGTCGAACATCAGCACGTGATAACCGCGGTCGAGTGCGGCGACACCCGAAGCGAAGTACAGATCGGTGATCGTCGCATCGTAGCCGTTGTTCAGAATCAGCAGCGGCCGCCGCTCGCCGGCGCGACCGGTCGCCGGAACCAGATAGGCGGGCAGTTCATGCCCGTCGAACGCGATGGTGGTCGGGTGCACCGGCGGGTCGCGGAGTTCCATTCCGGCCCCGGAACGCTTCGGTCTCCTTGTCGAATGCCGCGAGCAGGCGCGGATCGACCGGCTTGCCGTAGATCGGATGGAAGGCGGCGGCATACATGCAGCTCGCCCGGAGGAACCGGTCGCGGGCACTGCGCCGGTGCCCGGCGTCGAGGAGTGCCTGCGCGTCGGCGACTTTGGCGTCGCCGGAGGCGACGAACGCCTCATAATAGTCGGATTCATCGCCGGCGCCGACGGCCTCGGCCACCGCGACGACATCGCCGGTGTCGGCGCCGCCGGCAGAGATGTAGGCGATCGGCCAGCGGCCGAACCGGTCCAGGAACTCGGAGTCGAACAGGGCGTCCCGGCGTCGGGTGGGATCGCTGCCGCTACCCATGGCTCTTTCCTTTCATCAGCTTCTTTTCATCAGCGGGGTCTTTTACTGCGCCGCCTGCTGGAAGGCGGCCGCCACATCGGCGACGTCGTCGCCGACCTGCGTGACGCCGCTGACCGGATCGTCGAAGACGGCGCCGCTGACCAGGACGTCGAAGACCAGACTCCGATCGTCTTTCGAGGTCATGTGCCCGGCCATCGACTGCACATTGAACAACGCCCGACCGGTCGCCGGATCCACATGCGCGCTGGTCCCGGTCTTCGCCCGAACCTTCCCCTTGGCCGGACTCTGCAACCCGTTCGCGGCGAGGGTCCCGGTCTCGCCGAGGATCGGTAGATCCTCGCGCAGCGCCGGACCCCACGGCTGCCCGTCGGCGAACCGGATCCAGCGGGTCATCGTCGCCGGGCTCGCCGACGCGGGATCGCCGCCCTGACCGTCGACGAGGATCAACGCATCGTCGTCGATCCCGGCCTTGCCGGCCAGGGTTCGCGTGCTCTTGAGCCCGTCGGTGCAGTCGGTGGCACCGGCCTGCACGGCGTTCAGACACAGGAATGCATTGGCGCCGGTGTTGTAGCTGGTGCGCAGCACCATACCGGCCAGCACCGACAGCGGCGGCGAGACATACGTGGCCACGGCCTTCCCATAACTGTCGGGCGCCGGTAGAGCCGGACCCGCCGAGCCCGATGTCGCCGAACCTGATGCTGCCGAACCCGAGACCGCCACCCCGGCCCGCGCCAGCGCCTCGGTGAACAGGGTGCGCGCCCACGCGGCGGCGTCCGGGACCCGGTAGATGGTCAGTCGCTTCCCGGCGTCGGCGCCGATCTCCCCGGACACATGCAGCAGCCGCGGATCGTGCTCGTCGGCGGTGACGGCGAGTGAAACGTCCGTGCCGGGTTTCGTCGTCACCTCCGAGACCGTTCGATACGCCGCAGTCGCCGGCGACGCGGTGACACCCGCGGTGGCGCCGACCGCACCGGGATCGACGGTGATGTCGAGCAGATTGTCGTTGACGAAGATCGGCGGCACCGGACCCTCCTGCGCCGTGTACGGCTGCCACAGCCGGTCGTCGACCAGCACATCGCCGTTCACCTGCCTGATTCCCGATGCCGCGACCTGCGCGGCCAGACGGTTCACACCGGCGAGCGGATCGCCGGCCGGAACCGCCCCGTTGGGCGCGATATCGGCGTAGACGTGATCGATGGTGGTCGCGGAGAAGGCGTCGACCGCCTTGCCCGCCGATGCCTCCCGACCCCCGAAGGTGAGATCCCCGGACCCGACCAGCACCAGATCCCCGTCCAGGGTGCCGTCGGCGACGGGGCCGGTCGTATACACCGGCGTGGTCAGCTTCGCATCGGTCCCACGGGAGTCGAACAGGGTGCCGACGGTGAACAGTTTCGCCGTGGACCCGGTGAACGCCAACTCGTCCGGACGCGACGAGAACAGCACCTCACCGGTGTCTTGGTCGGCCACCTGATAGATCCACCGCGCCCCGCGGTAGGCGGGTTTGTCCATGATCTGCGCGGCCGCGGCAGGCAGCTCGCCCACCCGGCCCACCGCCTCGGCCGACGGCTCGACGTCCGACGAACACGAAACGACCAACACGACAGCGGCGGCGGCCGCGCACGCCGGTACCAGACGACGGAACGAAACGGACGAAAGCTCCATGACGTCAGTCTCGTCGGGGCCGGCCGCCGAGACCATAGACTCAGGTCGCTACCCGGCCAGGTACCGCACTACCGCCAGCACCCGCCGGTGATCGTCGGCGTCGACGGGAATCCCGAGCGCATCGTAGATGTGCGAGGTGTGCTGGACGACGGCCTTCTCCGAGATCACCAGATGCTCGGCGATCCACGCGTTGCTGCGTCCCTCGGCGATCATCGCCAGCACCTCCAACTGCCGCGGGGTCAGATGCGCGGCCTGACCGTCGACCAGTCGGGCCCGGTTCACCATCACCTCGATCACCTCCGGATCGATGGCGGTCCCGCCGTCGACCACGGTGCGCAGCGCAGCGAGGAACGAGGCCAGATCCGCGATGCGCTGCTTGAGCAGATAACCCACCCGGGCCGGCCGAGCGGCGAGCAGTTCGGTGGCGTACCGGCGCTGCACATACTGCGACAGCACGACCACCGCGACCTGGGGATGCCGGGTCCGGATCCGCACGGCCGCCGCGAGCCCGTCGTCGGCGTTGCGGGGCGGCATCCGGATGTCGGTGACCACCAGCTCGGGCACATGCCGATCGGTCGCCTCGACGAGGGCATCGGCGTCCCCGACCGCGGCGACGACGCGAAAACCACCGGCGGTGAGCACCGACTCCAATCCCCGCCTCAGCAGGACGTCGTCCTCACCGACCACCACGCGCACGCCGCCACCCATCCCGGTCAAACCCCCGATTCGGTGACGGTGCACGGCAGTTCGGCACGCAGATGGGTGCCCCAGGCGGCGACGCTGTCGACCCGGAACACCCCGCCGAGAGCGTGCACGCGGTCGGCCAACCCGTCGAGCCCGTGCCCGGCGCAGGCGGCGGCACCGCCGACCCCGTCGTCGTGCACTTCAACGACGAGCCGGTCGCCGTCCCGGTCGATCCGCACCGAGAGCCGGTGTGCGTCCGCATGCTTGAGCGCATTCGACAGTCCCTCGGCGATGAGGAAGTACGCGGTGCTCTCCACCCCGGAGGGAAGAGCGCCGTCGACGATCTCGGTGTGCAGGACGGTCGACACCGGCATCCGATCGACCAGGTCCTCGACGGCGGCGCGCAATCCGCGTTCGACCAATGCCGACGGCATGAGTTCGTGGACGAAGGCGCGCAGTTGGGCGGCGGTGTCGTCGAGGTCGCGACGCAGGGCCACCGCGGCGTCGGCGGCCCCGGCTTCGGGTGCGGTGTCGGCGAGCTGTTGGGCCTGCAGCGCCAGCAGCACCAGCCGCACCTGCACCCCGTCGTGCAGATCGCGGGCGATCCGGCGCCGTTCCCGGTCGGCGGCGGTGACGATCCGCGATCGGGACGCGATCAGAGCCCGCCGCTGCGCCAGCAGTTGAGCCAACAGGCGTGACCGCTCCAGCGCCAGCGCGGCCACCCGGCCGGCGGCGTGCACGCTCTCCGGGTCGGCGATCAGATACCCGTCGTAGACGATGGCGCCGATCCGCTCACCGGCCACCTTGACCTCCACGCTGGCTTGCGTCGCCCGGGTCGGCAGCGGTGCGAGGACACCGGCGGCGTCGACCCACACGGCCTGTTCGGGCATCCAGTACCGGATCTCGATCGACTCGTCGCCCAGCACGCGCTGCAGCAGCCGCGGCAGATCGTCGCTGGCGCCGCCGGTGTCACCGAGCTCGGCGGCCAACTCGTCGAGGGCGCCCTCGTGGGCGAAGCCGCCGCGCAGCATGGCCAGCACGAACGCCACCGGCACCCCCGCGATCACGACGAACTGCACGACCGCCGCGGTGATCGGCCCGAACGCCGGTTCCCACACGACGGCCCGCAACGGAACCGACAGCAGCGCGAGCAGACCGTAGGCGAACAGCGGGATCAGAATCAGCCGATGCGCGGTGCGGGCCTCGGCGATTCGTCGTGCCAGGATCACCGCCGCCGCCAGCACGACCGCCGCACCGGCCACCCGCTGCGTCCACTCACCGGCGGCGGCCAACCCCGGCCGATCGGCGATCGCCGCCACCGGCGCCACCGCCGGGTCGAACAGGTACTGCGGGGCCTGCAACACCACAGCGACCGCATAGGCCGCGGCGACGACACTGCGCGCCGACCGTCCGTGCACGTGACCGGAGGGGAACGCGAGCAGCAGATGCACCGTGACCGCCAGCACCAGGGTGGCCGTCACCGCACCGACCGTGATGAGGGCGGGCACCGCGGTGTTGAGGAGACTGCCGGCCAGGATCGCAAGGCCGCCGCCGACCAGAAGCATCCCCGTCGGATTGCCCGGCCGGCGGTGCCAAGCGGTCAGACCGGCGGCCGCGTACAGCCAGAAGGTGACGGTGACGATCAGGTGCACCCACCACAGCGGACCGGCTCCGGGGACGATCAACGCCAGCTGCAGCACGCCCAGACCGGCGATGGCACCGGCCGTCACCAGGAGCGCTCGATCTAGCGAACGCATGTGGGACGGGCGCGAGGAACTCCTCTGCACCGGCCCGACGGCATCCATCAGTTCATCGTAGAGCGGTGCCGTGACCGGTCAGTCCGGCTCGGCGACGCGGATCCGGCCGAGGGAGTCTCCCCGCTTGTTGGTGAACCACAGGAACGCCGGATCGGGACCGGCTTTGATGTCGAAGGGACCGGCGATCCCGTCGGCGGTGAAGCGGTCCCAGGATCCGGTGGCCGGACGGTATCGGACGATGGCGTCGGCGGCGGTGTCCGCGATCCAGAGGGAGTCGTCCGGGCGCGCGCACACCCCGTCCGGTGTGCGCAGGAGCAGATCGGTGTGCCAGCGGACGGCGGGATCGGTGGCGGCGTCGACGGCGAGGAGCCCGGGGGCGTCCTGCGTTGTGACCCACAGGGTGCCGTCGGCGCCGACGGCCCACGCGCGCGGCGCGCCGTACTGCGGCCACGGACCGAACCGGCGCACCGGGCCAGGCGCCGCCGGATCGTATCGGCCGAGCGTCCGGGTGGTGGCGTTGACCCACCACACGCGGCCGCGGGGATCGACGAACAGCGCCGACGGGTCGGCGATCAGCTCGGAACGGATCAGCGTCACCGTCGAAGCGGGGTCGGGTGTCCGCGGGTCGAGGGAGGCGATCGCGTCGGCGCCGCGCAGCGTGCACCACAGCAATCCGGTGGGGGCGGCTTTGACGGCTACCGGGCCCCGCAGGTCCGGATGCGAGCAGACGGTGATCGATGCGGCGGGATCGACGGCATGCGGGTCGATCGAGGCGAGCGCGTCCGAGCCCAGACAGGTGACCCAGAGCCTGCCGTCGGCGGCCGGAAAGAGGTTCGCGGGCAGCCGGATCCGGTTTCGCGGATCGGCGAAGGTCGCGGCCCGAAAATCCTTGCCGTACTCCCGCACCCGGCCGAGGCGACCGTTGGCGATACTGGTGAACCAGATGTCACCCCCTGCGGCGATGAGACCGCACGGCGATTCGATGCCGTCGGTCGCGTCGCCGATGATGTCGACGGAGCCGATCTGTTCGGTCATGGGGCGCCTCCTGCTACCAGAGTGACCGCGAGAGGCGGGGCTTGACGATGGACCTGGGTCTATTCCGAAGCGGGACGGTTCGTCGGAGAATTCAAGGAATGAACAGCAGGGTGAGGCGGGTCGCGGTGTCGGGCGCCGCGGTGCTGTCGGCGGTTGCGTTGGCCGTGACCGGATGCTCCAGCGGGGACCGGAGCGCTGGTCCGCCGAGCAGTCCCGAACCGGCGGCCGTCTCGGCGAACGTCTCCACCGACTACACGGCGGTGACGGTGCAACCGCTCGGATCGCCGACTTTCCCGTTCGTCGGCACCGATGGCAAAGCGCATGTGGCGTACGCGCTGCAACTGACCAACGCCGGCCTGGCCCCGGCCACCCTGCAGCGGGTCGACGTGGTCGACGCGCAGCATCCGACGTCAGCCCTCACCTCGTTCTCCGGAACGGCGCTCGTCGACCCGGCCTGCGGATACGGCGACTGCAATCGGCTGCGCACCCTGCCCTCGCAGCCGGCACCCGACACGGTGATCCCGCCCGGGCAGTCCCGTGCGCTGCTGGTCGACTTCACCGTCGACGCCGTCTCGGACGTCCCGCCGACGGTGCTGCACCGGATCGTCGCCCTCGCCTCAGCGAACCCCGGGCCCGGTCCGGCGCGGCCGGTGACCTATACGGTCGCACCGAAATCCGTGGCCGCCCGCACCGCCCCGATCATCGCTCCGCCGCTGCGCGGAACCGACTGGGTGGCGCAGAACGGCTGCTGCGGCATCGGCTTCCCGCACGTGCCGTCCTTGCTGCCGCTGGCGGGCACCCTGGCCGACAGTCAGCGGTTCGCCATCGACTGGATGCGCACCGACGACCGAGGCCGGTTCTACGTCGGCGACAAGACGAGCAACGACAGCTATCAGGACTACGGGCAGAACGTGTACGCCGTCGCCGACGGCACCATCACCGCGACACTCGACGATGTCACGGCCAACGCACCAGGCATCCTTCCCGCCTCCGATCCGGTGCTGGCGGCCAAGATCACCGTCGACAACGTCGACGGCAACCACATCGTCCAAGACCTCGGCGGCGGCGTCTGGGCGATGTACGCCCACCTGCAGGAGGGATCGCTGCTGGTGAAGCCCGGCGACAAGGTCACCAAGGGGCAACTGATCGGCAAGCTCGGCAACACCGGCAACTCCAACGCGCCGCACCTGCACTTCCAGCTGATGGACGGACCGAACCTGATCGGCAGCGACGGCATCCCGTACGTCTTCGACAGCTTCGAGTACGCCGGCTACATCGACCCGACCGCGATCCTGGCCGCCGACGACTACCTGACCGGCGAGTTCTTCGCCCACCACGATGAGACGACGCAGACGCGGACGCACCAACTGCCGCTCAACGACGCCATCGTGAACTTCCCGAACTGAGCGTTCAGAACGGCGGCTCGTCGGCGGACTCGAACACGGCGACGGCCGCGGCCTGCGCACACGCGACCGAATAGCGGCGCTGCGAACGCAGCCGCATCCGGTAGTCGTGCTTGGCCTGCGTGCGGGTGCGGGCACGCTCGGGTTCGCCGGCCGGGTCGACGACGCCGGGAGCGGTGGGCGCGCCGTGCCGGCACGGGATCAGCCCGAGGTCGGGCAGCAGCCAGTGATTGGCCGCACGGCGTCGCACCCGGTACCCGGACGGGGTGGTGATCTCGGTCCAGACGACGCCGTCGGCGTCGACGATCTGGTCGTCGAGCCAGCCCTCGCCGTAGGTCTTGACCAGGTGGTGGAAGCGGCACTTCGGGTTCAGGTTGCAGAAGCAGGTGGCACCGCCCGCCGCGGGCCGAGCGTGGTTGTACTCGCAGACATGGTCGAGATCGCAGTTCCACGCCGGGCGGTGGCAGCCGACGTGCGAGCAGGTTCCGAACAGTGCGCGCACCGCGGTGTCGCAGGCGGTGGTCGGACGGTAGGGGTCGCCGGCGCGGGCGGTGCGGTCGGCGAGGCCGGCGACGTCGAGCGGGCGCACCACGGTGCCGGGTCGGGCGGCGATCTCCCGGGCGTGGTGGGCGTCGATGACGCCGAAACCGTCGAGGTAGGCGGCCTTGTCGGAGCCGTCGTTCAGGGTGGAGGCGTCGGCCACCACGTGCACCACGATCCGTGCGAACGCCTCGGCGATCTCCGCATCGCTCAATGCGGCCGCGCAGTCGTCGCGCGCGCAGTCGCAGCAGAACGCGGCACCGGTCAGCCGGGCGACGGCGGCGTCCGCACGACGCTCGCCGACCGTGCGGGAATCGTTGGCGCACACGCGGGCGGCGAGGGCGTCAACGCACTTCTTCGCCAGGGCGGCGTCCTCGGGAGTGGTGCAGATCGACAGCGTCGCATCCTCGACCTCGATGGCGACCGTGACGCCCTTGCAGGCGGCCTTGCGTCGATCGCGCAGCGCATCGGGATCGAACTCGGCGACGAACCGGCGCGCGGTATCGCTGACGTCCTTGACCGCGGCCGGACCCATGACACGCAGTTCGATCGCGAGATCGGCGTCGAGCGCCGCCATCACGTCGTCGTCGACGACCGCGCCGGTCTGCAGCGCGATCTCGGCGAACCCGCGCACACTGAGCACGCCGTCGCGGAGCAGCCGGGCCACGCGGGGGAGCCGCTCGTGTGCGGTGATCGCCAGATCGATCTGGCGTTCGGCGGTGCTCTGATGGATCGCCAACGCGGTGGCGACCTCGCAGGCGAGCGAGGTGAGCGGATCGACCAGCCGCTTCTGGTCGGGCACCGAGCCGTCGATGGCCGCGAGGTTGCGGCCGAGCATCGTGTAGATGAGCTGGTACCGCTTCCAGGCCACGAAGCCCTCGGCGGCCGCGAGCGCGACGATCGCGGTGAGGTCGCCGAGCTGGTCACCGGTGGTGGCGCCCGCCGGGACGCCGACCTCGGTGAGGTCGAGATCGTTCCGGACGCCGGCCTGCTCCTGGTTGGTCATCATGTGGTCCACCCCTTCAATCCGATGCGAACTGATGTTCTAATGATAGCAGTGAAAAGTGATATATACAACAATAAAATCGTGTAAACGTTCGATTGGGTGTTAGCCCGAGAGGGGAGCGGTGCCGCCGACGAGGCGGTGCGTGAGAGCGTTGAGGCGTGACCGATGCGCAGACCTACCTCACCCTCGCCCGCGGAGACGACGCCGTCGGCGTCCTGGAGGTGAAACGGTCGAAGTTCCTGGCCGTGGTCCGCCGCGTCGACGACGAGAGCGCCGCGCGCGAACTGGTGGCGAAACTGCGCCACGACCACCGCGAGGCACGGCACCACTGCTCGGCGTTCGTCCTCGGTGAACGCGGACAGATCACGCGCAGCAACGACGACGGCGAACCGTCCGGAACCGCGGGCGCGCCGATGCTCGATGTGTTGCACGGTGCCGGACTCAGCGACGTGGCGGCCGTAGTGGTCCGGTGGTTCGGCGGCACCCCGCTGGGCGCCGGCGGCCTGGCACGCGCCTACGGCGACGCGGTCGCGCTCGCACTCGACGGCGCCGCCACGGTGCGCCGTGAGCAACGGGTTCTGGCGCGGGTGAGTTTGCCGCACGCCGACGCGGGTCGGGTGGAGGCGGATCTGCGCGCCCGGGGCATCGCGATCCTGGCCACCGAGTACGGCGCGACCGCCACCCTGCTGACCGCGACGGCGGATCTGGCGCAGGTGGAGGCGGCGGTGGCCGCCGCGACCGCCGGCCGCGCCCACGCTGAACCCGCCGGGACGCAATGGGTGGACGTGCCGGTGATGTCATAGGTGCGCCCTACTCTGGAGGCGTGATCGAGCCACGAACGTTGCTGCACCGGGTGCCCTGGGGGCGGGCGATTCCCCTGGTCCTGGTGCCGCTGATGCTCGCCGCCAGCTCTTTCCCCGGGCAGTATCAGGTGCCGATCTGGTATTGGATCGCCGGGCTCGCCGCGGCCGCGGTGTTCCTGATCGGGGATCGGGTACCACTGATGGCGTCGATCGCCTCATCGGCGTTGGCTGCAGTGATGTTCGTCGGACATGCGTGGGGACTGGCCGGGCTGGTGCCGTACCTGGGCGCGGTCGGTCTGGCCGAGGCTGCGATGCGGGTGACCGAGCGCGGTCGAGTCGTCGCGGCCACCGCCTGCTGGGCGGTCGCGGTGGTGACCGGCCTCGGCACCGAGTCCTACACCGATTTCTGGCGGACGGCCACGGCGGTGGAGGCGGTGGCCGCCGTCGGACTGCCGCTGCTGCTCGGCCTGTACCTGCGCGCCCAGCGCGAACTGGCACAGACCTACCGGCTGCGCGCCGCAGAGGAGGCGGTACGGGCGCGGACCGCGGAACGGACGGCACTGGCGCGTGAGCTCCACGATCTGGTGGCCCACCACATGGCGTCGATCGTGCTGCGAATCGGGGTGGCCCGGCACGTGGTGGCCGACGCCGATCCGCGGGTCCGCGACGTGCTCGACGACGTGCACGCGACGGCGTCCGGCGCGCTGACCGACATCCGTCGCCTGTTGGCGGCCCTGCGCGACCCGGGCCTGGGCCAGGTGGCACTGGTGGAGCCCGACGCGATCCCCGCCGAGATCGAGGCCGCCGTGACCCGAACGCGGGCCGCCGGTCTGACCGTCGACCTGGCTTCGCTGCCCGAGCTGACCGGTCTCGACGCGATCGGCAGGCTCACCCTGCTGCGGGTGGTGCAGGAGTCGTTGACCAACGCGATGAGGTACGCGGACCCGGAGGCCGCGGTGACCGTGCGGGTCACCGAAGGCCCCGATGCACTGGTCGTGGACGTGAGCAACCGGCGCCGGATCGCCGAGGGCGAGATGACCGGCGACGAGAGCAGGGCCGGACACGGACTCGTCGGGATGACCGAGCGCGCATCGCTGGCGGGCGGCACACTGGCGGCGGGCCCGGACGGCACGCAGTGGCGGGTGCACGCCTGGCTCCCGGCCGGTGTCGTCCAGGAGCCGGGAACGGAGGAGGACCGATGATCCGCGTGCTGATCGTCGACGACCAGCGGCTGGTGCGCGCGGGTCTGCGGATGCTGTGCGAATCGACCGACGATCTCGACGTGGTGGGGGAGGCCGCCGACGGCGCCGAGGCGATCCGGGCGGTGATCGCCCTGACTCCGGACGTGGTGCTGATGGATCTGCGGATGCCCGGCCTGGACGGGGTGGCGGCCACCACACAGATCACCCGCCGACCCGATGCGCCGAAAGTACTGGTGCTGACCACCTTCGACGATGACGACCACCTGTATCCGGCGTTGGCGGCGGGTGCGGCGGGCTTTCTGGTCAAGGACACAGACCCGGCCGACCTGCTCGACGCGATCCGCCGGGTGGCCGACGGCGACCTGCCGTTCACCCCGGATCTGCTGCGCCGCCTCGTCGACCGGGCCGTCGATCCGGCGACCGCATCGTCGCCACCGGAGCCGGTCGCGCTCACCGACCGGGAATCACAGATCCTGGCCCTGGTCGGCGACGGGCTGACGAACCCGGAGATCGCCGAGCGCCTGCATCTGGGCGTCTCGACGGTGAAGTCGCATATCGGGAACCTGATGGACAAGACCGACTGCGACAACCGGGCGCGGCTGGCCGTCTACGCTTACCGCCGCGGCCAGTCCGGTCAGTGAGATATGTCCCCGCGGTCTGTACCTCCGTGGTCCATGCCGGGCATCGCCGGCATCTTCGTCGGGGCCGCCCGCTGCCCAGGCGCCAGGACCAGGAACTGCCCCATCATGCCCTGATCCTCGTGCAGCATCAGGTGACAGTGATACATGTACGGCAGCGTCGGATCGGTGTAGTCGGAGAACCGCAACGCCAACCGCACCGTGCTGCCGGGCGGGGTGTACACGGTGTCCTTCCAGCCGGCCAGCTGCTGCGGCGGCGCCTGCCCGTCGATGTCGAGGATCTGGAACTGCGTGTCGTGGACGTGGAAGTTGTGCGGCCAGTTGTCGCGGTTGCGAACCGTCCAGACCTCGGTGGTGTCGACGATCGAGGTGTGATCGATCCGATTCATGTCCATCCGCTCACCGTTGATCATGTACCACTGCAGGTCGAACCGGCGGCGGACGACGGCGCCTGACGGATTCAGCCGGGCGATCGTCGTCAACGCCGCCGGGAGGGCGGGGGCGGTGGTGCGGTCGCCGGTCGGCCGTAGTTCCAGCATGTCGAAGGAGTCGGTGAACCCGAAAGCCGCCGCCTCACGGGAGGTTCCGCCGCTGCGTTCGTCGAGCGGAAATGACCGCAGCAGCCTCGGCGCCTGCCCGACCGGGACGATGATCTCGGCGCGCTCACCGGGACTCAACACCAGCCGGGTCAGCGAGACCGGCCGTGGCAGCAGCCCGCCGTCGCTCGCGATCATCGAGAACTCGCCGCCGTCGGCGAGCCCGACGTTGTAGATCCGGCCGCCCGAGCCGTTGAGGATCCGCAGCCGCACCCGCGGTGCGGCCACGTCGAGGTAGGCGCCGGCGATGCCGTTGGTGATCAGCGTGTCGCCCAGCAGCCCGACGTCGGTGGGGCTGGATTCGTCGAGCCGACCGTCCGAGGTGAACCGGCGGTCCTGCACGATCAGCGGAATGTCGTCGACGCCGTAGTCGCGGGGCAGGTCGCGATTGTCGGTGTCGGCGTCGTCGATGAGGAACATCCCGGCCAGACCGCGATAGGCGTGCTTCTCGGTGGCGCCGTGCGGATGCGGGTGATACCAGAGGGTGGCGCCGGGCTGCTGGACCGTCCACTCCGGCGACCACCGCCCGCCCGGGGCGATCGACTGATGCGGTCCGCCGTCGAACCGGGCGGGCACGTGCATCCCGTGCCAGTGCACCGTGGTGGTCTCCGGCAGCCGGTTGTCGATGGTGAAGCCGACCTTCTCTCCGCGTCGGGCCCGGAGGGTGGGACCGAGGATCGAGCCGTTGAACCCCCACGTCGGCGTCTGCTGCCCGGGTCGCATCTCGGTGCTGCCCGGGGCGGCGACGAGGGTGAAGCGGCGCACGCCGGCGGTGTCGACCGTCGACGGTGCCAGCGGTGGGATCGGCAGCGGCCGCAGCCCCCCGGTCCCGACAGCGGTCGTCTCCCGCGGCGTGCAGCCGACCGCCGCGACGACGGGGACGGCGGCCAGGCCCAGCAGGAACGACCTGCGGGACCGCGCGGTGCGGGTCGGGGACGGATGCTTCACGGTTCTCCTGCAGGGCTCGGACGGTCGGGGAATCGACTACGAGTCTGCGTGCCGCGACCGGGGCCGGACCTCCACCCGCGGGCCGCGAATCGCCGCGCAGAAAACGACCGCAGAGGGGTTGTGCAGGAGATGCCGCTGTGTTAAATCATCACCGCAGCAGGCTGCGGATGTCGTCGGCGGTGATGGCGCCGGAGAACTCGGCGCCGTCGTCGATGAGCGCGTTGAACAGCTCGCGCTTACGGTCCTGCAGGGCGATCACCTTCTCCTCGATGGTGTCCTCGGCGGCCATGCGGTACACGGTGACCGCGCGTTTCTGACCAATCCGGTGCGCGCGGTCGACGGCCTGGCTCTCGGCGGCCGGATTCCACCAGGGGTCGGTGACGAAGCAGTAGTCGGCGGCGGTCAGGTTGAGCCCGAAACCACCGGCCTTGAGACTGATGAGGAAGACTGCGGTCCGGCCGGCGGTGAAGTCGTCGATCTGGGCGGTGCGCTGCCGGGCCGACATCGACCCGTCCAGATAGCTGTAGGCGATGCCGTCGGCGTCGAACCGGGCCGCCACCAGCTTGAGGAATCCGGTGAAGCTGGAGAACACCAGGGCGCTGTGGCCTTCGGAGATCAACTCGGGGACCTGCTCGGCCAGGTAGGTGATCTTGGTCGACTTGATCTCGGCGTTCGCGTCGTCGACCAGGCCCGGGTGCAGACTCAGCTGGCGCATGGTGGTCAGCGCACGCAGGATCTGGATCCGATTGTTGTCGAAGTCGGCCAGCAGCCCGAGCATCCGCTGCCGTTCGCGCGTCAGGAAGGTGTCGTAGATCTGGCGGTGCTTGGCCTCGAGGGCGAGGGTCAGCTTCTGCTCCTGCTTCTCCGGCAGGTCGTCCAGAACCTGGTCCTTGGTGCGCCGCAGCATGATCGGCTTGAGCCGGCGGCGCAGCGTCGCGAGGCGTTCGGGTTCCCGGCCGCTCTCGATGGGGGCCGCGAAGTGCTCCTTGAACCTCTTGGGTGAACTGAACAGCCCGGGCGCGACCACCGAGACCAGCGACCACAGCTCCATCACCCGATTCTCCATCGGAGTGCCGGTGATCGCGAGTTTGCTCTCGGCGGACAGCTTCCGAGCGCTCTGATGGGTCTGCGAGTTGTGGTTCTTGATGAACTGCGCCTCGTCGAACACCGCGACGGTCCAATCGAATTCGGCGAAGTTGTCGTAGTCGATCCGCAGCAGCGTGTACGAGGTGACGATGATGCGGACATCGCCGAGCATCTCGGCCAGGGGACCCAGGCGTTTCTGGGTGGCGGTGACGGTCGCGACCGGCACCTCGGGCAGGAAGCGGCGGACCTCGGCGGCCCAGTTCCCGATCACGCTGGTGGGGGCGACGACGAGGAACCTGGCGTCGGGCCGCTCCTCGAGGATCCGACCGAACAGGGCGAGGGTCTGCAGGGTCTTGCCCAGGCCCATGTCGTCGGCGAGGATTCCGCCGAGCCGGTTGTCCCACAGGAACGTGAGCCAGTCGAGGCCGCTGCGCTGGTAGTGGCGCAGCTGGGCGTCGAGACCGGCCGGCGGCTGGACGGGGTGCGGCGGTCGGGCCCGGGCGAGCCGCTGGATGCGCCCGTGCCAGTCGGCCAACTGGTCGTCGACGACGCCGAGCGCCAGCAGATCCTCCCACATCGACACGTTGAGCGTGCCTGACGCCGCCCGGCCGCGGTCGATCTCGCCCAGCTCGCGAGCCTCGGTGAGCAGTGTCTGCAGCCTGTCCAGCTCCGGCGACTTCAGCGGGAAGTAGGTGCCGTCGGGCAGGACCATGTGGGTCTCGCCGGCGTCGAGCGCCTGGATCACCGAGGCGAGCGGCACCAGGTGACCGTCGACGTCAAGCTCGACGGCGAGGTCGAACCAATCGGTCTGCGCGTCGCCCGAGAACCTGACGACCGGGGCGCTCTGCGCGCGGCGGAAGTCGAGGTCGCCCTCGATCGTGACGGTGACCCGACCCGCATCCTCGATCCTCGGGGCCACCTCGCCGCACAGGATCGCGGCCTCGCTCAGGCTCAACCGGACCGGACCGGCCAGCAGCGCCGGCGGGGCGGCCGCAGCAGTCTCGTCGAACGGCCGCGTTCGCAGCTCGGTGATCAGCTCGCGCACGGCCAGAGCGGTGTCGACCTCGCCGCTGCGCAGCAGTTCGGTGGTCGCGGCCTCGAGCCGATCGGTCGTCGTCGGCAGCCAGGCGCTCGTCGCTGCGGCGACGGCGGTCAGTTCGTCGCGGCAGCCCTCGAGCAATTTCGTCTCGCCCTCGTCGTCGCGGACGAACGTGCCGTCGGACGGGTCGAGGACGGGCACGCTGCGAACGGCGTCGTTGACGGTGTAGTCGAAGAACCAGGCGTAGTCGGCGCCGGTGTCGTCGCAGGTGATCACCAGTCGCAGCGCGGGACCGGAGACGATCTGCGGTTCCAGCGCGCCGCCGACGACCTCGACCGCCCGGGCGCCGCTGATCGCGGGCATCGCAGCGGCGAACTCGGGCAGTGCGTCGTCGGGCACGAACAGCGGCTCGGCGCTGCGCAGAAGTCGAGTCTCGGTCGGGGTGAGCGGCGGCATCGGCGCCACCAGCAGCGCGCCGTCGACCATCGAGACGACGATCCCGTCTCCGTCGAGGACGTCCGTGGCCCGCGGATCGAGGGGCCGCGCGTCGAGCGTCAACTCGACCTCGACCGCGGCGCCGCCGGCGACCGGAACCACCCGCAGGTGCGGTGTCACCTCCTCGCCGAGGACGGCGGCACCGATGGCTCCGTTGGTGCGGGAGACGAGCGGGACGCCCGCCTCGCGGACCCCGGCCAGAGCGCGCCACGTGGCGGGGCGTCCGGTGAGCGTAACGGTGCCGTACACACCGGGAACGCCGTATCGGTCGGTGCTCAAGGTCTGGCCGAGTCCGCGGAGCGCGTTGAGCGCGGCCGGGGCGAAGTTCTCGTTGCTGGAGGCGCCGAAGACGTGATCCCACGTCACCCGGTTCATCACCCACGGCCGCGACTTGCCCGGTGCGACGGGGCGAAGCACGAGGCAGGGTGACCCGTAGGTCCGGTCGAGTTCGAACATCAATCCGACCGGCACCTCGGGGCGCGTCCGCGTCGCTCTCGCCGTGATCTCGTCGAGATCGCGCAGCTCCGTGACCAGCGCCTTCCACTCCTGGCCGCGGCCCGGTACCGACCCCTCCCGCTGGGCGGTGACCAGCAGCGCGACGCAGTGCTTGCAGAACGTCCCGACCGGGCAGCTGCAGTAGGTGTCGATCTCGACCAGCTGTCCGGCTTCGAAGGTCGCGTCGACGTCGCACCGGTAGCGTCGGCGGCCCGACCCCCGGCACGAGCCGACGAACCCGGTGGGGGTGGCGGCGAATTCGACGATCATCCCCCGGCCGGCGTAATCGAGACCGCGAGCGCAGGTCATCGGATCGAAAGCCGTCAGAGCCGCCTGGAAGTGCGTCGACGACCACGACCACGACTGCGGTGCTGCGGGCCGGTATGCCATGAACCTGCTTCCTGCGACGGGGTGACCGATCAGGTCCAGGCTAACTGCCGCCTCGGACAGCGCGGATCGCTCGGTACTCCTCGATCGTCAGGCACTGCAGCTGCGAGTAGCTGCCGCCGCGGTTCTCCACGTAGCCGACCGCGGAGACGAACGGCTCGATCGTGTAGATCTTCGTCAGCGGAGTGACGATCAGCAACTGCAGGCCCAGCCGGGCGAACAGGGCCAGCGCGTACCGCGCCGAGTCGTCGGAGCCGCGGCCGAAGGCCTCGTCGATGACGACGAACCGGAAGTCGCGCGAGCGGACGGCACCCCACTTCAGGTCGAACTGATAGGCCAGCGACGCGGCGAGGATCGTGTACGCCAGCTTCTCCTTCTGGCCGCCGGACTTGCCGTCGGAGTCGGTGTAGTTCTCGTACTCGGCGTCGCCGTCGGCGTACCGCTCCGAGGCGGCGAAGGTGACCCAGTTGCGGACGTCGGTGACCTGTTCGGTCCACCGGCGATCGAGGTCGGCGAAGCCCTCCCGGCCGCGGAACCGCTCGACGATCGACTTGACGAGCAGGAACTTCTCCTCCGCGTAGTGGTCGTCGGAGTCGGCCTCGAACGAGCCGTCGCTGCAGCGGCGCAAGTCGGCGCGGAACTCGCGGATGTCCTGCGCGGTCGTCGGATTGACGTCGAGCCGGATGTAGCGTCCGGGGTTGTACTCGATGCCGGCCAGCGACTCGTTGATCGTGTCGATCTTCGACGAGATCAGATGAACTTCCTTGTTGAGCTTGGCGGCGAAGATCGCGATGTCGCGGATCGCGTTGGTGTTCAGGTAGGTCTTGAACTCGGCCTCGAAACGCGGCAGATCGTCGTCGGCGAGCCTGCGATGCAGTTCCCGGTACTCGTGCGCCGAGGCGATGTCGGCGTCGAACTCGGTGGTCAGAATCGGGTGGTTGCGGTTGAACTCCGACATCCGGTTCACCACGCGCGTCTCATAGGTGCTCGCGCGGGCGGCGTGCTGCTCGGACTCGTCGGTGAGCTTCTCAGTCAGCGACGACTCCAGCTCGGCGCACTCGGCGACCGTCAGCGGCAGCTCGGCGCCCTCGTGCACCTTGGCCCGGTACTCGTCGACGGCGCCGGCGATCGCGGCGAAATGCGGCTCCGCGTCGGCGAATCCGGGCTCGGCGATCACCGACTGCGCGCCCTCGCGTGCCTTCGCCCCCTGGTCGCGAGCCATCTCCAACCGGGACACCTTGTCGCGCAGCCCGTCTCGGGTCGCGTCGGCGGCGGTCAGCTGCTCGCGAGTCGCGGCGATCGCCTCGGTCACCTCGGCGAGTTCACTGGAGGACTGCTCCAACTCGGTCTTGCGTGCGGTCAGCTCGGCGATCCGCGCCGTCGCACTCGCCGCATCGATGACGTCGAAGCTCGGGTAGGCGTCCAATCCGGTGAGGGCGTTGCGGCGGTCCATCAGGGCGCGCCGACGATCCTCCAGATCGGCGATCTCGGCGTCGACCCGGTTCAGGTCGTCCTGCACGCGCTGGCCGGTGGTGAACAGCGCGGTGATCTTCTGCTCGTTGCTCCAGCCGAGGACGTAATTGCGGCGGTCGTCGACGCGCTGCGAGTCGTCCTTCTCATGGCGTCCACCGCCGGAACGGACCTGGCCGTTCACGGTGACCGCGTGCTCGGCCGTGCGGAACTCGTCGATCGACTCGGCGCACACGTGCCGCGCGCGTTCGAACAGCCGGTGCTCGAGCCACTGCTCGAAGCGGCCCTCCCTGATGTCGATCTTGTGCGCCAGCGCGGTCGGCGGCGGCGTCGGCACGCTCCGGCCGGACGCGACGGCGTCGGAGACTTTGAAGTAGACGACGCGCCCCCCGAGATGATTGGCGTCGATCCACGCCGCGACCTCGTCGTACACGTCTGCCGACACCAGCAGGGACAGACCGAAGCCGCGCAGGACGCGTTCGGCGGCGCCCTCCCAGCGGCTCTCGTCGGCGCGGACTCCGATCAGCTCGCCGACGAAGGGCAGCTCGTCGTGGGGGAGGCCGACACCCTGGCAGATGAGCTCGCGGATCCGGAGGTTGCGGTCGGGGATGTTGCTGGTGCGACCGCGCAGGCTCGCGATCTCGCCGGCCACGCGGCGACCCTCGACGTCGAGTTCACGGCGGCTGTACCGGACCTCGGTGATCGCGTTCTCCACCTCGACGGCCTCGGCGTCGAGTTCGGCGACGGCGTCGACGACCTCGGTGCGGCGCTGATCGAACTGACCGCGGTCGGCCACGGGCGCCAGGCCGGCGTCGTCGATCATCCGGCGGTACCGCTCGTAGGCGGCCGCCCGCTCGTCCCGCTGCCGCTGAGCCTGCACGATCTGCTGCTCGAGGGTGGCGATGTCGGTGCCGCCGAGACCGGCCTGCCGCAGTTCCAGCTCGCGCAGCCCGGCACGCAGATCGGCCAGCTCGCGGTCGACGTTCGCCAGCGCCGTCCGTGTGGCGGTCAGGTCGCGTTCGGTGCTCGCCGACTCGTCGGCGAGCAGGTCGAAACGCAGTCGGGCGAAATGGAAGCGCAGGGCGGCGCGCCGGGCCTTGAGCTCGGCGGCCATGTCGGTGTGCGTGCGGTAGCGGTCGTCGTCGGCCAGCAGCGGTGCCAGCTCCGACAGTTGAGCGCGGGCCAGCACGACGGCGTCGTGCGCGGCGGTCAGATCCTCGAAATGCGCGACCATCGTGTCGACCCACCCGGACGAGTCGAAGGGCTCGAGCATGTGGTCGCGCACGAAGTCGTTCAGGTTCCCGACGGCCTTCATCGACACCGTCTGATGGAACAGCTCCATCGCCTGCTCGGAGCGGATCGCCAGGGCGCGTCGATAGTCGCGGCCGTACTCGGGGAAGTGCTCGTGGATGCGGGTGCCGCCGTCGCGCAGGCGTTTGCGCAGCGTGCGCAGGTCGGCGCCGAAATCGGCGAAGTCGGCGGCGATGTCGAGCGCGCGGTCGGTGACGGTGAAGAACCGTTCCGGCTGGCCGCTGTCGTGCCGCATGGTGAACACCTGGGCCAGCGTCACGGTCTCGTCGTGGCCCTCGTTGCCGAACACGCCGAGGATGACCGAGTAGTTGCTCATTCCGCGCAGCGCCACCGGCCGCGACGAGCCGGTGGCCTCGTTGCGCTCGGACTTGTAGTAGCCGAGCACATAGGAGCGCAGGTCCCGTTCGCGCGACTCGCCGCCCGCGGCCTTGTTGTAGGCGACGCGGTGGGCGGGCATCAACAGGGTGGTGAGGGCGTCGACGAGGGTCGACTTGCCCGACCCGATGTCGCCGGTCAGCAGGCCGTTCTCGCCGTTCAGGGTCAGCGTCCACACGCGCTGGTCGAAGGTTCCCCAGTTGAGGACCTGGAAGCGCTGCAACCGGAACCCCGACCGCGCCGAGCTCGCATTCTCCAGTTCGGTGGGCGCGAACAGACCGGTCACTGCTCCTCCTCCCGGGCGATGCCCGCGTACTCGGCCAGGTGGGTGTCGAAGTCGGCCAGCCACTGCGCGTCGACGAAGGCCTTGATCACGCGGCGGACCTCGTACTGGCCGTCCTGACCGGGCATCCGGCGCAGGAAGCCCAGCTCGACGACGCGGCGGACGGCGGTGTCGGCCTGATCGGCGGTGCGGGCCTCGTTGGTGGTGGCGGGGAAGAACGGGCTGAGCAGTTCGCGGAGCTGGTCGCCGGTCATGATCAGGCGTTCGCCCGCATCGGTCGTGTCGTGCTCGGCGAGCTTGCGGCGCAGGAGCGCCAGCAGCAGCGAGGTGTGCAGCGGCAGCTGATGGCGCGCGACGAGCCGGGGGACGCCGAGGTCGGCGAGTTCGTCGTCGCTCTTGGAGCGCAGGAAGGCGTAGCCCTCGGCCTCGTCGATCACCACGGTGAGCCCGAGCGTGGCGACGTAGTCGGCGACCTGCGCGGCCAGACCGAGCACATGACGCCACGCCGTCTCGGCGGTGTCG
The DNA here is from genome assembly GCF_039946255.1 of Gordonia aichiensis. Taxonomy (GTDB): domain Bacteria; phylum Actinomycetota; class Actinomycetes; order Mycobacteriales; family Mycobacteriaceae; genus Gordonia; species Gordonia aichiensis_A. Next base: position 104,013 of record NZ_JBCDWL010000012.1, on the reverse strand, counting down.
CGGTACACCACGCCCTTCATCAGCGAGGTGACCGCGAGCGACAGGTTCAGCTCCTTGCGGGGCACGGGGTGGCTCATCGGCTCTCCTGTTCGGCGGTCGCGGCTTCGGCGGACTTGCGGGTGTAGATGACGCGCGGCACCCGGGCGGTGCGGCCCTGCCCGGCGTCGTCGACCCAGTGCACGGACTCGTGGTTCTGCTCGTCGAAGACCTTGGCGAAACCGTCGTCGGACAGTGCGAGATAGGTGATGAGCTCGGCCAGCCCCTGCTCCAGCGGACGGTCGGCCACCACGTCGGCGAGGGTGACCTGATCGTGGCGGCGCAGCAGGTGCCGCACGCCCTCGATCAGCGGTGCCGGATCGACGTGGATCTGCTCGAACAGGGCCTCCGACGCGCCCTGCGCCTCGCCGTCCTCGATGCCCTCGCTGGCGATGTCGACGGTGGCGGCGGGCCGATACAGCGGGCGCTCCATCGGCAGGTGCACCTCCGGTGCGGGCGAGTCGATCTCGTGCGTGAAGTCGTCGAGGCGCCGGTCGCGCACCGTGTACGCCGACGATTCGATGCTGCGCAGCAGGTCCATGACGCGGCGGTTCTCGAGCCACGCCTGATCGTCGAGGAACCGGCGCAGCTGCTCCGAGAGGCGCCGCACCGTGCTCTGGGCGCGGGTGCCTGCGTCGAGCCAGTCGTGATGGATGTTGGTCAGCCGGACATCGGACTCGGCGGCGTCGGCCAGCGACTGCGCGTGCCGCACCAGCTGGTCGAGCTCGTCGAGGCGGTCGGCCGAGAGCAGCAGGTCGTAGAACGCCTGGAAGCTGCGCCCCTGATCGGAGTCGCTGATGACGTTCCGGCTGCCGACGACCTCGTCGAGCAGCTCGCCCTTGGTGCCCCGCCAGGTGGCGATGCGTTCGCGCATCTGCCGGTCGAGGGTGCGGAAGTTGGCCTCCACCTCCCGGAAGTCGGCCAGGAGGGCGCGGGCGAGGTCGGAGAACTGCTGGTAGCGGTCTCGCCGACTGGTCGAGTCGAGGACATGGAAGTCGCCGCGCTCGGCGGCGTCGATCTCCGCGTCGATCTCGGCGCGCCGCCGACGCAGTTCGGCGAGCCGGACCTCGGGGTCGGTGCTGGTGCCGTAGACGATCTGCCGCAGCAGGTCGAAGACCGTCTGCAGGCGGGACTCGGTGGCGACGAAGTCGCGGTCGCGCAGCGACCGGACCCAGGCGACCGCGCGTTCGACCGCGGGCGTCGCATCGTAGTGCGGCTCGTCGCTCTCGGCGACGTAATACTTGCGCAGCCAGCCGGCATCGGGTGCGGCCCACTCGTCCAGGTAGGCCTTGGGCGTGCGCGGATAGGTGCCCGCGCCGAGGCGGGCGTTGAGGGCGTACAGCTCGTCGTCGAGCAGGCTGACCAGCTCGGACTCGGAGATCTCCCGGACGTTGTCGTCGACGAAGACCCGACCGAGGAAGGCCAGCAGCAGCGGCGCGTTGTCGGCCCGCAGCAGCCGCCACGCCGCATCGCTCTTCCGGACGGCGACGATCTCGTCGAATTGCACTGAGCCAGGGTATCGGGGCGCGGCGCGTGGTCGCGGTCACGGGTCACGCGTCCCCGAAGGGCACTCCCGCCTCGACGAGCCGCTCGCGCGCCCACGCCCACGGGATCCGTTCCTGCTCCAGCAACCGGCCCTCGGCGGCGACCAGCGCGAGCAGCTCGCGTTCGGGATCAGTGAGCGGCAGATCGGTGTTGTCGGCGAGCGGACTGCCGTCCACCGACAGCGACTCCCACCGGCGGAACGTCGCGACGTCGGTCATCACGCTGCGCAGCTGGGGGAGGCTGCGCCGCAGCCGGCCGATGAACGCGATCCCCGGCGGGTCCAGGTCGCCCCAGTAGACGACGTCGGCGGAGCCGAGCCAGCCGATGCGGCCCAAGGCGGTGACGGCGTTGCCGGAGCCGAGCAGTGCGACGGTGCCCGACGCGTCGGGCAGCACGTGCAGGCATTCGCGGTTCTCGACGACCAGCACGGTCGCGGGCGTCACCGCCATCGCCGCGACCTCGTGCAGCGGGGCAGCGAACAGCCGCGGCAGACCGGCTCGCAGGCGCGGGTCGAGGAGGGCGAGCTCGACCAGCCGGGGTGCGGCGTGCACGCCGAGCTCGCGTGAGCCGCGGGTGCCCTCGATCAGCTTCTCGACCAGCGTCCGATGCCGGGCCAGCCATTTGGTGTGCACGCCCACGATCGGGAGCTGCCGGATCAGCAGACCGGAATCGGGGTTGGCGAGCAGCCAGGCGAGGGTGGCGAGCAGCCGCTCGAAGTCGGCTTCGCTGAGCACCTCCCACTGCTTGTGCAGGCCGGCGACGACGTCGTCGAAGACCTCGCCAGGGGCGAGCGCCAGCAACTGCGCACGGCGGGCGACCAGCATCTGCCACCGCGGGAGCTCGCCTGCGGCCCGGCAGATCTCGGCGGCGCCCGCGAGCCTGAGGCGGACCGGGACGGTCTGCTCCCCGAAGCTGCGCCAGCGGCGCTGCTCGCGGTCGACGACCCCCGGACCGGCATAGGCCAGCCATGCCCGGACCCAGTCGCGGGCGGCGTCGGGATCGTCGGCGACGGTGTTCTCGGTAGGCGGATGCAGGGCGATCGTCAGGGTGTCGGATGCGGCCGCGTCCGGGTCGGCGAGCCAGCGGCGCATCCGGTTGCGGACCGCCTTGCGGGCGGCGTCTGCGGCCGCGCCGAGCGGAATCACGGCGTCGCCTCGTCGACGTCGGTCCACTCGACGAGGTTGATCGTCGACTCGCGACTGTCGCGGATGGCGATGGTCGCGGTCCCGCCGATGTAGTCCTCGAGGGTCTGCAGGAGTTTGAGCGGGGTGGCGAGCACCAGGTGGAAGCCGAACTGGGTGAACACGTCGAGCGCGCGCCGGGTGAAGGCGGCGTCGGCGCGGTCGAAGGCCTCGTCGAGGATCACCGTGCCGTACCGCGTCACCCCGCTGCCGTCGGGCGCGAGCTGATAGCGCAGTGCGGCCGCCAGGCAGAAGAAGACCAGCTTCTGCGCCTGTCCGCCGGACAGTCCCGCGCTGGAGTCGTGGTAGTTGGCGGCCGCGCCGTCGGCGTCGAACTCGACGCCGATGAACTTCACGTGCAGGCGGGTGTCGAGCACGAGACGCCGCCAGCGCCGGTCGGCGGGCTCGGCGGACCCGAGCCGTTCGAGCAGTGCCGACATCGCCACGAACCGCTGTTCCGCGGCGGCGCGATCGTCTTCGGTCCACGAGCCGCCGGCCACCGCGGCGAGGTCGTCGAGGAACTCGGTCGCCGCCGGCGAACGGTGCTCGCGGACCGAGATCTTGAGCCACCGGTCGACGTCGAAGGGCGAGTGCCGCAGCGAGTCGTTGACCGGTTCGATGCGGGCGCGGATGTCGGCCGGCGCCTTGCGGATGGCGCGCGCGATCTCCCCGATGTTGCGGGCCGACTGGTCGTTGAGCAGCTCGAAGAAGCGGTTCTCATAGCGAGGCAGCCCGTCGGACCGCAGCCGGGACAGGATGGCCAGGGCATCGTCGACGTACTCGGCCTCGGCCCGGAGTTCGCCGCCGCGGGCCTCCCACCGGGCCAGATAGCGGGTGAGGATGCGGGTGATCTCGGTCTGCGCCGCGCCGAGCATCGCCTGCGCCTTCTTGTTCTCATCGGCGATTCCGCGATCGACGGTGGTGCGGGCACGGTCGATGTTCTCGCTGGTCAGTCGTCGTGCCGCCGCGGCGAATCGGGCGTCGAGCCGGGCGGCGACCGGGCCGGGCACCTCGTGGTCGACGGCGCCGGCGGCCTCGTCGGCGCGCGCCTGCAGGTGCGCGATCGCGTCCTCGTGCGCCGACTGCTTCGCGCGGGCGGCGGTCAGCGAGGCGGTGGCATTCCTCGCAGACTCCGCGGCGACGTCGAGCTGCGCCGACAGAACCGAGTGCTCCGGGTTGTCGTGCTCCCAGCGCGCGATCCGATCCACGGTCGCATCCAGCTCGGCCTGCGCGGAGTCGACGTCGATGTCGGACCACCGCGCGTCGAGGACGGTCTGCGCCGACCGGATCTGGTTGTTGCGCGACTGCTCGTCGGCGTCGACGGCCGCGAGCTGAGCGGTCCACGCCGAGATCTGCTCGTCCAGATCGGCGATGCGTCTGCGCAGGTCGGCGATCTTGGTCTCGTTGTCGAAGCCCAGCACCCAGCGGGTGCGGTCGTCGATGCGACGGCGGTCGTCCTTCTCGTGCCGCTGCGCCGAGTGCTTGACCTGGCCGGCCCGGGTGACCGCGCGCGTCTGACCGGCGAAGTCGGCGACGGACTCGACGCACGCGTAGTCGAACGAGTCGGCCAGGTGCGCCTGGAGCCACTGCGCCATCGGTCCGGGCGCCACCGTCAGCTTGCGCACCAGCGAATCGCGGCCGGTACGACGCGGGCTCTCCGACACCGGACGCACCCGCAGGTACACCAGCCGGGCATCGAGATGATTGGCGTCGATGGCGGCCGCGACCGACCGATAGTCCTCGTCGGGTACCAGCAGGGTGCGGCCGAAGCCGCCGAGGACCCGCTCGATGGGGCCGGTCCACGCCGCATGGTCGGGCATCACCTCCAGCAACTCACCGCCGAAGGGAAGCCGGTCCTCGCCGAATCCGGTGGCCGCGCAAACGATCTCGCGGGCGTGCAGAAGCGCCGGGTCGATGTTCGAGCGGCGTCGCGCGAGGGCCTCCCGGTCCGCTTCGAGCCGGCTGCGTTCCAGACGCGCGGCCGACCGCCTGCTCGACAGTTCGTACTGCTCGGCGCGACGCTCCTCGTGACTGCCCGCCGAATCGGCGACCAAGCTGTTCACCTGACCGACCAGTCGCGCGAACTCCTCGGCCGAGACCGGGACCTCGCCGTCCCAGGTCGACACGGCCGCCGCGATCTGGGCACGCCGCCGCCGGATGCGTTCGACGGCGGCGCGTTGGTCGTCGCGACGCCCGGTCAGCACGGCGAGCCTGCCGCCGCCGATGCCGTCCACGGCGACCCTGGCATCGAGAAGCACCTGGTCGGCGGCGTCGGCGTCGCGGCTGGCGGCCTCGACCGCCTCCGCGAGCAGCGGCGACCGGGCGGTGAGCTCGGTGATCTCGCGGCGCAGGATCTCGAGCATGCGCGTGGCGTACACGGCGTCGACGTGGGTCTGCTCCTCGTCGGTCTCGCGGACCACCGTCAGCGACCGCTGCCTCGTGTCGGCCAGGGCGGTCAGCGGCGTGAGCATCTCCACCTGCTGCCGGGCGTCGACCACCACGCGGTGGGCTTCGCGCAGATCGTGGAACTGCGTGACCGCGCGATCGGCGAGCGCGACGGTGCCGGGCTCGTCGAGCATGAAGTCGCGGAACAGCTGATCGAGGCTGCCCAGGCTCTTGGCCGACAGCGTCCGGTGCAGCAGCCGCTGGGCGCCCTCGGTCGAGATGCCGAGCCGACTGCGGAACTTGCGTGCGAAAGGCGCATACGACGGGTTGACGTCGGCCGACGGCCAGTGCTTGCGGACCGCGCGGGTGTCGATGCCGGACTTCAGGTAGGGCAGCATCTCGGTCAGGTCGAGTTCGTCGTCGAGCAGCACATGCAGCTGGCTCACGTCGCCGACCGTGTTCTTGCCGCGTCCCAGATGCATCAGCTTCACCAGCGTGACCGCGTGCTGATCGTCGCCGGTGCGGTAGGTGAGGGCGACCGCGCTCAACGTGGCGTCGGGTCGCAGATAACTGCTGACGAGGGTGTCGGATTCGGCGTCGGTGTCGCGGCGCCACGCGCCGCGGATGTAGCTGACCAGGCTGCGGCCGGACCGGTCGGCCTCCTGGGCGGCGGCGTTGAACTTGACGCGATCGCCGGGCATGAGGACCGCGGAGATGGCGTCGAGCAGCGTCGACTTGCCGGACCCGGAGTTGCCGGTGATCAGGAAGCCGCGCCGCGCGATCGGGAACCGGTGGTAGCCGCTGAAGGTGCCCCAGTTCACCACCTGCACGCGGGCGAGGCGACGCTGGCCGGGATGGTCGGTCACGGTGCTTCCTCCTCCGGTGATTCCTCCTCGGCGATCTCCCCGTGCAGGATGCGGTCGAACTCACCGGCCACGACGGCGATCTGATCGGCGTCGAACAGTTGTCGCAGCACCGGCGAGACCTCCATGCGGTCCTCGGTGGTCGTCGACGACAGCAGCGAGTACTTGGCCATCTTGGTCCACGAGGCGTTCACGCGTCTGCCGAAGCCCGCCGGATCGGTGTCGGTGTGGCGGCGGTACATCTCCAACTGTTCGGCGATCTCGTCGCGGCCCACGATCACCCGCTCACCGGGCTGCGAGCGCAGCAGGAGCTGGCGCAGCGCCAGCAGCATCACGGTGTCCATGAACGTGAGGCGCTCGGTGCGCAGCACGGTCGGCGCGTCGACGTCGCCGGTGTCGGCGGGCCGGGTGAACGCGAGCTGGTTCTCGTCGTCGACGACCAGATCGAGGAAGACGTCGGCCACCCGGGATCGCAGCACCTTCTCATCGCGCAGGACCGTGCGCCAGACCTCGGGATGCTTGGTCGCGGTGATGAGCGGACCCTTCAACAGCTGGACCAGTGCGCGGCGGGTGTCGACGGCCAGCTCGCCCGCGTCGCCGGGATAGGCGCCGCCCCGGTCGGCGCCGTCGGCGTCGGTGTCGTGATCGTCGGCCGCGGCGGTCATCGGTCGAACTCCTCTGCTGTCGGGTCGTACACGTGGCGGACGATGTCGGCGCGACGACGCGTCCCGGTCGCCGACGTCCACTCGACGGTCTCGACGTCGTCGGTGGGATGGCCGTGGCGGACCGCCAGCACCAGCAGACCGACCACCGACGCCAGGCCCTGGGTGGCCGGGTGCTCGGCGAGGACGTCGGCGACGCTCGCTCGGCCGCGCTCGTGCAGGGTCTGCGCGATGTCGCCGGTCAGTTCGTCGAAGTCGATCTCCGACTCGCGGACCAGCCGGCGGAGGTCGGCGAGATCGGCGACGCCCGGCTGATGGATCTCGACGCGCTCGGTGACGCGGTCGTCGCCGGGGTTGTGCGGTTTCAGTGCGGTCACCGATTCGATACTCATGCCCACGCGCACCAGCTCCAGGTCGAGCACGTCGAACGGGCGCCGGACCTGCGCGACCGAGCGGGCGCGCTGCTGGGTGGTGCGGATGAGCTGCTGGATGCGGCGATGCTCCTCGTAGGCGCGCGACTGCACGAAATGACGCAGGCTGCGCGACAGCGAGGTCATCGTCTCGTGGACCTCGGAGGCGGCGTTCTCCATGTCGGCGAGCAGCGCGCGGAAGCTGCGACGCTGCGCGACGCTGAGGTGGTCGGCGAAGGGGCGGTCGAGGATCGCGCCGATCGCGTCGTCGATCTGAGCCGAGCGGGTCGCATCGAGGATCGTGTCGTAGAAGGCGGTGAAGCTGCGGCCGGCGTCCGAGTCGCCGATCAGGTCGACGCCCCGGAACACGTCGCCGAGGGTGTCGCCGCGGTCGGTGTCCGCGTCGAGGATGCGGGCGCGCAGCGTGCGGTTGAGTTCGTCGAAGGAGGCTCGGACGCGGGCGAAGTCGCCGGGGATCTCGGAGGCCAACGCGAGGATCTCGTGCGACCGTTCCAGAGCGCGACTGCCGTCGACGATCGGGAAGTCGCCCGACTGCACCAGCGCGATCTGGCGATCGATCTCATCGCGCTCGGCCTGCAGCCGGGCCAGCCGGGTCGCGGCGCTCGGATCGGTGTCGCGGGCCAGGGCCTGCAGCTGGGTCGCCAGCGTCGTCAGTCGGGACTCGGTGACGGTGCTGGTGGGGGAGGCGAGGCCGGTGACGAAGGCCAGGGCCGCGAAGGTTCCCTCCGTCGGCTCGATCGACTCCTCCCGCGACGAGCTCTGCGCCCGGCGGAGCAGATATCCCGCGCGGACCCAGTCGGCGCAGTAGCCCTGACCGGACCGCGGCAGCTCGTGCCCCTCATCGCGCAGCTCCTGCAGATCGGCGTCGAGCAGATCGAACAGCTCCGGTGCGGCGATGGTCCGGACGCCGTCGCGGAAATGCCTGCCGAGCAGGGCGAGGATGACGGCGGCGTTGTCGGCGCGGAGCAGGGCCCAGCCCGGACTCTGCTCCCGGAGCCCCTTGAGCTGATGGGTGTCGCCGACGGCCGACATCACATCAGCCGGACTGGGCGGCCGACGCCAGTGCGCGGCCCTCGGCGGCGGGTTCGGTGGTCGCGGCGACGATGCCGAAGCAGATCACCAGCAGGATTCCCGCTGCGGGACCGGCGATCCGCCACGGCAGCCTCTGCCAGATCATGGTGGCGCCGGTGAGTACGAAGGCCGCACCGAAGAACGTCATCGCGACGCTCATCCCGGGCTGTGACCAGTCGACGAGCGCGGCGATCACGATCAGCGCGCCGAACAGGAGCACCACCCAGCCGCCGACCTTGCGCACACCGGACAGGGGCCCGGGCACGGCGGTGGCGTACGGGGCGGGGGCATGCGGCGCGGGGGCGGACGACGGGGGCGGCGCGGGCCGGTTCGGCGGCTGGCCGAACGGATTGTCGAACGGATTGGTCATCGGAGCCCTCTCATGCCGTCGACGATACGACGCCGGTCTGACATCGGTGATCGAGAGCGCGGTGCGACCCCACCCGAGTCGACTCGCGCTAACTCGGTTCGAACCGGTCGGCGAACTCGAAACCGAGGTCGCGGGCCCGATCGCGCAGGACGGCCGCGGCGATCGAGCGGTCGTCGTTCCACACCGCGACGATGTCGTAGGCGCCCGCGATGTAATGCCGGGTGAGCTGTGGCAGTCGATGCTGCATCAGCGGCCACTCCTGCGCGAAGACGGCGTCGCGCGAGCGATACCGGACGATGTCGGTCGAGGTCTGCCGGTAGAGGTCGCCGTAGGCGTTCGCCAGGTCGTACTCGGCGCCGAAGCCCCAGGAGATCGCGTTCACCAGGGCGTGGTCGGGTGCGCCGAACAAGTCGATCGGGGTCTCCAACCCGGCCACCACGTCGACGACGGGCAGGTCGACGGCCCGGATCGTGTACAGGTCGTCGACGGCCGATTGCGCGGCGCGGCGCAGACCGTCGGCCCAGTCGGGACCGAAGCGGGCGTACTGGATGATCGCCCGATGGAACACGGTCCCCACCAGGTACTCCCATGCCCGTCGGAGGTGCTCGCGCAGCACGATCGGGGTCAGCGGCGCCGACGTCAGGGCGGGGAAGACCCACACGATGTCCTGCTCAACCGGCAGCGCTCCCGGCAGCAGCTGCGACCCGGGAACGTGCGCGCGGGTCGCGAGGACGGGCCGGGTCCGGCTGAGTCGGAGCCGAACGGCGCCGTCGGCGTCCAGTCCCGCGGCCAACGGTCTCACCGGGTCCGAGAGCACGGTCCTCCTCGAAGAATGACGACTGACGGGGCCTCGTCCGGGCCCCAGAACTCCACTATAGGAGTGCTCCACTATTAGGACCGCGCCGATCACGGCGGTGCCAGCTCGTGCCCGCGTTCGGCGATCATCTCGCGGATCGCACGCATGACGACGGTCGTCGCCGGCCGCTGCAGGCGGCGCGGGGCCAGGCTGGCGGTGAACTCGAGCGTCGAGGACACCTCCGACCAGAGCACGCGCCGCAGCCGTGGTTCCCGGTCGCCGACGAACGCCGGCAGCAGTCCGATTCCGGCGCCGACGAGAGTGGCGGCCAGCTGCGCCTGCACACTGGTGGAGCCGATCTGCACGCGGTGGCGCAACTGGGTGGCGAGCACATCCAGATCTTCCACGCGCAACAGCGATTCGACGTAGTAGATCAGCGAGTGATCGGCGAACTCGTCGATGGTGGTCGGGCGGCCGTGCGCGGCCAGATACTCCTCGGTGGCGTACAGCCCCATGCGATACGAGCACAGTCGTTCGGCGCCCGGTCTGCTGATCACCGGCTCGCCGACGCCGATCTCGATGTCCCACCCGGCGTTGTACGCCGTCAGCCGGGTGCTGGTGACGAGTTCGACCGTCAGATTGCGATTCATGCTGTGCAACTCTGCAAGCAGCGGCGCGATGTAGTAGCTGCCGAAGGCGTGCGTGGAGGCCACCCGGACCAGACCGGACAGCGACTGTTGGGCCTGGGGTGTCCCGCCGATCTCGTGGACGCGGCGCAGGGCGGACTCGATCTGTTCGCATGATTCGAGAAGGCTGCTGCCCAGCTCGGTCAGCTGGCAGCCCTGAACGTGCCGGACCAGCACGGAACCGTGCATTTCCGCCTCCAGGGCCGAGATCCGGCGGGAGACGGTCGCGTGGTTGATGCCCAGTGCCGCCGCCGCGCCCGTGAGGGAGCCGCAGCGGGCGATCTCGAGCAGGATCACCAGGTCGTCGGCACGCATGGCCTCCTCCTTGCGAACGGTGGCCGCGGACGTCGTTGTCTGCGATGCCGGGCTGTGCAATTTCGCACAGCAACCTTACCGGACTGGGCGTTTTCTTTGTGACAGACCTCATCCATGCTCATATCCATGCCGCGGATTACTCCTAAGGAAGGGGTGGACGCGGGGCAGCTGACACCAGGAGGTTGACATGAGAGTCGGATGGATCGGGCTGGGCGCCATGGGCGGACCCATGGCCGGCAATCTCGCCGCGGCGGGACACGACGTGCTCGCCTACGATCTCTCGGCGCGGGCACTGAGTGAATCGCCGGTCCCGGTGGCCGACTCCGCCGCCGCGGCCGCCGCCGACGCCGACGTCCTCGTCACCATGCTTCCCAAGGGCGAGCACGTTCGCTCGGCCCTCGTCGAATCGGGCGCCCTGGCCGCGCTGTCCCCGCAGGCGCTGGTGATCGACTCCTCGACGATCGCCGTCGCCGACGCCGAGGACCTCGCCGCGCTCGTCACCGAGACGGGTCGCCGCTTCATCGACGCCCCCGTCTCCGGCGGGGTGGCCGGCGCCCAGGCGGGCACCCTCACCTTCATGGTGGGCGGCGCCGACGCCGACCTGGACCTCGCGCGAGGGCTGCTGGACGCGATGGGCTCGCGCACCTTCCACGTCGGCGCCACCGGATCGGGTCAGGCCGCCAAGATGCTCAACAACCTGATGCTCGCGGTCAACATGGCCAGCACCTGCGAGGCCGCGAGCCTGGGCGCGCGGCTGGGCGTCGATCCGGCGACGCTGGTCGAGATCGCCGCCGTCTCCACCGGGGACAGCTGGGCGCTGCGCAACTACTACCCGGTCGGCGGCGTGGTGCCGTCGGCGCCGTCGAACCGCGACTTCCGCGACGGCTTCGCCGCCACCCTGATGCGCAAGGACCTCGGACTGGCTCTGGACGCCGCCGAGACCGTCGGACTCGACCTGCCCGCGACCGCCCACGTGGCGCAGCGCATGGACGCCATGATCACCGACGGGGACGGCGGCATGGACTTCTCGGCGATGATCCGACTGTTCGACGCCCCGGCCACCGCGACCGCGGGAGGAACCCGATGAGCACCCCGACCATGAACCACGCCCCCGACCCCGCCGAGCAGACGCCCGCGGCCAAGCCGGGGATCCCGGCAGGCTTCCGCCGCGTCGTCGCCGCCTCGATGGCGGGCACCGTCGCCGAGTGGTACGAGTTCTTCCTCTACGGCATCGCCGCCGCCCTCGTCTTCGGCGAGGTCTTCTTCCACAGTTCGGGCAACAAGCTCGACGGGGTGCTGGCCGCGCTGCTGACCTACGCGATCGGCTTCGTCGCCCGCCCCATCGGCGGCATCATCTTCGGCCACTACGGCGACAAGTTCGGCCGCAAGAAGCTGCTGCAGATCTCGCTGCTGATGATCGGCGCGTCGACCTTCCTGATCGGTGCCATCCCCAGCTACGCGTCGATCGGCATCGCCGCACCGATCCTGCTGGTCCTGATGCGCTTCTTCCAGGGCATCGCGATCGGCGGCGAATGGGGCGGCGCGGTCCTGCTCGTGGCCGAGCAGAGCCCGGACGACCGGCGCGGCTTCTGGTCGAGCTTCCCGCAGTTCGGCGCGCCGGTCGGCAACATCCTGGCGACGGTCGTGCTGCTGGTGCTGTCCTCGACCATGCCGGACGCGGCGTTCATGTCGTGGGGGTGGCGCATCGCCTTCTTCCTGTCCGCGGTGATCGTGCTGATCGGCTGGTTCATCCGCACCCGCGTCGAGGAGTCCCCGATCTATCAGGCCGCCGCCAAGGACACCCCGCAGGTCGGCAACGTGTGGCAGGCCGTGGTCCGCGTGTGCAAGGCGCGTCCGCGCCAGGTGCTGACCGCGATGGGGCTGCGGGTCATCGAGAACATCCACTACTACATGATCGCGACGTTCTTCCTGACCTACCTGAGCGTGCAGTTGGGCATCGACACCGCGCACATCCTGCTCTACATGCTGGCCGCCCACGCTGTCCACGCGGTGATGATCCTGGTCTTCGGCTGGCTGTCGGACGTCGCCGGACGCAAGAGCGTGTACCTGGTCGGCGTGCTGCTGGCGACCGTCTACGGGTTCATCGCGTTCCCGCTGCTCGACACGCGCAGCGACGCGCTGATCCTGACCGCGATCACCATCGGCTTCATCATCCACGCCATCATGTACGCGCCGCAGCCGGCGATCATGTCGGAGATGTTCCCGACCCACATGCGCTACATCGGCGTCTCGATGGGCGCCCAGGTCACGGCCATCTTCGCCGGCTCGCTGGCCCCGGTCATCGCGACCTGGCTGCTGCGCAGCTACGGCAGCTGGGTGCCGATCGCCGTGTACATCGCCTGCGCCGGCCTCGTCTCGCTGGTCGCCACGATCTTCATGCGGGAGACCCGCGGCGCCGACCTCGCCGCCCTCGACGAGGAGTACCGCGCGGTCGCCTGACCGCGTCACACACCGACCTTCACTCGCTCGATTCTGCAATTCGCTTACCCCGCATTTCGCTTACCCCGCATTTCGCTTACCTCTGAAAGGAACTCATCATGCGTAAGATCACCCACTGGATCGACGGCGCCGCCGTGGACGGCGACAACGCGATCAACGTCGTCGACCCGGCCACCGATCAGCCGGTCGCCACCGTCCCGATGGCCGATCAAGCGACCGTCGACACCGCGATCGCCTCCGGGCTCAAGGCCTTCGACACCTGGGCCGCCACCCCGCAGTCGCGCCGCGCCCACGTCCTGTTCCGGGCCCGCGACCTGCTCCTGGAGCACCGCGACGAGCTGGCCGCGATGATCTCGCAGGAGCACGGCAAGACCCTCGACGACGCCGCGGGCGAGATCACCCGCGCCGTCGACTCGATCGAGCTGGCGTGCGGCGGACCGGCGCTGTCGGCGGGCTCCACCTCGCTGCAGTCCGGCCCCAACATCGACACCAAGTCGGTGATGCACCCGCTCGGCGTGTGCGTCGGCATCACCCCGTTCAACTTCCCGGCGATGATGGGCCTGATGATGCTGTCGGTCGCCCTCGCCGCGGGCAACACCTTCGTGTGGAAGCCCAGCGAGCAGGATCCGGGTGTCAGCGTCCGCATCGCCGAACTGTTCGGTGAGGCCGGACTGCCGGCCGGCGTCCTCAACGTGGTGCACGGCGGCGTCGAGGCCTCGCAGCAGCTGATCGACTCCCCGAACACCGAGGCGATCTCGTTCGTCGGCTCCAGTGACGTCGCGCAGGCCATCTACTCGCGGGCCGCAGACGCGGGCAAGCGGGTGCAGGCCTTCGGCGGCGCCAAGAACCACATGATCGTGATGCCCGACGCCGACCTCGACAACACCGCCGACCAGCTGACCTCGGCCGCGTTCGGTGCCGCCGGGCAGCGCTGCATGGCGATCTCGGTGGCCGTGGTCGTCGGACCGACCGCCCAGCCGCTGCTCGACCGGCTCAAGACGCGCGCCGAGCAGGTGGTGGTCGGCTCCGGACAGACGGCAGGCGCCGAGGTGGGCCCGGTGGTGAGCCGTCGCTCGCAGCAGCGGGTGCAGCAGATCGTGCGCGAGTCGATCGCCGCGGGCGCGACCGCAGTCGTCGACCGGTCGGCCGAGGTGGTCGAGGGCTTCGAGGAGGGCTACTTCGTCGGCCCGACCATCCTGACCGACCTCGACATCACCTCGCCGGCCTACACCGAGGAGCTGTTCGCGCCGGTGCTGACGGTGATTCGCGTCGACACCCTCGACGAGGCGCTGGAGCTGATCCGCTCGCACCGCTACGGCAACGGGGCGTCGATCTTCACCCAGAACGGTGCCGCCGCCAACGAGTTCGAGCGGCGCGTCACCGCGGGCATGGTCGGCGTCAACGTCGCGATCCCGGTGCCGGTCGCCGCCTACGCGGTCCAGGGCTGGAAGGCCTCGGCGTTCGGCGACACCGGGCTGAACAACGCCTCGTGGAGCTTCTACACCCGCCCCAAGTACGTCACCTCCCGCTGGGAGAGCGTCGGCGGTCAGGACTTCGGCTTCAACCCGAACTGATCGATCACGGCGGAAGGATCGAGAAGGATCTCGGTGCGATCGCGGTTCACCACGAACCGCGATCGCACCGAGATCTTCGCGTCAGCGCTGCCGAGGCATGGTGACCAGCTTCTTGTCGAGGGTGAAGACGGTCATCTTCTCCGTCGACGCGGTCAGAATGATGGGCTCGGAACGGTCGAGCTTCGGGATCAGCGAGGTGATGGCCGCCCGGAGCTTCGGGTTCGCGTTCACCGCGGCCCGATCGGCCGGCTCGACCTTGAGGAAGCCCTGGTAGAGGCGGGTGGTGGAGGTGAGTCCGGCGGGCTGCCAGCCGGGTCGCGGCGTCGGAGCGATGTACGCGGTCACGTTCACACACGCGCCGCCCGCGCAGACCTTTAGCCGCTGGGTCTCGGTGGCGTGATCGAAGTCGGTGGTGCCGATGGTCGCACCCGGCTCGATCCGACCCGCATAGTCGACGCCGCTGTGGCCGACCATCGTCAGGGCGCTGGTGTCGCCGCTGCGGTTGTCGAGGACCGACGCCGTCAGCTTCGCATCCCTCACCGCCGTGAACGACCAGGAGGCCTTCGGGTCGATCTTCTTGTGCCAGTAGCCGGTGACGCCGTCCTTGCGACCTTCCACGCGCAGTTCGCGCTGCGCCGATCGTCCGCCGGTCTGGTGGACGCTGATCGTCGAGGTGATCTCGCCCGGCACCTTCGGCTGGGGCAGCCACGCCGGGGTCGGCAGCGTGAACTTGGCGAACTGGGTGGGGAAGAAGCCGCGCAGCGCCGGGTACTGGGCGAAGAACGCCTCGAAGTTGTTCGGGCCGCCCGTCGCGCCCGTCTGCGGGTCGGGGGTGTAGGAGAAGAACAGGGTGTCGGCGCCGGAGATGTCGAAGTCCCACAGCCGAGTGAACATGTCGCCGTACTTGTTGATGACGAAGGTCGTCGAGCCGGCCGACGAGAGGTTGACCGCCTGGAATCGGCCGTCCAGCGGGCCCTGCATCTCGTAGCTGTAGTCGGCGTTGAACCGCTTGTCGCTGGGTTTGAGCGGGTCGGCGCCCGGCAGCCACGGATCCAGGAGGTAGATGCGGTCGCCCCGCTGCGAGAGGGTGAACACCGTGGTCACGCCGGCACCGCCGACCGGATGCTGCAGCCCGGCGCTGTCGGTCCAGAAACCCTTCTGCCGGAAGGGGATCAGCGAGGTGTACATCGGGTCGAGCCACGACAGGCTCCAGGCGCGCATCGACGGCCGGACCCGGGTGCCCGCCGGGTCCAACCAGATCGGCGAGCCGAACCGGGAGGTCCACCACCACAGTTCCGGCGTGAGGTCGGCCGATTCGAGGGTGAAGACGCGGTTGCCGCGCGCCAGGACGACCAGCCGACTGCCGTCCACCGACAGGCCGGTGATCCGGTCGCGGATGCACTGCGGCACGGGCGCGATGCGCCAGTCGCCGTCGCCCTTGCTCGACTTCACGTAGAGGTTGCGATGAAACAGTGCGTACTGCCACGAGATGTTGAAACCGGTGGTCTCGGTACGCAGGTCGATGCGTGCGGGCAGCCCCTTCTGCACGGCGGCCGAGGCCCGCGGCATGGTCAGCAGCCCGATTCCGCGGTCGGGGGCGTGCATCGGAACCGGCCAGGTGCCTGCACGTCCGGGGAAGGTCAGCATGGCGCAGCTGAGCGGCTCGGGAGCGACGCCGATCGGGAACGCCTCGTCGGCGCCGGCGACCGGTGCGGACGTCAGCGCCATCATCGCTGCGGTCACGGTCGCGGCTCCGCCGAACACGAGTCGTCGGGCGAGTCGGCGCATGGGCCATCCTCCTGGGAGAGTTGAACGAAGGGGGTGGAGTCGGCGAACTGCGAGCGTACGGCGCCGGAAATGCTCCGGATGAACCATAGCCGCTCGCCTCGAACGGATCGACTTGCAGAGTCCGCGGGGCGGGCGCACAATGATCGGGCAAGCACTTCGTTAGGCGAAGCTCCTGCGCGAACACAGGCCACTGATCTCACGACGTCGAGAGACGCCCAAGGTTAGGACAGGTCCTCCCGGATTAAGGGTTGACCCGAAGTGGCTTCCGGCCGTTCCGGCGGTCGGACACGTCGCGCAGTGCCGAAGCTCCAACGTGGAAGTAGTTCTCCGGACTCCGATCGCGGCGTCCCTGCCTCCCCGTCGACGCGGTGTGCGCTGAGCGCGAGGAGGTGATCGGTCGTGAGCGACGACGGACATAGTCGATTGTCCTACCCGCGCAGGGCGATCGGTCGCCCCCACTGCCGAGTCCGTCTCGGCGCCGCCGAGGCTGCGCCTCGCGGTCGCGACTGCTGAATCGGCCCTGCCGGGTACTCATCCTCTCCTTTCACCGCGCTTGCACGCGGCCACTCGCGCTGCCCTCGGCTCCGCGAGCGGCCTGTCGTGCCCGAAACCGCAGGGACACCCCATGCAGAACTTCAGCACCCCCTTGGACGTGCTCGGTCGCCGAACCGAGACCGTCGCACTCGATCACTCGTCGCGGCCGGACGTGCGCCGCGACGCCACCACGACCACCCTCGACAACAGGCAGGCGCGAGCGCTCGTCGACGCCGCCCGCGCCGATCCGGACACCGTCCTGTCGGCGCACTCCACCTCGCTGATCGGGCTGGTCCCGGAGGTCGTCGGCGTGCGTCGTCTCCAATACGGGCCCAACACCGTCGACCACGACAAGCCGGCGCCGGCGCTCGTGCAGTTCGCGCGCGCCTTCGTCAATCCGTTCATCGCGATCCTGATCTTCCTGGCCGTGGTGATGGTGTTCACCGACGTCGTCTTCGCCGATCCGGCCGACGGCCCCGACTACACCGGCGTCATCACGGTCAGCGTGATGGTGCTGGTCAGCGCCGTTCTCCGCTTCTGGCAGGAGTACCGGTCCGGGCGGGCGGCGGCGAAACTGAAGGCGATGGTCACCGCCACCACGGCCATCACCCGCAACCGCAACGGCATCCCGGTGACCGGAGAGCTGCCGATGGACGACCTCGTCCCCGGCGACATCGTCTCCCTGGCCGCCGGCGACATGATTCCCGCCGACGTCCGATTCGTCACGGTCAACGACCTTCAGATCAACCAGGCCATGCTGACCGGCGAGGCAGTTCCCGCCGCCAAGACTGCGGCACCGGCCGACGAGGTCGGCATCGCGACGCTCCTCGACGCACCGAACCTCGGCTTCATGGGGACCTCGGTGGTGTCGGGGACCGGTGTCGCCGTGGTGCTCGGGACCGGGCGGCGCAGCTACTTCGGCTCCATGTCGTCGGCCATCGTCGGCGAGCGCCCCGAGACCGCATTCGACGTCGGCATCAAGAAGGTCAGCTACACGCTGATCCGGTTCATGTTGATCATGGTTCCGGTGGTCTTCGTGATCAACGGCCTCACGAAGGACTGGACCTCGGCCTTCCTGTTCGGCGTCACCACGGCCGTGGGCCTCACCCCCGAGATGCTGCCCCTGATCGTCACCGCGAACCTGGCCAAGGGCGCCGGCTTCATGGCGCGCCGCAAGGTCATCGTCAAGCGGCTGCCGAGCATCCAGAACGTCGGCGCGATGGACGTGCTGGCGACCGACAAGACCGGCACGCTCACCGAAGACCGCATCGTGCTGGAACGGCACCTGGACGTCGACGGCCACGATTCGGACACCACGCTCTGGTACGCCACGATCAACTCGCACTTCCAGACCGGGCTGCGCAACCTGCTCGACGAGGCCGTCCTGGCCTCGGCGGGACCGCTGGTGACCGCCCGGGTCGCTCGCGACAACGTCCTGGTCGACGAGATCCCGTTCGACTTCGACCGGCGGCGGATGTCGGTCGTCGTCGACGACGGTCTCTCGCACGTGATCGTCACCAAGGGCGCGGTCGAGGAACTGCTCGATCGGTGCGTCGCCGAGTCCCGCAACGGCACCGAAGTGCCGCTGACCGAGGCTCGACGCGCCGAGCTCGACGCACTGGTGGCCGAGCAGAACGCACTGGGCATGCGGGTGCTCGCCGTCGCGATCGCGTCGGTGCGGGATCCGAACGACGGGAACGCCGAGCACACGGGATGCACGGAGTACTCCAAGGACGACGAGCGCGACATGACGTTGGTCGGGTTCCTGCTGTTCCTGGATCCGCCGAAGGCGTCGGCGTCGGCGGCCGTCACCAGCCTGCAGGGGCACGGAATCGTGGTCAAGGTGATCACCGGCGACAACCCGCTGGTGGCGGCGAAGGTCTGCCGCGAGGTCGGGGTGGACGCCGACCGCGTCGTCACCGGTCCGGAGATCGACGACATGTCCCTGACCGAACTCGCCGAGCTGGCCGAACGCACCAGCGTCTTCGCGAAGATGAACCCCACGCAGAAGGCGCGCCTCGTGGAGGCGATGCGGACCGGCGGACACACCGTCGGATTCCTCGGCGACGGCATCAACGACGCGCCCGCGCTGCGGACCGCCGACGTCGGGATCTCGGTCGACACCGCCGTCGACATCGCCAAGGAGTCGGCCGACATCATCCTGCTGGAGAAGGACTTGACGGTTCTCGAGGCGGGCGTGATCGAGGGGCGTCGGACCTTCGTCAACACGATGAAGTACATCAAGATGACGGCGTCGTCGAACTTCGGCAACGTCTTCTCGATCCTGGTCGCCAGTGCACTGCTGCCGTTCATCCCGATGATTCCGCTGGTGGTGCTGGTGCAGAACCTGGCCTACGACCTGTCGATGCTGACCCTGCCGTGGGACCGGGTCGACGAGGAGGACCTGGCGCGACCGCGCACGTGGCAGACCGGGCGGCTCGGCAAGTTCATGGTCCTGATCGGCCCGCTGTCGTCGATCTTCGACCTGACCACCTTCGCGCTGATGTGGTTCGTCTTCGCGGCGAACTCACCCGAGCACGCAGCGCTGTTCCAGTCGGGCTGGTTCATCGAGTCGATCATCTCGCAGACGCTGATCGTGCACATGTTGCGTACCGGGCGGGTGCCCTTCGTCGGATCGCGGGCGAGCCTGCCGGTCCTGCTCGCCACCGGGGCGGTCTGCGTCTTCGGTCTGGTGCTGCCGTTCTCCGGCTTCGGTCAGGGACTCGGGCTGGTGCCGCTGCCGTGGAGCTACTTCCCGTGGCTGGTGGTGACACTCGTCGGATACTGCCTGGTGACGCAGGCCGCCAAGCGCGCCTTCATGCGTCGCTACGGCGAGTGGATCTGAACGGGCCGACGGCTGCGCTCAGTTCTCGATGCGATCGAGGATGATCGCGGCCAACTCGTCGGCGTTCTGCTCCGGGATCCAATGCGTGGCGTCCTCGAGGATCCGAAGGCGGAAGTCGGCGTCGACGAAGTCGCCGGTCAGTTCGGCACCGCGTCGGGCCAACGCGGTGTCGCGGCCGCCCCACACGTGAGTGGTCGGCACCGTGATGCGGGACCGCAGCTTTCCGGGCTTGCCGAACGGGAGGGCGCGGTACCAGTTGAGGCCGCCGGTCAGGGGCCCGGAGTCGATGATCCGCCGACGGGTGTCGGCGATCATCGACTCGTCCATGCCGGTGTCGGCGAGCATGCGGTCCAGCAGCGCGGGCCTGGAGCTGATGACGAGTTCGGGCAGCTTGGGCGGCTGGAAGGCGGCGAAGTACCACGATCGGCGGAGTTGGTCGCTCTGGCGAAGCGACGCCACGAAGGCGGCCGGGTGGGGGACCGAGACGGTGGTGAGGGTGGCGATCAGGTCGGGTCGGACGGCTGCCAGCACCCAGGCGACCTGCGCTCCCCAGTCGTGGCCGACGAGGTGGACGCGGCCGGCGTCGGAGGTGACGATGAGCGACTCGATGTCGGCGACGAGCTCGCCGATCCGATAGGCGTACCGGCCGCGCGGGCGGGCGCCGGGGGAGTAGCCGCGCTGGTCGGGCGCCAGTGTCCGATAGCCGCGCCGGTTCAATCGCGCCGACACCTGCGCCCACGAGTGCGAGGTCTGCGGGAAGCCGTGCAGCAGGACGACGGTGCCGCGGTCGGCGACGCCGGAGTCCGTGACGTCGAATGTCAGTCCGGCACGAGGAAAGGTCTGCATGGGTGCTCCGCGGTAGACGACGGCCGAGAGTCGGCGTTACGTGCTGTCACACTAATCAATTCGGTCGGGAAGCGATAGAGAGGAGCATCGGCGTCGAGTCCGGCAGTCCGGACCCGGGCGTGCGTCGTCGATCCCGGCCCGTACTACAGTCGGGGATGCCAGCATGCCCGAAATCGGGCAGGGAACCCGGTGTGAATCCGGGACTGACGCGCAGCGGTATGGGCGACGCGACCGGCGATGAACCACTGGATCACGGATCTGGGAAGGTGCCGACTCGCGAGTGACCCCGAGTCCGAAGACCTGCTGGCATCCGTCGACCGCCGTCGACGGAGATCGGTGGAGTCCCGCGTACTGGACTCGGACATGAGAAGGAACCCCTCAATGCTTCGCCAGACACTGGCCCTGGGCTGCGCCGTGCTCTCATTAGCCGCCTGCTCGGCCACGGACTCGTCGTCGGACACCTCGGCCGCGGTCGCGGGATTTCCGCTGACGCTGACCAATTGCGGTGAGACCGTGACGGTTTCGGAGCCGCCGGAGCGGATCGTCGCACTGAATCAGGGCAGCACCGAGGTGCTCTTATCGTTGGGGCTGGCCGACCGCATGGCCGGCACCGCGACGTGGACCGACCCGGTGCTGGACTCGTTGACGGCCGCCAACGCGAAGGTGCCGAGGCTCGCCGACAACCAGCCGTCGTTCGAGTCGGTCCTCGGAGCCGATCCCGACCTGGTGACCGGCTCGTTCGCCGGCACCCTCGGAAAGGGCGGGGTCGCCTCACGCGAGCGGTTCGGCGAGATGGGGGTGCCGACCTACCTGGCGCCGACCGACTGCGAGGCCAGCGGCGACGGGGACCGCAGCGCGCCCGTCACCCTCGACACCGTGTATCAGGAGATCGACGACCTGGCCCGCCTGACCGGCACCGGACCGGCCGGCGCCGACCTCGTCGCCGACCTCAAGAAGAAGGTCGACGATGCCACCGGATCGGTCCGGGCCGACGGTGTCACCGCGGCCTTCTGGTTCGCGAACGCGGAGTCGCCGTATCTCGCCGGCTGTTGCGGCGCCCCCGGGATCATCTCCACGGCCCTGGGGCTGAAGAACGTCTTCGACGACACCCACGCCGAATGGCCGCAGATCAACTGGGAGGAGTTCGCCTCGCGCAATCCGCAGGTCCTGGTGCTCGGTGACCTGACCCGCAAGAGTCAGACCGCCGAATCGGGCGCGGCGAAGATCGCCTTCCTCGAGGCCAATCCGGTGACCCGGGAGATGGACGCGGTCAAGAACAAGCGGTACATCCTGGTGACCGGCGCGGAGATGAACCCGTCCATCCGGACCGTGTACGGCATCGAGAACGTCGCCGCCGGACTCGAGCGTCTGGGTCTGGGCGGGTGATCCGAGCCCATCGCGGGCCGGTGCAGCTGCTGACGCTGTGGCTGGTCGGTGCGGTCTTGCTGGTGGCGTCGATCGCCTTCGCCGTCACCA
This sequence comes from Gordonia aichiensis, assembly GCF_039946255.1. GTDB lineage: Bacteria > Actinomycetota > Actinomycetes > Mycobacteriales > Mycobacteriaceae > Gordonia > Gordonia aichiensis_A. The sequence goes on along the minus strand of NZ_JBCDWL010000012.1, from coordinate 82,149 downwards.
TCGGACCGTCGGGTCTCGGCTTCGACGACGTCCTGGCCTCGACGCGCGCATACGTCACCGGCGGCGAGTCGGGACTGAGCCGGCTGCAGGAGTCGATCATCTGGAAGCTGCGGCTCCCGCAGTCCGTGCTCGCCGCCGTGTGCGGTGCGGGACTGGCGGTCTGCGGCGGCGTCCTGCAGTCGCTGCTCCGCAATCCGCTGGCCGATCCCTTCGTCCTCGGAGTCTCGTCGGGCGCCTCGGTCGGAGCGGTGTCGGTGGTCCTGCTGGGCGTCGGTGCCGGAGTGACCGGCATGGCCGGCGGCGCCTTCCTCGGCGCGGTCGTGGCCTTCGTGCTGGTGCTGACGCTGGCCCGACTGGCGGGCGGCACCACCGACCGCGTGGTGTTGGCCGGGATCGCGGGAACCCAGCTGTTCTCCGCGCTGACCTCGTTCATCGTCTACACCGCCGCCGACGCCGAACAGACCCGGGGCGTCCTGTTCTGGCTGCTCGGATCGCTGTCCTCGCCGACCTGGACCGAGGTCGCGGTGTGCGCGACGGTCACGCTCGGCGGACTGCTCGCCTGCCTGTTCACCGCGGGAGCGCTCGACGCCTTCATGTTCGGCAACGACGCGGCCGCGGCCATCGGGATCAGCGTCGGCCGGGTGCGGATGGCGTTGCTGGCGGTGACCGCGCTGATCACCGCGGTGATCGTCAGCGTCGCGGGTGCCATCGGCTTCGTGGGACTGGTGCTGCCGCACGCGGCGCGGGCACTGGTCGGGGTGCGGCACCGGGTCATGATGCCGACCCTGGCGCTGCTCGGCGCCCTGTTCCTGGTGTGGGCCGACGTGGTGGGCCGGGTCCTCATCGCTCCCGAGGAACTGCCGATCGGCGTGGTCACGGCGATCGTCGGTGTCCCGGCATTCGTCCTCGTACTGATTCGACAGGGGCGCCGATGAGACTTCGGACCGAAGGCCTCTCCTGGGATCTGGACGGGCGGCGCATCGTCGACGGGGTCGAACTCGCCGTCGACATCGGCGAGGTGGTGGGGCTCATCGGACCCAACGGGTCGGGCAAGTCGTCACTGCTGCGACTGCTGGCCGGACTGCGCCGACCGACCAGCGGCGATGTGCTGCTCGACGGGCGCTCGCTGGCGTCGTTGTCGCGGCGGCAGGCGGCCCGGCGGATCGCGTTCGTCGAGCAGGCCGCCGTCACCGACCAGAATCCGACGGTCGCCGAGGTCGTGGAACTCGGCCGGACGCCGCACCGGCGGTCGTGGGCCGGCGCGTCCTCTCGCGACCGCGCCGTGCTCGAGCGGGTCGCCAGACAGACCGAGATCGAGCCGCTGCTGAACACGCCCTACGGCCGACTGTCCGGCGGTGAACGTCAGCGGGTGCAGATCGCGCGCGGGTTCGCGCAGGAACCCGAGGTGATGATCCTCGACGAGCCGACCAATCACCTGGACATCAAATACCAGCTCAGCCTGCTCGGCCTGGTGCGGGCCCTGGTGCGCGACACGTCGGCGGCCGCGATCGTCGCGCTGCACGACCTGAACCTCGCCGCGATGTACTGCGACCGCATCATCGTCCTGCGCGACGGTGCGGTGACGGAGGCGGGGCCGCCCGCACACACCATCACCGAGTCGATGCTCAGCGAGGTCTTCGGTGTTCGGTCCCGGGTGCGGCACGACGACGGGGTGTACGTGCGGCTGTCAGAGTGATCACAAGCCCTCGGGGTCACCACAAGCCCTCGGGGTGACCACAAGCCCTCGGGCAGGCGACGGGATGCCTATCGTGGACCCATGAGCGCTCCGGATCTGACCCAGCTGATCGAATCGCTGCCCGCGGGGATGGTGATCGTCGACCGAGACATCCTCGGCGCCTACCGTTTCGACCGCGCGAACGACCCCGATGCGGGCATCGCGCTGGCGCTGGTGCGTCCGATGACGACCGAGCACGTGCAGACCGCGGTCCGCTGGTGCGCGGCCGCGGGCGTCCCGATCGTCACGCGCGGTGCGGGCACCAGCCTGTCGGGCGGGTCGACGGCCGTCGACGGTGCGGTGATGATCTCGACCGAGCGGATGCGTCAGCTGACCATCGACACCGCCACCCGCACGGCGATCAGTCAGCCCGGCATGCTCAACGCCGAGGTCAAGCAGGCGGCCGCCGACCACGGTCTGTGGTATCCGCCGGACCCGTCGTCGTTCGAGATCTGCAGCATCGGCGGCAACGTCGCGACCAACGCGGGCGGACTGTGCTGCGTCAAGTACGGCGTCACCGTCGACTACGTGCTCGGGCTCGAAGTGGTGCTCGCCGACGGTCGCGCGATCCGGGTCGGCGGCAAGCAGTTGAAGGACTCCGCGGGCCTGCCGCTGACGAAGATGTTCGTGGGCAGCGAGGGGCTGCTCGGCATCGTCACCGAGGTGACGCTGCGACTGCTGCCGCCGCAGGCGGCCGCGTGCACGGTGGTCGGCTCGTTCTCCTCGGTGCGCGCGGCCAGCGAAGCGGTGCTCGCGGTGACCTCGCAGATCCGACCGGCGATGCTCGAGTTCATGGACTCGGCGTCGATCAACGCCGTCGAGGACATGCTCAAGATGGGACTCGACCGCGACGCGGGCGCCCTCCTCGTCGCGCAGTCGGACGCGCCCGGGCCGGCCGGCGAAGCCGAGGTGGCGCTGATCGAGCAGGCCTTCGCCGCGTGCGGGGCGAGCGAGGTCTTCGCCACCTCCGACCCGGCGGAGTCCGAGGCGTTCACCGCGGCACGTCGCGCGGCGATTCCCGCGGTCGAACGCCTCGGTGCGCTCCTGCTCGAAGACGTCGGCGTCCCGCTGCCCGCGCTGCCCGACCTGATCGACGGGGTCGAGGCGATCGCCGCCGACAACCGGGTGCTGATCGCGGTGATCGCCCACGCGGGCGACGGCAACACCCATCCGCTCATCGTCCACGACCCGGCCGACGCCGACGAGACCGCACGCGCCAACCGGGCCTTCGGCCAGATCATGGATCTGGCCATCTCGCTCGGCGGGACCATCACCGGCGAGCACGGGGTCGGGCGCCTCAAGAAGGGCTGGCTGCGCAACCAGGTCGGCGACGACGTGATGGACCTGATGGGACTGATCAAGTCGGCTGTCGACCCGCAGGGGCTGCTGAACCCGGGCGTCATGCTGTAGCCGGAATCAGGGTGCGGTGGCGGCCTTCTCGGACCGGCATCACTCGACTTACGGATAGGTCTCCGCAGACGCTTCGTCAAGTCCGCGTGAAGATGACCACAGAGGTGAATCCGGGTGCGGGAAAAGCCCTCCGCACCGGGTAGTGTCCCTCTGTCCCAGTGGCGCTCAGATGCGATCGCCACCCGCTCCCGAAGCCCCGACCGGGGTGGGACGTCCTGCGTGAAAAGGTGTGGTGAGAGAGCCCGAATGACCGCCTCGGTGACTGATCGTGCGACTGGATTCGAGACCGAACTTCGGGCCTCGTTCTCGACTGCAGAGTTGCTGTTGGAGGTGAACCTGCACCCCCGTCAGTATCGGTGCGCGCGCGACCAGGTGGGAGCGCTGATGAGCGAGATCCCGGCGGGCGCCCACATCGCGCTGCTGATGCGGTTTCCGGCGCTCACGATCACCGGACTGGTCGGTCACGCCGTCCTGCACAGCGGGTCGCAGGACTACTGGACCGGTTTCTGGGCGGCGATCGGGCGCGACCGCGACGAGAGCTTCGAGACCGTCGTCGCCCAGCTGCTCGGCGACATGATGCGCGAGTGCGGGCTACGCGACGTCGCCGCCCTGCGCGAGAAGTCGGTCGTGCCCCTGCTGAAGCTGCACGCCGGACCGGCGGTCGCCGCCGTCGAATCATTGGTCGGGGTCGTCGAAGACCATGTGCGCGCAGGCCACGAGCCGCGCGGCACCGCGGTCCTGGAACACCTCACCGAAGCCGGTTTCGGACACCGGCGCGGACGGCTGCCCGCCGAGTACCGACTGCTGCTCGAACACGCGCCCGCCGTCGCCGCCGGTCTCCTGGACCGCATCACCGATCTGCTCGTCGCCACGGCGGTCCACCCGCAGACGTGGACGCTCGACGCCGTCGGCACCACCACGGCCGACCTGCCGTACACGATCCTGCGCCCGGTCATCGCCCGGCTGGAACGCGAACCCTTCCTCGGCGACGCCGACACCGCGGCCCGATACTGCGCCGCGCGGTTCCCCGAACTCCGCTTCGACGCGGCCGACGGAGCGATCAACGTCGTCGTTCCGGCCGGCGACGAGGACACGGCGTGGCGGGTGTGGACCGGGCACGCGCCCGAACAGCTGACCGTCCCCGCGGGTGAGGCGGCCGCGCTGCCGATCGGCGCGGCCGTTCGCGAGAGCGTGTTGATCGACCTCGACACCGGGACCCGGCGGGCCGTGCCGATCTTCGATCCGACCGACCCGCTGGTGGTCTTCGCCGACGACGGCCGCACCGTGTCGCGCTTCTCGCCGCTGCCGGCGGGCGAGGTGCTGACGCTGGTACCGCGCGACGGCGAGCTCGTCTCCGGCACCCGCAAGAAGATCGCCGTCACCGACGTGCGCCCGGCCCCGTGGGACGGCTGGGAACTGCGCACCGTCGACCTGGCCGGTCACGCGACGGTGACCCTCAAGCGCGACACCCGAACCGGTCGCACCCGACGGGTGCTGCCGATCGAGTCGCCGGCCTTCGCGCTGCCCGAGCCGATCCCCGGCGTCGTCGCACGCAGCGGGGACCCCGTCTACGGTGAGCGACCGCTCGTCGATCTGCCCGCACACGAGGGCGACGACACCAAGGAGTGGCGGGTCCGCGTGCGCCGCGCGGGCGACCTCGAGTGGCTCGTCGACTACCCGTGGGCCTCGGCCGACTACGTCAGCTCGGCCGACCCGTTCGACGGCATCGACGAACCGCTGGTGGGGCGGTACGAGATCGCCGCGGGCGACTCGTACGGTCTCGACCTGCGCCTGACCGCGGTGATCGCCGAGGGCCTCGACGTGAGTCACGACCCGGTGCTCCGGCTGCCGGAGGCCGGCGGCCTCACCGAGGCGACCAGCACGTTGAGCGCCGAGACCGGCCTGAAGATCGACGAGGCCGAGCTGGCCCTGGGCGCCGGTCAGATCGAGCGCACCGTGACGGTCCGCAGCGACGACGCCGACCTCGACCTCGTGGTGTGCCCGCCGCACGCCCAGATCCGCGTCGAACGTCCGGGAGCTCCGGCCCGCTGGCAGACGAGCCTGGCGCAACTGATCGTCGACGAGGCCGGACCCGGGCACCTGTCGGTGCGGGTGCCGGGAGCCGCCGACCTGTCGTTCGCGCTGCTGGACGCCGACGGCGACATCGTCCGCGAATGGGAGCCCGACGTGCGCGCCGGCACGGAGTTCGCCATCGCCACCAGGTCGGTCACCGACGCCGCCAAGCGACTGCTGCGCGGCAGCCTGGTGGCGCTGATCGAGGATGAGCACGGCGACACCGAGGAGACCGAGGTGGCGACCGTCGTGCGGACCGCCGCACCGAGCGTCGACGCGCCGCAAACCGATGCGGACGAGGCGGACGAGGCGGCCGACGCCGACGACCTGACCGCCCGGTGGCTGCGACTGGACACGGTGCGCGCGCAGGAGGCGGAGGCGCCGGCCGCCGAGGTCGCGCCGATCGAGACGGTCGAGGCGCCCGCCGAGGCCCCGCTGACCGCCGATCCCACCGCGTCCCTGCTGGCCCTCGGCGACAGCCCGGTGGCCCCCGAGCGGATCCCGGCGCTGCTGATCCGGTCCGGGCTCGCCGAAGAGGTGTTCACCGTCCCGGCGTACACCGGGGCGCACCCGAACCCCTACATCAGCTGTCTGCTGGCGACCTCCGCAGTGGTGGACCCGACGAGCCCGCAGCGCGACGACGTGCAGAGCTTCCTGTCGACCCGCGGCGGCGAGGACCTGCTGCGCGTGATCGCCACCGGCCGGATGGGCGACCCGCGGACGGGCGTCTTCGACCGGAACGTCCTGGCCGTTGACGCGATGGGACGCGATCAGGTCGAGACGCTGTTCGAACGCTTCCGGATCGTGCCCGGACCGCTGGTCGACCTCGACATGCGGACCGCGGCCACCATCGAGGCCTTCCACCGCCGCGCCGAATGGATGACCGATCCGGTGAGCCTGGAGGCGCCGCGCTACGTCAACAAGACGCTGCGCGACGTGCGACGCGCCTCGCCGGAGCTGTACGACCTGATCGCCGCGCGCAACGAGGCCCTCGACGGCGTCGACACCATCAGCAACCCGTGGATGCTGCTGTCGATGCAGTCGCTGGCCTTCGCGGCGATCGGCCGCCTGCAGGCGTACGGGCGGCTGAAGACCCCGATCCTCACCGACGAGGCGCGGGCCATGTGGGCGACGCTCGCCGACTACTGCCCGGCGATGGTCGCCGCCGACCTGCTCATCGCGAACGCCGTCGCCGTGCGCGCCGATGCGCTCGACAAGGTGCGCGGCGCCAAGTAGCGACCCGTGCGGCGCGGCGGTCTCGGTAGGCTTGCCGAGTGGCTGACAGCGTCGATCCGGGGAGTGCTCGCACGACGATCGGCCTGCTCGGGCCGGTCACTGTCGACGGTCGCGAGGTGCCCGGCAGGCGTGCGCGCCGCCTGCTCGTCGCACTCGCGCTCGCCGACGGTCGCGCACTGTCGGCCTCGCAGCTGATCGACGACGTGTGGGGTGAGCAGCCGCCGAAGTCGCCGAATGCGGCCCTGCACACGCAGGTCTCGCGCCTGCGCGGACTCGTCGGCGACGCCGTGCACGGGGGCGACGGACGGTATCGGCTCACCGGGGTGGTGACCGACCTGGAGCTGGCCGAGCGATGCGTCGCCGACGGCGATCCGCGGTCGGCACGCGCGCTGTGGCGCGGCATCCCTGGCGACGACCTGGGCGGTGACGGCGACGAACTGGAACGGGAACTGGCGCGGCGCGCGTCGTCCCTGCGCGCCCGGATCGATGCGGCCGCCGCGACGCAGGCCCTCGACTCCGGCGACTTCGCGGCGGCCGAAGAGCTCGGCCGCCGACGCGCCGACGACGACCGGCTCGACGAGTCGGCGCATCTGCTGCTGATGCGCGCGCTGGCCGGCCAGGGGCGACACACCGAGGCGGTGGCGGTCTTCGCGCGGCTGCGTCGTGCCCTCGCCGAGGAACTCGGGGTGGATCCGGGGCCGCAGATCACGGCCCTGAACGCCGAACTGTTGAACGGGCCGGGGCCGGTGCGGCGAGCGTCGAGCGCCGGCACCGGTCTGCGCGAGGCGGGCAACGAGCTGGTCGGGCGGACTGCCGCACTCGAGGTGATCGCGGACCTGCTCGGCCACCGGCGGGTGGTGACCGTGCAGGGGCCGGGCGGGGTGGGGAAGACGCGCATCGCCACCGCGGTCGGGCGGGCCCTGCAAGCCGACGGCCGACCGGTGCACTTCGTGGCCCTGGCCGCGGTCCGCAACGACGAGGACCTGGTGGCCGCGGTCGCTGCCGCGCTGGGGGTCGGTGAGTCCGAGCTGACCACCGGCGGTCGGCCGCGCGTGCCCGCGGGCACCCTCTCGGACCGACTCGCCGACGCGCTCGGCGCCGCCGGAACGGTCCTGATTCTGGACAACTGCGAGCAGGTGGTCGAATCGTGCGCGGCGCTGGTCGATTCGTTGGTCGCCGCGGTGCCCGGCCTGAGGGTGCTCACGACCAGCCGTGCGCCGCTGCTGATTCCGGCCGAGCAGGTGTACCTGCTGCCGGTGCTCGACGTCGTCGGCGTCGACTCCGCGGCGGCCGAACTTTTCCGTCAGCGCGCCCGGGCGGTCCGGCCGGCCGCACAGTTGCCGCCGGAGGCCGTCGCCGCACTGTGCGCCCGGCTCGACGGTCTGCCGTTGGCGATCGAACTGGCCGCCGCCAGAGTGCGGACCATGAGCGTGGAGGACATCGCCGAGCGGCTCGCCGAACGCTTCGAGCTGCTGCGGTCCGCCGACCGCACCGCGCCGGATCGGCATCGCACCCTGTATGCGGTCATCGACTGGAGCTGGGCGCTGCTCGACCCGCTGCCGCGGGAGGCGTTGACCCGGCTGTGCCTGTTCCCCGGCGGCTTCTCGCGGGAGGCGGCGGGCCGGGTGAGCGGGCTGTCGGGCGTCGAGCTCGACGACGCCCTCGCGGCGCTGGTCGATCAATCACTCCTGCAGGTCGACGACGCGGGCGGGGACACGAGGTTCCGCATGCTGGAGATGGTGCGGGAGTTCGGCGAACGGCGACTGACCGAGTCCGGCGACGCGGCGTCGGTGGTCGCCGCGATGCAGGCGTGGGCGCAGGAGCGCTGCTCCCGAATCCGCGGCCGCTACGGCCGGGTCACCGATCGCGAGCTCATCGGCGAGGTGGAACGCGACGCCGAGAACCTGGTCTGGGTGCTGCGCCGGTCGGTCGACGAGGGGCCCGCGGCGTGGCGGACCGTCGTCGCCGTCTATCCCGTTCTCGGCGGCTTCTGGTCGAGTCGAGAGCTGCATCCGGAAGCGCAGGCGTGGGGCGAGCGGATCATCGGGATGCTCCCGACCCCGCCCGACGACCTCGACGAGGACGATCGCGCCGCGTGGCAGCTGACGCTGATCGTCGTCGCCCTGCACTTCCTTCCCCGGCGGCGGCCGCGAATCCTGGCGCGGGCCCGGACCGGTCTGCGGCGGCTGGCGCGACCGGAACGGCGGTTCGACGATGTCGGGGAGTTCCTGTCGGAGTTGTTGCTGTGCACCGGCTTCCGCGCGGTCTACCGCATGCTGGCGCGCGGTGCCCAGCCAGGTCGCTCCGAGGCGGTGCGGTCGATCGCCCTGGGGCTGCTGCTGAATCTGAAGGAGAACGGCGCCGATCTGGCCGGTGCGCTGCGGGTGAGTGAGCGGTTGGCGCAGGTGCCGTCGCGCAGTGACTCCTTCCCGGCGGCGATGATCGACTTGGCGACGGCCAGCCTGTACAGCCAGCAGGGGCGGTGGCAGGAGGGGCTCGGTCTCTATCAGTCCACGTCGTTGCGCTTCCGCGACCTGGGGGCCGACGATGACGCGCAGCAGGTGTCGGGATACATCGTCGCCGGGCTGCTGCAATTGGGCGATCATCGCCGGGCCCGGGCCGAACTCGACCGCGCGGGCGTCCGGTGGCGGCCGGGCGAGCCGATTCCTCAGGGCAATCCGGAGTCGGTGGCGGTGATCCTCCTCGGCGAGGCCGAGTACCTGCGGTCGACCGGGCGCGACGCCGCGGACTGGTACGTCGCCGCCGGACAGGCGCTCCTCGACGGACACCCGTTCGCGATGGACGATCCCGGCGCGACGATGGTGCTCGCCGCGGCCGCCGCGGGACTGCTGCTGATCGATCAGGGCGATCACGCTGCCGCCCTGGCGACCCGACTCGCGGCGGGGATCGCCGATTCGGCGACCCACACCGTCTGGGCCGACCTTCCGCAGGTCGGCAACGTCGCCCTGGTGTGCGGGGCGCAGCGCTGCCACGACCGTCCCGGCGATGCGGCCGGGACGGCGCTGCTGGTGCTCTCCGAACGCCTGAGCGCCCGCCGGGACTACCCGTCGATGGCCGCGCTCGCGGCCGGTCGCCGCGAGCGGTCGGGCGCCGACGACGAGCAGTGGCGGAGGGCGCGGGAGCGGTTCGGGGCACTCGGGCGTCAGCGCGCCCTCGCCGAGGCGGTCCGGTTGCTCGGCGACTACCGGGCGTTGCGGATGTAGGCGCGCACCGCCAGCGGCGCGAAGACCGCCGCGATCACTGCGGCGCCGACCAGACTCCACACGACGTGGGAGCCGAGGTGCCCGTCGTTGCACATCTCGCGGACGGCGGTGACCAGGTGGCTGATCGGGTTGACGTTCACAAAGCTCTGCAGCCAGCCGGGCATCGTCTCGACGGGCACGAAGGCGTTGGACATGAAGGTCAGCGGGAACATGATCATCATGGACACGCCCTGCACGGTCGACGCCTTCTTCATCAGGCAGCCCATCAGCGCGAAGATCCACGAGACCGCGAAGCTGCACACCAGGATCAGCAGGGTGGAGCCGACCACGCCGAGCGGATCCGGGCGCCATCCCATCGCGATGCCCACGCCGAAGGTGATGACCGTGGCGATCAGGTAGCGGACCACGTCGGCCAGCAGGGCCCCGGCGAGCGGGCTGATGCGGGCGATCGGCAGCGAGCGGAACCGGTCGAAGACGCCCTTGTTCATGTCCTCGCGGAGCTGGGTGCCGGTGACGATCGAGGTGACGATGACCGTCTGCACCAGGATTCCGGGGATGATCACCGGCAGGTAGCTCGCGGTGTCGCCGCTGATGGCGCCGCCGAAGATGTAGGTGAACATCAGGGTGAAGATGATCGGCTGCAGGACGACGTCGAAGAACTGCTCGGGATTGCGGAGCATCTTGATGACGCTGCGGCGGGCCAGCGAGAACGACTGTCGGACGCTTTCGCCGGCGCCGATCGAGCGCTTGGCCCGCGTGCGGACCTGCTCGATGCCGACGGCGGAGCGGGGGAGCGGAGGGGTGAGAGTGGTCATCGGAGATTCTCCTGAGGGTCGGTGGTCGGATCGGTGTCATCGCGGCCGGTGATGGTCAGAAACACCTCGTCGAGCGTCGGTTTGGAGACACTGATCTGCTCCAGCCCGATCTGGTTGTCGCGCAACGCGATCAGGACGTCGGGAACCCGATCGGGGTGGTGCAGGGGCACGGTGACGCGGCCGGCCTCCGGGCTCAGCACCGCGGTGTCGCCGAGGATCGACTCGGCGAGCCGGGCCACGCGCGCGGCGTCGTCGCGGTCGGCGGGGGCGAGCATCAGACTGCCGACCCCGACCGACTCCTTCAGTTGGTCGGCGGTCCCGTCGGCGATCACCACACCGCGGTCGATGACCGCGATGCGGTCGGCGAGCTGGTCGGCTTCGTCGAGGTACTGGGTGGTGAGCAGGACGGTGGAGCCCTGGGCGACGAGTTTGCGGATCGTCTCCCACATCTGGGCGCGAGTGCGGGGGTCGAGTCCGGTGGTCGGCTCGTCCAGGAACAGCAGGGGCGGGGTGTCGATCAGCGAGGCCGCCAGGTCCAGTCGCCGGCGCATGCCGCCGGAGAACTCGCTGAGGGGGCGGTCGGCGGCCTCCTCGAGGGCGAAGTCGGCCAGCAACTCCTCGGTGCGCGAGCGGGCGTGGGTCTTCGACAGGCCGAGCAGGCGCGCGAACAGCATCAGGTTCTGCGCGGCGGTCAGGTCCTCGTCGACCGAGGCGTACTGGCCGGTGACGCCGATCAGCGACCGGACGGCGATGGGATCGTCGACGACGTCGTAGCCGAAGATCCGGCCGTATCCGGCGTCGGGTTTGAGCAGGGTCGCCAGCATGCTGACGGTGGTGGTCTTGCCCGCGCCGTTGGGGCCGAGCACGCCGTACACGGTGCCTGCGGGGACGGTGAGGTCGACGCCGTTGACGGCCCGGGTGGCGCCGAAATGCTTGACGAGGCCGCGGGCGTCGATCGCCAGGTCGGTGTCCGGCCCGGCGGGTGCGCCTGCGGAGGTGAGCAGGGGGATTCTCGTGGTCATGGCGACCACTGTCCGGCACGTGGCTTGCACCGACCTGTCGTCGTCTTGCGTCCCCTTTCACCGGTGGGTGCCGACCGCTCGGGTCGCTCGCGGCTACGGTGGGGTCGTCGGCGGGCTGTCGGGGAAGGGACCGGATGGAGATTTTCGAGGACGTCAGGAATGTCGCGCAGCGCGCGGCCACCGGTGAACTGCCCGGCGAGGGGCGGGTCATCGACGTGGTCGAGACCGCGCATCACCGGTACGCGGAGCTGAACGAGGGGGCCGTCGCCGATTACATCCCGGCGCTGGCCAACGCCGATCCGAGCCGCTTCGGGCTGGCGCTGGCCGGGGTCAACGGCCGGACCTTCACCGCGGGCGACGTCGACCACGCCTTCTCGATCCAGTCGATCTCGAAGGCCTTCGTCTTCGCCCTCGTCCTCGAACACGTCGGGCACGAGGTGGTCTCCGACCTGATCGGTGTCGACAACACCGGCATGCCCTTCAACTCGGTCGTCGCGGTGGAGATGAACCGGGGCAGCCCGATGAACCCGATGGTCAACGCGGGCGCCATCGCCACCACGGCGCTGATGCCCGGCCGGGACGGGGCCGAGAAGTGGCAGGCGATCGAGGCGGGACTGTCGGCGTTCGCCGGGCGCGCGCTGACCGTCGACGAGGACGTCTTCGCCTCCGAGTCGGCGCACAACGAGCGCAACAAGGCCATCGCGCACCTGCTGGGCAGCTACGGCAGGCTCGCCGGCGACGCCGAGGACATCGTCGACGCCTACACCCGCCAGTGCTCGCTGCTGGTCTCGGCGGTCGACCTGGCCGTGATGGGTGCGACCCTCGCCGACGGCGGCACCAATCCGATGACCGGGGAGAAGGTGGTCTCGGCGCACGTGTGCCGCGACACGCTGGCCGTCCTCGCCTCGTGCGGCCTGTACGAGCGGTCGGGCCGATGGCTGTTCGAGATCGGCCTGCCCGCCAAGTCGGGCGTGTCCGGCGGCATCGTGTCGATCTCGCCCGGCAAGGGCGCGGTCGGCGCGTATTCACCGCTGCTCGATCCGGCGGGCAACAGCGTCCGCGGCCAGCGGGCCTGCGCCTACATGTCGCGGGCCCTGGGCATGAACCTGTTCGCCTCCTCGGTGCACGAGGACGTGGAGAACGCCGGTCTGCACCGGTGAACGGCGGACCTGTGGACTGGCGCGGAACCCCGCTCCGCACGGGCGCCTAGACTGGACCCGTGCCAGGCCGAATCCCCGATCGCGACATCGCTGCGATCCGTGAGCAGACGCGCATCGAAGACGTGATCGGAGAATACGTCACGCTGCGCCGGGCCGGTGCCGACCGCATGACCGGACTGTGCCCGTTCCACGACGAGAAGACGCCGTCGTTCCACGTGCGCCCGAATCACGGCCACTTCCACTGCTTCGGCTGCGGCGAGGGCGGCGACGTCTACACGTTCCTGCAGAAGCAGGAGCACATCAGCTTCGTCGAGGCGGTCGAGCAGCTCGCCGACAGCATCGGCTACACCATCAACTACGAGGGCGGCGGCACCGCGATCAAACGCGACCGCGGCACCCGCGCCCGCCTCGTCGCCGCCAATGCGGCCGCCCAGCAGTTCTACGCCGAACAGTTGGCCGGCCCCGACGCGCAGGCAGCGCGCGAGTTCCTCACCGAACGCGGTTTCGACGGCAACGCCGCCGCGCACTTCGGCTGCGGCTACGCCCCGGCCGGGTGGGACACGATGACCAAGGCGCTGCTGCGCCAGGGCTTCCAGTTCTCGGAGCTGGAGGCCGCCGGACTGTCGAAGCAGGGCCGCAAGGGACCCATCGACCGGTTCCACCGCCGGCTGCTGTGGCCCATCCGCAACCTGGGCGGCGATGTCATCGGTTTCGGCGCCCGCAAGCTGTTCGACGACGACAACCTCGGCAAGTACATGAACACGCCCGAGACCATGCTGTACAAGAAGTCGCAGGTGCTGTTCGGGCTCGACCTGGCCAAGCGCGACATCGCCAAGGGGCACCAGGTGGTGATCGTCGAGGGGTACACCGACGTGATGGCCATGCACATGGCCGGTGTGACGACCGCCGTCGCCTCGTGTGGCACCGCCTTCGGCGAGGATCACCTCGCGCTGATCCGCCGACTGATGATGGACGACTCGTACTTTCGCGGCGAGGTCATCTACACCTTCGACGGCGACGACGCCGGCCAGGCGGCGGCGCTCAAGGCCTTCGAGGGCGAGCAGTCGGTGGCCGGGCAGACCTTCGTCGCGGTCGCGCCCGACGGGATGGATCCGTGCGAGCTGCGGCAGCGGTCCGGCGATCCGGCGCTGCGGGATCTGATCGCGCGGCGGATCCCGATGTTCCAGTTCGCCATCAAGACCCTCATCGCCAAGCAGGACCTCGACACCGCCGAGGGACGGGTGGCGGCGCTGCGCGAGACGGTGCCCGTCGTCGCCCGTATCCGCGACGTCGCACTGCGCGACGAGTACGCCCGTCAGCTGGCCGGCTGGGTCGGCTGGGACGATGTGGCACAGGTCCTCTCGCGGGTGCGCGGCGACGCCAAACGGTACGGGCGCGGGCGCGGCGGCCAGTCGCGGCAACGGAACTCGCGGACCCGGCCGGAGGCGATGTCGGCGCCGCCGACGGCCCGGCCGCTGCCCAACGACCCGCGGCTGTGGCCGCAGCGCGAGGCCCTCAAGGCGGCGCTGCAGTACCCGGCGATCGCAGGCACGGTCTTCGACTCGCTGCCGGGCGAGTGCTTCACCGATCCCTCCTACCTGGCGATCCGCGAGGCGATCGCCCAGGCCGGGGGAGCGGCGAGCGGGCTCGGCGGCGCCGCCTGGGTCGACGCCGTGCATCACCTGGTGATCGACGATCCGGCGGTCGCACCGCTGGTGACCGAGCTGGCCGTCGAACCGCTGCCGGTGGAGGACGATCGGATCTCGCAGTACATCTCCAGCGTGCTGGCGCGCTCGCAGGAGATCTGGGTCGGCTCGCAGATCGCCGACATCAAATCCAAGCTGCGGCGGATGTCGCCCGGCAATGATCCGGACGCGTACAACGCGCTGTTCGGCGACCTCGTCGCGCTCGAATCCTATCGGCGCAGCCTGCTGGAGCAGGCCTTCGACGCGGGCGCGGCCGCGCTCTGAGGACCGCGTCCCGCCGGCGGGCCGGGGCGATGATCACCGGGTTGGCGCGCGCGGACCGGGAGTCGGGTCGTAAGGTGATTTTCTGCTCGCACAAGCCGGTGCCGAGCGGGAGGGAACCAAACCCATGTCTACTTCGGTGAAGAGTCCGATGCGTGAGTTGACGATCCGAAGCGTCGTCCTCGGCGGACTCATCACGTTGGTGTTCACCGCCGCGAACGTCTACCTCGGTCTGAAGGTCGGGCTCACGTTCGCCACCGCGATCCCGGCGGCGGTCATCTCGATGTCGGTGCTGCGGTACTTCCGCGATCACTCGATCGTCGAGAACAACATCGTGCAGACCATCGCGTCGGCGGCGGGCACGCTGTCGGCGATCATCTTCGTCCTGCCGGGCCTGATCATGATCGGCTGGTGGACGGGCTTCCCGTACTGGATGACGGTGGCGGTGTGCGCCATCGGCGGCATCCTCGGCGTCATGTACTCCATCCCGCTGCGCCGTGCCCTGGTCACCGGCTCGGATCTTCCGTACCCGGAGGGCGTCGCCGCCGCCGAGGTGCTCAAGGTCGGCGACGTCGCCGGTCAGGATCCGGCGGAGGCCGCCCAGGACTCCAACCGCGGCGGCATGCGCGCCATCGTCGTCGGCGCGATCGGCTCGGCCCTGTTCGCCCTGCTCGGCTCGTTGAAGCTGGTCGCGACCGAGGTCGCCGTCGCCTTCCGCGTCGGGTCCGGTGCGACGATGGTCGGCGCGAGCCTGTCGATGGCGCTCATCGGCGTCGGACACCTCGTGGGTGTGGCCGTCGGCATCGCCATGCTCGTCGGCCTGGTGATCTCGTTCTTCATCGTCCTGCCCGGGCGCACCTGGGACGTGCTGCCGTCGGGCGATCTGCTCGACGCGGTCAACGGCATCTTCAAGTCCGACGTGCGGATGGTCGGTGCCGGCGCGATCGCCGTCGCCGCCGTGTGGACGCTGCTGACCATCATCGGCCCGATCATCCGCGGCATCCTCGACGCCGCCGTGAGCGCGCGCACGCGCCGGTCGGGCCAGGCCGTCGACGTGACCGAACGCGACATCCCGATCCAGTACGTCGGACTGACCGTCGTGCTGGCGATGATCCCGATCGGGTGGCTGCTGTGGGACTTCCTCAGCGGCACCGCGCTGGTCGGGAGCGCCGCGGGCATTCTGATCGTCACCATCATCTTCGTGTTCGTCATCGGGCTCGTCGTCGCTGCGGTGTGCGGCTACATGGCCGGGCTCATCGGGTCGTCGAACAGCCCGATCTCCGGCGTCGGCGTCCTGGTGGTCCTGACCGCCGCGCTGCTGATCAAGGTGACGCACGGTCCCGCCGAGAGCACCAGCCAGACCGAGGCGCTGATCGCCTACACGCTGTTCACCGCGGCCGTCGTCTTCGGCGTGGCGACCATCTCGAACGACAACCTGCAGGACCTCAAGACAGGTCAGCTCGTCGGCGCCACCCCGTGGAAGCAGCAGGTCGCGCTGATCATCGGCGTGCTCTTCGGGTCGGCGATCATCCCGCCGATCCTGGAGCTGATGCACAACGCCTTCGGTTTCCAGGGCGCGCCGGGCGCGGGCGACAATGCGCTCGCCGCGCCGCAGGCCGCCCTCCTGTCGACGCTGGCGCAGGGCGTCTTCGGCGGCGACCTCAACTGGGCGCTCATCGGGCTCGGCGTCGCGATCGGCGCCGGCGTGATCGCGATCGACGAGGTGCTCAAGCGCACCACCAAGAACTTGAAGCTGCCGCCGCTGGCCGTCGGCATGGGCATGTACCTGCCGATGTCGCTGACCCTGATCATCCCGATCGGTGCGTTCATCGGCCTGGCCTACGACAAGTGGGCGATGCGCGACGCCGTCGACGGGGAACGCAAGAAGCGCCTGGGCATCCTGCTCGCGACCGGCCTCATCGTCGGTGAGAGCATCTACGGCGTCATCTTCGCGGGCATCGTCGGTGCGACCGGCAACGATTCGCCGCTGGCGATCGTCGGCGACGGACTCGGCAACTGGATGCAGGTGATCGGCGTCATCGTCTTCGCGGTGATGATCACCGGACTGTACCGGTACGTGAAGAAGGTCGCCTCCGACGGTCCGGCCGACGGCGCGGTGCAGAAGAAGTAGGGCTGGTGACTGTCTCATACAGGCACGCCGCGAACACCCCGAACGATTCGGGGCATCGGATCACGCCGCCGCGTAACACACGTGTCGTGTGCTCGGGCTTGCGTCTTCGTACGCACGGTTGCGAATATAGACGCAACTGGTTACGGTTAATGATGTAACCAAAGGCGGAGGTGGGAACGATGACTGCGACGATTCAGCGGAGTCTGCTCCTCGATGATGATCGCTACCAGCGAGCCGCGCAAGGAGTGCTCAAGGCCGTTCCGACGGTGTCGTCGGTTGCGATTGCCGACGCGAGTGATCGTACGGTCGCGGTGCCGCGTGAGCTGTCCGCGATCATTCAGGCGGTCCTGTCGGCGGTTGCCGAGGGTGCGACCATCTCCATCCAGACGCTTCCTGATGAGCTGACGACGGGGGTGGCTGCGGAGCACCTGGGAGTGTCGAGGCAGGCGGTCGTGAAGATGATCGAGAGGGGCGAGTTGCCGGCTCACAGGGTTGGGTCGCATCGCCGTGTTCGCCTATCGGATGTGCGTGAGCTCAAGCGCGTTCGTCGTGAGCGTCAGCGTGAGGCGTTCGCAGTGCTGCGAGATCTCGATGAGCAGCTCGATCAACACTGAGTCACCGTCTGGGGCTACGTCAGGCCCTGGGTAGTCTGCCCTGGTGGGAGCTACTCAGGTCTTCGTCGATGCGAACGTCGTCCGGTCAAGGACGCTGCGTGACTGGCTGTTCTTGCTGCGGAATGCCGGCGACATGTTCTCGGTCTGCACGACCGAGGATGTGATCGCCGAGGTGGTCTACACGCTCCGTCGCGAGAAGCCCGAGGCTCCGGGGTATCTGACGCGTTCGGTCCATGACCGGATCATCGAGCAACTCGATTACCGTGTCGAGGACTACCCTGCCGGTGCTCCGGGCTACCGCGGGTCGGATCCAGACGATGCGCATGTTCATGCTGCGGCCGTTGCGGCCGGTGTCGATATCGTTCTGACTGCGGACAAGGGGTTCACCGATCTCAGCGAGGAGGACCGGGACGGTCTGCCCTACGAGATCTATCGTCCGGATGAGTTCTTCGTGCTGGTAGACGATTCCTCACCGGGCACGGTGCGCCGTGTGTCAGGGGAGCAACTCGAGTACTGGTGCGCTAAGAATCCCTCGGGCGGGGTGAATCTGCCGCCGGCGCTTGATGCTGCGGACTGTCCGCGGTTCGCTGAACGCGTCAGGTTGAGGCTCCAGCAACTATGAACGGACCGGAGCGGTCGGGCTTCGCCGCGGTGCAGCGGGTCGAGGACCTTGCCCGCGAGGGTGCAGATTGGTCGGCCTCGCGGTCGATCGTTTCCAGTTCGAGCTGGTCGGACGGGATTTCGGTGCCCCGCGGCAGTGTTCACCGGTCAGGCCAGGGACGCGGGACGTCACCTCGATGAGATATCGAGGCCAGCAGCCCGATGCCGGGAAAGCGGCCTTGACCTGCGTTCGTGGTGGGGCGAGCGGGGCTCGAACCCGCGACCAGCTGATTATGAGTCAGCGGCTCTAACCGACTGAGCTATCGCCCCGTGGGCCCGATCGGCCCGGAGAATGAGAGTACCCGGTGCCGATCGGTCGTCGACCGGGTGGCTCACGGATGCGGCGGGGCGGTCGGGTCAGGCGCGCGTGACGCCGACCGACGGGAGGAAGAAGTAGCGGGTGCGGCCGCGTCGGACGGTCCCGTAGACCGCGCAGAAGACCACGCCCTGACCGGTGTCGACCAAACCGCCGCGGACACCGTTCGACGGAACGACGCGCAGGCTGCGCTTGAGGCGCGAGACGGCCGCGCCGTACACGCCTGCCGGGAGCGGCGTCGAGGGAACCCGCCGACTCACCGCGTCGATCAGGGTGTCGGTGAGTCCGGCGAGGGGAGCGCCGAGGCCGCCGCGGAAGGTGGAGGCGTTGAACCAGGCGACGTGGACGCCGGACTTGTCGCCGAAGTCGGCGAACACGCCGACCGGCAGGAAACCGTAGAAGACCTCGCCGCCGCGGACCGCGTTCACGCTCATGTTGGCGATCGTCAGATTGCCGATCCCCGGGGTGTACGGCCCCGCGACGGCGCCGCCGACCGCGACGGGGAAGGTCAGATCGGTGCTGAGCCCGACAGTCGGGGTGAACGTGGTGATGCCCAGATACCGCAGGAGCCGGTTGGCGGCCTCGACGCCGTCGACCGGCACCGGCGCGGGCTGGGTGCGGATCGGATTGGTGAGCGCGCGGGTCACGAGGGCAGAGGACTGCTGCGCCAAATCGGTCACGCTCCGGCGGCCGCGGTCTGCTAGCGAAGTCACCCCGAAACAGTACAACGATCATTGGCACAATTCGTAGAGGGGAGTATCGAATGCAGCCACTGTCACACCGTCGCGCGGACCCTCGGCGCGACGGCATGGCACGGTAGAGCAATGGTCAAGATCGGTAGACTCGCCGCCGACCCGCTCGCCTTCCCGGACCTGTCGCGACGCTCGGCGATCGCCGATGCGACGGTCGGCTTCGTCCTCACCGGCCTGATGGTGCTGGCCTCGGTGGATCTCAGCGGTCCCGTGCAACTCGCCTCGGTGCTGATCGGTGCGGCCCTGATGTGCCGGCGGTCGGCGCCCACCGCGATGATGGCCCTCGCACTGCTGTCGGCGGCGATCCAGGTCGCGACCTACGAGATCGCCGTCGGCCCCAGCCTGCTGTACGCGATCCTGTTCTACACCGCGGGCAACCATCCCGACGCCCGCGTGCGCCGGGGGTCGCTCTCCGTGGCCGTCATCGGCTCCGGGGTGGCGGCATGGGTGTATCCGCGGACCGGCGCGTACGGAACCGTGGGCGACTCCGCCGCGCTCGCGCACATCATCATCTTCATCGCCGTCGCGGTCCTGCTCGTCGGGAGCTGGACGTTCGGCCTGGTCCGCTATCAGCGCAAGAGCGTGGAGCAGGCGCGGATCGCCGAGCAGATCGCCGAACTGGAGCGAAAGCGGGTCCTGGATCTGTACGACGAGCAGGCGCAGCGCTCGAGCCTGGCGCGCGACATGCACGACGTCGTCGCGCACTCGCTCGCGGTGGTGGTCGCGCAGGCCGAGGGCGCCCGATTCGCGCTCGACGCCAGCCCCGAGGCGGCGCGCGAGGCGCTCGGGGTGATCGCCCAGACCGCCCGCCAGGCGTTGGCCGACGTGCGCGGGGTGCTCGAGGAGCTGCGGAGCACCGAGTCGACGGCGGAGGCGGCGCGAATCGACCGCGACCAGCTGTTCGACCGGATGCGGGCAGCCGGAATGATGCTGCAGTCCACCGAGATCGGCGACGAGAACGCGGTGTCGGCGCTGGATGTCCGCGTCGCCTTCGCAGTGCTCACCGAGGCGCTGACCAACGCCCTCAAGTACGGCGACATGACCCGCCCGGTGCACGTGCGGCAGGACTGGACCGACGGCTGCAGGCTGAGCGTGGCCAACGCCCTGTCGGCGGCCCCGCTCGCACCGGGTGGTGCCGGCCACGGCATCACCGGCATGATCGAACGAGCCGAACTGGCCGGCGGTACCCTGACCAGCGCCGCCGTCGAAGACGGTTGGCTCGTCGAACTCACGATTCCCGCACGCCCGGAAGGACTCTCATGATCCGCGTCGCCCTCGTCGACGACCAGCCGCTGTTCCGGGGCGGTATCGCCATGATCTTGGACAGCCAGCCCGACATCGAGGTCGTCGCGCAGGAGTCGTCGGCGTTGAACCTGGTGCAGACGGTTCGGCAGGCGAGCCCGGACGTGATCCTGATGGACGTGCGGATGCCCGGCATCGACGGGATCACCGCCACCGGCTCGTTGCTCGCCGAACTCGGCGCCGATGCGCCGAAAGTACTGGTGCTGACCACCTTCGACGTCGACGAGGCCGCCGCCCGGGCCATCGAGGCGGGGGCGAGCGGCTTCGTCCTCAAAGATGCGCAGCCCGAGTTCCTGTTGGCGACGGTGCGCGCCGTCGCCGACGGCAGCCAGGTGGTCGCGGCGTCGGCGACCCGCCGACTGTTCGAGCGGCACGGCGCTCGCACCGAGGCGCCGGGCCCCGAATACGAGACCCTCACCGCGCGCGAACGCGAGATCCTCGCCCGCGCCGCACACGGCCTGTCGAACGCCGAGATCGCCGCCGCCGAGTTCCTGTCCGAGGCGACGGTGAAGACGCACATCTCGCGCGTGCTGGCGAAGCTGTCGCTGCGCGACCGCGTGCAGCTGGTGGTCTACGCCTACGAGCACGGACTGGTCTGACGAGGTCCGCACGGTGGACCCGGCGCCGCGCGGGTCATCCTCGCGGACGAGGGCCGACCGGTCGCGGGGATGACCCCGAAACAGTCCGCGGGCCGACGCGAAGGGCCAGGTCAGCGCCCTAGCGTGGGGGTATGAACGAAACTGAGAGAACTGATCGGCAGGCCGTCGTCCTGCGTCACGTGTCGCGGGCCTACGGCGATCCCGCCAATCCGGTCCACGCGCTGAGGGACGTCTCGGTCGACATCCGCCGCCGCGAGTTCACCGCGATCATGGGGCCGTCGGGGTCGGGCAAGTCGACGCTGATGAACGTGATGGCGGGCCTCGACGAAGCCGACTCCGGGCAGATCTGGGTGGGGGACACGCCGATCGTCGGACTCGGCGACACCGCCCGCACCGTCCTGCGCCGCCACCACATCGGCTTCGTGTTCCAGTCCTTCAACCTGATCCCGACCCTGACGGCCGAGGAGAACATCCGGCTCCCGTTCGTCCTGGCCGGGCGGGAACCCGACGTCGCCGAGCAGGCGTGGATCGCCCACCTGATCGGCACGCTCGGGCTGCGCGACCGGCTCGACTACCTGCCCTCGCAGCTCTCGGGCGGTCAGCAGCAGCGTGTCGCGATCGTCCGTGCGCTGGCGGGAAAGCCGACCATCATTCTGGCCGACGAGCCGACCGGCGCACTCGACACCGGGACCGGCCGGGAGGTGTTGGCGCTGCTGGCGACCGCGGCCCGCGAGTACGGGCAGGGCATCGCCATGGTCACCCACGACCCGGTCGCCGCGTCGTACGCCGACCGCGTGCTGATGCTGGCCGACGGTCGGATCGTCGGCGAGTACCGCGGCCTGGACGCGCGCCAGATCTCCGACCTGCTCATCACCCTGCAGGGGGTGGCGGCGTGAGGGCCACCGATCGGCGGCTCACCGTCGGCTCGATGCGGGAGCTGTCGGCGGTCGGCATCGTCTGCGGGTTGGCGGCGGCCTACGGAGGTCTGGTCCTGACCGCCGCGGACGTCCTCGGCGCGGCCGGCGAGCACACCGACGGCGCGCTCGCCGTCGTGCTGGGCATCGTCGCGACGGTCTTCATCATGATCGCGCTGTTCGTGTCCTCGCTCGTGATCGCGCACGGCGTCGACACGGTGATCGTCGGGCGTGCGCAGCACCTGCAGATGCTCCGGCTGGTCGGCGCCAGCGCCCGGCAGCTGCGGGTGAGCCTGCTGCGGGGTGTCGCGCAGGTCGCGGCGATCGGGGCCGGTGTCGGCCTCGTCGTCGGCGTCGGACTCGCCGACATCGCGCGGGTGTCGCTGGTCTCGCGCGGAGTCCTGCCCGACATCCGGTACGGCTACCTGCCGCCGACGACCCTGATCGCGGCGTCGGCGGTCGTCGTGACGGCCGTGATCGCCACTCATTTCGGTTCGCGCCGCGTGCTGTCGGGTGCTCCCGCGGATCCGTCGGCCAACCGCCTGCACTGGTTGCGGCGCACTGTGGCGGTCGTGGCGCTCGGCGTGGGAGCGCTGCTGCTGGCCGCGGCGTGCCTGCTCGGCGAGGAGGGCAGCAGCGCCGGCTTCGCCGTCGCCTTTCTCGGGACCGCGCTGACCTGCCTCGGCCTGCTGATCGGCGCGCCGCTGGTCGTACCCGCGGCGGTCGCGGCGGTGTCGGCGGCCCTGGGCCGCGGTCCGGCGGCGACCCTGGCCCGCAAGAATGCGGTCGCCGACCCCGGTCGCACCACGCGTTCGACGATCGGCCTGCTCATCGGCGTCACCCTGGTCACCACGGTCGTCGCCGGCATGAGCTCGCTGCAGGACTCGGTCGACCGGTGGGGACTGACCGCCGAACAGCTGGCCGACAACCGCCAAGGCCTCGAGATGATGACCTGGGTGCTGGCCGGCCTCATCGGGATCTCGGTGGTGATCGCGGCCGTCGGCTTCATCTCGACGATGTCGTTGACCGTGGTACGACGCACCCGGGAGATCGGGGTGCTCCGCGCGCTGGGATTCACCGCTCGGCAGGTCCGCGGCAGCATCGCCTGTGAGTCGCTGGCGTTGTCGGGCACGGCGATGGTCGGCGGGCTGGTTCTGGGCATCGTCTTCGGTGCGATCGGCAGCCAGTCGTTGCTGGGTGCGCTGACTCCCGGATTCCCGATCGGGGTGCCGCCGGCGGCGCTGCTCGCGATCGTCGCCGGGACCGTCGGGCTGGCCGCGGCCGCGGCGGTGGTGCCGAGCCGGCGCGCGGTGTCGGTGCCGCCGGTCGACGCCCTCGCCGTCGTCTGACCGGAACGTCGGCGGGGCCGAACATCGGCGGGGCTGGAACATCGACGGGCCGGGCGCGGTTGCCTCAGTCATGGGCGACAGCGTGCACGAGACGATCCTCGATCGGCGCATCGTGATCATCGGGGCGGGGCAGGCGGGATTGTCGACGGCCTACTTCCTGCAGTGCGACGGGCTCCGAGCCGGCGTCGACTTCGAGATCCTCGACGCCAACCCGACACCGGGCGGGGCGTGGAGTCACCGCTGGGACGCGCTCACCTTCGACCTCGTCAACGGCGTGTACGGACTCCCCGGCACGCAGCGACCCGACGCCGATCCGGGCGAGCCGGCCCGCGAGGTGATCAAGCGATACTACGGCGCCTACGAGACCGACCGCGGGCTGGACGTGTCGCGCCCGTGGCGGGTGAGCGCGGTGGAACCGGCCGACGATCCCCGACGCCCGTTCACCGTCCGCGCCGAGGATCCGGGCGGGGACCGTCGGACCTATCGGGCGGGCGCGGTGATCAACGGGACCGGCACCTGGGATCGGCCGTACGTGCCGTGGTATCCGGGCCGCTTCGAGGGGCGCCGGCTCACCACCCGCGACTTCCCCGAACCCGGCGACTTCGCCGGTCAGCGTGTCCTGGTGGTGGGCGGCGGGATCTCCGCGGTCGAGTTCGTGATCCTCCTCGACGAGGCGGGCGCCACCCCGATCTGGTCGACCCGCACGCCGCCGCGCTGGCGCGAGATCCCCTTCGACACCGAGTGGGGACTGGACGTCGAGAACAGGGTCGCCGCCCGCACCCGGGCGGGGCTGCGACCGCTGAGCGTCGTCGCCGCGACCGGGCTGCCGCGGACGCCGCGGTTCGTGCCCGCCATCGAGTCGCGGGTGCTGAGCTCGCGCGGGCCGATCGCCCGACTGCTGCCCGACGGCGTCGAGTTCGCCGACGGGACCACCGAATCGGTCGACGTCATCATCTGGGCGACGGGCTTTCGCGCCTCGCTCGGGCAGCTGGCCCCGCTCCGCATCCGGGAGCGCACCGGCGGGGTGCTGATGGCCGACGACGACGTCAGCGTCGTCAAAGTGCCGGGCCTGTTCCTCGTCGGCTACGGCCGCAGCGCCTCGACGCTCGGCGCCACGCGGGCCGGTCGTCGGGCGGCCCGCGCCGCCGTGCGGTTCACCGACGCGCTCGACGCACCGCTTTCGTTCTCCGCACCCGGTCGCGACTGAGTGCGGAGAACGGAAGCGGTGCGATATCCGGGGACGGCGGTCAGTCCTCGGTGGACAGCACCTCGGTGACGAAGGCGTCGACGCGCCGGCGCAGCTGCGCGAGCTGGTCGGCGCGGATCGCCGCCAGGTCGGTGCCCTTGTGGTAGGCGGGCGGTAGCTTGCGGGCGTGCTTGGCGCAGTTGAACCCCGAGCACACCAGAGTTCCGATGGTGTCGCCGCGGCGGCCCTTCGCGCCGGTCCGACGGACCGTGTAGAGCACCGCCTCCTCGGTCAGCTCCACGTCGCGGCACCACGCGCACATGGTGCGCCGCGAGGGCTTGGCCTCGGCGCGGTTCAGAATCAGCGCGACGAGCTGTCCGTCGTGCTCGGTGGCGAGGTAGGCGCGGCGCGGAATCTTCCGGTCCTGCCAGCCGAAGTACTCGAGACGGTCGAAATCGACCTCGTCGAAGTCGAGGGGGAAGCTGACCTTCTTGATCTCACTGCGGGTGGCGCCGCGGAAGGCGTCGAGGATCTGTTGCTGGGTGTAGGTGTTCACGATGATGACCGATCTTCGGGGTGCGCAGTCTGCGCGGGGTTACCTGGGATGCCGGGCCGCAGAGCGGGCCGGAGACGTCGACGAGCAGCCGATCCGAGGGGATCGGCTGCGGGGCACGGTCATCTGCTTGCGGCGCGGTGCGCGCCGGAAGCCTCCTGCAGGTGAGCGGTCATGATGTCTCCACGGTAGCGCACAGGGTCTGATCTGTGACGATCCCGCTCACTCGCCGGGCCGGGAGCGGTCGGCGGCGCTAACATTCCTGCTGGCCCGGTCGCGGGGGAGAGGGCTGGTGGCCCAACCCGATCGGTGCCTGCATCGGTCGTTGTGACTCGGTGCGCAGGTGACTTCGGAGAGGAAGGTCGAAAGCGCAATGACAATGAACGACCCGCGGATCTATTCGGATCCGCTCGGCGAGGCAGCGGTCAACGCCGCCAAGGAGATCGCCCATCGCACCTGGCAGAGCCTGCTCGGCATCGGCATCGCGTCGGTGATCCTGGGCGTGATCGTTCTGCTGTGGCCGGGAGCGACGCTGCTGGTGGTGGCGATCCTGTTCGGCATCTACCTGCTGATCTCGGGCATCTTCCAGATCGCGGCGACCTTCGGTGTCCAGCATGCGCACGGCTGGTGGCGATTCCTGTCGTTCGTCTCCGGTGCCATCTCGATCCTGTTGGCGTTCGTCGCCTTCCGCAACATCGAGAGCGCCGTGATCCTGCTCGCGATCTGGGTCGGCATCGGCTGGATCTTCCGCGGCGTCACCGAACTGTCGGTGTTCATGGATTCGGCGAGCGGTCTGCCGGGCCGCGGGTGGGGCATCTTCACCGGCGTCGTGACCGTCGTCGCCGGCGGCATCCTGATCATCTGGCCGATCTCGTCGATCGCCACGCTCACCGTGGTCTCCGGCATCATGCTGGTGGTCGTCGGCATCGTGGAAGTGGTCAACGCCTTCACCCTGCGCTCGCAGGTCCACCGTGCCGGTGAGGCTCTCGGCACGCGCTGAGCGGGCACGCACGCGCAAGCAGCGCCCCGACCGTTCTCGGTCGGGGCGCTGCGGTGTCTGCGCAGCTCAGGGCGACGGTCGGAGCACCACCTTGCGGATCTTGCCCGCGGGCGTCATCGGGAGGGAGTCGACGAGGTCGATCGTTTCGGGCACCTTGTACTCGGCCAGCGACCGGCGGCAGCGCGCCAGCAGTCCCGGGACGTCCACCTGCGATCCCGGTGCCGGGACGACGAAGGCGTATCCGGTTTCGCCGTACGTGGCGTCGGGTACGCCGATCACCGCGCTCATCGCGACGGCCGGGTCGGCGGCGAGGACGTTCTCTATCTCGGCCGGGTACACGTTGTAGCCGCCGCGCACGTACATCTCCTTCTTGCGGGAGATGATGCTGATGTGGCCGTCGGCGCTCATGGTCGCGACGTCGCCGGTGGCCAGCCAGCCCTCGGCGCCGAAGGCGGCCGCCGACTCGGCCGGCTTGTCCCAGTATCCGGCGGCCACGCAGGCGCCGCGCACCTGAAGCTCGCCGGCCTCGCCGCGGGGGACTTCGGTGCCCGCGTCGTCGACGATGCGGCCTTCGACCTGGTCGAGCGTCGTGCCGATGGTGGTCGCGACCAGCGCGAGGGGATCGTCGGCGGGGGAGATGATGCACGCCCCGGAGGTCTCCGACAGGCCGTACAGGTTCGACAGCCGCGGTCCACCGAACCGCGCGGTGACCTGTTCGGCGAGCGCCGGCTCCAGGTTCGATCCGCCGACGACGCACAGCCTGGTGCGCGACAGGTCGCACGAGGCGAACGTCTCCGACGCCAGCAGCATCCGATACATGGTCGGGACGCCGCAGAAGACGGTGATGCCGCGGGCGGTCGCGTCGACGACCAGGTCGGGGTGGAATCGCGGCAGCAGGGCCACCGATCCGCCGGCGACCAGACTCGATCCGACGGCACAGGTGAGCCCTCCGACGTGGTTGAACGGCAGAGCGCCCAGGACCACGTCGTCGGCGGTCTGGTCGAACCGCTGGGCCTGCATGGCCGCCGACGCCAGCAGACTCGCATGCGTCAGCGTCGCGCCCTTCGGGTCGCCAGTGGTGCCGGAGGTGTAGAGGATGACGGCCGGATCGTCGGGCGCGACCGTCGCGGCGGGTGGCGGAGCGTCCGGATCGGCGCCGCCCACGAGGTGCGACCAGCCGTCGGCGCCCGCGGCGCCGAAGTAGACGATCCGCTCCACGCCCGGCAGCTGCGGAGCCAGACCGGTGAGGAAGGGCCGGAACTCGAAGCCGCCGGCCTCCTCGTCGCAGAGCAGCATCCGTGCGCCGGATTGACCGAGCATGTAGGTGAACTCGTGCTCGCGGTAGACCACGTTGAGCGTCACCAGCACCGCGCCCAGGCGAGCCGTGGCGAAGTACGCGACCAGCCAGTCCGGGCTGTTGGACGCGGCGATCGCGACCCGGTCGCCGTGGCCGACGCCCGCGGCGCTCAGCCCCGCCGACGCCCGCGCGGCACGACGCTGCATGTCGGCGTAGGTGATCGTCTCGTCGCCGAAGAAGATGAACGGGGCGTCGGGAGCGGCGGCGGCGCGGTCGGCGAGGACGGCACCGATGGTGCGTCCTTTGGTGTTGTTGATCAGGTCGGGCACGGATGGCACCTCTCATCAGCAGAAGGGACTGGTCAGGGCCACCGTAGGCGTGAATCTGGCGGGGCGGCGCCGGTTTCGCGGTCGCCGGGCGGGCCGACCAGGTCAGCCATCGTGATCGTGCGAGAGCACAGTGCGCCGACCGTTGCGAAGCTACGAAGTCTTCGTCGTCAGTACGCTGCGCGACTTACTCATCGGCTTGGCTCGCGGGACACCGAACTTCTGCTGCGCGCCGAGGTTTGGATGGGTCAGCGGCAGCGTCCTCAGGTGTTGCTGGAGGCGTTTCGACATCGGTAGGAACGTAGCGAGGGTCAAGCCTCCTGAAACGACGGCGCCGACGATCGGTACGGCCTTGGAAACACCCCGTGCGAAGATCTGCTTGGTCATCTTCACACTCATCGCTGCCGCGACCTTCTTGACTATCGGGTAGATCGTGCCCTTCGTCAGGGCCTTCTGTGGGAGCTTCTTTGTCACCTCGGCCGCGATGAGTACCGACACTTTGGCGACACCGGCCTGAGCGGCGTTCACGCCGAACATGATTCCGACGAACAGGGTCAACATGCTCTCGGTTGCCGTATCCATTCCGGCGCCATCGGGGTCGAACAAGTCTGGCCAGCTGTACAGATACGCCAGCTTCTGTACGACGCGGAGGACGTGGCCGAAGTATTGGGCGACGTCTGCGGGAACCGCGGCAAAAGCTGCGAAGCCGCCGGGTAGTCCCGCTGCCGCCGAGATCGCGGTGACCTTGCTCGTCTCGTATTTGATGACACTCGCCGCGATCTGATCGAGGAGGTTGATCGGGATGCCCGCTTCTGCGGGTGTGGTTCTGATCGCTAGGTCGACCTGGTCGGCGAGACAGAATCGGTTCAACTCAGTGCGAAGGAAATCGTCGCGGGTGATCCGCACGCCTGGCAACTGAGCGGCCGCACTCAGGGTCTGCTCAAACGTGGTCGTCTGCGCGATCTGTCCACCATTGGTCATGGCAGTAACCTATCGGACGCCACCGACAGCCTCTCGACTGTGATTGTCACCCGAGGTGACGACGAGCCGGCACACATCGGCGGTCCATCAAGGTGCACCCCGTCGATCACGTAGGACGGCCGCAGCTTCCTGCACGATCGGGTGTGATCGAACCGACGACATGCCCACGAGGCGCACCTTCACCAAACGGCTCGCCGGAAGAAAACAAAAAACCACCTGTGAACAGGTGGTTTTGTTGCTCCCCCAATTGGATTCGAACCAATAACCGCTCGATTAACAGTCGAGTGCTCTGCCGTTGAGCTATGGGGGATTGCTCGTTGCGAACGAGTTCAAACTCTAGCCCATGATTCCGCGAGAGCGCAAAACGGCTGGTCGAAGGCGGTTTCGGTGCGATGGGCGGATCGGGCGCCCGCGTTCATCGCCAGATCTCGGTCTGTTCCAGGTGGGCGATGAGGCGGGCGGCGCCGTCGGTGAACTCCTGGCGGATGCTGCGGGCGGCGGCGTCGGCGTCACGGGCGCGGTAGGCGGCGATCAACTCCTCGTGCAAGGCGAGCGTGGCGGCGCCCCAGTCCGGATCGGCGGCATACAGCTCGTGCGGGGTGTACCGCGTGGTGTTGAGCAGGATCCAGGCCAGCTTGGAGTTGCCGCTGATCTGATTGTGAGTGCGGTGGAACTCGAACTCCGCCTCGGTGAGCGCGGCGGCGTCGCCGGCGGTGAGCGCACCGCGGAACCGGGCGTTGGCCCACGCGAGATCGTCGACCTGCGCCGGCGTGATCACCGCGGCCGTACGGCGGGCGATCCTTGCGGCCGCCTCGCCTTGGATCCAGAACAGATCGTCGACGTCGGTGCGGGTGAGCGCGTCGACCTCGTACCCGCGGTGCGGGGCGAGCAGCACCATGCCCTCGCCCCGCAGCGTCAGGAGCGCCTCCCGGACCGGTGTCACGCTGACCCCGAGTTCGGCGGCGGTCTCGTCGATCCGGATCCGGTCGCCGGGCAGCACCTCGGCGGTCATGATCCGGTGCCGCAGGATCGCGGCCACCTCCTCGGACAGTTGCGGGCGTCGCCGCGCTCGCGTGGATGCGGGGGAGTCAGAGGCCATAGGTCTTTCCGATGATGTCGCGCTGGATCTCGTTGGTCCCGCCGAAGACGGTCGAGATGATCGCCGACCGCATCAGCCGCTCGGCGTCGAACTCGGTGGCGTAACCGTAGCCGCCCATCATCTGCATGCCGTCGATGGTCATCGCCTTGCTGGTCTCGGTGGCCTTCAGCTTCACCATCGACGCCTCGCGCGGCATCAACTTGTCGGGGTGCGCGTCGGCGGCGCGGGCCACGCTGTACACCAGCTCGCGCGTGCAGGCGATCTCGGTGGCATGGTCGGCCATCCGGTGGCGCAGTGCCTGAAACGACCCGACGGGGCGACCGAACTGCTTGCGCTCCTTGATGAAGGCGAGCGTGTCGTCGAACGAGCGGCGGGCCAGTCCCACCTGCATCGCGGCGAGGATCAGACGTTCGGAGTTCAGCCCCGACATCAGCTGGCGCCAGCCGTCGCCGACGGTGCCGACGACGGCCGAGTCGGGGACGAAGCAGTCGGTGAAGTAGAGGTCGTTGACCTCGCGGCCGCCGAGGGTGTCGATGCCGCTGATCTTGAGCCCGGGCGTATCGGCGGGCACGTGGAACTGGGTCAGCCCCTCGTGCTTGCCTCCGGAGCGATCGGTGCGGGCGATCAGCAGGATGCTCTTGGAGAAGTGGGCGTTGGAGCACCACGTCTTCTGCCCGTTGATCTTCCACCCGCCGTCGACCTTCTCGGCGCGGCAGGTGAGCGCCCCGACGTCGGACCCCGCTTCGGGTTCGGACATCGAGATCGACAGCGAGTCGCCGGCGACGACCCCGGCGAGCACCTCTCGCCGCAGCTCGTCGGGCGCGAACTTGGCGTAGGCGGCCGCGGTGATGAGAGTGGGGCCGACCGCCCCGATGGGCGCCTGCCCGCGCACCGACTCCTCGAGGAAGATGCACATCTCGACGTTGCCGGCTCCGGCGCCGCCGAACTCCTCGGCGACGTTGATGCCGGCCCAGCCGAGCCCGGCCATCTTCCGGTACAGCAGATCGGAGTGCGCGTCGGCGCCGTTGCGGGTGAGGGCGTCGCGCTTCTCGCGCGTGCCGACCTCCCGCTCGCAGAAGTCGGCGACGGCCTGGGCGAAAGCGGACTGTTCGGGGGTGAACTCAACCACGGTGGGCTCCTCTGTGCGGCGGGTGTTCGTGCAGGAATGAAACAGATACCAAGATTCGTACCACATATATTTACGATTGGTATCGGTGATGCACCTCACTCATGGTCGCGGAAGCGTGCAGATTAGAGTTGGTGCCCATGGTTGAAGGCACCGAGGGCGGGGACCGGGAGCGGTCGGGCGGCACGACGGCAGCAGAACGCGAAGACCTCCTCGCTCGCAATCGCGCCCGCCGCGCACAGCTCCGCGAGGACGCGGCGAGCGCCGAACCGAACGACTCTCAATCGAACGACTCTCAATCGAACGACTCTCAATCGGACGGAGTGGAGCCGGCGAGCGAATCGCCGGTGGACCCGCAGACCCGGACGGGCGGCGGGCGGCTCATCCCGCTGCTCGCCGGACTCGCCGCGATCTTCGCCATCGCCACGGTGGTGCTCACGATCCTGCTCGTCACGGCCGACCCCGCCGCGGACACCGCGGCGGCCGACCGACAGGCGGTCGACGACGCGAAGACGTATGCCACGACCGTGCTGACCTACCACTCGGGCGACTACGCCGAGCTGGACAAGCGGATCCGACAGATCTCGACGGCCGAGTTCGCCGACCGCTACATCAAGTCCTCGCAGCAGGCACGCGAGGGCAACGACGCCGCCGAGGCCACCGGTACGGCCGAGGCCAAGGAGGCCGGCCTCATCTCCCGGTCCGACGATCGCGCCGTCGTCCTGGTCGCGATCGATCAGAACGTCCGATCGCCGAGGATGCCGGCCGTCAGCGAGGGCATCGACTACCAGTCGCGGGTGAAGATCACCCTGACGCGCGACGGCGACGACTGGAAGCTGTCGGATCTGACGGTGGTCTGACCGGCGCGCTCTGCGCTACGGATCGCCGGTGAGGACGGCCGCGACGAGGACCGCGACGGTGTCGGCGTCCGCGTCGCGGTAGCTGATCGTCAGGTCGGTGGCGACGCTGAGCGCCGCGTGGACGAGGTAGCGGGCCGTCGCCGAGGAGACCTCGGGCCGCGCGTGCTGCAGCCACGTGGCCCACTCGTCGACGTTGCGACGCTGCTGGCGCCGCAGGGAGCGCTGGTCGGCGGCGTCGAGGGCATTCATGTCGCGCAGGTACACCGTCATGATCGCGCGATCGTCGACGCACAGCGCGCTGTACTCCCCGGCCAGCGCGATGAGCGCCTCGTGCGGCGTGGTCGCCTGTGCGAGGCCCTCGGTGATGGCCCCGGTGGTCCGCTCGGAGGCGCGCCACAGGGCCGCGGCCAGGATCGCGGACTTCGACTGGAAGTGCCGGTAGACGCCCGACGGCGGCAGTCCGGCGGCCGCGCCGATCTGCTCCAGGGTCACCTCGTGGAAGCCGTGTCGGGCGAACAGTCGGATCGACTCGGTCAGGACGGCCTCGCGCCGGCCGAGGGGGACGAGCCCGGCCTCTCCACCCGCTGACGGCGCGGGAGCGGGGAGGTCGAGGTCGAGCACCGCGCCGGCGGTCCCGCACAGCACCGCGAGCGCCGTCTTTCGGGGCAGCGCCACCCGGTGTGTCACCGGGCTGGCGATGATCGACGCCGCGGCGGTCACCAGCAGTCGGCCGTCACCGTAGGACAGGTCCGGCCGAAGACGCTGCAGCAGCGTGCACAGCCGAGCGCGCCACGTTCCGGAGAGCGCAGACAGCGCCCGCCAGTCCTCGTCGTTGAGGAGTCGGGGCTCGCGGCGGTAGATGTTGCCGGACTCCCGGTTGTCGAGGGCGGTGACGGCCAGGGCCCGCAGCACGGCGGAGATCTCCTGTCGCGGGTCGTCGCCGGTCGGAACGGCATCGGCTGCCGCGGTGAGGCGGCCCGCCAGGTCGATCAACGCGGCCGCGAACAGCTCGTACTTGCCGGAGAAGTGTCGGTACAGGGCGGGTGCGGAGACGCCCGCCTCCTCGGCGATGACGTTCAACCGCGTCTCGTGGAAGCCGACCGACGCGAAGTTCCGGGCGGCGGCCGCCAGGATGCGATCACGCCGATCGGCCGGGCGCTTGCGAGCGCGTCCGGCGGTCGGCGTGTCCGTGGTCCCAGTCATGAGAATCGATGTTAGCGAAGCTACTGATGACTTCACCTGCATTCCTGAACTCTGATCAGTGCAGGTAGAAGGCTTAGATGCCGGAAAAATGTTAATTGAGATTCTCATGACGTAGATCACGTCCGGTGTTACGGTTGGCTCGATCGCGGCCCGGCCGCGATGGTGAGGAGAGCGATGATCAGCGAGGCCGAAGGCCTTGACGGCGTGTGGGGGAGCATCGACGAGCGCGGCGTCGCGCGGTTGGAGATCGATCGCCCCGGGCAGCTCAACGCCCTGGACGGCCCGGCGTCGGCCCGGGTCATCGACCTGTGCCGGCGATGGGCCGCTCGCGACGACGTGCGCGTGGTGATCGTGTCCGGGCGCGGCGGGGCGTTCTGCGCCGGCGCCGACGTGGCGGGCATGGCCGCCGACGCCGCGCAGTCGGGAGGTTTCGACGCCTCCGCATCGCAGGCCATCATCGAGAACGGCTCGAACCTGGTGCGCGCGGTGCGCGCCCTGCCGATGCCGGTCATCGCGGCGATGGACGGGCCGGCCGTCGGCATCGGCGCCTCGCTCGCGGTGGCGGCCGACCTCGTCTACGCCACCAGCCGCTCCTACTTCCTGCTGGCCTTCGTCAACATCGGGCTGATGCCCGACGGCGGCGCCACCGCGCTGTTCGCCGCCGCGGTCGGGCGGGCCCGCGCCAATGCGATGGCACTGCTGGGCGAGAGACTGCCCGCCGCGGAGGCCGTCGACCAGGGCCTCGTCAACGCCTGCGTCGAAGACCCCGAGGGGCTCGCGGCCGTCGTCGATCGCGTCGCGACCAAGCTGTCCCGCATGTCGCCGCAGGCGCTGGCGGCCACGAAGGTCGCGCTCGACGGCCACGCGCTCGGCGGCCTCGACGCGGCGTTCGGCCGCGAGATCGCCGGGCAAACCCGGCTGCTCCAGTCGCCGCAGTTTCAGCAGGCCCTCGCGGCGTTCGCCACCGAACGCTGACCCGCCGCCCACCGACCACCCCGCAACTCGATCGATCCGGCCATCCCGACAGGAGACGACATGACCGACGCCCTTGGCCTGACCCTCACTCAGGAACCGCTGCGTTCGCGCCGCAACCACTGGAACAACCAGGTCCGACGCCACGCGGAGACCACGCCCGACCGGGTGGCCCTGCGCTTCCTCGGCAAGAGCACCACATGGCGTGAGCTCGACGACCGCACGCACTCGCTCGCGGCGTCGCTGCTGCGACGAGGGGTGTCCTTCGGCGACCGGATCCTGGTGCTGATGCTCAACCGCAGCGAGTACGTGGAACTGACCCTCGCAGCGAACCTCATCGGTGCGATCCCGGTGCCGGTCAACATTCGGATGGCGCCGGCCGAGGTCGCGTTCCTGGTGTCGGACTCGGGTGCGAAGGTGGTGGTGACCGAGACGATGCTCGCACCGCTGGCCGACGCGGTCGCTCAGCTCACCGGCAGCATCGAGACCATCATCAACGTCGGCGACGCCGCGAACCCGTCGCACCTGGGCTTCGAGGATCTCGTGGCCGAGGTCGGGGACCCGCTGCCGGAGATCGACATCCCGGAGGAGACGGTCGCGCTCATCATGTACACCTCGGGTACCACCGGTAAGCCCAAGGGGTCCATGCTGACCCACCAGAACCTGCAGGCGCAGGCGGTCACCTGCATTCAGGCGCTCAACACCTCCGCCGACGACATCGCCTCGTGCGTGGCCCCGATGTTCCACATCGCCGCACTCGGAGCCATGACGCCGACCTTCTACATGGGGGCCACCACCGTCATCCACCCGCTCGGCGCCTTCGACCCGAACCAGATGCTCGACGTCCTGGAGGCGGAGGGTACCACGTCCATCTTCCTGGTGCCCGCGCAGTGGCAGGCGGTGTGTGCGGCGCAGCAGGCCGCCCCGCGCGATCTGAAGCTCCGGGTCATCAGCTGGGGCGCGGCGCCCGCGTCGGACACCGTGCTGAACGCCATGAACGCGACCTTCCCGGACGCGATGAACGTGGCGGTCTTCGGACAGACCGAGATGTCGCCGATCACCTGCGTGCTCGAGGGCAAGGACGCCCTGCGCAAGATCGGTTCGATCGGCAAAGTGGTGCCGTGTGTGACCGCGCGTATCGTCGATCCGGCCATGAACGACGTCGCGCCCGGCGAGGTCGGCGAGATCGTCTACCGCGGCCCGAATCTGATGGCCGGTTACTGGCAGAACCCGCAGGGGACCGCCGACGCCTTCGCCGGCGGCTGGTTCCACTCCGGCGACCTGGTCCGCCAGGACGAGGAGGGCTTCCTCTACGTGGTCGACCGAGCCAAGGACATGATCATCTCCGGCGGCGAGAACATCTACTGCGCCGAAGTCGAGAACGTGCTGTTCGCGCACCCGAGCATCGTCGAGGCCGCGATCATCGGGCGGGCGCACGAGAAGTGGGGCGAGGTCCCGGTCGCGGTGGTGGTCCTGGCCGAGGGCGTCGAATCGCTGACGCTGGAGGAGATGGAGGCGTACCTCAACGAGAACCTGGCGCGGTTCAAGCACCCGAAGGACATCGTCCTGGTCGACGAGCTTCCCCGCAACGCGGGCGGCAAGGTCGTCAAGCCGCGACTGCGCGAGGAGTACGGCAGCAAAGACGCCGGACTCAAGAATTGAGAACTGGAACGTGTTTCATTTTCCGGCCGAAGTGACTACCCTCACTAGCAGATGCGGCCGCGCGCCGTACGTCATCTGTTGGATGCGGCCCGGCCGCAACGGGATTCGAAATCGAGGTAAGTGACTGTGAAGACCAAGGGCGCCATCCTGCGGGAACTGAACACGCCGTGGAAGATCGAAGAGATCGAGATCGGTGATCCCAAGGCCCATGAGATCAAGATCCGCATGGAAGCCGCGGGCATGTGCCACTCCGACCACCATCTGATGACCGGCGGCATTCCGATGGGCGGCTTCCCGATCCTGGGCGGTCACGAGGGCGCAGGCGTGGTCGAGGAGATCGGCGAGGGCGTCACCGACTTCGAGGTCGGCGACCATGTGGTCCTGTCGTTCATCCCCTCGTGCGGCAAGTGCCGTTCGTGCAAGGCCGGCGTGGCCAACCTGTGTGACTTCGGCGCCATGCTGCTGCAGGGCGAGGCCGTCTCCGACCACACCTTCCGCATCCACACCGCCGACGGCGAGCCCGTCTACCCGATGACGCTGCTGGGCACCTTCAGCCCGTACATGGTGGTCCACGAGGCCTCCGCGGTGAAGATCGACAAGGACATCCCGTTCGAGGTCGCCGCCCTGTGCGGCTGCGGCATCCCCACCGGCTACGGCTCGTCCACCCGCAGCGGCGACGTCCGCCCGGGTGAGGACGTGGCGATCATCGGTGTCGGCGGCGTCGGCACCGCGGCACTGCAGGGCGCCGTGATCGCCGGCGCCCGCAACGTCTTCGCCATCGACCCGGTGGAGTGGAAGCGCGAGCAGGCTCTCAAGTTCGGCGCGACGCACGTCTTCGCGTCCGTCGAAGAGGCGATGAACGACATCGGCAACGCCACCGAATGGGGCATGTGCCAGAAGGTCATCGTCACCGTCGGCGAGGTCTTCGGCAAGGACGTCGACACCTGGCTGTCGATCACCGCGAAGAACGGCACCTGCGTGCTCACCGGCATGGGCAACATGATGGACAACCAGGTCACGCTCAACCTGGCGATGCTGACCCTGCTTCAGAAGAACCTGCAGGGCTCCATCTTCGGCGGCGCCAACCCGAAGCTCGACATCCCCAACCTGCTGTCGATGTACAAGATCGGCAAGCTCAAGATTGAAGAGATGATCACCCGGCAGTACAGCCTCGATCAGATCAACGAGGGCTACAACGACATGTTGGAGGGCCGCAACATCCGCGGCGTCATCCGATACACCGACGCCGACCGCTGACCCGGCGCCGAACCATCGGGGACGGGCCCGCTCGCGCATGAGGCGAGCGGGCCCGTCCGTTCTGGTGTCTTTGTGTCGATATTGTCGGAGGTGTGTCCTAGTCTGATCGAGATCGGTCCGACGTAGGGGAGAGATGGCTGAGACGAAGCGGGCGCCGGCGCGCGCCCAGCGCGGTGCGCAGATCGCCGAACGACAGACCTCGGCGCCGACTCCGACCACCGGGCGCTGATCGCGATGCGCGAACTCACCACCGACGACCTCGGCCTCCTGCTGTCCCTGTTCGCGGTGCTCCTGCTGGCGTTCGCCGCCAACTTCCACTTCTCCAGACAGGCGGTCCACCGGCATCGCAAGGCCGCGATCTGGTTCGTGGTCATCTGCTTCCTGGGCGAGTTGTCGACGGTGATCGCGCTGGTGCTGACCTGGGTGGCGGTGTGGAGTCCGGCCGCCTGGGACCGGATCGACAACATGCTGGTCTTCGTCCCGGGCAGCATCGCGATGGTGTGCGCGGTGCTGCTCACCATCGAGTCGGTGTACGCCCGATCGGTGCACATCGTCAACGCCGAGCGCCAGGACGCGCGTGGATCCGCGGTCGGCGTGGTCCCGCCGCCGGACGACGACCCTGACTGCGACGACCCCGACTGCGACGACCCCGGCTGCGACGAGCCCGACTGACCCACCCACCCAGTAGGGTCGATAGTCGTGAAGACACTTGACACGCTCGCACAGTGGCCGGTCGACCATGTCTGCGCGGCGGTGCTCACCGCCGACGGCGTGCTCGGCGTTCACGGTGATGCCGATCGACAGTATGAACTCGCTTCGGTGACGAAACTGCTTGTCGCGCAGGCGGTGCTGGTTGCCGTCGAAGAGGGCGCGGTGGAGTTGGACACGGCCGCGGGTCTGCCCGGAGCGACCGTCGCGCACCTGCTGGCACACGCCTCGGGGATGGCCTTCGACAAGCGGGAGGCGGCCGCGGGTGTGGCCGAGCAGCGGATCTACTCCAGCGCCGGTTTCGAGGTGCTCGCCGACCTCGTCGCCGCGGAGTCGCAGATCTCCTTCGACGAGTACCTGCGCGAGGCCGTCTGCGAGCCGCTCGGCATGCGATCGACCGGACTGTTCGGTCCGGCCGGGCACGGTGCGCGGTCGACGGTCGCCGATCTGACGGCGTTCGCCGCCGAACTGCTCTCGCCGCAACTGATCTCCACCGAACTGGCGAAGCGAGCGCATTCGGTGCAGTACCCGGGCCTGGACGGCTTCGTCCCCGGATACGGCAAGCATCGGCCCAACGACTGGGGTCTGGGATTCGAGGTCCGCGGGCACAAGGCGCCGCACTGGACCGCGCCGGACCATTCGCCGAGCACCTTCGGGCACTTCGGTCAGGCGGGCACCTTTCTGTGGGTCGATCCGGCACGTCGGGCGGCGGCGGTGGTGCTCACCGACCGCCCCTTCGGACCGTGGGCCAAGCCGCTGTGGAGCGAGTTCAACCAGCAGATTCTCGGCGAGTTGTCCGGGCTGTCCGGGTAGCCTCGGGAACAGGACGCGGTCCGACCCCGACTCCGGGCGTCGCCGGGTGCTCACCCGCGGCGAGCCGCGTTCGCACCTGAGGACTCGAAGGAGGCATGTCCGTGGCTCGTTATGAACTTCCGACCACCGCCGAACTACTCGAACTCGGAGCGCCGAGACGGCAGGCGGTCACCGTCTATGCGCAGGCCAGTGCGGGGCAGTACGAACTGGCGCGCACCACGGTCAAGAGCGCGATGGATCGCGCCATCCGGGCGTTGCGCAACGGCGGTGGCACGCACGCGCTCGAAACCGCCCTGCACGAGCGGACCGCCACCGTGCTGGCCGACGACGGCTGGCGACGGCTGGCACGCTCGGTCGCCGTGTTCGCGACCCCCGAGACCGCCGAGATGTTCGTGCTGCCCAACTCTCTGGAGAATCAACTCCAGGTGGGCGACTACTTCGACGTCGGACAGCTGGTGCGGGCGGTCGCCGCGCCGCAGGACGCGTACGCGTTGACGCTCTCGGCCGACGGCTGGAACCTCTGGAAGGCGACGGGCTCGGCCCTCGTGGAGGAGATGGACGTCGCCGCGGAGGGCATCGGCGACGTCACCGAGGCCACCAACCGGGCCACCGTCCGCGGCCGGATCCACGCGCGTCGCCTGCACGGCGACGAGGGCACCAAGACGCTGCTCGAGACGTACGCCAAGCGGGTGCACGAGGCGGTGGCCAAGACGATCGACGCCGATGACCCGGGAGCTCAGCGGCCGCTGTTCCTGTTCGCCGCCGATCCGTTGCTCGACATCTATCGCAACATCGATCGCGGCTGGCGTGAACTGATCGTGGTCTCCGGCAACCCGGACGAGCTGACGGCCGCCGTGATCGACGCGCGGATTCGCGACGAGCTCGCCGAGGTCAACGCCCGTCGCGCGAGCCGGACGGTGGCGACCATCGCCGACGGCGTGGCGCAGGGGCTGGTCGCGACCGATCTGGTGGACATCGCCCGAGCCGCGGTCGGCGGAGGCGTCGACACGCTCGTCTACGACTTCACGGTCGACACCAAGGGAACCCTCGACAACGAGACCGGGGAGCTCGAGTACGTCGAGGAGGGGTACGACCTGCTGTCGCGGATCGCCGTCTGGGTGCTGCAGACCGGGGGAACGGTGATTCCGGTGCGCTCGGCGGAGATCGATTCGCCGATGTGGAACGGTTCGGCGGTGGCGCGGTTGAGGTACCCGCTCAGCCGGTAGACGACCGCCTGCGGCGGCGCCGGGCGCTCAGCCCACGCGCTGCCGCAGCCAGGTCGCCTCGGCGCCGATGCCGCCCATGCGGTAGGCCTCGAGGGATTCGTCCCACGCGGTGCCGAGGACGGCGTCGATCGCGCCGGCGAGTCCGATGGTGTCGGGCTGAGCGTCGAGCAGCGCACGCAACTGCATCTCGCCGACGATGACGTCGCCGTTGGCGCTGGTCGATCCACGCCACAGGCCCAGCTCGGGGACGTGGCAGTAGCGCTCGCCGTCGACGCCCTCGCTGGGGTTCTCGGTGACCTCGAAGACCAGCCCGGACCAGGCGCGCAGCGCATTGGTCAGGCGGGCGCCGGTACCCACCGGGCCCACCCAGTCGACGGTCGCACGCATGCGGCCGGGCTCGGCCTCCTGCGCGGACCACTTCAGGTCGGCTCGCGCGTTCAGCGTCGACGACAGCGCCCACTCCACGTGCGGGCACAGCGCGACGGGAGCGGCGTGGACATAGACCACGCCACTCGTCGAGTCCGCAAACTGCTCCAGGTTGCGCACTTCTCTTCACCTCCGGTTCGACAAGGAACGTCTTCCCCAAGCGCACCTTGATCGAGATCCGGATATCACATCACTGCCCACCATTGTGCCCTGTGATGTGCGTGTTGCGCCAGATGTTTTTGATGTGAATGTTGTATAAGCGGGATTCGCGGGCGCGAAACCCCGGAGCCGCCGGGACCCGACAACACGAGACTCCCCGGAACCGAGGACGGTTCCGGGGAGTCTCGAGGAAGGATCAGTGCGTCACAGCGGGATGTTCTTGTGGCGACCGCGGCGGGCCGGAGCCGAGGCGAGGGCCTCGGCGATCACGCTGCGAGTCTTGGCCGGGTCGATGATCTCGTCGACGACGCCGATCGACTGCGCGCGACCCACGCCGCCGGCGATCTGCTCGTGCTCGACGGCCAGGCGCTCGTGCAGTGCTTCGCGCTCGTCCTCGGGCGCGGCGGCGAGCGTCTTCTTGTGCAGGATGCCGACGGCGGCCTTGGCGCCCATGACGGCGACCTCGGAGCCGGGCCAGGCGAAGACGGCGGTGGCGCCCAGGGCGCGCGAGTTCATGGCGATGTAGGCGCCGCCGTAGATCTTGCGGGTCACCAGGGTCACGCGCGGGACCGAGCATTCGGCGAAGGCGTGCAGCAGCTTGGCGCCGCGGCGCACGACGCCGTTCCACTCCTGGCCCACACCGGGCAGGTAGCCGGGGACGTCGGTGATGACGACGATCGGGACGCCGAAGGCGTCGCACAGGCGAACGAAACGAGAGGCCTTCTCGGCGGCCTCGGAGTTGAGGCACCCGCCCATGCGGAGCGGATTGTTGGCGACGACGCCGACACTGCGGCCCGACAGCCGACCGAAGCCGACGGTGATGTTCGGGGCCCACTTGGCCTGGAACTCTTCGAAGGTCGAGATCTCGGTGGTGCCGTCGGCCGAGAGCTGGGTGTCGAGCAGGGCCTCGACGATCGGGTGGACGTCGTAGGCGCGCCGATTCGACTCCGGCATGAGGGCGCGCAGATCGGTGTCGCCGGCCTCGGCCTTCTCACGACTGAAGTGTCCCTGCTGGGAGAACGTGCCGACCAGGCGGCGGGCACGCCAGTAGGCGTCGGCCTCGGAGTCGGCGGTGATGTGGCTGACGCCCGAGCGCTTGCCGTGGGTGAGGGGGCCGCCGAGCGACTCCATGTCGACCTGTTCGCCGGTGACGCTCTTGACCACGTCCGGTCCGGTGACGAAGACGCGGCCCTCGGGCGCCATGATGACGACGTCGGTCAGCGCCGGCCCGTAGGCCGCTCCGCCCGCGGCGAACCCGACCACCACGGAGATCTGCGGAATGTAGCCGGAAGCGCGCACCATGGCCTCGAACACGCCCCCCACGGCGTGCAGGGCTTCGACGCCCTCGGCCAGGCGCGCGCCACCGGAATGCCAGATGCCCACCACGGGCGCCTGTTCGGCGATGGCGGTGTCGATCGCGTTCACGATGTGAGCGCAACCGACGATCCCCATGGCACCGCCCATCACGGTGCCGTCGGTGCAATAGGAGACGGTGCGAACACCGTTGACCTCGCCGATCGCGGCCAGCACGCCCGAGGTGTCTCGGGGGTGCAGCAGCTCGACGGAGCCGTCGTCGAAGAAGGTCGTCAACCGCAGCAACGGATCACGGGGATCGGTTGCCTCCTCACGGCCGGGGATGGGTGCCAGTGTGGTCATCGGTTTCTCCTATGCGGGGGTTTTGGGGATCAGTATCGGCCGAACGCCAAGGCCACGTTGTGCCCGCCGAATCCGAAGGAGTTGCTCAGCGCGTAGTCGATCTGTCCGCGGCGAGCCTGGCCGTGCACGACGTCGATGTCGCCGCACTCGGGATCCAGATTGTCCAGATTCAGCGTCGGCGGAATGATCGAATCCTCCACCGCCTTGATCGTCAGGACCGCTTCGAGGGCGCCGACGGCGCCGATCGAGTGGCCCAGTGCTGACTTGGGCGCATAGATGGCCGCGTGGTTGCCCACGGCCGCCTGGATGCCCAGCGATTCTGCGGTGTCGCCGATGGGGGTCGACGTCGCATGCGCGTTGACGTGCGTGATGTCCGAACGCTGGAGACCGGAGGTCTGCAGCGCACGAGCCATCGCGCGCGTATTGCCCTGGCCCGAAGGGTCCGGAGCGACCAGATGGAAACCGTCCGAAGTGATCCCGGAGCCCAGCAGGCGTGCGTGGATGTGAGCACCGCGAGCCTTGGCGTGATCCTCGCGCTCGAGGATCAGCATGGCGGCGGCCTCGCCGAAGACGAAGCCGTCACGGTCGACGTCGAACGGGCGGGAAGCCGCGGCCGGGTCGTCGTTCCGGGTGCTCATTGCGCGCATCATGCTGAATGCCGCGATCGGCACGGAATCGATGTGTCCCTCGACGCCGCCGCACACGATCATGTCGGCTTCGCCCAGGATGATGTGCCGCCACGCGTGTGCGATGGCCTCCGCACCCGACGAGCACGCCGACACCGGAGTGATGACGCCGGCGCGAGCGCCGATGTTGAGTCCGGCGACGGCGGCCGGGCCGTTCGGCATCGACATGGAGACCGCCAGCGGCGAGACCTTGCGGTAGTTGCCGGTGTCCTTGAGTGCGCGATCGGCGTCGATCAGGGCGTCTGCCCCGCCGATGCCGGTGCCGATGACGACGCCCAGACGGTCGGGATCGACCTCGGGCTCGCCGGCCTGCGCCCACAGCCGCTTGCTCATGACGTGCGACATGCGCTCGACATAGGACATGCGGCGGGCCTCGATGCGGGTGACCTCGGTGGTCGGATCGTCGGTGAGGCGACCACCGATGCGGACCGGCAGGTTGTACTGCTCGACGAAATCGTCGTTCAGTTCCCGAATGCCGGACTTGCCGGCGACGAGATTTTCCCAGGTCGTGTCGAGATCGGCCCCCAGGCTCGTGGTGGCGACCATCGAGGTCACCACCACGGAGGGGAACTCTCCACCGCGCGTGGAAAAGTCACGTAGCTCGGTCATATCAGGCCTGGCTCGCCTCGATCTGGG
Source organism: Gordonia aichiensis (assembly GCF_039946255.1). Lineage (GTDB taxonomy): Bacteria > Actinomycetota > Actinomycetes > Mycobacteriales > Mycobacteriaceae > Gordonia > Gordonia aichiensis_A. The sequence continues at coordinate 39,038 of NZ_JBCDWL010000012.1, read as the reverse complement.
CGGCGATGGCGGCAGCGGTCTCGGGGTTCTCGGCCTCGAGCTTCTGGACGTAGGCGACGGTGTCGCCGACGGTGCGCAGGCTGGCGAGGTCCTCGTCCGGCACCTTGACGCCGTACTTGTCCTCGACCTGAACGGCGATCTCGACCATCGACAGCGAGTCGATGTCCAGGTCGTCGACGAACGACTTCTCCAAGGTCACCTCTGACGGCTCGATGCCGGTGACCTCTTCGATGATCTCGGCGATGCCTGCGACGAGCTGTTCCTGAGTGGCGGCCACGATGTGGCTCCCTTCTGTATCTGCTTCGGTACTGCTACGGGTTCCGGATTCAGCGTGTGCTGCGTGGACGGGCCGTACGGCCTTCCGGGGGTCGGGTGCTGCCGACCGCTATCCAAGTCCTGGGAGGTCCACCAGATCGGCTGGGGACTTGACGGCGCGCGAGGGCACGCCCTTGAGTTCGCGCTTGGCGATTCCCACGAGGGTGCCGCCCGGCGCGAGTTCGACGATCGCATGAGTCTGCGCCTCGCCCATGGCCGCCGAGCACAGATCCCAGCGCACGGGGCTGGTGACCTGGCTGACCAGGCGCGCCAGCGCCTCGGCGCCGCTGGTGACGACCTTGCCGTCGGCGTTCGACAGCAGCGTCCGGTTCGGATCGGCGGGGGTGATCTGCGCGGCGGCCGCGGCCACGGCGTCGCGCGCGGGAGCCATGTAGCGGGTGTGGAAGGCGCCGGCGACGGCGAGCGTGCGCGTGCGTGCCTTGGCGGGCGGGTCGGCGAGGAGCTTCTCGATCGCGACGACCGAACCGGCCGCGACGATCTGTCCCTTGGCGTTGCGGTTGGCCGGGACCAGATCGAGCGAGTCGAGATGGGCGAGGACCTCGTCCTCGTCGCCGCCGAGCACGGCAGCCATCGTGGTCTGCTCCACCGCGCACGCCTTGGCCATCTCGGCCCCGCGCACGCCGGCCAGGACCATCGCCTCGTCTGCGGTGAGCACGCCGGCGAAGGCGGCGGCGGCGACCTCGCCGATCGAGTGTCCCGCGATGATCGTGTCCGCGGGCAGCTCGCCGTGCCTGCTGCGCAGCTCGTCGAAGGACAGCAGCGCGGCGGCGACCACCAGCGGCTGGGTCACGGCGGTGTCGGTGATCTCTTCGGCGGTGGCGGTGGTCCCGAGGCGCTCCAGGTCGAGATCGATCGCCTCCGACCATGCGGCGACGCGGTCGCGCGCCCCGGGCAGCTCCAACCATTCGGTGAGCATGCCGGGTGTCTGAGAGCCCTGTCCGGGCGCAAGCAACGAAAGCACGTGACTAGACAACACCTTTCTCACCCACTGCATGGGTGTTGATGGATACGAACCTTTGCGGCGTTCTTTGTAGGGTTCCCACAAATGTGACTTCGTCGGTGTTCTCATCGTCATCGGTCCGAGATTCGTTACCGGATAGATGCGGAGATTCCACCAGCTGGGAGAACCCGTTCCAATGTGGGTGGCGACTGTGACTCAAGTGACAGGTGGGGGCGTTCCTTCACGGTTTTGTGTCAATCGTCCGATGGTCAGAGCGACGCGCAAGACGAAGGCGTCCCTGGCGTTAGATGCGTCACGGCCGGTGATGTCAGTCACCTTTTTTAGGCGATACCGCACAGTATTTGGATGGATGTACAGCGTGCGCGCGCACGTCTCCACCTGGCCGCCGCTGTCGAGGTAGGCCTCGACGGTGTTGACGAGCGTCTCCGAGGCGCTGAGCGGCTCCACGATCGTCTCGTCCATCGTCTCGATCGCCGACGGGTCGCCGTTGAGTGCCCGCTCGGGCAGCAGATCCCAGCTGTAGGCCGGACGCGGCGCATTGGGCCAGCCGACGACGGCGTGCAGACCGGCCATCGCCTCCACCGCGCTGGCGTGCGCCGAACCGAGGTTGGGCGTCGTCGGACCGATGACGACCGGCCCCTCGGCGAAGTTCTCCAGCAGGTCGACCAGGAATCGGTCGGCCGGCGGCAGCGCGCCCTCGACGATGGCGACCAGGGTGCTGCCTTGAACCACCGACAGGGCGGCTTTGTCGTGCTGTTTGGCGGTGTTGTGGATCGCCAAGGCGACCGAGACGTTCTGCTCGGGCGGCGGAGCGCCGACGATGACGGTCGCCGCGGCATCGGTGGCCCAGTTGAGGGCCGCCGCGCGCGAGAGGAGCTGCGGACCGTCGTCGCCGCGGACCACTGCGTCGACGACCAGCGCCTCCATGCGCGAATCCCAGGCGCCGCGCGACTCGGCGGCCGAGGCGTAGATCGCGGCGGCGGCGAAACCGATCTCACGGCCGTAGCGGAGCACCGACTCGGTGAGGGCGCGCAGCTGGGCGTCGTTGCGGGCCAGCAGCGGCAGCCACTTCTCGAAGAACTCCATCGCCACCCGGACCATCTCCACCGTCTGCAGCAGCGAGATGCGGCGCGCCAGATCCTGCGGCACCACCTGGAAGGCCTGGACGGTGAACTTGACGTTGCCCTCGGGATCCTGGATCCACTCCACGAAATTGACCACCGCGGTCTGCACCACCAGCTGGACGCCCGCGCGCTGAGCGGCATCGAGGTCGCTGAAGTAGGGGAGCTGCTCGGACATCGAGTGGATCGCCTCGGTCGCCAGTCGTCCGCTGTACTGCTTCACGCGGCGCAGCAGCGTCTCGGGCAGGGCGTCGTGAACGGTCGCGGGTGCCGGGACGTGGGCGCCCCGGGCGCCGAAGACATCGGTGGCGCGGGTCGTCGCCAGTCGGGGGTCGGGTTCAGCGTCGGGCACGCCTTCAATGTAGACCGCGAGGCTGGGCGATTCCTGGCTGCGCGGGAGAAGCAGGCCGTCCGGCACGGATCTGACGGGCACGAAGGTCTGCCCGCAGACGGCGAACGCCGACGACCCCGGGGTCGTCGGCGTTCGCGGTTCGTCGGTCGGATCTAGGCGACGCCCGGATCGCTGGTCTGCTCGGGGGCGGCCGAGACATCGTCGATCTGGTACTTGCGGGCCGCGTCGGCCGCCACGGTGCGGTCGATCTTCCCGTCGCGTGCCAGCGCCACCAGCACGCCGACGACGATGGACTCGGCGTCGATGTTGAAGTACCGGCGCGCGGCCGGGCGGGTGTCGGAGAAACCGAAGCCGTCGGCACCGAGCGTCACGTAGGTGCCCGGCACGTACGCCCGAATCTGCTCGGGGACCGCGCGCATGAAGTCGGTGACCGCGACGAACGGTCCCTGCGCGTACTGCAACACCTCCGTCACGTACGGACGGGTCGAGGTGCTCGGGTTGCGCAGCTCGTCGCGATCGGCGGCGATGCCGTCGCGGGAGAGCTCCGACCACGAGGTCACCGAGTACACGTCGGCGGCCACGTCCCAGTCCTGTGCCAGCAGGTCCTGCGCCAGCAGCGCGTCGCCCATCGTGACGCCGGAGACGAGGATGTTCGCGTAGTGCGCGGCGGGAGCGGCCGCGCGGCGGTACCGGTAGATGCCCTTGAGCAGCCCGGCCACATCCAGGTCGGCCGGTTCGGCCGGCTGGGTGATCGGCTCGTTGTAGACCATCAGGTAGTAGAAGATGTTCTCCGCGTCGGGTCCGTACATGCGCCGCAGACCGTCGACGACGATGTGCGAGAGCTCGTAGGCGAACGCCGGATCGTAGGAGACCGCCGCCGGGTTGGTCGAGGCCAGCAGCGGCGAGTGGCCGTCGGCGTGCTGCAGGCCCTCGCCGGTGAGCGTGGTGCGGCCGGCGGTCGCACCGACGACGAAGCCGCGGGCCATCTGGTCGGCGGCGGCCCAGAGGCCGTCGCCGGTCCGCTGGAAGCCGAACATCGAGTAGAAGATGTACAGCGGGATCATCGGTTCGCCGTGGGTGGCGTACGAGGTGCCGACCGCGGTGAAGCAGGCGGTCGAACCGGCCTCGTTGATGCCCTCGTGCAGGATGCGGCCGCTCTCGGACTCCTTGTAGGCCAGCATCAGCTCGGCGTCGACCGAGGTGTAGTTCTGCCCGTGCGGGTTGTAGATCTTCAGCGTCGGGAACCACGAGTCCATGCCGAAGGTGCGGGCCTCGTCGGGGATGATCGGCACGATGCGCTTGCCGACCTCCTTGTCGCGCAGCAGTTCCTTGAAGACGCGGACCAGCGCCATGGTGGTGGCGACCTGCTGGTTGCCCGAGCCGGCCGAGACCGCCTTGAGTGCGGGCGCCGGATCGGCCTGCAGCGGCTTCGGGGTGAACTTGCGGCTGGGCAGGAACCCGCCGAGTTCGCGACGGCGCTCGAGCAGGTACTCGATCTCCGGAGAGTCCATGCCGGGGTGGTAGTACGGCGGCAGGTACGGGTCGGCTTCGAGCTGGGCGTCGCTGATCGGCACGTGCGCGGTGTCGCGGAAGGCCTTCAGGTCGGCGAGCGTCATCTTCTTCATCTGGTGGGTCGCGTTGCGGCCCTCGAAGTGCTTGCCGAGCGTGTAGCCCTTGATGGTCTTGGCGAGGATGACCGTCGGCTGACCCTTGTGCGCGGTCGCCGCCGCGTAGGCGGCGTAGATCTTGCGGTAGTCGTGGCCGCCGCGCTTGAGCTTCCAGATGTCGGCGTCGGACATGTCGGCGACCAGTTCCTTGGTCCGCGGGTCGCGGCCGAAGAAGTGATCGCGGATGAAGGCGCCGTCGTTGGCGCGGTAGGTCTGGAAGTCGCCGTCGACGGTCTTGTTCATCAGGTCGACGAGGGCGCCGTCGTTGTCGGCGCGGAACAGCGAGTCCCACTCGCGGCCCCACACCACCTTGATGACGTTCCAGCCGGCGCCGCGGAAGAACGACTCCAGCTCCTGGATGATCTTCCCGTTGCCGCGGACCGGCCCGTCGAGGCGCTGCAGGTTGCAGTTGATGACGAAGGTCAGGTTGTCCAGCCCCTCGGTGGCGGCCACGTGAGCCAGGCCGCGCGATTCGGGCTCGTCCATCTCGCCGTCGCCCAGGAACGCCCAGACATGCTGGTCGGAGGTGTCCTTGATGCCGTTGCCGTGCAGGTATCGGTTGAAGCGCGCCTGGTAGATGGCGTTCATCGGGCCCAGACCCATCGAGACGGTCGGGAACTGCCAGAACTCGGGCATCAGCCGCGGGTGCGGGTACGACGGGAGGCCGCCGCCCTCGCCGGCGTGGCTCTGCTCCTGCCGGAAGCCGTCGAGACGGTGCTCGTCGATCCGGCCCTCGAGGTAGGCGCGGGCGTAGATGCCGGGGGAGGCGTGGCCCTGGATGAAGATCTGGTCGCCGCCGCCGGGGTGATCGGCGCCGCGGAAGAAGTGGTTGAAGCCGACCTCGTACAGCGAGGCGGACGAGGCGTAGGTGGAGATGTGCCCGCCGACGCCGATGCCCGGCCGCTGAGCGCGGTGCACCATGATCGCGGCGTTCCACCGGATGAACGCGCGGTAGCGACGCTCCAGGTCCTCGTCACCGGGGAACGCCGGTTCGAGTTCGGTCGGAATGGTGTTGACGTAATCGGTGTTGGTGAGCGCGGGCAGCCCGATGCGCTTGTCCTCGGCGCGTTCGAGGATGCGCAGCATCAGGTAGCGGGCACGTTCCGGACCGGCGTCGGCGAGCATTCCATCGAAGGACTCGAGCCATTCATCGGTCTCGGTGGGGTCGTTGTCGACGAGGTACGACGCGACCCCGTCTCGGATGACCTGAACGCGACTGCCGCTGGACGCCGGGACGGTGCCGGTCTCCTCGGAGCCGACGATCTGATCGGTCACTATGTGCCACCTATCTCGCAGGCGGACGGGGCGATGGCGGCCGTCGTGCCTGCTGGGTCGGGGTCGCCGGGGTGAGGCGACCGGGTATCTGCCGCTGACGATGGACGCGGCGCACCCTCCATCGTGCCGCAAATCACGGGGTTTGACACAAGATGTGTCCAGTCACATCACCTACTGTGCGGTAGCCTCCTGCCTTAGCGTTCTTGGACTGTTCGGAGGAGGGTCGTGTGGGCCGTTGGACTCGGGCCACCGCGGCCGCGACGGTGGTGTCGGCCGGATTGGCGCTGTCGGCCTGCGGTTCCGCGTCGGCACCGGAGCCGACGGGGACCGGAACCGTCACCGAGACCGTCGTGCGGGCCGGGACGTCGGAGGCGGAGAGGATCGCCATGATCCGCTTGTGTCAGCAGACGATCACCTCGGCGGGGGTCATGGTGCGCGACTACAACGCCTTCATCAAACGGCTCAACGCCGTGCAGGACTACCGGAAGGTCGGCGCCGAGGCGCGCTGGGCTGTCGACACCCTCAACACCGGGGCCGATCTGGTCCGTCGCGCGGTCGCGCCCGATGTTCCCGAGGCGGTCGATGCGCAGGTGCAGGCCTTCGTCACCAGTTCCGAACAGCTCGCCGAACAGATCGAGGGCAAACGCAGGCAGTCGCTGAATCGGGTGTCGGACACCTGGAGCGGCGACCGCACCGCGCTGTTGGAGACGTGTTCGAAGTATCTGCCCGCCGGTGGCTGAGCCTCGGTGGCGGCGCTCGCCCGAGCGCGCGGAATCACGTTGCGCGACACTTCGTGTCGTTAGACCCTGTGCGGAAGGGCGCTTAGCCTTTACGCTGTCTCTAAGTTGCGTCACGGTGGCGTGGCTTCGCCTGCGCACGACGCGCGGCACACTTACTCGAATGGGAGGACGTACGCGGTGGTAACCGCCTCAGAAGGCAGGGCCGTCAAGCTCGGTTTCACCAACGGCATGGTGGTGCAGGAGATCGGTTGGGACGAGGACACCGATGACGATCTGCGGATCGACATCGAAGACGCGATCGACGCCGAGATGCTCGACGAGGACGCCGTGGACGTCATGGACGCGGTCGTGATGTGGTGGCGTGAAGACGACGGCGACCTGGTCGACGCGCTGATGGACGCGATCGGTCCGCTCGCCGAGGGTGGCTTCATCTGGGTGCTCTCCCCGAAGACCGGACGCGACGGATACGTCGATCCCAGCGAGATCGCTGAGGCGGCTCCGACCGCCGGCCTGACGCAGACCTCGGTGGTCAGCCTCGGTGATTGGTCGGGAGCCCGTCTGGTGACGCCGAAGGCCCGCGCAGGGAAGCGTTGATGCCCGCGCAGCGGGTTGCCGGTCCGATCGAAGTCGGCGCCGTCGCACCGGATTTCACGCTCCGCGACCAGAACAACCAGGCGGTGGGGCTGTCGTCGCTGCGTGACCGGAACGTCCTCGTGGTGTTCTTCCCGCTCGCCTTCACCGGAACCTGTGAGGGCGAGCTCGGCTACCTGCGTGACAACCTGCCGCGCTTCGACAACGACGACCTCACGGTGGTCGCAGTGTCGGTGGGCCCGCCGCCCACGCACAAGGTCTGGTCGTCGGCCCAGGGCTTCCTGTTCCCGATCCTCGCGGACTTCTGGCCGCATGGCGCAGTCGCGCAGGACTACGGCGTCTTCGACGACGCGCACGGCTTCGCCAACCGGGGAACCTTCGTCATCGGCCGCGACGGAATCGTGAAGTTCTCGGCGATGGTCGGACCGGGCGAGAAGCGCGAGACCGACACCTGGGACGCGGCGCTCGCGGCTTTGGCGGACTGAGTCCGACCTGCCACCGGGGGCGCTGGGGCCGCTCCGGGCTGGACGCTAGGGGCGCTGGGGGAACTCGGTGGCCAAGGCGGTCGCGAAGAGCCTGTTGCGCTGGATCATGCCCGGCACGGTGTAGTGGACGCCGTCGACGTACCAGGACGGGTCGGGGTAGCGGGCGAAATCGAAGACGCGCAAGTTCGGGTAGCGGTGGGCAGCGCGCTGCAGCGCGGCGTTGAAGGCCGTCATGTACGACTTGGCGTACGTCGCCGGCTTGGTGTCGGTGGTCATCACCGTCGGCCACAGCACCGGTCGGCCGATGAGGTGCCGCATCACCTTGTCGATGCGCTGATCGGCGGTGACGGGGCTGCCGGTGGCGATTCGGGCGGCGTCGTTGGCGCCGAGCGCGATGATCCAGCAGCCGTCGTGGTGGCGACTCAGTTCGGTCTTGATCGCGTCCAGGCCGCTCGGCTCGCCGTTGTAGCGTTCGACGGTCGACCGGAAGTTGAGCGCGTTCAGATACACGTTCTTGACGCCCACCCGCTGGTACTGCGGGGTCATCCTGTCCGTGGGGCTGGGCAGGTGCACGGAGTTGTCGAGCCCCACCGACGTCGAATCGCCGATCTGAACCACGGTGCGGCACATCGTCTTCTGGTCTTCGCGCGGCAGGTTCTGCGTTCCGGACCCGCGCGGATGCGTCATCATCCACAGGTACGACGGAACGTCGAAGACGGTGTCGGAGATCCCGCGCTGGCTCAGGTTCTGCGTCACCGTCCGGGAGAAGGCGTCGAGCAGACCCGCCGGGCTGACGTGCGCGGAGGCCGGCGGCGCCGCGGTCGTCGCACCGATGGTCGCGGCCGCGAGCACCGCCGTGATGGTTCGAGCACGGCGGCTTCCCGCTCGGGGTGTCGAGCGGTGCCGGAGCCCGCGACGGCGGGAGGTGCGTTCACTGATCACAATGTCCTCCATTGCACCGAAGCCGTCGCGCGACGGCAACGCGAATGGACTGTCGGATTGATCACAATATTGCCCTGAGCAGGGCGAATACTCCCGCTTCGGGGCTCTTGTCCGGTCTGGTTCGGGGGCCCGGACGGTGTCGGGACGGATCGTCTCGGGTCAGATCATGTAGTGCAGGTGCCGGACGATGCTCTGCCCGAGATCGGTGTCGCCGGCCACCGTGATGCGGGACGGGTCGCCGCTGGGCCGACCGCCGGCGATGCGCGCCAGTTCGACACCGTCGACCGTCAGCGTCGCATCGGGACGGCCGTCGATCGCCGGAACCACTGCCGCCCGGTCCTCGGTGGCGATGAAGACCGTGAACGGGTACAGCCCGGTGATGTCGAAACGGACGGTGCTGCCGACCTCCGCGCGTGCCTTCTTGCCGACGATGTAGGGGAGCGCCGCTTCGATCTCGCGCAGCGCCCAGCGCGCGGGTTCGGCCTGCTGCGGGGTGCCCAGGTCGAGAGAGTCGCGGATGTCGATCTCGTGGACCCAGCAGTCGAAGTCGCGGATCCGCATGAACCGGCCGTAGGTGTCCGGGCCGGCGGGGGTGGTCGACTCGGCGTTCCACTGCCCGTCGGTCATTCCGCTGAGGAACTTGCTGCGCTCGGCGGTGACCGTGATGAAGTCGGTCATCAGCTCGTCGCGCGAGCGGGCCCGATAATGATCGATCCACCGTTCGTTCAACTCGCCGATCGGATTCTTCACGTGCGCGATCTCGGTGGTGTCGAGCGCCGAGTCCGGTCGGCGGCCGGCGAGCATCGATTCGGTGCCGACCACGTGGGCGACGATGTCCCGAACCTCCCAGCCGGGGAGCACGGAGGGGGCGGTCCACTGCTCCTGCGAGAGCGGCGAGACCAAGGTCTCGATGGCCTGCCACTGCGCTTCAAGTGCATCGATCAACGGTTCCTGAGGAACGTGGGTCGTCACTGCGGGTCCTTCCGTGCGATGAGGTCTGTCGATCACGCTAGCCGGAGTCCGCTCACTCGGCCGTGATTGGGAGGTATCCGGTTTGAGATGCACGCGCTGGAGCCGATATCTTGGTGTGGGCCGAACCACGTTCGGCGCAGGCGCGTATAGCTCAGCGGTAGAGCTCTGGTCTTACACACCAGCGGTCAGGGGTTCAAATCCCTTTGCGCGCACCAGGACTGACCCCAGCATCTCGGACAGAAGTCACCGCTGGCGGCGGACACCGCGCTGAGCGGGGGTGTGGTGCCTGAACGGTGACGTTCATCCGACCGTCGACGAGAACCACCGACTGGGCATGACGCAGCCTGACGGGCGGCAGAGTGCGGCACCTCGGGGTACGAGTCGCCTCAAGGCAGCCGTTCGAGATTGGTGCACCCGGTCCAGCCCCGTTGTCGGAGCAGTTCAAGGAAGCGCGCTGCGATCGGTACGAGTTCGCGGAACATCGCATCGAGCAACTCGGCCAAGTCGTCGGGAAGACGAAGAATCTCGGTGGTCTTCTCGGTCTCGGCGGCTTCGATCATCGCCACGAGTCGATCGACGATGGCGGGCAGCCGGGGATCGGCGCGGTCCCACTCCACAGCCGCTGCGATGTCCCGGTACAGAGCGAGGCTGTCGGGGTCGTCGAGTTGCCGCTGCTTCACTGCCATGTAGAGCGGAATCCGGTCGGGGAGTTGCGCGGCCATCAGGATCCACGCATCGCGTTCGCCCCTGACGAAGCTGTCTGTGAAGCCCAGCGCACGCAGGCGGCCCAGGTAGGCCGCGGCCTCCGTTGGCAGAGCCAGATTGTCCCCCGCGGCAAGCGCAGCGATACGTCGACGGTGTTGCTGCCGCTCGTCGATCTCGGCGCACAGCCGACGATCGATCTGGCCGACTGCACAGGCGAACTCGGCGTCGTCGGCCGTCATCAACTCCTGCACGCGGGAGAGGGGGACGCCCGCCTCGGCGAGTGTGCGGATCTTGACCAGTTCGGAGACGGCGTCCGCCCGATATCGGCGGTAGCCGGATGAGTCTCGTTCGGGCTCGGCGAGCAGACCGACCGCGTGATAATGCCGCACCGCGCGCACGGTGACGCCTGCGTAGGCGGCGAGTTGACCGATGGTGAGCATCCTCGACCTCTTCTGGAGCGGTGCAGTCCGGTGCGGCGTGGTCAGGTCAGTCTGCGCCGATAGGCCGACATCGCCGAGAGATAGGCCAGGACCAGGACGACGAGACACGACACCAGTGCGATCCAGCCATCCCGACCCGCGGGCTCTCTCGCGAACAGGTCACGAATGGTGTTGACGATGAAGGTGACCGGTTGGTGTTCGGCGAACCACCGCACCGGACCGGGCATGCCGGCAGTCGGGACGAACGCCGAACTGACGAACGGCAGGAAGATGAGCGGATAGGCGAAGGCGCCCGCCCCGTCGGGCGACTTGGCCATCAACCCGGCGATCACCGCCAGCCACGTCAGAGCGAGCGTGAACAGGGTGGTGATCCCGACGATCCCGAGCCAGCCGAGGGCGCCGGCGCTCGACCGGAAGCCCATCGCGAAGGCCACGAGCACCACCAGTGCTACCGAGATGAGGTTCGCGACAAGCGAGGTGAGCACGTGCGACCAGAGCAGCGCCGACCTGGCGATGGGCATCGACTGGAACCGTTCGAACAGTCCGGTGGAGACGTCGGTGAACAGTCGTAGCGCCGTGTACGCGACACCGGAGGCGACGGTGATGAGCAGGATTCCGGGCAGCAGGTAGTCGATGTATCGGCCGCCGCCGGTGTAGATGGTGCCGCCGAAGACGTACACGAACAGCAGGAGCAGAGCGATCGGTGTCACCGCGGTCGTGATGATGGTGTCCGGACTGCGCAGGATGTGGCGCAAGGAGCGGATCAGCAGCGTGGCGGTGTTGTCGACGAAGTCAGTTGTCATGGTGATCTCCGGTCCGCTCGGAGGACGATCTGTCCGGCGGGTCGCCGACGATCGACAAGAAGATCTCTTCGAGAGTCGGCTGCTTCTCGACATACTCGACCTTCGTCGGTGGGAACAGAGCCCGGAGTTCCGAGAGGGAGCCGTCGGCGATGATGCGACCCGAATGCAAGATCGCGATCTGGTCGGCGAGGTGCTCGGCCTCGTCCAGGTACTGGGTGGTCAGCAGCACCGTGGTGCCGCGGTCGGCGAGGTCGCGGATCATCGCCCACGTCTGCAGCCGCGCCTGTGGATCGAGGCCGGTGGTCGGCTCGTCGAGGAACAGCACCGGCGGGTCGCCGATCAAGCTCATCGCGATGTCGAGGCGGCGCCGCATCCCGCCCGAGTACTCCGCGACCCGACGGTCGGCGGCCGCGTCCAAACCGATTCGCGCCAGCATGTCCTCGGCGATGCTGTCGGTGGACTTCAGTCGCCGCAGCCGGGCGATGAGGGTCAGGTTCTCCCGGCCGGTCAACACGTCGTCCAGCGCCGCGAACTGGCCGGTGAGACTGATCGACCGGCGGACCTGCTTCGCGTCGGCGGAGACGTCGAAGCCATTGACCGACGCGGTGCCCGAGTCTGCTCGGAGGAGGGTGGCCAGGATGCGAATAGTGGTCGTCTTTCCCGCACCGTTGGAGCCGAGCAGCGCGAAGACGGTGCCGGAGCGGACCGTGAAATCGATGCCGCGGAGCACGAGATTCTCGCCGTATGCCTTGGTGAGCCCGACCACGTCGATCGCAGCGTCTGTCGTCATGGATCAAGTCTGAAACCCTGACGCAGCGTCAAGGTCAAGGACTCATTCCGGCATTGGAGCGGATGGCAGGATTCGAACCCGCGTCGGACGGTTTTGCAGACCGTTGCCTCGCCACTCAGCCACACCCGCAGGACTCACACACTGCCGTCCGGGCGGGGCCGTGACCAGGGTTGCATCCAGGCTGGGTTCAATCGGCGGCGCGGTCGGGGGCGATGGGATCGCGCAGGATCGGACCCGAACCGAACGATCGGACGGCGGTGCCGGTCATCAGGCGCGCTGGTTCGGGGTCCGAACGCAGCCGACGCTCCAGGTCGGCCGAGTCGGGCAGCGTGCCGTCGGAGGCGACGACGATGATGTTGCCGCTGCGGCGACCCTTGAACATCGACGGGTCGGCGATGAGTTCGACGTTGGCGAAGACCTCGGCGACGGTCGCGACCTCGCTGCGAACCGACCGCAGATCGCGCCGGTCACCGCAGTTGGCGATGTACAGGCCGCCCGGTTCCAGGACTCGCCGGACGGCGGCGGTGAACTCGACGGTCATCAGATGCGCGGGGGTGAGGCTCTCGGCGAAGGCGTCGCGGATCACCACGTCGCGGGTGTGCTCGCGCAGGCCAGCGACGACCTCGCGGGCGTCGCCCACGCGGATCCGCAGCCGCGGGGCCCGCGGCAGGTCGAACCACTCGCGTGCCAGGCGGGCCAGCTCGGCGTCGATCTCGACGGCGACATGGCGGGACTGCGGGTAGGCGTGCGCCAGATAGCGGGGCAGCGCACAGGCCGCGGCCCCCAGATGAAGCACGCGCAGGGGTGCGGTGCGATCGGGCCAGCGGTCCTCCACGGCCGCCACCGCCTGCCGCATGTACTCGAACTCGAGGAGGTCGGGGCGGTCGGGTGCGATGTGGCTGCTCTGGGCGCCGTTGACCGACAGCAGCCACCCGCCCTCGCGGTCGGAGGCGAGTTCGGCGGTGCCGGTGGAGATCTGGAAGGAGCCCGGCTCGGGCTCGGAGCGTGCGGTGGCCATCGGAACAGATCGTAGCCGTCGATACGATCGACTGATGCGGATGAAGCGGGCCGAGGCGGCGGGGATGGCACTGGGAGCGGTGGCCGACGGAGTCTTCGCCGACCCGCGGCGCGGACACCCCGTCGCCGGATTCGGAACCGCGGTCTCACGCGTCGAGCAGGCCGTGTACGCCGACGACCGACGAGTCGGCGCGGTCTTCGCGGCGGGCGCGATCGCCGCGGCCGCAGCGGCGGGCGCCGCGATGCGACGTGCGGGGGCGGCAGGGACCGCGGCGGCCGCGTTCACCGCTCTGGGCGGAACCTCGCTGTGCCGCATCGGCGACCAGATCGCCGACGCGCTCGAGGCGGGCGACATCGACGGGGCGCGGACGCTGGTGGCCGGGCTGGTCGGGCGAGATCCCGACCTGCTCGACGAATCGGGGATCTGCCGGGCCGCGGTGGAGTCGATCGCCGAGAACACCTCCGACGCGGCCGTCGGGCCGCTGGTCTTCGGCGCCGCCGCCGGAGCGACCGGGATGCTGGCCTACCGGGCGATCAACACGCTCGACGCCATGATCGGCTACCGCTCGGAGCGGTACCGGAACTTCGGGTGGGCCGCGGCGCGCACCGACGACCTCGCCAATCTCGTGCCCGCGCGCCTGACCGCGCTGCTGGCGGCCGGCGTCAGCGGTCGCCCGCGTGCGGTCTGGACCGCGGTCCGACGCGACGCGCACCGGCATCCCAGCCCGAACGCCGGGGTGGTGGAGGCGGCGTTCGCCGGCGCCCTCGACATCGAACTGGGCGGACGCACCGTGTACGCGCACGGAGTGGAGGAGCGTCCCCGGCTGGGCGACGGTCGGGCGCCGACCGTCGCCGACCTGCGCGGCGCGGTCGAGCTGTCACGTCGGATTCAGGTCGCCGCCGCGACCTTCGCGGTCCTGACCCGATACCGCGCCGCCTCCACCGGCCGTCGACGCTACTTCCCGTAGCGCTGGGCGAGTTTGGCCTTCACCGCGTCGGCGGAGTCCTCGGCGACGGCGCCGCCGCCGATCTCCGCGGTGCCCTTGGCGAGCACGTCGTTGCCGCTGACCGTGCCGGCACCGCGCAGCCGGTCGCGGACCTCGTCGCGGTCCTTGCGTCGCGGAGGCGGCGGTGCGTCGGACGGGTCGTCGGATTCGGCGCGGGATGCGCGTCGTGCCTTCACCTCCGAATAGATGAAGTATGCGGCGCCGAGCGGCACCATGACACCGAAGGCCAGCCACTGCAGTCCGTACGACAGGTACGGGCCGGAGTCGAGCTGCGGCAGGGCGATCTCGCCCAGCGAACCGGGCTGATTCGGCGACAGCTGGAGATAGAAGTCGTCGACGGGCGATCCGACGACGGGCGCCAGCTCGCCGGTGTCGATCGTGTACGCGCTCCACGCGCCGTTCTCCACCCGCGGCTGCTTGCCCGGGCTGGTGGCTTCGGAGCGGCGGATTCGACCGGTGACGGTCACCTCGTTCGTCGGCGCCGGAGGGACGTCGACGACGTTGTTGTCGCCCGGGCGCACGTAACCGCGGTTGATCAGGACGGTGCGGTCGGTGCCTGCGACGTGGAAGGGCGTCACGATCTCGACGGCCGGGCGCTCCCCGGCGTTGCGGAGTCGGATGAGCACCTGGTGGTCGTTGGCGAATGTTCCGGTCACCTCGACCGCTCGCCATTCGGTGTTCGGATCGAACGCGCTGCCGGCGGGCGCCACCCGGTCGATCGGGACGGGGGCGGTGGCCTCGGCGGTCTTGATCAGCTCGTTGCGATGCTCGGTGTCGGAGTTCTTCCCGAGTTGCCAGGGGGCCAGGACCCAGAAGCACGCGCCGGCGAATGCGACCACGAACACCGCCATCAGCAGCCAGCCGGGACGCAGGAAGGACTTCAGAACACGCACGCCTCCAGGCTACTTGCCCCGCCCGGGACTAGTCGCTGAGCGTCGCGTGGACCCAGGCGAGCAGGCCCGGGACGGCGGCCTCGATCTGCTGTCGGACCAGGGTGAAATCGGCGGGCCCGCCGTAATACGGGTCCGGCACGTCGGGGCCGTCGGCGTCCGGGTCGAAGCTGCGCAGCAGCCGAACCCTCTCGCCGAGTCGCTTGCGCTCGAGCTCGGCCACATGCCCGGAGTCGGCGACGACGAGCAGATCGGCAGAGAGATGATCGGGCGAGAGCTGGGCGGCGATGTGGTGATCGGCGTAGCCGTGGGCGAGCAGTTCGGTGCGGGCACGGTTGTCCGCCGGCTCACCGATGTGCCATCCGCCGGTGCCCGCGCTCGTCACGCGAACCCGCTCGGACAGCCCGGCCTCGGCGATCGCCGAGGTGAAGATGGACTCGGCCATCGGGGACCGGCAGATGTTGCCGGAGCACACGAAGCACACGTGCAGCATGCGGGGCGAGTTGTCAGACACCGAGCTCCTCACGCAGTCGCTGGACCGAGGCGACGATCCAGTCAGTGGATGTTCTCCCGGCCGCGCGAGCCAGACCCGCGGCGGCCTGAGCGGCCTCCAACTCTCCGGGGAGAGCGTAGCCCCACCGCACCCCGATCGTCGGGATGCCGTGAGCAGCCGCTCCTTCGACATCGTGCGACCGGTCGCCGATCATCACGATGCGTGGCGTTGTCCCTTCCGACTGTAGTACTTCGAGCGCATGATCGATCACGGCCGCCTTCGTCGGACGGCTGCCGTCCTCGGCCGCACCCGCCACGATCGCGAAGTGGTCGGACAATCCGAAATGGTCGACGATGCGTCGGGCGATCGGCTCATTCTTGCTGGTGGCGACCGCCATCCTCCGGCCGGACGCGGCCAGCTCCGCCAGGAGCTCGGCCATACCCGCGAAGACGCTGTTCTCGAGCCACCCCACGTCGTGATATCGCTCTCGGTAGGCGGCGATCGCCGCAGCGACCTGGACGTCGTCGAGCCCGTAGGCGCCCATCGACACGCGCAGCGGAGGTCCGACGACGCCGCGCAGGAAGTCGGTGTCGGGCGAGGGGAGACCGATCTGCTCGAAGGCGTACCGATACGAGCGGGTGATGCCCTCGATGCTGTCGGTGATGGTCCCGTCGAGGTCGAACAGCAGGGCGGTGGCGCGGTCGTCGAGGGCGGAGATCACAGAAGCCATGGTGCACGTAGGCTTTGGGGACCATGAAATCGGCTGCGACGACCCCGCCCTCGACCACCGGTGAACGCGGCCTGCGCTCCGCTGCGGAGCCGCTCGCGCCCGCGGACGACGACCTGTTCGATCCGCACCGCCACGGCGACGAGGACGCGGCCGCCGGCGTGCTCGACTTCGCCGTGAACGTGCGACCCGGCCCGCCGGAGTTCCTGGCCGACATCCTCCGCGATCGGGTCGCCGACCTGGCCGCCTATCCGTCCGGCGCCGATCTCGCGGTCGCCACCGAGGCGATCGCCGAGCTGCACGGCCGCGATCGGGCCGAGGTGCTGCTGCTGGGCGGGGCGGCCGAGGGGTTCGAACTGCTCGCCAAACTCGGCGCGCGGCACGCGGCGCTCATCGAGCCGTCGTTCACCGAGCCCGCGCGAATCCTGCGGGAGGCGGGCGGTGCACGCGTCACCTCGGTGGTCCTGCCGCCGCCGTGGAGCCTGCACGCCGCGGCGGTGCCAGACGACGCGGACCTGGTGGTCGTCGGGAATCCGACCAATCCGACGTCGGTCCTGCACACGCGCGCCGAGATCGAGGCGTTGCGCCGGCCCGGCAGGCTGGTGGTGATCGACGAGGCGTTCGCCGATCTCACCGTCGGCGGCGGGGCCGCCGAACCGGAATCGCTGGCCGGCACCCGCGCGGAGGACCTGATCGTGATCCGATCGGTAACCAAGACCTTCGCACTCGCCGGACTGCGGGCCGGGTACCTGCTCGCCGCGCCGGAGGTCGTCGCCCGGCTGTCGCGCGGACGCAGGCACTGGCCGCTGGGGTCGCTGTCGTTGGCGGCGTTGACCGCCTGCGCCGGGCCGCAGGGGCAGGCCCATGTGGCCGCCGAAGCCGCGCAGGTCCGGGCCGATCGGGCGTACCTGGTCGATCGTCTCGCCGCGCTGGGCGTGTCGCCGGCCGTCGACCCGCAGGCGCCGTACGTGCTGCTTCGACTGGCCGGGGGAACGGCGGTCAAGGCCGCCCTGCGTGCGCGTGGGATCGGCGTGCGCAGCTGCGCCAACTTCGACGGACTCGGCCCCGACTACCTGCGGGTCGCCGTGCGGCGCCGGGAATCGACCGACGCGCTGATCGCGGCGATGCAAGATGTGATGACGGCGGTCGCGCGGAGCCCGCATCGCGACCGACCAACTGATCCGGCAAGGAGAGTGAGCCCTGATGAGTCCCCGACTGGGTGAGGTGATCGCCGAACTCGAGCGGATCTATCCGCCGCGGCTGGCCGAGAGCTGGGATGCGGTCGGGCTGGTGTGCGGCGACCCGGACGAGCCCGCCGAGACGGTTCTGGTGTGCGTCGACGTGACCGAGGCCGTCGTCGACGCCGCCGTCGCCGCGGGTGCGCAGCTGATCGTGGCGCACCATCCGCTGCTGATGCGGGGAGTCACCACGGTCGCGGCCGACACGCCGAAGGGGCGACTCGTGCATCGGCTGATCAGGGAGCGATGCGCGCTGTTCTCGGCACACACCAACGCCGATAAGGCCCGACGCGGCGTGTCGGACGCGTTGGCCGAGGCGCTCGGCCTGCGCGACACCGTTCCGCTGCAGCCGGAACCGCTGGTCGCGCTCGACAAATGGATCGTGACGGTTCCCGAGGGCAGCGCCGATCAGGTCAGCGAGGCCATGTTCAACGCGGGCGCCGGCGCGCTCGGCGACTATCGGAACTGTCAGTGGAGCGTGGTCGGCACCGGGCAGTTCCTGCCGGTGGCGGGCGCGACGCCGGCGGTCGGCGCGATCGGCGACCTCACGCGGATCGACGAACAGCGACTGGAGATGGTGGCGCCGCGTCGCCTGCGGGGGAGCGTGCTCACCGCCCTGCGCGCCGCGCATCCCTACGAGGAGCCGGCCTTCGACGTCTTCGAGCAGGCCTCCCTCGACAGCGACATCGGGTTGGGTCGGGTGGGCCGGCTGCCGGAGCCGATGACTCTGGCGGCCTTCGTCGCCCAGGTGGGGCAGGCGCTGCCGCCCGCCGCATGGCCGGTGCGCGGGGCGGGCGATCCGGAGGCGCGCATCGAGACGGTGGCGGTGTGCGGCGGGGCGGGCGACTCGCTCATCGGCGCGGCGAGCGCCGCGGGGGCGGACGTCTACGTGACCGGCGATCTGCGACACCACGTGGTCGACGAGTCGCTGCGCGGCGGCGCGCCCGCGCTGGTCGACGCCGGGCACTGGGCGACCGAGTTCCCGTGGTGCGCCACAGTCGCCGATATCCTGAGCCAGATCGGTTGCCGGGCAACCGTATTCCAAGAGCCGACCGATCCGTTCACGGTGATCGGCGCTAGCAAGGAGCAGCAGTGAAGGTCCCCAGCGCACAGCAGCGTCGACTGCTCGACGTCGCCGAACTCGACGCCGACATCGCCAAGGCGCGCCACGAACGACGCAATCTGCCCGAAGACGCAGAGCTGACCGCGCTCGCCGAGGAGATGGAGGCGATCCGCGAGGACCGAGCCCGCGCCCAGGTGGCGGTCGACAATCTGCAGGCCGAATACGATCGCGTCGACGCCGAGCTGACCGGGACCGCCGCACATCTGACCCGAGATCGCGAGCAGATCGAGTCCGGGGCGATGAACCACAAGGCGCTCGCCGAACTGCAGCACCAGGTGGCCGGGCTGGAGCGTCGCGCCGAGACGCTCGAGGCGGAACTGCTGGAAGTGATGGAACAACAGGAGGCCACCGACTCGGAAGCCGAACGCACCGAGGCCGCGCTGCTGGCGGCGACCGAACGCGAACTCGACCTGGTCGCCCGCCGCGATGCCGCCGGGGTCGGCGTCGACCAGCGGGTCGCGGACCTGACCGACAAGCGTGCCGCCGCCGTCGCCGACGTGGACGCCGCACTGCTGGCGATCTACGACCGGCTGCGCGAGCAGGGCCGGGTCGGGGCCGGGCTGGTGCGGCAGCGGCGCTGCGGCGCCTGCCGGATGGAGCTCGACCCGCGAACGCTGTCGGGGATCGCCGCGGCCGACGACGACGAGGTGCTGCGGTGCGAGGAGTGCGGCGCCATCATGGTGCGGACCGAGCAGTCGGGCCTGCCGCAGGGCCCGCAGTGAGTGCGTCGAAGTCGGCGCCCAGCTGGCAGGGGCAGATGGCTCCGCCCACGCGGATCATCCTGCTGCGCCACGGCCAGACCCAGCTGTCGGTGGACCGGCGATACTCCGGGCGCGGCAACCCGGAGCTGACCGATCTCGGCCGCCGGCAGGCCGCCGCGGCGGCGGATCGACTGGCGACCGGGGCGCTCGGCCCGATCGACGCGGTCCTGTCGTCGCCGCTCGCGCGGACGATGACGACCGCGCGAGCGGTCGCCGAGCAGATCGGAGCCGACGTCCAGGTCGCCGAGGGCGTCATCGAAACCGACTTCGGCGCCTGGGAGGGCTTGACCTTCGCCGAGGCCGCGGCCCGCGATCCGGAACTGCACCGGCGGTGGCTGGGCGATGTGGAGGCGGCTGCCCCGGGAGGGGAGAGCTTCGCGGCGGTGGGCGAGCGCATCGCGCTGGCGCGGGAAGACATCCTCGAACGGTTCGCCGGGCGCAGTGTGCTCGTCGTCTCGCACGTCACGCCGATCAAGACGATGCTGCGCGACGCGCTCGGCGTGGGCCCGGAACTGCTGTTCCGCCTGCACTTGGACCTGGCGTCGATCTCCGTCGCCGAGTACTACCCGGACGGAGGCTCGGTCGTTCGCCTGGTGAACGACACCGCGCACCTGCAATGAGGACGCGGCGGTCGTTCACCTGCTCACCGAGCCGCCCGAGGGTGATCGAGTAAGCGACCGGAGCGCAGCGGAGGGAGCGCATCGAGATCCGGTGCGGTGTCTCGATGTGTTCGGTCGCTGCGCTCCCTCACTTACTCGACAAGCCTGGGGTGGTGCGTGTGGTTGTGGGGTCTTTCTTAGGGTGATCGAGTAAGCGACCGGAGCGCAGCGGAGGACGCGCATCGAGATCCGGTGTGGTGTCTCGATGCGTTCGGTCGCTGCGCTCCTTCACTTACTCGACAAGCCTTGGGGGGACCGGGGCGGAGTGGAGGACGTGCGTCGAGATCGTCTCGATGCGTTTCGTCGCTTCGCTCCTTCACTTACTCGACAACCCTGGGGTGTCGAGAGGTAGCACGATGCGGTCGTTCCCTCGTTCTCGACGAGGCTCGGGGTCCGCTATTCTGAACCTCGCGAACGAGTCGGCCGGGCGGCCGCGGCGAGGGAACCGTGCGAGGCATCGTGCAGGCCCGAGTCGAGGAAAGTCCGGACTCCACAGCAGCAGGGTGGTTGCTAACGGCAACCCGGGGCGACCCGCGGGACAGTGCCACAGAGAACAGACCGCCCGCACGTCTATCGTGCGGGTAAGGGTGAAAAGGTGCGGTAAGAGCGCACCAGCGACGCGGGTGACCGCGCCGGCTCGGTAAACCCCACCCGGAGCAAGGCCGAAGCTCGCACAGACCGTGAGGTCCGTGCGAGTGCGCGAGTGATCGAGGACTGCTCGTCCGATACTCGCGGGTTGGCTGCTTGAGGTACCCGGCGACGGTGTGCCCAGATGGATGGTCGCCCCCGGTCTGCGGGCCGGGACAGGATCCGGCTTACACGCCGACTCGTTCGCCCACCCCGCCGCCTTTGTCCGGCGGCGGGTCTACGCTGGTCAGTCATGCAGCGGAGGATGTGGGCGCCGAAGATCGATTTCGCTCAGTTGCGCCGCGACCTGGGACTCGTGCCCGACTTCTCCGACGCCGCTGAGGCACAGGCGCGGTCGGTCACCGACCGGTACCGTGACCAGCGCGTCGACCGCAACGACCTCGAGTTGGTGACGATCGACCCGCCGGGCTCGATGGATCTGGATCAGGCGCTGCGGGTGGTGCCGCTCACGGACGAGCCGGGCGGCGGCTTCCTGGTTCATTATGCGATCGCCGACGTCGCCGCCCTCGTCGAGCCGGACAGCCCGATCGACGAGGCGAGCCGGACGCGCGGACAGACGGTCTACTTCCCGGACGGCAACGTTCCGCTTCATCCGCGGGCGCTGTCGGAGGAGCTGGGCTCCCTGCTGCCCGACCAGGTGCGCCCGGCGGTGCTCTGGACGGTTGAAGTGGACGGCGGCGGCGACTGCCGCAGCGTGCAGGTGTGCCGCGCGACGGTCCGGTCCAGAGCCCGCCTCGACTATGCGGGCGTGATGGCCGACCTGCGCGCCGACCGGCTGCATCCGGCCGTCAGCGCGCTGCCCGACTTCGGTCGGACCCGTCTGGAGTGGTCGCTCGATCGCGGTGCCGTTCAACTCGATCTGCCCGACCAGGAGATCGTTCCGCACGCACCCGGGCGCGCGTGGACGCTGCGGTTGGCGCCGCGCACCCCGGCCGATCAGTGGAACGCGCAGGTGTCGCTGCTGATCGGCATGTGCGCCGGGCGGATCCAGCGCGAGGCCGGCGTCGGGCTGCTGCGGACGCTGCCGCCGGCCTCGGCGGAGGCGATCGGCGATCTCCGCGACGCCGCGCATCACCTGCGGATTCCGTGGCCGCCGGAGATGACGCCGGGCGAGTTCCTGGCGTCACTGACCCCCGAGGCGCCGACGACGCTGGCGCTGATGAGCGTCGGCAGCCGGCTGATGCGGGGTGCGGGCCATCTGGCGTTGGACGCGGAGTCGGCCGCACGCAGCGACGCGCAGGTCGAGCACGCCGGTGTCGGCGGCGTGTACGCGCACGTCACCGCGCCGTTGCGCAGGCTCGCCGACCGGTACGCGACCGAGGTGTGCCTGGCCGTCACCGAGGGCCGCGAGGTGCCGGACTGGGTCCGGGCACAGTTGCCCGCCCTGCCGGCGGTGATGCGCGGATCCGACTCGGTGGCCTCGGCCGCCGAACGTCGGAGCATCGACCTGACCGAGGCCGTGGTGCTGTCCGACCAGGTGGGCCGACGATTCGAGGCGGTCGTGATGCGCGACGGGAACGGCAAGCGGAGCCCCGAGATCTTCATCGCCGAACCGGCGATCGTCGCTCCGTGCGCCGACGCGCCCGAGGCGGGGAACCGGTGCACGGTCGAAGTGGTCGAGGCCGATCCCGCGATCCCGCACGTCGCGTTCCGCGCCGTCGCGAACGCTGCTGGCGCGAACGTTACTGGCGCGAACCCTACTGTCGCGAACCCTACTGGGAGCGCCGGTACTTCTTGACGGCGCGACGCCCGCGGGCCTCCTCGCGCGCGTCCATCCGACCGAGGACGAACAGCGCCTCGCGGCTCAGCGAGGTGTCGGCGGCCAGCGAAGCCAGATGCGCACGATTGATCACGGTGTCCTGGAAGACGCCCAGGTGCGTCTGGACCTTCTTCGCTTCCGTGCCCGCCCGTTCGAGACTGCGCCGGCGGAGCGGTTCGGCCGACTCGGCCGTGTAGCGCAGCGCCTTGGCGCGCTTGCGGATGGTGTGGAGCTGCTCGACCCACTCCGGGGACCACGGACTGAACTTCCGCAGTCGCTTGCGCGCCTTGATCATCCGCGCGTAGGCCTCGCCGACCGCCTGGCTTGCCACCTCGCGGGCCTCCCGGGATGCGGCGTGCCCGGGGATCGGGGCGTCGATCAGGCGGTCCAGGTCGTCGAGCATCTGCAGGTAGCGCGGCGTCGAGAGCGCGAAACGCATCGACTTGAGGGCGCGTTCGTGCTGGGCGCGCTCGTCGTCGATGAGGGCGGCGACCAGATCGGCGGGCGCGTCCTCGCTGGCCAGGAGGTGCTCGTTGGCGGCCAGACGCACTTCGCGGTCGCGGGCGTCGCCGAGCACCTCGGCCAGCAGTCGAAGCTCTTCGGCGACGGGGGCGGCGGCCTCGGGGGCGATGACGCCCGGATAGGACATCAGGATGGACCGGATCTTGCGCGTGGCGACCCGCATCTGGTGGACGGCGTCGTCGCCGTTCTCCCGCGCGATCGGATCCCAGGTCAGGAGGGCGTCCCGATGCGCGGCGAGGTCGAACTGGACCAGACCGAGCGCGGTCGCCTTCTTCGGCAGGGCGCGGATCAGGTCGTCGTGCGGCTGGGTCCCGATGGCGCGGGCGAGCTTGGAGACACTCGACGCCGGTGAGGCGCCCGCGTCCTGCAGGATCCGGCGCGCACGCTTGAGGAGCTTGGCCGCGGCCTCGGGGGCGGATTCGCCGACGAGTTCGAACTCCCACTCGGCCCAGCGGTTCACCGACCCGCCGGGCAGCAGGGACTCCGCGGACACGAGGTCCTCGCAGAACTCGGCCAGGGCGACGCCGTGCGCGTCGTGCACCGTCGTCACCGTGCGGTCGGTGGTGATGGTGGCGACCGGGACCAGCGGCTCGGACCGGATCACCGCGAGCACCTGTTCGCGCAGCGCCTGCGGCACCTCTTCGTGGCCGACCTCGTCGAAACCGAGGGCCGTCTCACGGCGACCGCTCGGCACCGTCGACGGACGCTTGAGATGCCAGCCCGCATCGGTGCCGCCGGTGCGGCGCCGCAGGGTCATGCGGTTCTTGGCCAGCAGGGTCCCCGGCGTGTCGAAGTAGGTCGCTTCCAGCAGAAAGGTCTCCGGCTGCCCGGCCGAGCCGTCGGCGACGAGCCCGGAGAGATCGGGAGCAGGCAGGCCGGGGGCGACGTCGAACTTCACCTCGACCTCGATGGAGTGGGACGGGGGCATGTCATCGGCTCCTGTGTCGTGCCGCCGAACTGGACGCGGCGGCTCGGGCGTTCACCGGCGCCGGCGGTCGGCGAACCGATCGGTGGCTTCGACGAGACGGTCGACGATCCCCGGCTCGAACGAGGCGTGTCCCGCATCGTCGATCACATGCAGGTCGGCGGCCGGCCACGCGCGGTGGAGGTCCCAGGCGCTGCGCATCGGGCAGACCACATCGTATCGGCCCTGGACGATGACCGCCGGGATGTGCGCGATGGTTTCGATGTTCGCCAGCAACTGGCCGTCATCGAGAAACCCGTGATTGACGAAGTAGTGGTTCTCGATGGTGGCGAACGCGAGATCGAAGCGGTCGGACTGATCGGTGTCCGGACGCGGCAGCAGGTAGCTGGTCCGGTTCTCCCACGTGCTCCACGCCGTCGCCGCGCGCTGGGCGAGCTCGCGATCGTCGCCGTTGAGCAGCCGGTGATACACCGCGACCAGATCGTCGCCGCGTTCGGCGACCGGGATCGGGTCGAGGTAGGTCTCCCAGACGTCCGGGTAGATGTGCGAGGCGCCGCCGTTGTAGTACCAGTCGATCTCGCTGCGGCGGAGCAGGAAGATCCCGCGCAGCACCAACTCGGTGACGCGGCCGGGGTGCGACTGCGCGTAGGCCAGACCCAGGGTGGAGCCCCACGAACCGCCGAAGACCTGCCAGGCGTCGATCCCCAGGTGCTCGCGCAGTCGTTCCATGTCGGCGATCAGATGATCGGTCGTGTTGACCGTGAGGTCGGCGCCGTCGGCGATGTGCGGACGGGACCGACCGCACCCGCGCTGGTCGAACAGGATGATCCGGTAGCGGGTGGGGTCGAAGAACCGTCGCTGTTCGGGCGAGGTGCCTCCGCCCGGCCCGCCGTGCACGAACACGACGGGCTTGCCGCCCGGGTCGCCCGAGGTCTCCCAGTAGATCTCCTGGCCGTCGCCGACGTTCAGATGTCCGGAATCATAGGCCTCGATCGGCGGGTACAGCGTACGCATGCACCCAACCTTAGTGCGTGCCGAAAGACGGTGCGCAGCGCTGCCCGATGCCGGTCAGTAGGCGTGTTCGGGGCCGGGGAAGGACGCCGTCTGGACCTCGGCGGCGTAGGTGCGCGCCGCTTCGCGCAGATCGTCGCCGATCCGGGCGTACCGCTTGACGAACTTGGCCGTCTTGCCGTGGGTGTAGCCCGCCATGTCCTGCCAGACGAGGACCTGCGCGTCGGTCTCGTTGCCCGCGCCGATGCCGACGGTCGGGATGGTCAGCTTGCGGGTGATCTGGCCGGCGATGTCGGCGGGCACCATCTCCATCACGACGGCGAAGGCGCCGGCCTCCTGGACGGCGATCGCGTCGGCGATCAACTGGTCGGCGCCGTCGCCGCGGCCCTGGACGCGGAATCCGCCCAGCCCGTTGACGCTCTGGGGGGTGAAGCCGACGTGCCCCATCACCGGGATGCCGGCGGCGGTCAGCGCGGCGATCTGGGGCGCCACGCGCTCGCCGCCCTCGATCTTGACGGCGTGGGCGTTGCCCTCCTTGAAGAAGCGGACCGCGGTCTCCATCGCCTGCTGGGCGCCGGCCTCGTAGGTGCCGAACGGGAGGTCGGCGACGACGAGGGCGTGCGGGGCGCCGCGGACGACGGCGCGCACCAGCGGAATCAGCTCGTCGTTGGTGATCGGGATGGTGGTGTCGTACCCGTAGACGACGTTGGCGGCCGAGTCGCCGACCAGCAGGACCGGGATCTGCGCCTCGTCGAAGATGCGGGCGGTGGAGTAGTCGTACGCGGTGAGCATCGGCCACTTGTGGCCTTCGGCCTTCCACTGCGCGAGATGATGCACGCGGGTCGCGCGGCGCGGGGAGGCCTGCGCGTCGGTGGCGGGAGCGGAGCCGTAGATGGATGCATCCGACATGGTGAGCCTCATTTCTGCCTCGAGTCCCGCTGTGCGGGTACCCGGGTGGTGTGGACGCCTCCGATTCTCCCATCGGCGACAGAGCGCCGGAACCGCCACTTCGGTGGTATTGCTCACAGTGGCGTGGCTCGCGCGGACGGCGATCGCTCGGGTGTAACACGCGTGTAACCGCGGGCCTCTAAGGTTTGCGGGTATGGACCGCCAACAGGAATTCGTGCTGCGCACTCTGGAAGAGCGTGACATCCGCTTCGTCCGATTGTGGTTCACCGACATCCTCGGATACCTGAAGTCCGTCGCCATCGCGCCCGCCGAACTCGAGGGGGCCTTCGCCGAGGGCATCGGCTTCGACGGCTCGGCGATCGAGGGCTTCTCCCGGGTCTCGGAGGCCGACATGGTCGCCAAGCCGGACCCGTCGACGTTCCAGATCCTGCCGTGGCGCGATGAGGGCGAGATGTACTCGGCGCGCATCTTCTGCGACATCGCGATGCCCGACGGCTCGCCGTCGTGGGCCGACCCCCGCAACGTGCTGCGCAGGCAGCTCGGAAAGGCCGCCGACCAGGGCTTCACCTGCTACGTCCACCCGGAGATCGAGTTCTTCCTGCTGGAGGACCGCCCGATCGACGGCACCACCCCGGTCCCGGCCGACCGCGGCGGCTACTTCGATCAGGCCTTCCACGCGCTCGCCCCCAACTTCCGCAGGCATGCGATCGACGCGCTGGAGGCGATGGGGATCTCGGTCGAGTTCTCGCATCACGAGGGCGCACCGGGGCAGCAGGAGATCGACCTGCGGTACGCCGACGCCCTGTCGATGGCCGACAACGTGATGACCTTCCGGTACCTGGTCAAGCAGGTGGCCTTCAGCGACGGGGTGCGCGCCACCTTCATGCCCAAGCCCTTCAGCGACTACCCGGGCTCGGCGATGCACACCCACATGAGCCTGTTCGAGGGCGACACCAACGCCTTCCACAACCCCGACGACCCGATGCAGCTGTCGACGGTCGGCAAGCAGTTCATCGCCGGCATCCTCAAGCACGCCGGCGAGATCAGTGCGGTGACCAACCAGTGGGTCAACAGCTACAAGCGGCTGATCTACGGCGACGAGGCGCCGACGGCCGCCACATGGGGCGGGGCCAACCGGTCGGCGATGATCCGATTGCCGCTGTACACCCCGGACAAGGCGTCCTCGCGGCGGGTGGAGATCCGGACGCCCGACTCGGCCTGCAATCCGTATCTCGCCTTCGCCGTGCTGCTCGCCGCCGGCCTCAAGGGCATCGAGAACGAGTACGAGCTGCCCGACGAGGCCGAGGACAACGTGTGGGCCCTCACCGAGGCGGAACGGCGGGCGATGGGCTACCGGGAACTGCCGGGCTCGCTCGCCGAGGCGCTCGCCGAGATGGAACGGTCCGAGCTGGTGGCCGAAACGCTCGGCGAGCACGTCTTCGACTACTTCCTGCGGAACAAGCGTGCGGAGTGGAGTGCGTACCGCAGCCGCGTGACACCGTACGAACTCGAGCACTACCTGCCGCTGTAGGTCGACGATGACTGTGTCACGCGGCCGTTCCCTCATCCCGAGCCCCGGCCGGCTCGGGCTCCTGCAAGCCGATGCCCGCGCTCGACTCGACGCCCTCGGGTGGACGGGGATCGGCGACGTCGAGCTGCTGTGGTCGCTGTCGCGGGCGCCCGACGCCGACCTCGCCCTGGCCGCACTGATCCGGCTCCGCGACGCCGATCCGGCGGCGTGGCCGGAGATCGACGGACTGCTGCGCAAGGACAAGCACTTCCGCGGGCGCCTGCTGTCGGTGCTGGGCGGCTCCGACGCCCTCGGCGATCATCTCGTCTCCGAGCGCGGCGGCTGGCGGCTGCTGCTGGCCGACCTGCCGGATGCGGCGTCGGTGCGTGCGGAACTCCTGGCCGCCGTGGACGCGGTCCCCGAGCCCGGCGCCGCCGAGCGCGGCGACCTGCTGTACCGCGCCCGGACGACCGGACCGGAGGCGGTGGCGGCCCTGCGTCGCACCTACCGCGACCAACTGCTGGTGCTGGCCGCGCACGATCTGGCGGCGACCGTGGAGGACGAACCCGTCCTCTACCTGCCGGAGGTCGGCGGCCGGTTGTCCGACCTGGCCGACGCGGCGCTGACCGCCGCGCTGGCCGTCGCGATCGCCACGGTGCTGGGCGACAAGCCGCTGGAGATCGAGCTCGCGGTGATCGCGATGGGCAAATGCGGTGCGCGGGAACTGAACTACGTCAGCGACGTCGACGTCGTCTTCGTCGCCGAACCGGCCGACGCCGTGTCGGCGCGGATCGCGGGGGAGATGATGCGGATCGGTTCGTCGGCGTTCTTCGACGTCGACGCCGGGCTGCGGCCGGAAGGCAAGCGGGGGACGCTGACTCGGACCCTCGACTCCCATCTGGCGTACTACCGGCGCTGGGCCAAGACCTGGGAGTTCCAGGCGCTGCTGAAGGCGCGCGCGATGACCGGCTCGGCCGAGCTCGGGGCCGCGTACGTGGCGGCCACCGCGCCGCTGGTGTGGGACGCCTCCGAACGCGACGACTTCGTTCCCGAAGTGCAGGCCATGCGGCGGCGGGTCGAGTCGCTGGTACCGGCCGAGGAGAAGGCGCGCAACCTCAAACTGGGGCGGGGCAGCCTGCGCGACGTGGAGTTCGCGGTCCAGCTCCTGCAGATGGTGCACGGCCGGGTGGACCGGTCGTTGCACGTGCAGTCGACGGTCGACGCGCTCGCCGCGCTGACCGACGGCGGGTACCTCGGCCGCGACGACGGCGCCAACTTCGCCGCGTCGTACCAGTTCCTGCGGCTGCTGGAGCATCGTCTGCAGCTGCAGCGGCTCCAGCGGACCCACCTGCTGCCCGCCCCGGACGACACCGCGGGCATGCGCTGGCTGGCGCGCGCCGCGCATGTGCGGCCCGAAGGCGACAAGGACGCCGAACAGGTGCTGCGGGCCGAACTGCGCAAACAGCGGACCCGCGTGCGGCAACTGCACGAGAAGCTGTTCTACCGCCCGCTGCTGGACTCGGTGGCGCGCCTGGACAAGGACGCGCTGCGGCTCTCCGACGAGTCGGCCAAGCGGCAGTTGGCGGTACTGGGCTGGTCGTTCCCCGACCGCGCGCTCACCCACATCCGGGCCCTCGGCTCGGCGCCGGGACGCAGCGGCCAGATCCAGATGCTCATCCTGCCGGGCCTGCTCGAGCACATCAGCGACACTCCCGACCCGGACGCCGGACTGCTGAACTACCGCCGCCTGTGCGACGAGGTGGTCGGCATCGACTGGTTCCTGAGGCTGCTGCGCGACGACGGCGTCGTCGCCGAACGACTCATGCACGTCCTCGGGACCAGCGAGTACATCGCCGACCTGCTGATGCGCTCGCCGGACGTGATCCAGCTCTACTCCTCGGGGGCCACCGGGCCGAAGCTGACCGAGGTCGACTCCGCCGACGTCGTCAAGGGGCTCGTCGCCTCGACGATGCGGGCCGCCGACCTCGATCGCGCGATCGCCGTCGCCCGGTCGCACCGCCGCGCCGAGCTCGCCCGGATCGCCTCGGCCGACATCCTCGGGCTCATGACGGTCCAGGAGGTGTGCCGGGCGCTGTCGACGGTGTGGGCGGCGGTGCTGGGCGCCGCCCTCGACAAGGTCATCGCCACGACACCGACCGACGGCGACGCGGCGCCGGCCACGATCGCGGTCATCGGAATGGGGCGGCTCGGCGGCGGCGAGCTGGGCTACGGTTCGGACGCCGACGTGATGTTCGTGTGCGAACCCGCCGCCGGGGTCGACGACGACGCCGCGCTGCGCTGGGCGCAGTCGGTGGCCGACCAGGTCCGGCGGCTGCTCGGGACGCCGAGCGCGGACCCGCCGCTCGAGGTGGACGTGGGGCTGCGACCGGAGGGCAAGAACGGCCCGATCGTGCGGACGCTCGCGTCCTACGAGGCCTACTACCGGCAGTGGGCGCAGGCGTGGGAGGTGCAGGCGCTGCTGCGCGCACACGCGGTGGCCGGCGACCCGGACCTGGGCCTGCGGTTCCTGCACATGATCGACGTGATCCGCTACCCGGAGGGCGGAGTGTCGGCCGACGCGGTCCGGGAGATCCGGCGCATCAAGGCCCGCGTGGACGCCGAACGGCTGCCGCGCGGCGCCGACCCGGCCACGCACACCAAGCTCGGGCGCGGCGGACTGGCCGACGTCGAGTGGACCGTTCAGCTCACCCAGCTGCGGTTCGCGCACCGCCACCGCGAGCTGCACAACACCTCGACGCTCGAGACCCTCGAGGCGATCGACGAACTGGAGCTGCTGACCCACGATCAGGTGCAGATGCTGACCGACGCCTGGCTGACGGCAACCGAGGCGCGCAACGCCCTCGTCCTGGTCCGCGGCAAGCCCGTCGACCAGCTGCCCGGCCCGGGACGGGCGCTGCGGTCGGTCGCCTACGCGGCCGGCTGGCCCCAGGACGAGGCGCAGGAGTTCCTCGAGCACTACATGCGGGTGACCCGGCGGGCCAAGGCCGTGGTGGTCGAGGTCTTCGACGGCTGACCGGCCCGAGAACCCGACAGAACGGGCCTTCGGGCGCCCGCTGCCGTACGCTGCTCGGTGGAACGGGGCTTTCGTCCCCCGTCGATCATCGTCCTCCCGTCGATCATCGTCCCCCGCCGACCAGAAGGAACAAGACAGCGTGAACATTCTCCACAGCCGCTGGGGCCGGCCGGTCGCAGCCGTGGTCACCACCGGCATCCGCGTCGGCCAGAAGGTGGCGGCGCCCGCCTTGCAGGCCGGCCAGTTCGTGGCGCAGAAGCTGCCGCTGGAACAGCTGGTGCGGATCGGCAGCGAGGGGCAGCAGGCCTCCAATCGGGTGGTCTACGACTTCTTCTCCGGGATCGGCCCGGAACTGGCTCACCCGGGCGGGTCGTTGCCCGGCGCCAACCGGTGGGACGAGCCGTGCTCGCCGGAGCACCCGGTGCCGGTGATCCTGGTGCACGGGACCGCCGGCGGCGCACAGACCAACTGGGGCACCTATGTGCCGCTGCTGGTCGACGCCGGGTTCTCGGTCTTCACCCTCACCTACGGGTCCGCCAAGGGATCGAAGTGGCCGATCTCTGCGCTGGGCGGCATGACGACCATCGAGGAGAGCGCCGCCGAGTTCGGCGAGTTCGCCGAGAAGGTGATGGCGGCGACCGGCTCGGACCAGGTGGACGTCGTCGGCCACTCCCAGGGCACCATCGTGCCCGGGTACTGGGCGAAGTTCCTCGGCGGCGAAGGCAGGATCCGCCGCTACGTCTCACTGGCGCCGCTGTGGCAGGGGACCTCGACCCTCACCAGCGTCCGGCCGACCGTGCTGCGACTGCAGGCCGACTACGGACTGAACCCGAGCTCGGTCATCCCGTGCCACGCGCTCCCGCAGATGA
Source organism: Gordonia aichiensis (assembly GCF_039946255.1). Lineage (GTDB taxonomy): Bacteria > Actinomycetota > Actinomycetes > Mycobacteriales > Mycobacteriaceae > Gordonia > Gordonia aichiensis_A. The sequence continues at coordinate 7,756 of NZ_JBCDWL010000012.1, read as the reverse complement.
TGGTCGGCTCGAAGTTCATGGAGAAGCTGAACTCCGGTGGCAGCCCCTACGTTCCGGGCATCGCCTACACCAACATCTCCACCCTGCACGACGAACTGGTCCGCCCGTACACGTCCGGGCAGGTCCCCGGCGGCCCCGAGCACGACGTCACCAACATCATCCTGCAGGACGGCTGCGGCAAGGACTTCTCCGACCACCTCGGCATCTGCGGCTCGCCGCGCGCCGCCGCGATGGTCCTCAACGCGCTCGAGGGGCACGACGTCCGCGAGGTGCCGTGCCAGGTGGTGGCGCCGTTCTTCGGAACGCCGCTGCTGCGTCGGACCGGCGGGCTGCCCGACTTCATCCAGCCCCTGGCGCCGACCGGAGTCGAGGGCGCCGACGGCGAGCCGGGCGAGCCGCTGGTCGCGCAGAACTGAGGCCGGTCAGCCCTGCGCGCCGACGATCTTCAGTGCGAAGACGATGGTGTCGCCGGCGTTGATCGAGCCGTCGCCGGTGCCCTGCGGGTAACCCTCGGCGGAGGGGATCACGACCGCGACCGTCGAGCCGACGCGCTGGCCGACGAGGGCCTTACGGAAGCCCTCCACCACGCCTGACGCCGGGAACTGGGCGGACGCCCCGCGCTGGTAGGCGCTGTCGAAGACCTGCCCGGTGCTGCCGTTGACGCCCTCGTAGAAGACGTCGACGGTCGAGGCGTCGGTGACGGTGGCGCCGGTGCCCGGAATCAAGGTCTTGACCTCGGTCTCATCGACCTTGAACGGGGTGGTGAGCAGCACGCTCGGGGCCTTGTTCGCGCCGTCGTCGGTGACGGTGAAGACCGCGCAGCCCTGCGTGCCGCGCACCTGCCAGGTGGGCTTGCCTGCGAGCTCCTGGGGGACGGTCGCGCACGCGGTGTTCGCGGCGCCGCCGTCTTTGGCGGTGTCGTCGTTCGACGAGCATCCGGTCAGTGCCAGGGCCGCGGCGGCCAGCGGGACGAGGGTCAGAGCCTTGAGCTTCATGGTTCGCCAGCCTATCGGGCGCCCGGTCAGCCCTATTCTGCGGCCATGATCTTGAGCACGAATACGATGCTGTCGCCGGGCTTGATGGTGCCGTCGGGGCTGCCCTGCGGATAGCCGTCGTCGGCGGTCATCACGACGGCCACCGAGGCGCCGACGCGCTGCCCGATCAGCGCCTGCCGGAAGCCGGGGACCACGCCGTCGACGCGCAGGCGCGCCGGGGTGCCGCGTTGGTAGGAGCTGTCGAAGGCCTGACCGTCGCGCCCGTTGACGCCCTCGTAGCAGACGTTGACGATCGAATCGTCGTCGATGACGGCACCCGTCCCGGGTGTCAGCGTGCGGACCTGGGTCTCGACGACCGACAGGGGAGCGCCGACCTTGATCAGCGGACCCGCCTCGTCGGTGGACGGCGCGACGGCGAGCGTCCCGGTGGCGCCGGTGACCTTCCAGGTGGGCGCGGTGTCGGCGGGCGGGTCGGCTTCGGGGCAGACTCCGCCGTCCATGGTCGGTGCCGCGCTGGTCACCGTGAGGCTCGGCGCGGCGTCGCCGCCCGATCCCGACGAGCACCCGGTCAGCATCAGTGCCGTCATCGCCGCGGGGACCAGAACCAGGGACTTGCACATCATGGGCGCCGACATTAGCAGCCGCCGCCCGGCGGCCCTCGTGCCCGCGGCATCGTCGGGCGCCGGATCTGGCACTGAATTGCCGTCGGCCCGAGCTCCCGTCCGGGAACTCGGGCCGACGATGCGATGCGGCTGCGCCGGGGCGGTCCCGGCTCGAATCAGGAGATGGCCTTGGCGATCATCGGCCACGAGGCGTGCAGTTCGCGCTCCCAGTAGCCCCACGAGTGCGTGCCCTGCGGGCGGATCTGCACCTTGGCCGGGATCTTCAGCTCGGCCAGACGCTGGGCCATCTGCTGAGTGCAGACGTTGGTCGCGGCCTCGATCGCGCCGCCGACGACCACGCGGTCGGCCAGGCTGACGCCCTGCTTGGCGGTGCTGCCGGCGTCGACCGACTCGTCCTGACCGGGCAGCCCCGAGTTGGACGACAGGTACACCTGGGTGCCGCGCAGCTTGGCCGCGTTCAGGTAGGGGTCGTTCTGGCGCCAGCCGGGGCCGTTGTACGGGCCCCACATGTTGCGGGTGTCGGCCTTGCCGCGCGCCTCGACGACCATGCGGATGTAGCGCTGCCCCATCGGGTCGCTGGTGCGCGCGCAGCCGCTGTAGGAGGCGGTGATCTCATACAGCGAGGGCGCGGCGATCGCGAGGTTGAGCACCGAGGTGCCCGCCATCGAGATGCCGGCGATGCCGTTCTTGCCGGTGGTCTTGAACTCCTTGTCGAGCAGGGGCGGCAGCTCCTTGGTCAGGAAGGTCTGCCACTTCTGCTTGCCGAGGACCTCGTCGTCCTTCTCCCAGTCGGTGTAGTACGAGAAGATGCCCTTGAGCGGCGTCACCACGTTCACCTGCTTGTTCTGGAAGAACTCCACGTAGTTGGTGCGCAGTGCCCAGCTCGCCGAGTCCTCGCCGCCGCCCGCGCCGTTGAGCAGGTACAGCACCGGGGCGGGCTTGCTGGTGTCCCGGGGACGCAGGACGTCGAGCGGGATGTCCCGATTCATCGACTGCGAGTAGACGGTGACCACCTTGTGCTGCGGCGTGTTGCCGTCGACCACCGAGACGATCTGCGACGGCGCGGCTGCGGTCGCCGGGGTGCCGACGACGGACTGGCCGACCGCGGCGGCGGCCAACGTGAGCACGGCGGCGGCGATGCCGGCGAGGGAACGGGGCTTCATGCGGGTACTTTCCACTTCCGTGCGCAGTCGGGCGCGCGCACGTGTCGGGGCCTGAGGCAGGCGCAGGACGGATCGCGGACCGCCGGAACGGTCGACTCGCAGTAAGTTCTAGCACCGTCTCCGAGCCCGCGGGGACCGGGTGGTCGGCACGCGGCACGGATGTGATGCTCCAGGTCACAGGGTGTGTCGGCCGTTCGATGGACGCAAACGAATCGACCCGCACGACGGTCGTCGCGCGGGTCGATTCGCTTGCATCAGCGGGGCTCGCCGAGCCCGGCGGTCGGGCGGTCGAAGCCGACCTCAGCAGTCGTAGTACAGCGAGGACTACCTCCTGCATGTTTGCAGTTGTTACGTGTGTTGCTTGGATCGTGTTCACCCAGGTCAGGGCGTTGTTGTCGTTGGCGCGTGATGGGGGCTTGTGAATCTACTGCGGACGGGCTGCGGACGGAGAAGGCCCCGGCGACTCGGGGGAGAGTGCCGGGGCCTCGGATGAACCTATCAGTCGACGGGCGAGGTCACCGGGCCTTGCGCCGATACCGGTTCAGGACGAACAGCTCTGCCAGCGTCCAGCCGGTGAACCCGCCCCGAACCGACTCCGAGTACGGTCCTGCCGATCGGTCGCCGGCCAACTGTCCGGGATTGGTCATCAGCCTTGCGGATGCGGTGGTGATCACTGCGGCGACGTCATCGTAGGGTCCGTCGTCGTCGAATCCTCGGCCTCGGGTGTACGCCCGTGCCATCGCCTCCACGATCGGGATGTGCTGCTCGGCGAGGGACACCGCAGTCGGGTCGGTGGCCTTGCCGAGGAACGCAGCAACATCTACGCCTTCGACGATCACGGCGTCGCGGTCAGGACGGAGACGGCTTCGGGGTGCAGGAGGCCGAGGTCGTAGCGGCAGGTGACGCGCAGACCAACCTGGTCGTATTCGGCGTACCGCTCGTTGAGGACGGTGACCGAGGGCGAGGTGTCGCGGGCGATGGCGACGGTGCTCATGTCGGCGAGGATCGCGGTGCCGGCGGCGAGCTTGTTGGTCACGGTGGCGGGGATGCCGAACAGGGTGCTGCCGGACTGCTTCGACGGGTCGGGCTCCAGCAGGTAGCGGTTCGAGCTGGTGCCTTCCTTCAGCTTGCGGAGGGCCGCGAAGTCGGCACCGGAGAGGAACCAGCGGTTCGGGGTGATCTCCTTGGCGTTCAATGCTGCGATGGCGTCGAGGAGGCTGTCGGGGTCGGCGACGTCGAGGGTGCCGGTGGTGATGCCTGCCTGCTTGGTGATGCCGGTGATGCTGTTGCTGGTGCCGGCGCCTTGCAGGAGGGCGTCGTCGAGGAGGTCGGAGACGTCGTGGACGAGGCGGGCCTTCAGGACCGCGTCGATGCCGATGACGGACTGCCGGACGAGCTCGTTGGTGTACCGCAGGATCGTCTTGATGGAGGTGCGTTCGGTGGGCATGAGCTTCACTTCGTCGAACGCGACGTCGTGGGTGTCGGCGATGAGGCCGCCCTCGGCGACGAAGGCGGGGGTGCCGGAGCTGACGAGCTTGGGGATGCGGAGTTCGCTGGCGGTGTCGAAGATGCGGGGGCCGCTACCGAGGACGACGCTGGCGGCTTCGAGGGGCTGGACGAGCAGGCTGGAGACATGTTCGGCGAGCAGGGTGGGGTTGGTGGTGGTCGATTCGACCATGAGGAGCCTCCTGAAGGCGATCTACGAATTGAGAATTTCTAGATCGTCACCAGGACGAGAAGAAGGGGCGCGTTTCAAACGCGCCCCTTCATCGTCTCACATAGTGAGATTTCGTTCTAGGTGTCTGCTCCACGCGCGCGGGGGCGCGAGTCAAATCGTAACTTACGACAAGGTCAAGCCGAAGTCTGCTCCACGCGCGCGCGGGCGCGAGATGGACGTGAGGAATTTCCTCACGCGCAACCAGGTCTGCTCCACGCGCGCGCGGGCGCGAGCGACTGCGGAATTTCCGCAGTCGATTCAAGGTCGTCTGCTCCACGCGCGCGCGGGCGCGAGGACTTAGCGGCTTGATGTGATTCAGGCGCTGAAGTCTGCTCCACGCGCGCGCGGGCGCGAGAAGCACGGTGTCAGTAAAGAACATCTTGGCCCAGTCTGCTCCACGCGCGCGCGGGCGCGAGCATCGTAAAGATCAAACTGGATCATCCAGTTTGTGTCTGCTCCACGCGCGCGCGGGCGCGAGGCTATGCCGGTGGTGTTGCCGTGGCGAGGATCGTCAGGACCACGTCGTCGAGCTTGGTGCTGATCTCCTCCAGCAGTTTGCAGATGGCGTCGAACTGGTCGTACTCCATGTCGTTTACCTCCCTCCGAGGATGCCGAGGAGGTTGACCTCGCCGGGTGTCGTGGTCGCTCCCTGTCCGACGTCGCCGATCGGCCGGCGTGCTGCCAGGTGCGGCTTGCGCTTCAGTAGGTCGTCGATGGCCTCGGTGAGGGTTGCCTCGTCGGCGAGGTGGTCGTCGGCGTAGTCGAGGTCGGTCGGGTCCTGCAGCCTGCCATCGGCGGCGACCAAGGCGCGGTGCAGGCGGTGAGCGAGTTCGTCGGCCTTCTGTGCCCGCTGCCTGTACTTGCCGTTCTCCTGCCTCAGTTTCTCCACGTACTCGCGTGGGAACGTGTCAGGCTCCTCGTCGTTTTCGTTGGTGTCACCGACTTCTTCGGTGATCTCCGCAGAAGTGTCGTTCTCCGGTTCCAAACCGGAATGCTCGTCGGTCATCGGATTCCCTTCGCGCGTGCTGTCTTCCATGTCTCCTTGATTCCTTCTCTCAGAACGGGTTTCGGGATGCAGGTGCATCCCTTGTGATGTTGGAACGGATGCTCTGCAGGCCATACGCGGCCTTCGCGCCACCACCATTCGCAGAGCTGGCAGGCATTCGGCGACTTCTGCCTGATCCAGCCCTTGGTGAGGCCGGAGCGGACCATCGCATCGGTGGCGGCCTCGGCGGCAGCTTCCAGGGGCTCCGAGCGTGCCAGGCGTCCAACGATCGCCTCCGGGACCTGGGAGGCCTCGGCGACCGTCAGTACGGTGTCCGCGGCCTTCGTCAGGCGAGGAACATCATCTGGATACGGCACACCCGAGACCGGTAGCGGTTCCTGTAGTTCGATCATCATCTGTGCTGCCATCGCCATATCGGCCAGGCTCCTGGCCCTGCCGTTGGCTTCGGCGATCAGGTGGGCGATGATGCGGACGGTTTCCTCTCGGTCGAGGAGTCCTTCCAGGTATGAGTGGTAGGCGGCGAGGATCGTCTGCTCTGACTCCGCTGCCAAGGCCTGCAGCGTGTCCCGGTAGGCCATCAGTTCACCAGCTTGGACAGGTCGACCGCGGCCGAGTCGAGAGACGCTGTTCGGCGGGCCTGCCTGATCTTGGTGATCTCGTCGTCGCCGTACCCGAGGCGTTGCAGTGCGTAATCGGCCGGCAACAGCCCGGATGAGTACAGTTTGACGATCGCGTCGGCTTCCTGCCCGATCGATCTGGTTGCCGGATCAGCCCACACGATTCGAGGTTCCACACGATGCGGATCAGCGCCGTCCCGGACTGCGACGATCAGGCGGGCGATCTGCTCCCAAGCTCGACCGAAGACTTGCTGACGGGCCTGCGCTCTGGCGGTCAGGGATGCCTCGGCAGCGCGGAGAGCATCAGCCGAAGGTGGAGTCGCCGTCAACTGTCCGATGTAGTGCGACGGGAGCGCAGAGACAGCCATGATCTGCCCGAGGAGAATCCTGACCGCAGCCTCATACCCTCCCAGGTCTGCCGAGGCCAGTTGCCCGAACTTCGAGTCTGGGTTCTCCGAGACCATCGCCCGATTGCCCTCCGGGATCGGGTTCTCGGCGTTGCCGTCCCCGTCTTCTTCCAACTCGATTCCGGTTGCCCAACGTCGAGGCCTACCAACGTATTCCGAGGTCGTCAGCATGTCGGTCAAGGTTTTGTTGAGGGCGTCGACCAACGGCTTGAGGTCTTCGATCTCCGATACCCCGTCATCCAGGAGGCGATCGGAATTCGTGAGCCGCACGACCGGGACCACTCCCAACGGGTTCGCCAGCGTCTCCACGATCTTGAAGCCTGCGGTCGTCGCACCGGTCTGTTCTGCCCGTAGGCGGACGATCTCGTTCGGCCCGTACCAGACAGCTTCGGTCGTCGTCTCGGTCTCCCACTTCTTGAGTGCTGCGATGATCTGGCGGGTACCGGGATCGGTGATCACCGAGACCTGCCGTGCCGATTCGATCGTCACCTTCGGCCGGCCAAACCTGTCTGCCCACACGATTGCGTACGAGGCTCCGAGGAGGAGGGCTTCCCGATGGGCGATCGTCGAGGTCTGATCCAGATCGTTGAGCATCCAGTCGTCCCAGACGTCGACGCCGGCGAAACCCGTGACTCGAAGGCGTTCAGTCAGGGAGGTGATCGCCAGGCGGGGAATGTTCGAGGCCATCCGGCCGAAGCGGTCACCGAGGGCTTCCCGCGATTCCGGGGCGAGGAACGCCAGCGGCTGCGTACCCGAGTAGTAGCGTTCCAGCTCGTCGTATCGGGCGGCAGGGGCGTCGAGACGCTGCAGCAGAGCGGTCAGAGTAGCGGTCATCGGAACGACCTCACTTTCTTACGGGTATGTCTGGTCGCACGCCACGTCGCACGCGAATGCGCCATCACCAGGCACGCGGCCAAATCGATCTTGCGGGCCTTCCGAGACCGAGACGTCTTGGCAAGGCGGATGCCCCGGGCGTCCTCCACGATCACCGCAGCACCGATATGTGCGGCGAGCGTCGAGTCACCCGAGTGCGAGATTTTGCCGTTCAGGGCAGCCGAATACAGGTCGCCGGTCGCAGCGGTCAGGCGGGATGGGGAGTGGGGAAACTCCACGACCGGGAGGCGTTCGGATTCCAGGACTTGCAGCGTCCTGGTCCAGCGGAACGGGTCGGCGACGATCTCCACCACGTTCCAGCGGCTGCAGGCCTTGCGTATCTCGTCCTCCACCT
>NZ_JBCDWL010000011.1:0-146361 GCF_039946255.1 Gordonia aichiensis | reverse complement strand
ACAACACGCGGCGGCGGCACTCGTTCTGCAACAACATGTCCCCGAACGATTACGAGCGGAGCGTCTCCGATAGAATCGGAGACGCAGCTTAATTCACCCCTGTGTCCACTATCCGGGGGGAAGCCCCATCTCCAGGTATCCGGACACACGCACGGCGGGCAGATGTGGCCGCTGCGTTACGCCGCCGCTGCTGCCGCCGACACCGCAGTCACCGGACTCGACTTCTACAAGGACACCACCGTGTTCACCACCTATGGGGCCGGCGCCTGGGGACCGCCCGTCCGAGTGGGTGCGCCGCCTGAAATCGCCATCCTGCAGTTGCGCAGCGCCTGATCGACCGACAGTCATTGCTCGCGTTGGCCGTTTCGTGCTGCAACGTATGCGCCAAACTGACTCGATCCGCGGAGTGCATGATTGATCGCCGTCTGTGTGTGGATGCCGAGTGCGTCTGCAAGGACAGGAGGCGGTGAGGTCTGGGTGATGGTTTGCCAGGTACCGAGACGCGTTGTGAGCGAGGGAAATCCGAGTGCCTTGAGGCGGCGCCTCAGGTGACTTTCGTTGAGATGGTTCCCAGGCTGATAACCGGGGAAGACCCACACCGATTCGCTATGCGCGGCGGTCTGCCGGTTGGTTGTCGCCTCGGCGACCTCGGCGACGAGCCGATCCAATGGCGACTCCAATACGATTGGGTGCTTTCCGAGGGTGATGGTGCAGGTCTCCTCGCGGTTGATCTGATCCCATCGCAATGCGGCGACTTTGTGAGTGGGCTGCCCGAACACCACGATCAGCGCAGCGGCCAGGCGATCGCGCGGAGTCAGCGCGTCGTTGGCAAAGAGCCGTGTGAGTTGTTCGACTTGCATGGTTTCGGTCAGGGCTCGTGTCGTGCCGCGTTGGTGAGGCGCGATCGTCAGCGGGGGCAATCGATACGTGGCGACTACCCACGGGAGAAATCGGCTCAATAGCCGGTTGGTTTCGGTGCCGGACGCGACGAACGTATCGACCTGACTTTGATCGACGTCGGTGACCGATATCTGCAGCATGTCGAGGAAGTTGAGGAAGTCGATTGCAACGGTCACTCCCTGCTTGGCGGCGAGAAACGTTCCGTTGGTGCACTTGTCGTCGAATCGTCTTGACACATGCCACCGAATGTAGCTGCGGATCACGAGCTGATTGTCAGGGTTGGTGAGCGTCGCGAGCTTGCTGTCGGCCCACGCGGTGAACCTGGTCCGGAAATCCACTCGGGCGCCATCGATGCCGTGCTCATCGAGGAGGGCGCGAATGTGCACGGACGAACGGTTCACCGGTAGCGCTGCCAGCAGTCGCTGGTCCACAGTGTCGGCGGCGGCGATCTGTTGGAGCACGGCGCGAACAGTTGGGTTTCGCAGCCACGTGACCCCGCTGTTGGCGCGAGGCATCTGTTTAAGCGCAGCTGCGAGGCCGGCCAGTTGCGGATTGACGACACCGGTGTGCGGGTTGGTGAGGAGTTCGTCGACTTGATGGGCGAGCTCGCAGCGCCAGCAATGACCGCGACGGTAGAGCTCGGCCTCGGCTCCGCATTCGACGCAATCGACGTTGAGTTGGATGCCGCTACAGGTGCGGCACAGGTATTGGCCGGTCGGTGTGCGTCCCGGGACAATTCCTGAGTGTGCGCATTCAACACATTGCCCGACAACGCGTTTGGCTTGGTTGTAGCAATAGCAGCAGATTGGGGTGTCCTGCCACCACGCGGCGGTGAGATAGGCCTCACCGCATCGTTCGCACGGCTCGTACCGGTCAGGTTCGGGTGCGGGCTTCCGGCGTGCCATCATCTATCATCACCGCGGGCCTAGGTATCTCGTGGGCCGTCGTCGGAATCGACCACGCGAACGCGACGAACCCCGGGAGCCTTCTTCGGTCGGGCTTCTCCTGCCGGCAGAATGTCGGGTGCGGTTCCGGTTGCCCTACCTTGCATCACCACGACGGGCTCGAACAATTCGGCGGGGGAGCAGTCGAGGATGTCACACAGCGCGGCGAAGACCCGGCTGTTGATGCGTTCCGGTTTGCCCGTCATCAATCGGTACGCCTGAGGTTGAGAGAGAGTGATACCGCGGCTCCGAAGGAGGGTGACCAGTTCGGTCGACTTCCACAGATTGCGGTCGGCCATGAGTTTTCGCAGGTTCCAATGGAAATCGACGCGCTTCTGAACGTTCATGCCTGGTTGCTTTCGCCGTAGGGGACAGCCGCGGATGCGAGTCGCTCGCGGATCATGCGCTGCAGGGTCTTCTGTCGGTAGTCCGAACTCACCTGGGTGTAGAGCGCCGTGGTGGATGAATGCTCGTGGCCCACCTGTTGTTGCACGAACAGCGGATCGTAGCCGTCCTCGATCAAGTGCGTGACGTACGACCGGCGAAACCCGTGAAGCGACAGACCATCTGGCAAACCGGCACGTCGACGATGGCCTGTGAATCGAGTGGCGTACGAGTTCAAGGTCAACTGGTCACCGCGTTCTGACGGCCACAGCCAGGGCGAGTCCGCCGCATGTCCCATGAGTTGTCGGCATCCTTCTGCGCCCACCCACGCCTCAAACACATCCGGACCCCAGTCCATCAGGGGAACCGTCAAGACAGTACGTCGCTTGTGTGCGGAGCCACGCGACCCTTTGCCGTACCGGACGTAGACAGCACCAAAGGCCTTATATTGCGGCACATGTGGATTCGGTCCGAAGTCATGGATCTGCAGTCGTAGGAGTTCTTGACGACGAAGGCCGTAGCCGTAAGCAACCTTTGCGATGCAGGAATCGCGCAGCGTGGTCAGCCAGGCCTTGTTGTTCTTCGCGTAGAGACGCTCAACTTCGTCGTCGAAGTAGTCGAACAGGGTCTGAACTTCATTGCGGGAGAACGCTCTCCGTTCTGGCTCCGCCTCGTTGTCAGAGACATGGACCGGAAGATTGTAGGCGAAGCAGATCTGCGACGGGTATTCGCCGAAGACCTGGGCGCACAGGTCTGGCCACCGGTAGACCGGCTCGCAGAGAAAGCTACAGAAGCCCCTGACCACCATCAGATAGGCGCGAATGGTTGACTTGGCGGCCGTCCCGCCATTGCGTGCGTTCAGCGTGGTGACGTACTCGTCGACGTCCTGCGGCATCCATCGCCACGGGTAGTCGCCAGAGACTGCCTGAAAATCCTGAAGGACTCGCAGGTAGCCATAGATCGTGGATGCACCCAACGTGCGTGCCATCAGCGCCGATTTCCAACCCTCGAGCATCTCTGTCCAGATCTGCTCTTCGGGACGAAGCAACTCGGCGCCAGACGAGACGAGTCGTAACGGGGCGCTACCAGGCAGTGGGTGTTCACCACTCATAATCCAGCACCATACGCCTCTATTCATCCAATGAATAGAGTTTCGGCAAATATCAGTGGGGCAGACCCGCGCCGGCGCCGACAACGATTCGGGGCCACGCTGTATCGAGCAACCAGTAAGGAGGCAGTGGTCCATACATGCTGCAGAAGAACTGAATCCACTCAGACGTGCAGAATCGTCACAGTGACATATTGCGCGCTCGCGCCAGGTGATGTCAGACGGGAGACCCGGCGAACTCACGGTGCATCGCACCTCATCCCGCGACCTTTCCATGCATCAGATGAATTATCTTGTCATGTCTGCACGTAGATCGGACGGAACCGTGCAGCTGCGTCATGCCGCGGGAGGCGAACAATCCGCGTTCCCGCTGGTTCTGGCGTTTTACCAATGATCTCGAGTATTCACCTGTTTGCGAACTCGATAGATAATCATGCCGATAAGATACATTATGTTAAGTAGAGTTCGTATCGCGCCAGCTGAATCATCGATCAGACTCACCCACCAACGTCACCTCATTGACACCGCCCATGGGACATTCGGGCGCTGCCGGTGGCTGCACGCCAGCATCTGCGAAGTCACACCCGCCGAGTTCACTAAACGAATCTGGTCGATCTCGCAGACAGAAAGCTGTTAGCCGGCGATGGCCAGCGGTGTGATGTCCGAGACGTCGGTGGTGCTGCGAGCTACTTCGAGGTCGTAGTGGACCTGCATGTTGAGCCAGAATGTGTCTGACTGACCGAAGAGTCGTCCGAGGCGAATCGAGGTGTCGGGTGTGATTCCTCGGCGGCCGAGGATGATGTCGTTGATCCGGCCTGGCGAGACGTGGATAGCCTCGGCGAGGCCTCGCTGGGAGAGCCCGTATTCGGGCAGGTAGTCCTCAGCAAGGGTTTCGCCGGGGTGGATGGTTGCGAAGTCGGCCATGGTGTCCTCCATTTCGGTTCAGCGGTGGTAGTCGACGATTTCGACGTCGGCGGGTCCGGCCGGTGTCCAGGTGAAGCAGATCCGGAACTGGTCATTGATGCAGATGCTGTGTTGCCCGAGCCTGTCGTGACGCAGCGGTTCGAGCCTATTCCCCGGCGGCGCCGTCAGGTCGGAGAGCTCATCGGCCGCGTTGAGCGCTTGGAGCTTACGGTAGGCCATTCGGGTCACGTCTGGGCCGAGTGCTCGGACGAACTTACGCTCCCACACCAGCTGGGTGTCCTTGGTCGCGAATGACTGAATCACACCGCGATTGCACTGCGTACCGGAACACAGGACAAGTCCTGGTGATGGACTTCGAAGCACTCACCCGGCACCCTCACGACCGCGCAAGCCGATGCCATACCCACCCCCACACGAACGCACATGACTAGCAACAGGTGTCGAGAACCGCACGGAGCGCTTCAAGGTTCGCGGGTTCAGCGCGGTAGAGATTGTTCACGCCGCGACGCTGCGACGTGACTAGGCCGGCGCCTCGGAGCTGATTGAGGTGATGCGTCGCAGTGCCGCCGGAAACGCCGACCGCAGCGGCCAGGTCACTGGCGGTCATCTCGTGGATCTGATCCGCCATCAGCAGGGACATCATCTGGATGCGAGTGGGATCGGCGAGAGCTTTGAGTCGCAGTGCGAGCTCGACCGCATCGTCGGCCGACATCGGCCCCGCAGCCAGAGGCGCGCAGCAGATCGGAGCGCTGACATCGATGACGGGCAATGGCTTGGGCATGCGACCAATCTACCCGAATCCTTTGACATATATCAAAGTAGTGCGCTACAACGGAACAGTCGATCACTTCGACATTCATCAAAGCCTTGGAGGCTCTCATGTCCCGCATCCAACTCGCCCTCAACGTCGACGACCTGGAAGCGTCGATCGCGTTCTACAGCAAGCTCTTCAACACCGCCCCAGCCAAGGTCAAACCCGGTTATGCGAACTTCGCGATCGCCGAACCCCCACTGAAGCTGGTCCTGCTGGAGAACCGCGGCGACGGCGGCACCATCAACCACCTCGGCGTCGAAGTCGACTCCAGTGAGACCGTTCACGGAGAGATCGCACGCCTCGCGGGCGAAGGGCTGTTCACCGAGGAGCAGATCAACACCACCTGCTGCTTCGCAACCCAGGACAAGGTCTGGGTCGGAGCCCCCGACGGCGAACGATGGGAGGTCTACACCGTCCTGGCCGACTCGGACACGTTCGGTGAGGCTCCTACCCCGGCCTCGACTCCCCCGGCCTCAGCGACCGCCGACCTCGGCCTGACACAGAACTCGCAAGGCTCGTCAGGATGCTGCACGCCGACCTCCTCGTGCTGCTGAGACCGCATTGATCCCGCTCGAGGAAGGGCGCCGCCCGGACGTACGGCGCCCCTTCGTATTGCATCCCATATCGACAAGTGTCAATATCGATGAATGTCGAAATCACTGGGGATCGAGGCGACGCCGGTGCGCTGCTCGCCGGTGGTGCGCGAGCCGCTGACGTCTGAGCAGTCGGCGCAGGCGGCCGCGGTGTTCAAGGCGCTCGCCGATCCGGTGCGATTGCAGTTGTTCAGCTTGATCGCGAGCCACGACGGCGGTCAGGCGTGCGTGTGCGACATCTCGCCGGCGGTCGACGTGTCGCAGCCGACGATCTCCCATCATCTGAAGGTCCTGCGGACCGCGGGCCTCCTCGAGTCCGAGCGGCGGGGATCCTGGGTGCACTACCGAGTGGTGCCGGCCGCCCTCGACGTCGTCGCCGCCATCGTCGCACCGCTGACCGGAAAGGCACTCGCATGAGCGTCCAGGCACCTGGCCGCAGCGTCGCCGGACGACTGTCGACGCTCGATCGGTTCCTCCCCGTATGGATCGGGCTGGCGATGGTCGCCGGGCTGCTGCTCGGCCGCTTGGTCCCGGGCCTGAGCACCGCCATCGACGGGATTCAGCTCGACGGGATCTCCCTGCCGATCGCACTCGGCCTGCTGATCATGATGTACCCGGTGCTCGCGAAGGTCCGCTACGACCGCCTCGACGCCGTCACCGGCGATCGCCGCCTGCTCATCGGATCGCTGGTACTGAACTGGGTCGTCGGCCCGGCGCTCATGTTCGCCCTCGCCTGGCTGTTACTCCCCGACCTGCCCGAATACCGTACCGGCCTGATCATCGTCGGCTTGGCACGCTGCATCGCGATGGTGATCATCTGGAACGATCTCGCCTGCGGCGACCGGGAGGCCGCGGCCGTCCTGGTGGCGATCAACTCGGTGTTCCAAGTCCTGATGTTCGCGGTGTTGGGCTGGTTCTACCTGTCGGTGCTGCCCGGCTGGCTCGGCTTGGAGCAGACCACCATCGACGCTTCGCCGTGGCAGATCGCGAAATCAGTGCTGATCTTCCTCGGCATCCCCCTGCTTGCGGGCTATCTGAGCCGGCGGATCGGGGAACGCCGCCGCGGTCGCGACTGGTACGAGCAGACGTTCCTGCCACGGATCGGGCCGTGGGCCCTGTACGGGCTGCTGTTCACGATCGTGCTGCTGTTCAGCCTGCAGGGCGACCAGATCACCTCCCGCCCCGGTGACGTCGCGCGCATCGCGCTGCCGCTGTTGGCGTACTTCGCGATCATGTGGGGCGGCGGCTACCTCCTCGGCGGCGTTCTGGGCCTGGGTTACGAGCGCACCACCACCCTGGCGTTCACCGCCGCCGGCAACAACTTCGAGCTGGCGATCGCCGTGGCGATCGGCACGTACGGCGCCACCTCCGGCCAAGCCCTGGCCGGGGTCGTGGGACCGCTCATCGAGGTCCCCGTCCTGGTCGCCCTGGTCTACGTCTCCCTTGCACTGCGAAACCGCTTCACCCCCACCGCTTCTCAGTCCACCCATAGGAGCCTGTCATGAGCCCGTCGGTGCTGTTCGTCTGCGTGAAGAACGGCGGGAAGTCGGTGATGGCGGAGGGCCTCCTGCGGCAGGTCGCGGGCGACGCGATCGAGGTGCACTCGGCCGGCACGCGCCCCGGGACTGCCGTCAACGCCCTCTCCGCGCAGGCCCTCGCCGAGGTCGGCGTCGACGTCAGCGGCCACGTCCCGACCGGCATCGACCCGGCCCTGCTCGCTCGCGCCGACAAGGTCATCACGCTCGGCCGGGAAGCCGTCATCGATGCGCCCGGCGTCACCGTCATCAACTGGAACACCGACGAGCCCTCCGAGCGCGGCATCGACGGCATCGAGCGCATGCGCCTGGTCCGCGACGACATCGCCGCACGCGTCCGGGCGCTCAGCACTGAACTACTCGGCACCGCCCCCGCTGAATAGGCGACGGGAGCGACGTCGGCGCGCAGCCGATCGAGAATGACCAAAGGCAGACCCGGTTGATTGTTTGACCGGGTAGACCATACGTTGGATGGTGCTCGCAAAGGGGGCTCCACCATGTCGGACCTGATGGACTGCAAAGAGCGGCTGTACGCTGCGCTCCATGACCGGATCGAGCAGACGTTCGCCATCGCCGCGGCTGCTGGAGTCGATGCCGATGTGTTCGCCGACGCTGATGCCATCGCGGCGCAGATGGTCTCGGCGATCCCGATCGGCAACGTTTACGATCAACTCGCCGGTCCCTTTTACGACAGCGCGGGCCTGACCCGGTGGCTGGGCCTGACCAAACAGGCCCTGTCGAAGCGGATCGCGACGGGGGCGGTCATCGCCTGCCGACTCGGCGACCATCGCCGCACCTGGGTGTTTCCGGTCTGGCAGTTCACCGAAGACCGCACGGTGCTCGACGCCCTGAGCGACCTGTGGCGTATCTTGCTCCCGGCGGCCGACGATCCGTGTATGGCGGTGTTCTGGTTTCGCGCCCGTAACCCGGCACTGGGAGAAATGACACCGATCGACTGGCTGACCGCAGGCAACGACCTCGATACCGTCCTTGCCGAGGCCGCAGCCGACGCCGCACTGTGGGCGGTGTGACCCGCGATCAGGTCACTCTCCAGCCCCCGGAAGGACGGGCCCTAGACGGCTTCCCACTCGATCACCGCCGGCACCAGTCTGCACCGGGCCCACCGTCGCGCCGTCGACTGCTGCACAGGATCAACGGTCCGAACCGGACCTCTCCGCTGGACCCGACTCGGCGGAGGGGCCGAACAGTCAGCGGTGAGGTGTCAGCGTGATGGAGCCGACCATCACGCCGCCGAGGTATGCCGGTCCTCGATAGCCGCCGTGGCCGTCGCTGTTGAGGATCACGCGATGGCCCGGGAAGAGGTCGACGTAGCCGCCCTTGGCGGTCGGGTGAATCGGGTACCGCCCGATCAGGACGAGATCATGCCCGCTCACGTGGGCATCGCGCTGCAAGAGGATGACGCCCGACGACCACGTCGTGGACGTGTACGTTCCGGGCGCGACATCGGCGGACGCCTGGCCGGCGACGCCGAACAATGCCGAGATGCCGACGCCGGCGGCGATCGCGGCTGTCCGTACTGCGGTTCGATAGGCGATCATGTCCATCAGCTCCTCATCGTCGAAGAACCCCGACGCTACTCGGCCTGGAAGCCGATGAGAATGCTGCGGGAGCAATCAGAAGATGCGTCCGTTTGCCGCATTTCGGCTGTTCAGCGCGCTGCCGGTCATAATTGTCGGACCCCCGCGATAGTGTCCACACATACCGATTGAGAAGCCGTGAGCACCAGGCGTCAGCAAGGGGGTGACCAGCATGAACACTGATATCGGCGCTCTGCCCGACGATCCCCACGCCCTGGTCGCCCTCCTTGATGCGGCCGCCGCCAAGCTCGCTGTCGCCCCGATGACCGCGGTCACCGAAGACGACCTCCTGACGGTCGCTGAAGCGCTCGAATCCACTCGTCGCCGCCTCGACGGCGTCGACGCCGCGGTCCTCACCGAGGTCTCCGACCGTGCGGCCTTCCGCAAGGCGGGCTACCTGTCTCTGCACGCCTTCCTCTCGGCAGGTCTCCGCCTGGGCGACGGCGCCGCGCGCCGCCGACGCGCCAGCGTCGCCGCCATCGGCGCATTCACCGGCTTGCAGGGCCAAACTCTCCCGCCCGCACGGCCGGCCACCGCCGACGCCGTCCAGGCCGGTGCGATCGGCACCGATCACGTCCTGGTCATCGACGAGATCATGGACAAGATCCCCGCTGCCGTCGACGCCGAGACCCGCGCTCGAGCCGAGGCCCAGTTGGCAGCAGTGGCCCGCGAACTCACGCCCGATGCGGTGCGGATCGCCGGAGTCCGGTTGCTCGCCCATCTGGACCCCGACGGGCAGTTGACCGACGAGAAGGACCGGCAGCGCCGTCGCGGACTCGCGCTGATGCCGCAGGATCGCCAGTTGATGAGCAAGGTCCGCGCACTGCTCACCCCGGCTCTGCGCGCCGAACTCGAGGTGATGCTGCAATCATGGGCCGCGCCCGGGATGAACAACCCAGCCGACCCCGACTCCCCTACCGGCGCGGCCGAATCCGCGGCCCCGGTCGCACTGGCCGCGGCCGCCGAGCGTGACGAGCGCACGGCCGGCCAGCGCAACCACGATGCACTCCTGGCGATGCTGCAGTTCGTGCGCTCGCACGCCGGGCAGGGGTCGGGCCGTCTGTCGTCGGAGCTGGTCATCACGATCACCGACAAGGAGCTCCGCGAGCACGCCGGCATCGCGCTGACCGCCACCGGCACCCGTCTGCCGGTCGCCGAACTGGTCGAGGTCGCCGCCGACGCGACCCCACATTTGGCAGTGTTCTCCCACAACACTGCTCAGCCCCTCTACCTCGGGCGCGGCCGCCGCCTGGCCTCGAAGGCACAGCGGTTGATGCTGTTCGCACGCGACCGCGGCTGCACCAGCCCCGGTTGCGCCGTCCCGTTCGCCCGCACCGAGGCCCACCACTTCCCCGACTGGCAGGACGGCGGGCCGACCGACATCGACCACCTGGGCGCCGCCTGCGGGCGCCACAACCGAGCCGTCGGCCGCCGCCTCGGCGACTGGGAGACCGTCGTCCTGATCGACGGCCCCGACGCCGGACGAGTCGCCTGGCGACCGGTCACCGCGGGCCGCAAGCGTGCGTGGCGGGTCAACCAGATCCATCACTCCGAACTGCTCCCCGACCAAGGCCCCCATGCCCCGCCCGACCCGGCGACCTCCCGGGTCGAGGCCCACCTCGCCCGACTCTTAGCTGCCCGACTCCTAGCGGCCTGACCGGCGCGACCGCCGGTCAGGGATATCGGCGTGCGCCGACGCGCCCGCCTGCCTCCGCGTGAAAGCGTGCGTCAAGGCTCATGGGAGTGCGAATGGGAGTGCGAATGCGAATGCCCGTGTCCCCCACTCGCATGTCCCCCACCCATCGCCTCCACGAGAGAGACGTCAGGAGAGTCGACCAGCAAGGGCAGGATGATCTCGTTCTCCTTGTGCTGATGGCTGTTGAACGCCGCGAACAGAGCTCGCGCATACGCCCCCGCAGCCCGGGGGTCCGACGCCGCAGCGATCTCCCCGGCGATGCCTCGGATCAGCACGTGCTCGTCGAGCATCGCGCGGATCAGCAGACGTCCGGATTCGAGTTCGCCCGCCGCGCGATACGTGGTGGTCTCCTCTTCCTCGGCGTGCGGGACCAGGACGTCGGCGATCCACTCCTGGAGCGCGGTCGACGCCGCCGCCGAGTCGTCGCCCGCAGCCGCGGCCTCCGCGAGGTCCCGGCTCAGGTGATCCAGCCGATCGACCATCACCGCATGGTGCGCCTTCAACCGCTCGGCAAGAGCCGCATCATCGTCTCGAGTGCTCATCGTTCCTCCACAGGCGTCGATTACGGACAATTCCAACCTACGTGCCGGGACGGTTCGCGACCTCGAGATCAGACAATCGTTCAGCGGCCGGCCGGCATCACCTTGGCCAAGATGTCGGCCATCGTGACCAGCCCGATCAGACCGCCGTCCGCCCCGCGCACGGTGGCGATGTGACTGCGGGTGCTGCGCATGGTCGCCAGGGCTTCGTAGGCCGGGGTCGACGAGGAGAAGGCGAGGACCTCGCGCATCAGATCACCGGCTCGCGCAGCGTCGGCGCCGAGGCAGTCCCGGGCGTGGACCACACCGAGCACCTCGTCCCCGTCGCGAACGAGCAGTCGCAGGTGACCGCTGCGATCGGCCTCGGCGCGGATCTGCGCCGCCGTCGCGCGAGCGGAAACCGCCGACAGCGCCCGCGCCGGATCGACGATCTCGCCGACGGTGAGCGCCTCCAGTTCGAGTGCGCCCGAAAGGTTCTCGTGATACGTCTCGTCGAGTGTCCCGACCGTCGCCGAATGCGCCACCAGGTGTCGAAGCGCCGCCGGGTCCTGCCCGGAACCGACCTGGTCGACGGGTTCGACGCCCACCTTGCGCAGACACCAGTTGGCCGCGCGGTTGAGCACGACGATCGCCGGGCGGGTGAACCACATGAACCCGCGCATCGGAATGGCGAGCAGCGTCGCCGACTTCTCCGGATGCGCGATCGCCCACGACTTCGGCGCCATCTCGCCCACCACCAGGTGAAGAAAGGTGACGATCAGCAGTGCGAGCACGAAGCCGGCCACATCGGCGAGCCACAGCGGTGCGCCCCACGTGCTGAACATCGGGGTCAACCAGTGGTGCACCGCCGGTTTGGTGACCGCGCCGAGCGCCAATGTGCAGACGGTGATGCCCAACTGCGAACCGGCGAGCAGGACCGACAGCTCCGACGCACTTCGCAGCGCCGCGCGCGCCGCACGGCTGGTCGGTGCCGCGTCCTCGAGGCGGTGGCGCCGGGCGGCGATCAGCGCGAACTCGACGGCCACGAAGAAGGCGCTCGCCGCGATCAGCGCGACGGTGACGGCCAGGACGATCCAGGGATCACTCATCGTCGGCCTCCTTCACCTCATGGTCGTCTACGCTGCGCACCGCTACCGACAACTGGGACGGGACGTGCTTGCCGAGCGCGCGAACCCGGACGTCGAGATGCTGAGCCGCGACCGGCCGGGCCGCGGCGAGCGCTCCGGGGTCGTCGGGGAGCCGAATCGAGACGGTCTCCCCCACCTTCGGGAACCGGCCCAGGGCCGAGATCACCATGCCTGCGATCGTTTCGAAGTCGTCGTCCTCGGGCAGGTCGCGGTCGATCAAGCGAGACAGTTCGTCGATGTGCATGCCGCCCGGGACGAGCCAGCCGCCGTCACCGTGCGCGATCACCTCGGCTGCGGCGTTGTCGTGCTCGTCGTCGATCTCGCCGACCAGTTCTTCGGCGAGGTCCTCGACGGTGACGATCCCGGCGAATCCGCCGTACTCGTCGACCACGAGGGCCATCTCGTCGTCGCGCTCGGCGACGCGATCGAGTACCTCGGTCAGCGGGATCATCTCCGGCACGATCACCGCCGGTCGCATGTGGTCGCCGGCCGAGCCCGAGACGTCCTCACCCAACAGGTCGTGCAGGTGGATGACGCCGCGCAGGTCGTCGCTGGTCGTGCCGACGACCGGATAGCGGGTGTGTCCGGTTCCCATGCGTCGGCGGACTTCGACGACCGGCTCGTCGACGCCGACGACGTCGACCCGCGAGCGCGGGATCATCGCGTGACCCGCGGTCCGGGTCGGGAAGTCCAGAATCCGATCGAGGAGCACGGACAGTTCCGGCGACAGCTCACCGGCATCGCGAGACTCCGCGACGATGTGCTCGAGGTCGCGCGGTGTGGCCGCGTGTTCGACGTCGTGCACGGGTTCGATCCTCAGCGCCCGCAACAGCAGGTTGGAGGAATGGTCGAACAGCTTGATCAGCCAGCCGAACACACGCAGGTATGCGGTCGTCGACACGGCCAGTCGCCGCGCGACGGGTTCGGGTCGTGCGATCGCGAGGTTCTTGGGGAACAGCTCGCCGAAGACCATTTGGACGACGGTCGAGAACAGCACGGCGAGAATCGCGCCGACGGCCACGCCGACCGCGGTCGGAATGCCGATCCCACCCAGCAGTTCGCCCAGACCGCGCCCGATCAGCGGTTCGGCCACGTAGCCGACCAGCAGGCCGGTGACGGTGATGCCGAGCTGAGCGCCCGAGAGCATGAACGACGTGCGTCCGGTGACTCGCAATGCGCGGGCCGCGGCTCCGTCGCCCGCCTCGGCGGCAGCCTTGAGTCGCGATCGGTCGACCGCCATGTAGGCGAACTCCTGGGCGACGAAATAGCCGGTCAGAGCAGTGATCGCTAGAACGACGGCGACGCCCGCCACGATTCCGAGAAGGGTCAGCACGCGCTGTCCCCCGCCGGTCTCGGGCCGTCACAGACGGCCGACTCCATGTCGATGGGTCTTCGAACCTTGCGCGGAGCGCGTCTCATCGCCTTCTTTCCGAATCAGTGGGAACGTCTTACGCATACACGACGAACCGTCGGCGCGGGAAGTTCCCGCACGGTGTGTAGGGCTGCTCACACTCCGCCGTCGCGGGCGGCGATGATCTGCTGCTTGATCTCGCGGTAGCCCGCCACGCGCGCCATCACCCGATCGGCGGCGGAGTCGGCGGCCGCCGCCTGCGGACTCGACGCCGCGCCGTAGAGCATGGCGTTCAGCTCGGCGTGCAACTGCGCGCGCTGCTGCGCCGTCTGCGCCTCCTCGCGTTCGCGCCGCAGCGACTCGTCGATCTGTCGTGCTTCGTCGGCACATCGAAAGATCAGCAGCGCTCGGCCGGTCGCCGACTGCTCGATCGACGACGCCGTCGTACGCGCCTCGTCCAGGAGTCGGCGATCGTCGGCGCTGGGATCGTCGAGCGCGCCCAGCCGTCCGGCGACCTCGCGGAGTTCGTGGACCCGCCGGAACTCCGCGACGATGCCCGCGATGTCGGCGTCGAAGTCGACGTCGCCGAGCCACCCTTCACGCGCAGCCTCGGAGTCGGCGACCCGCTGCACCGCCGCGAGGGCCGTCTCCACGCACTGAGCGTTGGTCGCGCCGAGTTCGGCGATCCGCTGCCGCTTGATCGCGGCCTCCTGCTCCCGCCGACGAGCGACCTCCGCCGCCGCGCTCTCGGCCCGACCCTTGGACACCGCCTCGGCGATGACCTTGCCGATCCACACGACCACCGCGACTCCCGCCGCGATGCCCAGCCCGATCCAGACCTGCACCGGGATCATCGAGATCAGCCCGATCACGAGGACGATCCCGATCACCCCAGCGCACCCGCTGTTCGCTTCTTTCCCGCCGGCCATGCGCACCTCACGCCCATCTCGTCCCCGCGACCTTCGCGAGAGTCATCGCGAACGCTACGAGACGGCACTGACATTCTCAGGCGGCCTTCTCAGGCGGTCATTGCACCGGCGCCGCCGGACGCGCCTGCGCGGTCTGATCGACCGTGCCGATCGGGCGCGGAACGTTGACCACCAGGGCGGCGACCACGGCGACGACGGCGAGGATTCCCGCGGCGACGAGGAAGCCCAGGCTCTGCCCGTGGACGAGGGCCAGATCCTTGAGTCGCATGGCGTCTGCGGGGCCTCTGACCGTGCCGCGCTCGGCCGTGACGTACGCGGCCGCCGCATTCGCCGCTACCGTGTTCAACAATGCGGTCCCGATCGCTCCGCCGACCTGCTGGGAGGTGTTGACCATCGCCGAGGCGACCCCCGCGTCGTGCGGTTGCACGCCGTAGGTCGCCAGGTTGATCGAAGACATGAACACCGTGCCCATTCCGGTGCCGAGCAGGAGCAGCGCCGGGAAGACCACCGACCAGTATCGGGTCGAATCCGCGGAGATCTGAGTGAGCAGGAGCATTCCGCAGCCGCCGAGGAAGGCGCCGGGCGCCATCAGGTACCGCGGCGGAACGCGGGTGATGAGCCGGGCCGCGATCTGTGTGGAGCCGATCAGCATCCCGAAGACCATCGGCAGGAAGGCGACGCCGGCGCTCAACGGCGTGTAGTGGTGGACCACCTGCATGTACAGGGTCAGGAACAGGAATGAGCCGAACATCGCGATCACCGACAGTGCGACGGTGAGGTACGCGCCGCCGCGGGCCCGGTCGAGGACCACGCGCATCGGTAGCAGCGGGTGCGGACTTCGGGTCTGCCAGGCG
Source organism: Gordonia aichiensis (assembly GCF_039946255.1). GTDB lineage: Bacteria > Actinomycetota > Actinomycetes > Mycobacteriales > Mycobacteriaceae > Gordonia > Gordonia aichiensis_A. The sequence continues at coordinate 131,065 of NZ_JBCDWL010000011.1, read as the reverse complement.
ACGAAGAGCCCGAGCAGGATCACCGCCGCGACCAGGCACGACACCGTCCCGGTGTCGCCCCAGCTCTTCTCGGCGGCCCGGCCGAGGCCGTAGACGAGCAGCGCCAGCCCGGAGCCGGCGAGCACGACTCCGAGGTAGTCGAGTTCGACGACGTCGTCTGCCGCGCGGGGCGGCTCCTTGATCTCTCGGATCGCGCCCACCAGCGCGACGGCGGCGATGAAGACGTTGATGTACATCGTCCATCGCCAGTCCAGCGTCTGGGTCAGCAGACCACCGAGGAGCAGCCCGACGGCGGCGCCGCCGCCGGCGATGGCGCCGAAGACGCCGAACGCGCGCGCCCGCTCCCGGGGTTCGGTGAACATGACCGTCAGCAACGACAGCGCCGCAGGCGCCAGCAGTGCGCCGAACGCTCCCTGCAGGGCGCGAGCGCCGAAGAGCATCCCCTCGCTGACGGCCGCACCGCCGATCGCCGACGCCGTGGCGAAGCCGATCAGGCCGAGGATGAGGGCCCGACGGCGCCCCCACAGGTCGGCGATCCGGCCGCCGAACAGCAGCAGGCCGCCGAAGGCCAGCGCATAGGCGGTGATGACCCACTGCTGATCGGCGTCGCTGATGCCGAGGTCCTGCTTCGCGTCGGGCAGGGCGATGTTGACGACGGTGCCGTCCAGGACCACCATCAGCTGCGCCAGGCAGATGAAGACGAGCGCCTTCCAGCGCCGGGGATCGGGACTCACGCTCTCGCCTGCGTTCGAAGACATCAACGCCCGCTCGATTCATTCGACGTCGTGCAGTTTCGCACTCCAAAGTAGTCCTCTGCCGGCGCGCGGGGAAGAACGCGGCAACCGACGACGTTGACGAAGACGTGCCAGATTCTCGCCCCAGCATCGTCCTCGAGGTCCGCGACGCGGTCGCGGCGATCGAGCCGGGCACGGTCGTCTCCTACGGGGACCTCGGCAGGCGGCTCGGGATCGGTCCGCGCCAGGTGGGCCGAGCGATGGGGCTGCTCGATGCGGGGGTGCCGTGGTGGCGCGTGGTCCGCGCCGACGGCACGCCTGCCTCGTGCCACGGCGGGCAGGCGCCGGTGCTGCTCGCTCGGGAGGGCGTGCCGATGAAGGGGCGCCGCGTCGACATGCGTCGCGCACACCGCCCCGCCGAATGAGTCGACCCACCGAATATTCGGTGGACACCGTGATTCCCACGCTGCCATCGTGAACCGATGGATCGGAATCTCGCCCTGGTGCTCGGCGGTGGCGGCGCCGCCGGGAATGCGTGGGAGATCGGCGTCGTCGCCGGACTGGCCGAAGCCGGGTTCGACCTGACTCGTGAAGCGGACCTCATGATCGGCACGTCGGCGGGCGCCACCTCGGCCGCACAGCTGCGAAGCGGGGTCCCGGTCTCGGACCTGCTGGCATCAGCCCTGGCACCGCCGCCAAGCCAGGCCTCTTCGCCGACGCCCGCCGCGGGCGAGACACGACCGCCGGCCCTGCCGCTGCCGGAGATCGTCGCCCGTATGCGGGCGATCTCGGAGGCGGCCGCCTCGGCCGACGACATCGCGCGCGGGATGGGCGAGTTCGGCTTGGCGGCCGACGCGGTCATCGGCTCCGGTGCCGCGCTGCGCCGGGCGACCGTCGCCGCCCGATTCACCGGCGACGACTGGCCCGATCGTCCCACGATGATCACCGCCGTCGACGCGCACACCGGTGAGTTCACGGTCTTCGACGGAACCGACGACACCGGTCTGGTGGATGCGGTGACCGCCAGCTGTGCGCTGCCGGGACTGGCCCCGACTCACGTGATCGGCGGCCGCCATTACATCGACGGCGGTGTGCGGTCGAGCGAGAACGCCGACCTGGCCGCGGGATACGACGTCGTGGTGATCCTCGCCCCGTTGAGCGGCCGGCCCGAGAACGCCGACCCCGGCCGCGGATTCGAGGGGCTGCGCCGATCGCGCGCGTGGGGAACGGAGTTGTCCGGTCAGGTCGACGCGCTGCGCGAGGCGGGCAGCCGAGTGGAGCTGGTCGTCCCCGACGCGTCGGCGCGAGCCGCGATGGGCGCGAACATGATGAATCCGGCGGCCCGGGCCCCGGCCGCGCGGGCGGGGTACGACCAGGGCCGTCGGGAGGCGACCAGGTTCAGGCCAGCATGTCCTTGATCATCGGCACGACCTTCTCGCCGTAGAGTCCGATCGACTCCTGGTGAGCCGAATGCTGCACCGGCTGATCGTATTTCAGGTCGAAGCGGTCGACGCCCAGGGTTTTGACGGTGGCCGCGATGCGGGTCGCGACCGTCTCGGGCGAACCGACGTACAGGGCGCCGGTCTCGACCTCACGCTCGAAGTCGTCCGGTCGCGGCGCCGGCCAACCCCGCTCCTTGCCCATCTTCTCTCGCATCGCGAACCAGCCGTCGCGCACCAGGCTCCGCGCGGCCTCGTCGGTCTCGGCGACCAGCCCCGGCGAGTGCACCGCGACCGGCCGGCGTTCGACGCCGAACTCGTCCTGAGCGCGCTCGAACAGGTCGACGTATCCGGCGAACCGTTCGGCGGGACCGCCGATGATCGCCAGGAACAGCCCGAAGCCGTAGCGTGCGGTCCGCACCACCGATTCCGGGCTGCCGCCGACCCCGACCCACGCGGTGACGCCGCCCGCAGTGGTCGGGTAGACCCGCTGGTCGGTCAGCGGGGCGCGCGTGGTGCCGCGCCAGGTGACCGGCTCCTCCTTCAGCAGCTCCGAGAGGAGTTCGAGCTTCTCTTCGAACAGCACCTCGTAGTCGCGGAGGTCGTAGCCGAACAGCGGAAACGACTCGGTGAACGATCCGCGGCCGGCGACGATCTCGGCGCGACCGTCCGACAGCGCGTCGAGGGTGGCGAAGCGCTCGTAGACGCGCACCGGATCGTCGGAGCTCAGGACGGTCACCGCGGAACCCAGTCGGATCCGTTCGGTGCGCGCGGCGATGGCCGCCAGCACCATCTCCGGACTGGACACCGCGTAGTCGGGGCGGTGATGCTCCCCGAGACCGAAGAAGTCCAGGCCCGACCGATCGGCGAGGACGGCGTCGTCGACGAGATCACGGATGACCCGGGGATGCGGCACCGGGCGGCCGTCGGCATCGCGGGTGACGCCGCCGAACGTGTCCAGTCCGAATTCGATGTTCTTCACGTCTCGAGGAACCACCGGCGTCCCGGGAAGATTCCCGGGACGCCGCCCGCGGTCAGGCGTTGACGCGCGCCGCGGCGCCCGCGTCGACCGGGAGGACGGTGCCGGTGATGTGCGAGCTGGCCTCGGCCGCGAAGAACAGCACGGCCCTCGTCACCTCTTCGGGCTCGATGAAGGGCACGGGCTGACCGTGCAGCATCGCGAACACCGGTTCGACGTCGGCGCGAGTCGGGGCGTCGAGGTCGGGCCGGACCACCTTGTACATGTAGTCGTTGTGGATCATCGGCGTCGAGATGTTGCCCGGTGCGATCGCATTGACGGTGATGCCGTGCGCGGCCAGGTCCAGAGCGGCGCTCTTGGTCATGCCGATGACTCCCCATTTGGACGCCCCGTACGCGGCCATGCCCTGGGCCGCGCTGCGCCCGAGCATCGAGGAGATCGTCACGATGCGTCCGTAGCCGCGCTCGACCATGCCCGGCGCCACCGCCGCGACGGTGTGGAAGACACCGGTCAGGTTCGAGCCGATGACCTCTTCCCAGACCTCGCTCGGCAGGTCGTTGATCGGTCCGCCGACCGAGACACCGGCATTGGCGACGGCGATGTCGACGCGGCCGAGTTCGCGTTCGGCGCGGGCGACGAGCTCGTCGATCGCCGCGCGGTCGGAGGTGTCGGCCTTCGCCGCCACACAGCGTCGGCCGGTCGCCTCCACCAGGCGCACGGTCTCGGCGAGATCGTCCTCGGTCGCCAGCGGGTACGGCACCGCATCGCTGTTCTCGCAACGGTCGCAGATCACCACGTCGGCGCCGCGCTCGGCGAAGGCCAGCGCATGCGCCCGGCCCTGCCCGCGCGCCGCTCCGGTCACCAGCGCCACGCGATTCGTGAAGTCGTCCATGCCATCTCCTGATTGCCGATTCGGTCGTCACCTGTACGCAACACCGGCGTCCGACGTCCGTCGAGGAACGGTTCCGCTCAGCGGGAGGTCGGGCTTGCCGTGGAGTCTAGGGCACCGGGAGCAGGCCCGTCCGAGGAAGATCGGGGCGCAGCTGGAAGATTCGGATGGTCCGCGCGGGGAGCCGATAGGGTTGGCCCCATGCCGACCCCTCGCGTGCGTATCGACAAGCAGACCCCGAGTGCGTACCGGGCACTGGTGGCTGTCTCGACGAAGGTCGCCGCCGCGGCCGAGGACGCGGGGCTGAGCCGATCGGTGATCGAGCTGGTGAACATGCACTGCTCGCAGATCAACGGGTGCGCCTTCTGTCTGAGCGTGCACCGGGAGGATGCGGTGGCCGCGGGTCTGACCGAGCAGCAGCTCGCCGTCCTGCCTGCGTGGCGCGACGCGCCGAATCTGTACACCGACGAGATGCGGGCGGCGCTGGAGCTGGCCGAGATGGTGACCTCGCTCCCCGATCACGACGCCGCCGACTGCGCCTACGAGCGTGCCGCCGACGTGCTCGACGCCGCCCAGATCTCGGCGGTCATCTGGGCGGCGACATCGATCAACGCCTTCAACCGGGTGTCGATCCTGAGCCGCTACAACGTGCATCCGCGGCCGTGAGCCGCGCCCGCGCGATCGCCGTCGGCGGCGCGGTCTCTTGGTGAAGATTAAGTGACACCGCCTATCCTCACTCTCGATGATTACTCCAGAGGAACCGGCCACGCACAGATACTCGGTCATCGCCGCGGTCGCCGGTCTGATCGCCGTCGTCGCCGCTCTGGCCACCGCGTTCCTCCCGGTCGACGAGCAGTCCGCGTCGTTCTCCTGGCCCGCGAACAGCCCCGCATTCCAGGGGCCCGCATCGCAGCCCTCAGTGGTGGCGCCGCTGGTCACGCAGACCGCGCGCGGTCTGCGGGTGAGCGTGGGATGCCCGGTGCTTCGGCAGGCGGCGGCGGGCAACACGGACACGGTCGTCGTCGCCACGGCGCCGTCGAACGCACCTCGCGAGGTGCGCAACACCGCACTGTTCATCACCGCCGGGCACGGCGGTGCGAAGGTGACGCTGCGCAACGCGGTGCTCGCGAGCGCCGATGCACCCGCGCTGGCCGCCTGCAGCACGCTCGAGTTCTGGGCCTCTGACACCGATCTGGGTGCCCAGTTCGCCGGCGCCGGAGCAGCGGTGCGCGGCGATCCGGCTACGCGGCCGACGGTCGCCGGCGTCTTCACCGATCTCGACGGCGCCGCGGTGGCTCGGTCGGCGGACCAGCTCGCCGTGCACGTCGACGTCGACAACGGCTTCGCGGTGAGTCGCACTCCGCTCAAGACCGCGGTGATCGTGATCGGTGTCGTCGCCGCCCTGATCTCGTTGCTGGCCCTCGGCCTGCTCGATGCGGCCGCCCGACGGTCCTCGCCGAATCGTCGTCGGCGCTTCGGGTTCGGCCGGCTGCCGACTCTGCGGGCGGCGGATGCGGTCGTCACCGCGACCCTGGTCGTCTGGCACTTCCTCGGTGCCGGCACCTCCGACGACGGCTACATCGCGGTGATGGGTCGCAATGCCTCCGACGCGGGCTACCTGTCGGACTACTACCGGTACTTCGGCGTCCCCGAGGCTCCCTTCGACTGGTACTACTCGTTCCTGTCGCACTGGGGGACGATCAGCGCCGCGGGGATCTGGATGCGGCTTCCCGCCCTGGTCGCGGGTCTGGTGTCGTGGCTCATCCTGAGCCGGGTCATCCTGCCCCGGCTGGGCGCCGCGGTCGGCCGGTCGCGCTGGGCGGTCCTGACCGGAGCCGCTGTCTTCGTCGCCTTCTGGATCGCGTTCTGCAGCGGACTGCGACCCGAGCCGATCATCGTGCTCGGCTCGCTGGTGACCTGGTGGCTGGTGGAGTCCGCCATCGCGACCCGCCGACTGCTCCCCGCCGCAGCGGCCGCCTTCACCGCGCTGCTCACCCTGGCGACGGGCCCGCAGGGCGTCATCGCCGTCGCCGTGCTGATCGCCGGTTCACGTCCGATGCTCCGCATCGCCCGCGCCTCGCGCCGCACCCACGGATCGATCGCCCGGTTCGCTCCGTTCGGGGCCGCCGTGGCCCTGGCGGTCTTCGTGGTCTTCCGCACGCAGTCCGTCGGCGGTGTCGTCGACTCGCTGCGCGTCCGTCTCGAGGTCGGCCCCGCGCTGTCGTGGTACCAGGAGCTGATGCGCTACTACTTCCTGACGCTGGGAACGCCGGACGGCGCACTCGCCCGCCGGGTGCCGGTCCTGCTGCTGATCGTCGCCGTGGCGTTGACCATGACGCTGATGATGCGTCGCGGTCGGTTGTCGGGCTTCGCACGCGGCCCGATCTGGCGGTTGATCGGCACCGTCCTGATCACCGTGGCGCTCCTGTCGTTCGTCCCCGCCAAGTGGACGACCCAGTTCGGGATCTTCGCCGGCGTCGCAGCGGCGGCGGCCGCCGTCGCCACCGCCGCGATGATCGAGGTGGGCGCCCGCTCGCCGCGCATTCTGTGGACGTACCTGACGGTCCTGGTGGGCGCGTGCGCGGTGGCGGCCGCGGGCGACAACGCCTGGGGCTGGGGCTACGACTACGGCATCGCGTGGTTCGACAAGGCGCCGGTGCTCGCGGGCCGGCCGCTCTCGACGCTGCTCCTGGGGCTGACCGGAGTCTCCTTCGCGGTGCTGATCTGGGTCTGTGTCCGCCCCGGCGGTCACCGCCCGAGCGAGGCGGTCGTACGCCGCCGTCGAGCCCTCGCCGCCCTGCCCGCCCTCCTCATCGCCGCCGGGCTCGTCCTGGCCGAGTTCGCGCTCTTCGGGAAGGCAGCCGTCGGTCGCACCGACACGTACACCCCGCTGAGCGCCAATCTCCGCGCGCTGACCGGCAGCACGTGCGGCATGGCCGACCGGGTCCTGGTGGAACGGAACCCGAACCGCGGCATGCTGCGGCCGATCGGCACCGACGACGTCGCAAAGGCGTTGGCGGGCCGATCCACCGGCTTCACCGCAGACGGCGTCGCGACCGACCTGACTCCCGAGCCGATCCGGTTGGGCGCCGGAACCATCCGAACCGCCCACCCGGGGAGCTCCTATGCCGCCAAGGGCGCCCCCGCAGGCACCACGGGCGGCTACGGCCGCACGACGGTGAACGGCTCCCGCGCCGCGCTCCCGTTCGGCCTCGATCCGGCGACCACCCCGGTACTGGGCAGTTACGGCTTCGACAACGGGACCGCCACGCTCACCTCCGACTGGTTCGCCCTGCCCGCACGGGATGCATCCCCGCTGATCGTCATCACCGCCGCCGGTTCGATCTTCTCGATCGGCCCGGACGGGGCGCCGACCGGCGGCCGCGAGCTCAAGGTCGAGTTCGGCGCCGATCGCGGCGGAGCGTTCGTGCCGGTCGGTGAGCCGATGATCCCGATCGATCCGGGTCCGGATCACCCGAACCGGCCGTGGCGCAATCTGCGGATCCCGATGGCCGACGTCCCGGCCGGTGCCACCGCGATGCGGATCACGGCCGTCGACGCCAACCTGAACCCCGACGAATGGCTGGCGATCACGCCGCCGCGCGCACCGCGACTGTCGACCCTGCAGCAGGTCGTCGGCTCGCACGCGCCGGTCCTGCTCGACCTGTCGGTCGGCAGCCAGTTCCCGTGCCAGCAGCCGGTCACCGCTCACGACGGCGTCTACACCGTTCCCGAGTGGCGGATCACGCCTGATCGCGCCACCACGTTCTCCAAGTCGAAGAGCTGGCAGGCGGCGTCTGCGGGCGGCATCCTGGCCGTCCCCGAATCCCTCACCACCGCTTCGACTGTCGCGACTTACCTCGAGAACGACTGGTACCGGGACTGGGGCACCCTCCTCGAACTGGATCCGCTGGTGCCGGGTGCGAAACCGGCCGCGCTGACCACCACGACGACGCGTCGCCCCGGCTGGCACCTGCCCAGCACGATCCTGACCGGAGATCTCGATGACTGACCCGCACACCCCGGCGGAACCGACCGCGACGGAGAACGGCGTCCGGGACGCAGTGGACAAGCGGCGGCCGACGCCGCGCGCCGTGGCCGTCGCCAAGGTGGTCGCCGTCGTGGCCGGCCTCATCGGCATCGCGGCGGCGGTGGCGGCCCCCTTCCTCCCGGTGACCTACACCGATCCCGAGATCCGATGGCCGCAGGCGAGCGTCGCGGGCGCCGAACCGACGGTGACGAATGTCGCCGCCCCGAACGTCGCCTTCAATCCCCTCTCATTGGACGCCGCGGTGCCGTGTTCGCTCGCCGCGCTCCTGCCGGCCGACGGCGGCGTGCTGCTCTCGACGGTTCCCAAGACCGGCGTCGACGCACGCAAGGTGGGGCTCTTCGTCACGGCGACGCACGACAATCTGCTGGTGACGCAGCGCAATGCGGTGCTGATGACGGTTCCGCGCGCACCCGCGCAGGCCTCGGCCGACTGCCGCATCGTGATTCACGCCGACACCTCCGGCATTCGCGGCGGCGTCGAGGGCTTCGCCGCCCAGGATGCGAGCTTCGACGTGTCGGATCCGAATGCGCGGCCGCAGATCATCGGCGTCTACACCGACCTGCCCGCCACCGCGCCGACCGCCGGCCTGCACTTCCGATCGACCGTGGACACGCGGTTCAGCACCAGCCCGACCCCGCTCAAGCGGACCCTGTTGATCGTCGGCGTGCTGGCGACGCTCGCGTCGATCCTCGCGCTGGGCGTGCTCGACGCCCGCGACGGCCGACGCGGTCTGCGGATCCTGCCGCGCCGCTGGTGGCGTCCGACGTTTCTCGACGCCTTCGTCACCGCGGTGCTGCTGGTCTGGTTGATGATCGGCGGCAACACCGCCGACGACGGATACCAGGTCACCGTCGGTCGGGTCGCCCCCGGCGCCGGATACCTGGACAACTACTACCGCTACTTCGGCGTCCCGCAGGACCCCTTCGGCTGGCATTACCAGTATCTGGCGAAGTGGATGGAGGTCAGCACCGCCGTTCCGTGGCTGCGACTGCTGCCCTTCCTGTTCGCGATCGCCGGCTGGTTCCTGATCAGTCGGGCCGCCATCCCGCGGCTGGGCCGCACCGTCAACTCGTCGTCGGTGGCCCGGTGGGCGGCCGCTCTGGCCTTCCTCGCCGTGTGGCTGCCGTTCAACAACGGACTGCGCGTGGAGCCCGCGATCGCCGTCGGCATCCTGCTCACCTGGGTGCTGGTGGAACGCTCGATCGCCACCGGCCGCCTGGTTCCGTTCGCACTCGGCATCGTCGCCGCAGCGTTCACCCTGACGATCCATCCGGTCGGTGCGGTGGCCGCCGTCGCCCTGGTGGCCGCGCTCGGCCCGATCCTCAAACGCCTCGGCTACCGGCGTCGTCGCGACGGTCTGGCACCGGTCGTGATGCCGCTGCTGGCCGCCGGTCTGGCCGTCCTGTACGAGATCTTCGCCGATCAGCCGCTGGGCGCGATCATGGAAGGCGTCAAGGCGCAGGGTGTCGTCGGCCCCACCAACAGCTGGTGGACCGAGGCGATGCGCTACTACATCCTGCTCAACCCGACGCCCGACGGGTCCATCGCCCGGCGGGTCGGCATCTTCGTCACGATCCTGGCGACCGTCCTGGTGGTGCTGGTCCTGATCCGCAAGCACGGCGTCCCGGGGGTCGCGACCGCCGCGGTGTGGCGGCTGCTGGCGATGACCGCGGGCGCGGTCGCGGTCCTGGCGTTCGTGCCGACCAAGGCCACCCACCAGATGGGGATCTTCGCCACGCTGGCCGGCGTGCTGGCGGCGGTCGCCACCGCCTTCCTGCAGCCGGCGGTGATCCGCCGTCGCTGCAACCGGACCTTCTTCGCCGCGGCCGCCGCCTACGCCCTCGCGGTGGCCTTCGCCGGCCGCAATCAATGGTGGTACGTCGGCAGCTACGGCATCCCGTGGGCCGACGACACGCCGCATCTGCGCGGCATCGGCCTGTTCTGGCCGATCTTCGTCGTCGCCGTCGCATTGACGGCCCTCGGCCTGTGGCAGTACTACCGCGACGATCGTGCCGTGCCGGGGATCGACGGGGCAGGGTTCGACGGGGCGGGGATCGACACGGCAGGGATCGTCGAGCCGAGTCGTCGTCGAGTGACCGCCGAACGGTTGCCGATGTATTCGCTGGTCATCGTGTCGGCGGTGATCCTGCTGTTCACGATGGTCTCGTTCGGCAAGGCCGCCCGCACGCAGGCCGAGTCGTGGAGCTGGGCCGGCTCGAACATCGCCTCCCTGCAGGGCAGGCCGTGCGCGCTGGCCGACGCGGTGCTCGTCGAGGCCGACCCGAACGACGGCCTGCTGGTCCCGGCACCGCTGCCCGGCCAGTCCGGAACCGACCCGGGGCGCGCCCTGGCCGGCGGGTCCACGCCGCCGGAAGGCTTCTCCCCCAACGGAGTTCCGTCGCATCTGGAGACCTCCGAGACCGAGGGCTCCGGCTCCACCGGAACCACCGCGGCGACCGGCGGCGTCGACGCCCATCCCTCGCAGACGCCGAACGGCACGACGACGGGCGACTCGACGACCGGCGACTCCAGCACCGACTCGACCGTGTCCGACACCAGCGGCGGCACCACGCGCACCCGCGGGGTGAACGGCTCGAGGGTGAAGCTGCCCTTCGGGCTCGATCAGCGGCGCGTGCCGGTCCTCGGCACGTACGGCAGTCCGACCGGCCGCGGCACGCTCACCTCGGACTGGTACCGGCTGCCCCCGCGTTCGCCCGACCGTCCGCTGGTCACCGTCTCGGTCGCCGGGCAGATCGAGTCGATCGACGAGCTCGCCGTCCGCCACGACGGTCAGCGCGTCCGGTTGGAGGCCGGCCGGGTCGCCCCGGACGGCGCCGTGACGACCGTGGCCTCGCTGACCCCGTTCGACGCGGGCGGCGCACCCGAGTGGCGCAATCTGCGCTTCCCGATGGATCAGATCCCGGGCGGTGCGAGCGTGGTCCGGATCGTCGCCGAGGACACCTCCCCCGGCAACGACTCGTGGCTCGCGGTGACGCCGCCGCGGGCGTCGCAGTTGATCACGCTGAACGAGCTGGTCGGCAGCCGGGCGCCGGTGCTGCTCGACTGGGAGGTCGCGTTCGCGTTCCCGTGCCAGCGGCCCGCCGCGGTGGTGCACGGGGTGCTGGAGACCCCGCAGTGGCGCATCACGCCCGACGCCGTCGGCGAGCGGGTGAACTCGGCGCGCTGGATGGCCGGCGATTACGGCGGGCCGCTCGGCATCACCGAGAACGAGCTGCGACCGACCGAGGTGCCCGCCTATCTGAAGAACGATTGGGCGCGCGACTGGGGTTCGTTGCAGCGGTACTCTCCCCTGCTGCCGCAGCGTGAGGCCGAGCTGACGTTCACCGAGCAGTCGCACGGCGGTCTGTGGTCGCCGGGACCGATGCGGGTGATCCGGAACTGACGAAACGCCGCAGGCCCCGGGCCGACGCCCCGGGGCCTGCGCGCGCAGTCACCGAAGGACGCGCTCGATGCTCTCGGCCGGATCGAGGTCGAGGCGCCGCAGCAGCTGCGAGTTGAGTGCGACGACCACGGTGGACGCCGACATGAGGATCGCGCCGACGCTCATCGGCATGACGAACCCGATCGGGGCCAGGACTCCCGCGGCCAGCGGGACCGACACCAGATTGTAGCCGGCCGCCCACCAGAGGTTCTGCTTCATCTTCCGGTAGCCCGCACGCGAGAGCTCGATCACCGAGAGCACCGATCGGGGATCCGAACCGGCCAGGATGACTCCGGCGGAGGCGATCGCGACGTCGGTGCCCGCACCGATCGCGATGCCGACGTCGGCTCCGGCCAGCGCGGGAGCGTCGTTGACGCCGTCGCCGACCATCGCGACGACGCGGCCCTCCGCCTGGAGTTCGGCGACGGCGTCCGCCTTGTCCTCCGGCCGGACCTGCGCGTACACGCGGTCGACGCCGAGTTCGGCGGCGACCGATCGAGCGACCGCCTCGGCGTCCCCGGTGATCATGACCACCTGGACGCCGAGCTCGTGGAGAGCGGCGACGGTGTCGCGCGACTCCGGCCGGATGTCGTCGGCCAGTGCCAGCGCACCGATCACCCGACCGTCGACGACGACGTGCAGGATGATCGCGCCGTCGGCGCGCCACCGGTCGGCGACCGGAAGTTCGGCCGCGCCGCGCATCTCGAGCAGCCGCGGACCGCCGACCTCGACGCGTCGCCCGTCCACCATCGCCGCGACACCGGTCGCCGGCTCGGAGGTGAAGTCGGTGGCGCCGGCCATCTCGAGGCCGCGTCGCACCGCGCCGTCGACGATCGCCCTCGCCAGCGGGTGTTCGCTGTCGGATTCGGCGGCGGCCGCCGCTGCCAGCACCTCGTCGTCGGTCCAGCCGGCGACGGCGCTCACGTCGATCACGGTCGGTGCGCCCTTGGTCAGCGTGCCGGTCTTGTCGAACAGGACCGTGTCGACCGATCGCATCCGTTCGAGCGCGAGACGGTCCTTGACCAGCACTCCGCCGCGAGCGGCGCGTTCGGTGGCGATGGAGACCACGAGCGGGATCGCCAGTCCGAGGGCGTGCGGGCACGCGATGACGAGCACGGTGATCACTCGGATCACGGCGGTGTCGGGCATGCCCAGAGCCACCCACACCACCGCCGTGAGCGCGGCCGCGCCGAGGGCGAACCAGAACAGCCAGCCCGCCGCTCGATCGGCGAGGCGCTGTGCCTTCGACGAGGACGACTGCGCGTCGGCCACCAGGCGGGCGATGCCCGCCAGGGCCGTCTGATCGCCGACGGCGGTGACCTCTACCCGCAGTCCGGAGTCGGTGGCGACGGTGCCTGCGACCACGGCGTCGCCCGGGCCGCGCGACACGGCCCGCGATTCCCCGGTGACCATCGACTCGTCGACGGCCGCCTGCCCTTCGACGACGGTGCCGTCGGCCGGAATCGCGGCGCCGGGACGGATCAGGACCACATCACCGAGTCGCAGATCGCTCGGGGCGACGCTGCGCACGCGGTCGCCGTCGACCACCTCGGCTTCGTCGGGCAGCAGTGCCGCCAGCGAGTCGAGCGCCGAGTTCGTCTGCGCGAGCGAGGCCATCTCGATCCAGTGCCCCAGCAGCATGATGACGACCAGCAGTGCCAGCTCCCACCAGAAGCTCAGCTCGTGGCTCAGCAGTCCGATCGCCGAACCCCAGGACGAGACGAAGGCGACGCTGATCGCCAGGCCGATGAGGAGCATCATGCCGGGCTTGCGGGCGCGGAGCTCGTCGACGGCGCCGGTGAGGAAGGGTCGGCCGCCCCAGAGGTAGACGACGGTGCCCAGGATCGGCGAGATCCATCGCGCCCAGCCTGGCACCTCGTAGCGCAGCAGGTCGGCGAACATCGGGTCGAAGGCGACGACCGGGACGGCCAGCACCACCATGACCCAGACCAGTCGCCGGAACACGGCCACGTGGTCGGCGCCGTGCTCGTCGTGGCCTGCGTGCTCGTCATGCGAGCCGTGCGCCTCATGCCCGGTTCCGGGCATCGGATCGACCGTCGATTCGTCGGCGACGGAGCCGTGCTTGTGCGTTTCCATGCCCCGACCGTATACCCCTATGGGGTATACGGCAAGGGTGTTCGCCGACACGGGTCTGACCGATCTAGGCTGATCCGGTCATGACTGCCTCCACCTGGATCGCGCTGCTCGGCGCCTGCCTGCTCATCAGCGTCACGCCGGGCGCGGGCGCGATCAACACCATGAACAACGCCCTCAACGTGGGCTTTCGCCGATCACTGTGGGGCATCGGCGGCCAGCAGGCCGCGCTCCTGATCCAGCTGGTCGTCGTGGCGGCAGGCCTCGGCCTCGTGGTCGCGAACTCGCCCGTCGCCTTCGCCGTCATCAGGTACGTCGGCGCCGCCTATCTGATGTACCTGGGCATCGCCCAGTTCCGCCGCGAACCCGTCCCCGCCGACGCCCCCGACGCGGCCGACCCCGACGCCGTCGACGCCGAGTCCGGCACTGCGATGTTCGTCCGCGGCCTGTGGGTCAATCTGCTGAACCCGAAGGCGATCGTCTTCCTCGTCGCGTTCATCCCGGGCTTCGTCCGCCCCGAACGCGATCTGCTGGTGCAGTACTCGCAGATCGGCGTCACGATCGTCGCCGTCGACGTCCTCATCATGTGGTTCTTCTTCGCGCTCGTCGGCCAGACCTTCCGCCGCATCAGCGGCACCGCGCGCGGACAGCGCCGCATCAATCGACTGTTCGGCGTCTTGTTCATCGCGGTCGGCGTCATGCTGGCCGTACTCTGACCGGCCGACAGTCCCGAACGACTGCCCCGTCGGGCGTCCGAATGGTCGTGTCCGCACCGTGTGACAGACTGGACTCAGGCAGTCGTCGCGGAGCCTGACCGCCCGCGAGAGCTTCAGAACGGTGTGACGGGGGTGCACGTGTTGGGAATCGTCCTACTGGTGATCGGTGGCGTCGGCCTCGTGCTGGTGCTGTTGTCACTGCTGGGACTGGACGTCGGCGACATCGACATCGACCTCGGCGACTCCGGGGCCGGCCTCCTGTCGCTCCTGACCCCGTTCGCGACCGGCTTCGGTCTGCTGGCGGGCGGGCTGCTGACCTTCACCGACACCGCCACCTGGTTGGCGCTGCTCGTCGGGCTGATCGCCGGTCTGATGCTCTCGCTCGCCGCCGTTGTCGTCCTCGGCTATCTCGTCGGGTCGGAGGAGGAGCTGCCGTCCATCGAGTACCTCGGCTCAGGGGTGCGGGTCGTCGAACCGGTCTCCCCCGGACGGTTCGGTGTCGGCGAGGTCCAGACGCCGCTCGGCGCCCAGCAGATCAGCATCACGTGCGACGAGCCCCTCCCGCACAATGCCCGCGCCGTGGTCATCGAGAAGGTCGCCGACCACGACGGATACCTCGTCGCGCCCGTCACCCTGACCGACTGACCTCCCCAGCGATCTCATCCGGTTCCGCCGAACCGCAGCGGCGTCGGCGAACCCGAACAGAAAGGAACCCATCGGTATGGGAACCGTCCTCGGCGCAGTCGTGGCCATCGTGGTCCTGCTCGTCCTCATCGTCGTCCTGCTGCTCTCGCGCTATCGCGTGCCGGGGGCGGAGGAGGCGTTCATCGTCACCGGCACCGGCAAGGGGCACCAGGGCAAGGTCTACCGCGGCACCGGCACCTTCGTCCTACCCGTCGTGCAGCGCGCGACCCGCGTCCAGCTGTCGTCGGTGAAAGCCGACCTGGACACCTCCACCCCGGCCAACGACGGCATCGAACTGAAGGTCCGCGGAGTGGCCGTGGTCAAGGTCGGCGACACGCCGGAGGCCATCCTGAAGGCCGGACCGCGCTTCGGCGACGATCTGGGCCGCGTCAAGTCGCTGGTCACCGAACAGCTCTCGGGCGAACTCCGGTCGATCGTCGGCACCATGACGGCCAAGAGCATCCTGGTGGACCGCCAGCAGCTGGTCGATCAGGTGGCCCAGTCGATCAAGGAGATCCTCGGCAACCAGGGTCTGCTGCTCGACAGCTTCTCGATCAACGACGTCCAGGACTCCGACGGCCAGTACTTCTCCGACCTCGCCGCCCGCGAGCGCTCCGACCAGGCCGCGATCGCGGCCAAGTCGCGGGCCGAGGCGCACCGCGTGGCCGAAGAGAGCCGCATCGCCAACGAGCAGGCCGTCATCGAGAAGCAGCGCGAACTCGACATCGAGCGCGAAGCCGCCCGCCAGGCCACCGACCGCGCGGCAGCCGAGGCCGACGCCGTCCGCCCGCTCGTGGAGGCCGAACGTCGCCGCATCCAGGTGGAGAAGGACAACGAGGTCGCCGAGCAGAACGCACGCCTGCGCGACACCCAGCTCGACGCCGAGGTCCGCCGCCCGGCCGAAGCCGAGCTCTACGCGGCACAGCAGCGCGCCGAAGCGCGCAAGGCCGAGATCGTCGCCGAGGCCGAGGCGAAGGCCGAAGGCATCCGAATCACCGGTGAGGCCGAGGCCCAGGCGCTGGAGAAGCGTGCCGAGGCGCTGGGCAAGCTCGACAACGTGGGTCAGCTCGAGCTGGTCCTGTCGAAACTGCCCGACATCGTGCACGCCGCGTCCGGGCCGCTCGCCGACGCCAACATCACGCTGGTCGGCGACTCGGTGAGCCCGCTGGCCCGAGGTGCGGGGTCGTCGCTGGTCAGCACGCTGGAACTGATCCAGGGCGCCACCGGCATCGACGTCGCGGCCATGCTCGCCGACCTGGGTTCGCGCACGCCCGATTCCGCGGCGTCCGATTCCGCCGCAGTCGATTCCGCAGCAGTGACCGAGAAGTAGTCGGCTCACCTCGTCGAGGCCCGCGGGATTCAGCGCAGTCCCGCGGGCCTGGATCGTCTGTCAGCGGATGCGGAGGAAGTCGATGATGTCCGGGGTCACCGGGTCGACGAGGTCGGCGAACTCGGCGTGCTTGCTCACGTACCGCGCCACCAGCGGGCACACGGCGACCACCCGCTGCCCCGCCGCGCGCGTGTCGTCGAGCGCCGCGGCGACCAGGACCGAGCTCAGTCCGCGGCCGGCGAAGCGGTCGTCGAGTTCGGTGTGCGGGAAGATGCGCTGCCCGTCGCGGTCGACGAACTGGGTGAATCCGGCCTGTTCACCGTCGACGAGGATGTCGTAGCGCCCGAGGTCGTCGTTGCGCACCACCCGGGTCGTCTCGGCGCGGGTCGGCTCGGGGGAAGCGGCGCTTTCGGCGTCGGTCATGATTGCGGCCTCTTTCGCGGCTTGAGTCGGGTGTTCGGCAGAGCGGGCGCGGGGATCCACTCGTCGGCTCCCCACCCGCCTACCACTCCGAAACGTTCGGACCGCGCCTGCCATTCCTCGCGGTAGCCGACGATCTCGTCGTGGTCGCGGCCCAGGAAGTTCCACCACATGATGATGTCCTCGGCGAAGGGCTCGCCGCCGAGCAGAATGAGCCGCGCGGGCTCCGCGGTCGGGTTGGTCAGCGTCAGGGTGCCGGTGCCCGGCCCGACGTAGCCCAGCTCGGCTCGGGCGAGCTCGACGTCGTCGACGAGCAGACGCTCGGTGTCGAGCAGGACCCCGTGCTCGAACGTCGCCTCGACCGCGAGGTCCACCTGCCGGCCGGCGTCGATCAGCAGTTCGGCGCCCAGCAGCGGTGTGGCGGTGGTGATCTCGGAGACCGAGCCGCCGAGCGCCCCGGCGAACACCCGCATGCTGCCGACCACCGCGCCGTCCGGACCGGTCAGCGGCACCGAGGGCGGAGCGTAATGCTGGAAGCCGTTGTGCCCGTGCCGGACCGCGTCGGGCAGGGCCAGCCACAGCTGCACCCCGTGAAGCATCTCGACGCGATTCGTCGAGATCTCCGAATGGCTGATCCCCCGGCCGGCGGACATCAGGTTCATCTCGCCCGGCAGCACCATCGCATGCACGCCGGCACTGTCTCGGTGCTCGATCTCGCCCTCGAACAGCCAGCTCACCGTCTGCAACCCGGTGTGCGGATGCGGCAGGACCTGCATGCCGCCCGACGCCGAGACCGGTTCGGGTCCGTAGTGGTCGGCGAAGCACCAGGCGCCGACCATCGACCGATCGCGCGTCGGCAGCGTCCGGCGCACCTTCATCGCCCGCAGTCCGCCCAACGGCACCAGCCGCGATTCGATCACCTCGACCCCGGCCACGGGATGCGCAGTGCACTGCACCTCGGTGGGGTCGGCCTCCATGTTGCTCATCGGACATCCCTTCTCATCGCTCATCCCTTCAGTCGGAACCTCAGCGCCGCGATCAGATCGTCGAGCGCGGTCTCGATCACCTCGACCCGGCGCGCGGCGTCGGGCGCCTGCAGCACGCTGTGCCGATCGGCGGGGCCCAGCGGGAGATCCGAGGCGGCGCGAAACGAGTCGGCCGTCGGATCGCCGTCGCCGTACGCCACCGGCCTCGTCAGCTGCGAGGCGATCCAGCGCAGTTGCGGGTCCTTCCGGCCGCCCTGACCGCACAGCAGTTGCAGCTGGGCCCGCTTGTGCATCAGGGTCGTCCAGTCGATGTCCTCGCTCGTCGGCTCGTCGACCAGATCGTCGACATCGGCGCGCGGGTAGGGGTCGTCGGGCAGCCAGGCCTCGATGCGCAGGCGCGAGACGCCGGTGCACAGCAGCGAGTACCGGCCGGGCCCGGACTGTGCGAGCCGATCGATCTGCGCGAGCGTCCCGACCATCGCCCGCACATCGCCGCCGCCGACCTCCGAGCCGCGTTCGATCAGGACGGTGCCGAATCGCCCGCCCGCGGACTCCACATCGGGAACCATTGCCGCATAACGGGGTTCGAAGATCTTGAGGGGCAACTGCTCGCCCGGGAGGAGGACCGCCCCCAGCGGAAACATCGGCATCTCCCTCATGGCGATCACCCTACCCGCGCGGCGGGTGCGCCCCGGGGCTTCCCGCGAGCGTCCCCCGCGGCAATCGCACCACTTCCGTTCTGCGCACCCGGTCGCGACTGAGTGCGAGGAACGGAAGTGGTGCGATATCGGCGAAAGCGGTGCGTCAGTCGGCGTCGCTGACCATCCAGCGAATGCCGAACCGGTCGGTGCACATGCCGAACCGATGCCCCCACGGCGCCTTCACGAAGGGCACCTCCACGACGCCGCCGTGCGACAGGCCGTCCCACCACTTCTGATTGGTGTCGGCGTGCGGATGACTGACGGAGACCGCGACGTTGTCGCCGGCCGGGCTCTCGTCGTCGTGCGGTGAGTCGGCCGCCATCAGAACCAGCCCGTCGCGAGTGGTCAGCGTGGCGTGCATGACGCGGTCGGCACTGTTCGCCGGAGTGCCCGGCACGTCGGCGTAGGTGCGCATCGTGATCTCACCGCCGAAGACTCCCCGATAGAACTCGAGCGCGGCACGCGCGGTGCCGCCGAGCATGAGGTACGGGTTCAACTGCGCCGGCATGGATCATCCTCTCGAAGCGGGACGCACCCGGTTCGGTGCCCCGCCCACCGTACGCGGCGATCACTGCCGGGGCGGACACTTGGCGCATCTGGGGCGGTCCGGATCTCAGTGCGGGAGGACTCTCACTGCCCGACGCAGTCTCATTGCTGGATGAGCAGGGTCGCGGTCCCCAACGCGGGTTCGCGCAGCGTGCACACGCGGGTGCCGCGCTTGCGGCCGACGCGGACCTCGCTCACGTCCAGGCCCGCCTCGTGCAGCCGAGCGCGTTCGACGTCGATGTCGTCGCTGCGCCAGGCCAGACCCATCAGCCCGATTCCATCGGCCGGGTCGGTGGTTCCGGTGACCACCTCGATCACCGCGCTCGTGGTCCGGAAGAACAGCTGGGAGGCGCCGCCGCCGAGGTCGCGGACCAGTCGCAGGTTGATGCCCAGACGCCCGCCGAACAGGGCGAGCGCGCGATCGGCGTCGCCGACGGTGAGGACGATGTGATCGAGCATCCTGGCCGCGGGCCTGCGGTGAGCGCGGTCGGTGATCCGGAGCGGGACGGCGTCGTCCAGTGCCGCCGTCCCGTGCTCGCCGTCGGTCACCGCCAGCCCGCGTCGGCGCAGCAGTTCGACCGACCCGGGCAGGTCGGCGACCTGCAGGTCCACGGTGAGCGGCCCGGATTCGACGAGGCCGACGGTCGCATTCGACGCCGCCCACCGATCCCCTTCCGGCTCGCCCAGGAGCAGTCCGTAGACGACGCCGGCCCCGGCCCGATCGGCGGTCGGGAGCATCACGTGGACGTCACCGATGGCGAGCGGGTCGGGGATCTGCGGCTGAGAGGAGCTCACGGAGTCATCGTGGCATACGTGTCCGTATCGGGTTCGGGTACCGCGACGATCCCGACCGGGGTCTGTCGCGGCACCGTCACGGTGACCGCCGCGCCGACCAGGGCGACACCGGCGAAGATGTAGAAGGTCACCGAATTGCTCAGTCCCGCACCGATGATGGCGCCGCCGATGATCGGACCGAAGATGCCGCCGAGTCGCCCGAAGCCCGCGCACCAGGCGACGCCGGCCGCCCGAGCGGTGGTCGCGTAGTAGTTGGAGACGAAGCCGTAGATCAGCACCTGCGTACCGATGGTGCCGGTGCCGGCGACCGCGACCAGCGCGAGCAGCACCGGCAACGGGAAGCCGAACGTGAACAGCAGCAGAGCCACCGCGGCCAGGCCGAAGGTCGTCGCGACCACCGACTGCGGGCCGACCGCGTCGGCCCGCCGCGAGGCGATCAGGGTGCCGAGAACGGCCCCGCCGTTGAGGACGACCAGGAACAGCAGGGAGCCCTGGGCGTCGTAGCCCGCGTCGGCCATGATCTTCGGCAGCCAGGTCGTCAGCCCGTAGGTCAGCATCAGGCCGATGAAGCTCATCGTCCCCAGCAGTGCGGTCGGCAGCGCGTAGCGACGGGTGGCCAGCGCGGCGAAACCGACGCGCCCCGCGGTGCGCTCGCCGTCGAGCTGTGCCGCCGAGGGCAGCGCGATCCCGGTTCGAGCCGACAATGCGCGCGCCTGGTCGACCCGACCGCGGGCGGCCAGCCAGCGCGGCGACTCCGGCAGTTTGGCCCACGCCAGGGGCAGCAGGGTGACCAAGGGCAGCGCACCGATCCAGAACAGACCGCGCCAGCCGATCGACTCGCGCAGCGCCATCGCCAGCACGGCCGCCAGAATGCCGCCGGCGGGCACTCCGCTGTACACGATCGCGTTGAAGAGGTTCTTCTTCTGCGCCGGAACGCATTCGGCGACGAGCGTCGCGGTCGTGGCGAGCAACCCGCCGATGCCGATGCCCGTGAACAACCGCAGGACGGCGAACATCTCGTACGACGTCGCCATCGCGGCCAGCCCCATGCCAGTGGAGAACCAGGCGATGTTGACCAGCATCAGCCGCCGCCTGCCCAGCCGATCGCCGACCGCCCCGTTGGCCAGCGCACCGACCATCACGCCGATCAGCGCGTACGAACCGAGAAGACCCGCCTGTCCGGCGGTGAGGGGGCCGAGCTGGGTGGGGTCGTCCATCAGGACCGGCAGAACGGCGCCGAAGACCACCAGGTCGTATCCGTCGAACAGGATCGCCGTCGTCGCGAGGGCGACGATCCAGTAGACGGACCGACTGGCGCCGGTGGTGGTGGGTGAGGTCATCTGTGCTCCTACAGTCAACAAAGCGGGTGATCCGTACAAGAACCCTGACAGTTTGTGACCTCCGACACCCCCGAGCTTCCCCCAGTTCTGACCAGGGACGTCATTGTTGGCTTCGGTCGATCAATCGGTTGATTCCGGGTCTCGACGCAGATCCGTCGCGGCTCGGCACGGAGTGGCGTCCACCTCCACTCGGATGCGCTCTCTTACAGTGAGACATCACGATTCGTTGCAGAAGGGCCCGACGATGTCCGACGAAATGATTCCCGAGATGTCGCCGGAATCGCATTCCCCCGAATCCAGTGGCACCCCCGAATCCGGTGGCACCGCGGACGATTCACCGGGACGCTTGTCCCGCGGATGGTCGAGGTACCGCTCGCGCCTCTCGTACGCCGGTCTCGTGGCCGCGACGATTCTGCTGTGGTTCTCCGCCACCCCGTCGCTGCTCCCCCGCGGGCCGCTGTTCCAGGGGCTGGTCAGTGCCGGGGCCGCCGCCATCGGCTACGGGTTGGGCGCGTTCCTCGCCTGGCTCGCCCGGTATCTGGTCTCCCGCCGCGAGCCGTGGCCGCGACCGAACCGGTGGTGGTGGTCGGGGCTGGCGGTGGCCTTCGCAATCGGGACCGCGGTGATGTTCTACTGGTACGCCCGCTGGCAGGACGAGCTGCGCGACCTCATGGGCGTCGACCACCTGAGCTGGACCGCGTATCCGATCACGGTGATCGTCGCGGTGATCGCCTTCGCCCTGCTCCTGGGGTTGGGGCAGGCCTGGGGCGCGTTGGTCCGATCGCTGAGCCGCCGGATGAGTCGGCGCATCCCGCCGCGGATCTCGGGGATCATCGCGGCGACCGTGATGGTCGTGGTGACCGTCCTGATCTTCAACGGCGCCGTCGCCGACTACGGCATGTCGGCGCTGAACAACTCGTTCGCCGCCATCAACGACGAGAGCACCCCCGATTCGGCGGCGCCGACGTCCACCCTGCGTTCGGGCGGCCCCGAGTCCCTCGTCAGTTGGGAGAGCCTGGGTCGGATGGGGCGTGCCTTCGTCTCCACCGGCCCCTCGGTGGCCGACCTCGAGGCCTTCAACAAGGCTCCCGCCAAGGAACCGGTCCGGGTGTATGCGGGCCTGAAATCCGCCGATTCGATTCAGGCGAGCGCGGAGCTGGCCGCGCAGGAGCTCGTTCGTGCCGGCGGTCTGCAACGCAGACTCGTCGGGATCGCCTCGTCGACCGGCACCGGCTGGGTGAACCGCGCCAACGTGGACTCGCTGGAGTACATGTACAACGGCGACACCGCGATGGTGTCGATGCAGTACTCGATGCTGCCGAGCTGGCTGTCGTTCCTGGTCGACCAGGAACGCGCACGGCAGGCGGGACGAGCGCTCTTCGAGGCCGTCGACCGGCTCGCCCGCCGCATCCCGGAGGCGCAGCGCCCCAAGATCGTCGTCTTCGGCGAGAGCCTGGGCTCCTTCGGCGCCGAGGCCCCCTTCGGTTCGGTGGCGACGATGAACGCGCGCACCGACGGCGCCCTGCTGACCGGCCCGACCTTCAGCAATCAGATGTGGGCCGACACCACCGCCAATCGTGACGCGGGCACCCCCGAGGTGCTGCCGATCTTCGAGGACGGCGAACAGGCGCGCTTCATCAACGTCGACGCGGATCTGGACCGCCCGGCGGACCAGCCGTGGGAACCCGGCCGAATCGTCTACCTGCAGCACGCCTCCGATCCGATCTCCTGGTGGAATCCGGAGTTGATCCTGAACAAGCCCGACTGGCTGAAGGAACCGCGCGGAATCGACGTGCTGCCCGCGGTGCGCTGGATCCCGTTCGTCACCTTCCTGCAGGTGGCCGCCGACATGGCGGTGGCCGTCGACGTTCCGGACGGGCACGGTCACCATTACCTGCGGGAGATCCCCCGGGCGTGGGCGGCGATTCTCAGCCCGCCCGGATGGACCGACGCCAAGACCGCGGAACTGCTGCCCCACCTGACGAGGGACTGACCGCGGAGGGACTGAACCGCCGGGCGGTGGTTTCGACAGCAAGTTACCCTTCGGTAACAGTGATTGGGTAGCATCGGCGGGGTGACTGAAACCAGCGTTCCGGCCTACCGTTCCACCGCATACCGGGCCTTTGAACTCGCCGTCTCCGACCACGTCGCCGAAGTGACCCTCATCGGGCCCGGCAAGGGCAATGCGATGGGCCCGGACTTCTGGACCGAACTGGTTCCGCTGTTCGAAGGCATCGACGCCGACCCCGAGGTCCGCGCGGTGGTGCTGACCGGTTCGGGCAGGCACTTCTCGTTCGGCCTCGACCTACCGGCCATGATGGGCGACTTCGGCAAGGTCCTGGCCGACGACGCGAAAGCCGGCCCGCGCACCGACTTCCACAACATGATCAAGCGGATGCAGCACGGGGTCAACGCGGTCGCCGACTGCCGCAAGCCGGTCGTCGCCGCGATCTCCGGTTGGTGCATCGGCGGTGGCGTCGACCTCATCACCGCCGCCGACATCCGCGTCGCCTCGGCCGACGCGAAGTTCAGCGTCCGCGAGGTCAAGGTCGCGATCGTCGCCGACATGGGCTCGCTGGCCCGACTGCCGCTGATCGTCGGCGACGGCCACACCCGCGAACTGGCCCTGACCGGCAAGGACATCGACGCCGCCCGCGCCGAGAAGATCGGCCTGGTCAGCGACGTCTACGCCGACCAGGACGCCGCCCTGGCCGCCGCCCGCACCCTCGCCGCCGAGATCGCCGCCAACGCTCCCCTGGTGGTGCAGGGCGTGATGGACGTCCTCGACCACAGCCGCAGCGCCCGCGTCGACGACAGCCTCCGCTACGTCGCCGCCTGGAACGCCGCCTTCCTGCCCAGCGACGACCTCACCGAGGCCGTGACCGCAGTCTTCGAGAAGCGCGCGCCGGAGTTCAAGGGGCGGTAGACCGCTCGCGAACACCGCCTGCCGTGCTCCCGGCCTCCGGCGAGGTCGGGAGCACGGCAGGCGGTGGCAGATCGCGCGAGGTGGCAGATCGGTGCGGTGACAGATCGGATAGACGTCACCGGTGAGGCCCCACACCCCGCCCACGAACCCTGTGTCCCCTCAGCGGGGAACTGGGTCCGAACGGCGCGGGATCACCGCGTCTGTTCGACCGGCGACAACCGGAACAGCGGGATGACCCGCGTGGTCCGCTCCTCGTACATGGTGAAGTTGGGCCAGACGGCAAGGAGCTTGTTCCAGGCGTCCTCGCGCGCCGCGCCCGACAACTCGCTGGCCGACATCGGTGTGCTGACGCCGTGCACCCGCACGTCGAAGACGTCGGCCGCGCGGATGTTGAACACCCAGGCCGGGGTCTTGGGTCCGCCGAAGTACGAGCCCGCGACCAGCCAGTCGTCGCCGTCGGGTGCGGCGAGCATCGTCGTCGAATGGGGCACGCCGCTCTTGCGGCCCGCCACCGTGAGCGTGATCCCCGGCAGGCCGGCGATCCGGAGCAGATCGACCCGGCCGCCGGAGACCTTCTGAACCAGCTTGTCGAGCTTGACGATCCAGGGCAGGTACTTCGGCAGCCAGGTGATCGATCCGATCAGGATCGCCAGCCGGGTGATGATCCCCATGTGTCAGCCGAGATTCGCCGTGAGCGTCTCGGCGAGGAGCTTGGCGATCTGCGCCGGGTCCTCCAGGTCGCCGCCCTCGGCGAGGACCGCGGTGGCGTACACCAGCTTCGCCGTGGGCTCCAAGGCGCTGTGGTCGTCGCCCTCGGCGGCGAACTTGCCCGCCAGTGCGGTGACGAGCGCGTTGTCGGGGTTGAGCTCCAGGATCCGCTTGCTGTGCGGCACCGGCTGACCGGACGCCCGGTAGAGCTTCTCCAACTGCGGGGTCATCGAGAACGCGTCGCCCACCAGGCAGGCCGCCGATTCGGTGAGCCGGTTCGACAGCCGCACCGTCGAGACGTCGTCGGACAGGGTCTCGCCGAGCCAGGTGAGCAGCGGCGCGAACTCCTCCTCGCGCTTGGCCTTGTCCTCGTCGTCGGACTGTTCGTCGTCGCCGTCGAGATCGACAACGCCCTTGGCCACCGAGACGAAGGCCTTGCCGTCGAACTCGGGGATCGACGACGCCCACACCTCGTCGACCGGATCCGACAGGAGCAGCACCTCGATGCCCTTGGCGGCGAAGGCCTCCAGGTGCGGCGACCGCTCGATCTGGGTCCGCGACTCGCCGGTCATGTAGTAGATGACGTCCTGGCCGTCGGCCATCCGGGTCACGTAATCGGCGAGCGTGGTCGGCTCGGTCTCACTGTGCGTGGAGGCGAAGACGGACGCCTTCAGGATCGCCTGAGCATTGTCCTGATCGTTGATCAGGCCTTCCTTGAAGACGCGGCCGAAGTTGGCCCAGAAGGTCTGGTAGTCCTCGGGACGCTGGGTCTGCAGGTCCTGGACCGCGGCGATGACCTTCTTCACCAGGCGGCGGCGGATCGCGCGGATCTGTCGGTCCTGCTGGAGGATCTCGCGGGAGACGTTCAGCGACAGGTCGGCGGCGTCGACGACGCCCTGCACGAAGCGCAGGTACTCGGGCATCAGCTCGGCGGCGTCGTCCATGATGAAGACGCGCTTGACGTACAGGTGGATGCCGCTGGACCGTTCGCGCATGAACAGGTCGAAGGGCGCCTGCGTCGGGATGAACAGCAGCGCCTGGTATTCGAAGGTGCCCTCGGCGTGCAGCGAGATGGTCTCCAGCGGATCGTCCCAGGCGTGCGAGACGTGCCGATAGAACTCGGCGTACTCCTCTGCGGAGACCTCGCTGGGCGTCTTCGCCCACAGCGCCTTCTGCGAGTTGAGGGTCTCGTCGACCTCTTCGACGGTCGGCTCGGCGTCCTCGCCCTCGCCCGGCGTGGTCTTGGTGACGGTCATCCGGATGGGCCACGAGATGAAGTCGGAGTACTTCTTGACCAGGCCGCGCAGCACGTGCTGATCGGCGTAGTCGTGAACGGCGTTCTCTTCGTCGACCGGCTTGAGCGTCAGCGTGATCGAGGTGCCCTGCGGGGCGTTCTCCACGTCGTCGAGGGTGTAGGTGCCGTCGCCGGTGGAGACCCAGCGGGTGCCGACGCCGTGGCCGGCCTTGCGGGTGACGAGCTCGACGCGGTCGGCGACCATGAACACCGAGTAGAAGCCGATGCCGAACTGCCCGATGAGGTCGCTCGCGTCGGCGGCGTCGTTCTCGGCCAGCTTCCGGCGCAGTTCGTCGGTGCCCGACTTGGCGACGGTGCCGATCAGGTCGATGACCTCGTCGCGGGTCATGCCGATGCCGTTGTCGGACACGGTCAGGGTCCGCGCCGTCGCGTCCGGGGTGAGTCGGATGTGCAGGTCGGAGATGTCGACGTCGAGGTCCTTGTCGCGCAGGCCCTCCAGCCGGAGCTTGTCGACCGCGTCGGAGGCGTTCGAGACCAGCTCCCGCAGGAAGCTGTCTTTGTTCGAGTAGATCGAGTGGACCATCAGGTCCAGCAATTGCCGTGCCTGGGCCTGGAACTCGTA
This sequence comes from Gordonia aichiensis, assembly GCF_039946255.1. Taxonomy (GTDB): domain Bacteria; phylum Actinomycetota; class Actinomycetes; order Mycobacteriales; family Mycobacteriaceae; genus Gordonia; species Gordonia aichiensis_A. Next base: position 104,408 of record NZ_JBCDWL010000011.1, on the reverse strand, counting down.
CACCTGCGAGGTCACCGCGTTTACTCCTGTCCGTTGTGCTGATTTTGCGCCGCTGAGTCTACCGGGGCGCGCACGCGTAGGGTGGGAAGCGTGTCTGGCATCCCTCGTGCCCTGTTCGTTCACGCACATCCCGACGACGAGTCGTTGTGGACCGGCGGAACGATCGCTCGTCATGCCCGACGCGGCGGCGACACCTCACTGGTGACCTGCACCTGGGTGCGCGGCACTCATCGCCACCGCGAACTGCTCGACGCGGGCCGTGAACTCGGGCTCACGCGCGAACCGATCATGCTCGGGTACGCCGACAGTTTCGTCCCTGAATCCGCTCCCGGCGCAACGGCTTTCATCCACGCCCCGTTCGACGAACAGGTGGCGGCACTGGTCGCCCACGTGCGGGAGCTCCAGCCGGAGATCATCGTCACCTACGACGCGTACGGAATGTACGGGCATCCCGATCACATCCACGCCAATCGACTGGCCTGCGCGGCGGCCGACGCCGCTCCGCTGGCGGCCTATCACCCCGAGCTCGGCCCGCCGTGGCAGGTCTCATCGCTGTACTTCATCACCATTCCGGCGACCACCGTCAGCCGGATCAAGCCGTACCTCGAGCATGATTCGCACCTGCCCATCGACGGGACGCCCGCCGCGGCGATCGACGTGATCGTGGACGTCGGCGACTGCGTCGGCTGCAAGATCCGTGCGATCACCTCGCACAAGACGGAGATGGCGCGCAGCGCGTCGATGCGTGACTTCGCCTCGCTGCCGCCCGACCAGCAGCGCCTGTTCCTGCGAACCGAGTCGTACCTGCGCCGCGACCTCGTGCCGGGCGGCGCCGAGCTGCTCTGATCGAGTCCCGGGTTGTCGAGGACCTGGAACGGCCCAGCCCCCCAGGGTTGTCGAGTAAGCGCAGGAGCGAAGCGACGAAGCGCATCGAGACGACCGCTCCCGCACCGGGATCTCGATACGCTCGCTCACTCCGTTCACGGGCTACTCGACCACCCTGGGAAGGCCCGCAGCCCCCAGGGTTGTCGACCGCCCTGGGACAGCCCACCACCCCTACAGGGTTGTCGAGGACCTGGGACAGCCCAGCCCCCCAGGGTTGTCGAGTAAGCGCAGGAGCGAAGCGACGAAGCGCATCGAGACGACCGCTCCCACACCGGGGTCTCGATACGCTCGCTCACTACGTTCGCGGGCTACTCGACCACCCTGGGAAGGCCCACCACCCCACGGTGTCGACCACCCTGGGAAGGCCCGTCATCCCCAGGGTTCCCGAGGACCTGGAAAGACCGCCACCACCAGGGTTGTCGAGTAAGCGCAGGAGCGAAGCGACGGAGCGCATCGAGACGACCGTCCCCACACCGGGGTCTCGATACGCTCGCTCACTACGTTCGCGGGCTACTCGACCACCCTGAAGACGATCACCACCCCCCACGGTGTCGACCACCCTGGGACAGCCCCCCCGGAAGGGCTCGGCGGTCAGGCGGTCGGCGGGGGCGGGACGAGCTCGGTCAGGTCGGTGCGCAGGCCGGAGGCGCGGGCGACGCGGCGGCCGACGGCGGCGCGGAGCGCCTCCGGCGTGCCGACGATGTTCACCTCGTGCTCGGCACGGGTGATGGCGGTGTACAGCAGTTCGCGCGTGAGCAGTTCGGCGTCGGGCGGCGGCAGGACCACCGTGACCGTCCCGAACTGGCTGCCCTGGCTGCGGTGAATCGTCATCGCATACACCGGGACCGCATCGGCGAGCTGGCTGGGATGCAGCTTCTTGATCTCGTGACCGCGCTCGAACACTGCGGTCAGCCCCTGCTCGGGATCGTCGACGACGACGCCGGAGTCTCCGTTGTACACGTCCTGAGCGCGATCGTTGGCGGTGACCAGCAGCGGTTCTCCAGCGGCCCAACCCCAGCCGAAGCCGCCGCCGAAGCCGCCGCCGAGATCCTCGGCGATCCACTCGATCACCCGCCGCGACCACCCGCCGACACCGTACGGACCGTCGCGGTGCGCGCACAGCACCCGATGCCCGCGCAGTGCGCGCACGGCGGCCCGCGCATCGCCGGCCCGGGCCGCGGACCGCATGGCGCCGGCCCACCCGACCGCCTCGCCGCGCACGGCGTCCTCGTCGTCGACGTCGAGCAGCCGCACCGGGTGATCACCGTCCGGTCCGCGCCCGATCAAGGCCAGCACCCGGTCGGCGTCACCGGCGTTCACCGCTTCGGCGACCTCGCCGATCCGGTCGCCGTACCGGTGCCCGCGACGCAGGGTGACCACGCCGCGGCCGAGCGCGAGGCGTTCGGCCGCATCGAAATCGCCCTCGTGCACGTCGGCCGCCGCGACGAACGCGTCGGGCAGGCCGGCGAACCCGTCGCGCGCCGACTCCTGATCGGCCTCGCTCCGAGCCCCGCCGTCGCGGTCGACGAGGTCGGCGAGCACGGCGCCCGCCTCCACCGACACCAGCTGGTGCGGGTCGCCGACGAGGATGAGTCTGGTGTCGGCGCGCAGGGATTCGAGCAGGCGACACATCATCGTGACCGGCAGCATGGACGTCTCGTCGACGACCACGACGTCGTACGGGAGCCGGTTCCCGCTGCCGCGCAGAAAGGTGCCGTCGGGCCGTGAGCCGAGCAGGCGGTGGACGGTGACGGCCGCCGGGTCCGTGTGCAGGGCCTCGTGTTCGCGCCGGTACTCGCCGATCGCCGTCTGCAACTGCGCGGCCGCACGCCCGGTGGGCGCGCACAGCCCGATCCGCAGATCCCCGTCGAAGAGCGTCTCCATCACCGACAGGATCCGGGCGACGGTGTAGGTCTTGCCGGTCCCGGGTCCGCCGGCGAGCACGGTCGTCCACGATGTGGCGGCCAGGGCGGCCGCGGCGCGTTGCCGGTCGTACCCTTCGGTGTCGCCCGCACCGAAGGCCAGGTCCAGCGCCGTCGCCAGTTTCGCGGCGTCGACGTCCGGGTGTCCGGCGGCGCGCGCGTCGAGGATCGCGCGAATGCTCTGCTCCTGCCGGAAGTACTTGCGCAGGTACAGCAGCGCGCCGTCGTCGGAGTAGGCGAGCGCCAGCGGGCGCAGCGGTCCGGTCGGGCATCCGGTCAGCAGGTGCGATGCGGTGAGCGCGGTGAGCATGTCGGTCGACGACGGCCACGGCAGCGGCTGCTCCCCCGTCTCGGTCGCCGGCGCGAGCTCGGTGAGACGGTCGATCTCGACGCACGTCGACCCGCTGCGCACGGCGCGGACGGCCAGCGCCGTGGCCAGCAGCACGTTCTCGTGGACGGGCGCGCCGGAGAGCTCGGCGACCCGGCGCGCGACGTGCACGTCGGCGGCGTCGACGACGCCTGCATCGTTGAACACCGTGAGCAGGTCGGTGCCGTCGGCGACGCGCTGCGGCCGCCCGCGATCGCGGTCGATGATGCTCATGTCGTGCTCCCCTCGCCGCGCCCGGCCAACAGCTCGGACATGCCGAGCACCAGTCCGGTCGGCACGTTCCACTCGAAGACGCCGCAGCCGGGCGGCGTGTCCGGGCCGGCCATGCCGCGGACGAAGTGGTAGTGGACCGGCCCCAGGTGCCGGGCCGGAGCGTAGTCGGGCAGCCGCCAGCGCAGGTACCGGTGCAGGGCCACCGAGTACAGCAGCGCCTGCAGCGGATAGTGCGCCGACATCATCTCCGCGGCCATCGCGGCGCGGTCGAAGTCGGTGACGGCGAGCTCGCCCGCCCGCAGTCGGTTGGTCTTGTAGTCGACGACGACGAAGCGGTCGTCATCCAGGCGCAGGACCGAGTCGATGCTGCCGGTCAGGAATCCGCTGAACCGCTCGGGCGACACGGTCCGCACCAGGTCCGCATAGGGTGCGAGCGGGTCGTCGGCGGGCAGGTGACGTGCCAGGAGGTCGCCGACCGCGTCGAGGCCGAAACCACCGTTCGCCGCCGACAGCGGAAGCTCGAAGTCGAGTTCGGCGAGCCGTCGGCGCGGCTTGATCCCCCACAGGTCTCCGAAGCCCAGCGGTGTGGTCAGCACGCCGATCAGCGCGCGTGCGAGGACGTCGACGTCGATGTCGACGCCCCGCGCCGCGGCACCCCGGCGGCACATCTCGAGCACGTGCGCGTCGCGGTCGGAGGCGGCCGTGTCGACGTGCTCGAGCACCTCGTGGACGAGGGTGCCGAATCCCGCTCCGTAGGGCAGCCCGTTCATCAGCGAGGCCGTCTCCCCGGTCGACCCCGCCGCTGCCGCCGACTCCGCCTCCCCTGCCTCGGCGAGCGTTCCGGCGTCGTCGGGTTCGTCGGGCCGCAACACGTCCTCGGGTTCGCTGCCGGCCTGAACCGTCGACGGCGCGGTGGGCGCGGGAGCGTGGAATGCGGCGTGCGCCGCCGCGACGATCGCCGAATACGAGGTGCGACGCCACCGCTGGTCGACGGTGCGGCCGAAGACGGCGACCCGCAGCTCCGGCACCGTCGGGGGCGCGGATTCGGGATGCCATTCGACGAACCCGGTCCGGCCGGCGGGTTCGACCGTGATCGAATCGCCGGCGGCGGCGACCGCGCGCAGCACCGCGACGCACTCGGCGTCTACCGCCGGGATGGGCACCGTGTCGGGGATCGGCGACACGGTCCCCGACCGCGCGGCGATCGCCCGTTCCTCCGCGGTGAACAGCAGCCGGTGCAGCGCCCCGCGCGCAGTGGTGGTGGACGGCGTCCACCACAGCACCACCTGACTGCGTGCCCGGGTGACCGCCACGTACAGCAACCGCAGGTCCTCGCCGGCGCTCTCGAGGCGGGCCCGCCGATTGCGCCGGTCGTAGCCGCGGGCCCGTTTGCCGCCGACGTCGAGGTAGCGGATCTCGCCTTCCTCGTGGAGCGGGCCTTCCTCGTGGAACAGGAAGGTCGCCGGGTTCGGGTGGCCGGCCCCGTCCCAGCCGAAGGGCACGTAGACGATCGGGAACTCGAGGCCCTTGCTGGCGTGGACCGTCATGATCTGCACCGCCTCGGTGTCCCGATCCAGTCGTCGGGTGGCATCGCGCCGGCGACTCCACTGCGAGGCGTCGTCGATCTGCCTGCCCAGCCAGTCGGCGACCGCCCCCAGGCCCGCGGAGGTCTCGGCCGCGTGCCGGTTGCACAGTTCGGCGAGCTGGAGGATGTCGGTCAGCAGGCGTTCGCCGCCGTCGAGGGCGAGGAGTCGTTCAGCGGTGGTGAACTCGCCGAACAGTCGCGCCGACATCGCCGCGAAACCGCCGTCGCCGAAGACGCGGGCCAGGTCGGACAGTTGTCCCGCCAGGGTGCCGATGCCGGTCTCGCCCTGCCGTTCGAGGGTCTGCGCCGACAGTCCGATGATGGGTGTCAACGCCGCCAGCCGGACGCGGGGCTGCCGCGAGGGGCTGTCGATCGCGGCGAGCACCGAACGCCAGTGGCGGGCGGCGGGCGTGGCGAAGATCGACGTGCCCGACGTGACCACGGAGGCGATCCCCCGCTCGGCGAGGGCGCGTTGGAGCGGTTCGATCGTCCGATTGGCTCGCAGCAGCACCGCGATGTCGCCGGGTCGGACCGCGCGCGGGCCGTCGTGGTCGTCGATGCGGATGCGGCCGGCGAGCGTCGATGCGATGTCGTTGGCGACGTCGTCGGTCACCGCGTCGCGGACCGCACCGACCAGCGGGGTGGTCCCGTCCTTGGTGAACGCGGTGAAGTCGCCGCGGGTGAATCCGCGGATCCGGACCGCGGGCGCACCGTGCAGGCGTGACTGGCGACGCGCAGCGCGAACCGGGTGATAGGCGATCTTGGGATGGCCGAGGGTGGCGCCGTGGAACAGCGTCCCCAACCCGTCGACGACGGCCTGGTCGGACCGCCAGTTCACGGCGAGCCGCCGCCGCTGACCGGCCGCGTCCACGGCGTTGAGGTAGCTGAGCACCTCGGCGCCGCGGAAGGCGTAGATCGACTGCTTCGGGTCGCCGACCAGGATCAGCGGCAGGTGCCCGTGGAAGCAGTTCTTGACGATCGCCCACTGCTGCGGGTCGGTGTCCTGGAACTCGTCGACCAGCACGACCGCGAACTGGTCCCGGATGCGCCGGCACGCCTCGGGGCCGATCGTCGGATCGGTCACGACGGTGTACAGCGCCTGTTGCAGGTCGTCGTAGGTCCGGACGCGGGCCAGCGTCTTGCGCAGTGCCGTGTGCTTGCGCGCCAGCTGCGCGATCCACACTCGGATGTCGGACTCGTCGGTGCGTTCACCGTCTCGATCCGGCGCGAGGGCGGCGGCGGGGTCGCGGACCGCGGCGACGGCGATCTGTTCGGCCTCGTCGTAGGCCGGAGCCGAGTCGGGATCGCCGGCGAACCGCGCCAGGAAGGCGTCGCGAGCCAGTTCGGCGACCATGTCGTCGACGTTCTCCAGGATCGGGAACTGCTGCTGGCGGCCGCCGAGGAAGCCGAGCGCCGCAAGCATCCGGTTGCAGAAGGTGTGCGTGGTGGTCATCGTGGCCGCGTCGAAGTCGGAGAGCGCGGCGCTCAGGCGCTCGCGCCGCCGCTGCGTCTCGGCGGGGTCGGCGGCCGCCAGGAAGGACACGAGCTCGTCGTCGGAGGCGGCCTCCGCGCCCGGATCGCTGAGCGCCGCGGCGCATTCGGTCAGCCGCGCGTGGGTGCGGTCGCGCAGCTCGGCGGAGGCCGCGTTCGAGAAGGTGGCCATCAGCAGTTGCGAGATCGGTACGCCCTCGGCGAGGTACCGGACCGCCAGTGCGACGATGGCGTACGTCTTGCCGGTGCCCGCACTGGCTTCCAGGACGAGCGTTCCGTCCGGCAGCGGCGCCGTCAGATCGAAGTCGTCGACGGCCGACTCCTGCGTCATCGGTCCTCCTCGTTCCGGCGCAGCGGACCGAACACCGCGGCGGCCAGACGCACATACATGTCGGTGGCGGGTTCGCCCGGCAGCCGGTCGGCGGCGCCGCCGAGCTGATCGGCCGCGGGCATCGAGGCGTGGAGGGTCTCGAAGCCCACCGGGGCGTCGGGGTCGCCGTGGAAGACCAGACCCGCATACCGGTTGGTGTCGGCATACGAGCTGCCGTAGGCCCACCCGGCTCGCCGCAACGCGGAGTCGGCGCGCCCGGTGCGTCCGAACTCGGCGGCGGCCGCTTCGGCGGCGTCGAGCGTCAGCCCGATCGGCGCGGTCAGCCCGGCGTCGCGAATGCCGACGAGCAGCTCGAGCAGTGCGGCGGCGTCGGGGTCCGGGCGCAGCCGGCTGACCTTGGCGGCCGGACGGTGGCCGGAGGCGCTGCCGATGACGATGGCCTCCTCGACGGTCCGGTCCGAGCCGGCGGCGATCGCCAGCAGCCGGATCCACGCGGCGAGGCGATGTTTGGCCCCCAGGCGCGAGTAGCTGACCGGAACCAGCCGGCCGGCGAAGACGTCGCCGACGGTCCCGTAGAGGCGGCGTCCGCCGGGCAGATCCACCCGGATGTCGACGGCGTCGGCGGCGTCGCCGCGGTAGCCGTGTGCGGCAGTCGCGACGGCCTGCGCCTTGTCGCGGATGGGCGCGAACTCGCGGGAGCCGAAGGCGAACGGCGGCAGGGTGCCGCGCCGCATCTCCGCCCCCTGCGCGGCGCCGGGGTCGGCGCCGTCGAGCAGCGCGCCCAGATACCGGTTGCCGACGCCCCAGCGTTCCAGACCGTCGAGCCCGACGGCCAGCTCGTCGGGGTGATCGTCACCGTCGTCGGTCAGGCCCACCCCGAGACGCTGGCGTGCGAAACCTTCGACCGGCGCCGACAGGAAGCTGATCAGCTCGTCGAGGTCGACGTCGCCGGACCGGTCGGCCGCGGGCAGGTGCTCGGCGGCGATGACGGGCATCGCGCGGCCGCGGCCGCCCGACCGGTGTACGGCGCTGAGCGTGCGGGCGGCGGGCAGCAGGGCGGCGTCGTAGCTGAACGGTCCGTCGCCGTCGGCGACGAAGTTCTGCTCGTCGAAGGCGTGCAGGGTGTGGCGGTGCAGGACGGGGGTCGGTTCGCCCGCCGCCGTGCCGAGGACGGTCCGCACCGTGTCGAGCAGTTCGGTGACGACGACCGCCGGCGGGGTGATCGCCCCGGTCATGGGGTCGGCGCCGGTGTAGAAGACGAGCAGGGTCTCGGTCGCCGCCCCGATGGCGTCGAGGAAGACCTGGCGGTCCTCGTCGCGCATGTTCCGCTCCCCGACCATCGGCGTGGCCTGCAGGATGTCGTCGCCGTCGAGCGCGCCCGCCCGCGGATAGGCACCGCTGTCGAGGCCCAGCACCGCGATCACCCGGTGCGGCACCGACCGCATCGGCACCATCGAGCACACGGTGAGCTCACCGGTGCAGAAGTTCGACCGCGTGGGCCGGGCGGCGAGCAGTTGCGCCATCAGATCGCGCAGGTCGGCGAGGTCGAGCACCGATTGGTCGGCGCCCTCGGGCGCGGTGAGCGCTTCGGTGAGCATGCCGACGGCTTGGGCGCGTTGCCACTCGGTCTCGGCGTCGGTCGCGGTCAACAGATCGACGGCCTCAGTGAGCACCCCGAGCCAGTCGCCCGTCGAGCGCGGCTGCGAGACGGTGTCGATCAGCGTCGCGGTCCGTTGAGCGAACTCGGCGAACCGCCCGGCCAGGTCGGTGTCGGTCGAATCGATGCCCGACAGCGGCAGCGCGGTGCCGAGCCACTGGTTCTCCGACTCCTCGGCGATCACGCCGAGCAGGATGCGGTCGAGTCCGGTCCGCACGGTGCCCTGCGGGAAGCCGCCGAGACCGAAGCGACGACGTCCGTCGTCGTCCATGCCCCACCGGATCCCGGATCGCCGCACCCATCCGTCGAGGGTCGTCACGTCGTCCTCGGTGAACCGGAATCGCGCGCGCACGGGTTCGGCCGCGGCCAGGTCGAGGAGATCGCCTGCCCGGACCCGCCCGGCGGCCAGGTCGAGAATCCGGGCCAGCGTGTCCAGCACGGCGTTCTGTGCGCGCAGTCCGCGGTCGGCCAGGCGCACGCGCAGCGAGAACGCGGGATGGTCGCGGCCCAGGCCCGCCTGCCCGAACGATCCGCCGATCAGCGGCGCATAGGTCTCGATGTCGGGGCACATGATGAGGACGTCGCGCGGTTCGAGTCCGGGGTCCGCGTCGAACAGGTGGAGCAGGCGGTCGCGCAGGACTTCGACCTGGCGGGCCGGGCCGTGGCAGGCGTGCACCTGGACGCTTCCGTCCGCCCTCGTCCCCGCGACCGGCTCGAGCAGGTCCTCGCGCAGCCCGCGCTGCAGGGTCGACAACAGGGTGTCGGCATCGGTGGACGCCGGATCGTGGCGGACGTCGTCGCCGCCGGCGAGGACCTCCTGCAGTTCTTGGAGGTCGCGGGACAGGGCGGCCAGCAGCGGGTGGCGCGGCCGCGGCGCGATCCGCGCCGCGCGCGGGGTCGGCGCGGACCCGCTCGGCCGGGTGGATGCGGCGACCGAGTCCCACAGGGCGGGTGACGGGTGCGGCAGGTACAGCGCGACCTCGCGCCGTTCGGCGAGCGCGCCGAGGACCGCGCGCAGCGTCTGCGGGATCCGGGTGGCGCCGAAGAGTGCGAGCCGGTCGGGCAGATCGACGGCGTCGCGGTCGGTGCGGAGCCGGTCGAGCACCGCGGGCAGGTGCTCGGCCAGGTGCGGGTGACCGACCTCCTCGCGCACCAGCCGCCAGAACCAGGGCTGCCAGTTCAAGTGCGGCGCGAGGGCGTCGCCGGTTCCGTCGGTGTCGTGCCCGGCCGCCCATTCGGCGATCATCGTGGGCCGCTGCCAGCCGTAGGAGCTCAGCAGTCCCGCGATCGTCGACGCCGCCGACAGGCGACGTCCGTGCCCCGGCGCCGCCGGCGCACTGTCGCGACGGAGGTAGGCCGCCAGGACTGCCAGGCGCGGATCGTCGATGTGGGCGTCGAGCACTCGGAGCACCGGCCAGCGCAACCGGTCGGAGAACCAGTCCTCGGCGGCCGCCGGATCGGCCGCGACGGACTCCAGCACCTGGCGCAGGAGGAAGGCCGGTGAATCGAAGGCGATGTTGGCCGCGATGCCGTCGCCGCCCTCACCCGCGCCCAGACGAAGCGACAGCTGCTGCTTCAGCCACCGTTCGACTCCGCGTTCGGGGACCGCGACGATCTCGGTCTGCATGGGATCTGGCAGCGGCTGTGCGAGCGTGCGTGCGAGCGCGTCGACGAGCAGGCCGGTCTTCTCGGACCGGTGCACAATGAGCATGGTCGTCCTCTCAGCCGTCGCCGGTCAGCGACGGCGCCGGAACTCGACCTCGGCGCCGAACCGGCCCTCGAGCACCTCGCGGACGGGAGCCGGAATCGGAATCGGCCGACCGGTCTCGCGGTCGATCACGGTCGAGGTGCTCTCGGCGAGGGCCGACAACGCTCCCTCCGCCGAGCGGAGGCGGTAGGCGAAGTCGAACGAGGAACCGCCGAGCCGCGACACCCACACCTCGACGCGGGCGGGCTCGAGGCTGTACAGCAGCGGCGCGGTGTACTCGATCTCCTGGCGGGCGACGAGCATCGCGAACTCACGTTCACCGTCCGGGAACCAGGCGTGCATCGCGCGAATGCGCGCCTCCTCCAGGAGGCGCGCGAACTGCACGTTGTTGACGTGGTTGAGCGGGTCGAGATCGCCCCAGCGCAGATGGAGGTCGGCCACGAATGCGGTGTCGGACATGAGAGCAGCCTATCGTCGGGCCCCGACAGCCCCGCGCCCCGGGATCGGCGGGCATGCGCCTCGCCGAGGACTGCCGAGTCGCCGTCGAAGAGACGGCTTCGTCGCTAGACTCTCCGGGTGGACATCGGGACGAGACGACTGCGGCTGCGGCCGGTGTTGCCCGCGGACGCACCGCTGCTGCTGCGCCTCGATTCCGACCCGGCCGTCATGCGCTTCGTCTCCGGCGGCGAGCCGACGCCCGCGGCGACGATCGTCGACTGGGTGATCCCGCGATCGCAATCTCACTTCCAGCGGCACGGCACCGGCCTGTGGGCGGGCTTCGATCGGCGAACCGACCGCTTCGTCGGCTGGGTGCGCCTGCGGGCGCCGCGGCATTCGGCGACGGCCGAGTTGGAGCTGAGCTATCGCCTGCAGCGGGCGGCGTGGGGCCGCGGCCTGGCGACCGAGGCGGCGGGCGCGGTGATCGCCGCGGCCTTCGACGGCGGCGTCGCGAGCCGCATCTTCGCCAGCACGCATCCCGACAACGCCGCCTCCCAGCGGGTGATGCAGAAGCTCGGGATGCGGCTGGCGCCCGGCGGTCTGCTGCGCGAGCAGTTCGACCGCGAGCAGTTCGACGAGGCGTTCACCGCCGCCGACATCGAGTACGAGATCCTGCGCACCGACTGGCTGCGGCGCCTCGGCACCGCGCCCGTCGCGGGCGGGCGGCACCATTGGCGACCCGGCCCCGACCGACCCGGAGTGCCCGCGTGAGCGCGGCGGACTACCGTGGTCACCGCCGGGGTTCACCGCAGTCGGCCCCATCGATTCCCTGTCATCTGAATGAGCACTCAGGAGTATGCCAATGACCAGCAGCCCACCCAGCAGCCTGCGGCGTCGCCGTCAGGTGGTGATCATCGGCTCGGGTTTCGGCGGCCTGTTCGCAGCACAGCGCCTCCGGAGAGCTGACGTGGATGTCACGCTCATCGCCAAGACCACCCACCATCTGTTCCAGCCGATGCTCTATCAGGTGGCGACCGGAATCATCGCCGAGGGCGAGATCGCGCCGGCGACCCGGGTGATCCTGCGGAAGCAGAAGAACACCCGCGTCCTGCTCGGCGAGGTCTTCGACATCGACCTCACGACGCGCGTGGTCCGCTCGCAGCTGCTCGAGCGCGTCACCGAGACCGCCTACGACGATCTGATCATCGCCGCAGGCGCCGACCAGTCGTACTTCGGCAACGACCACTTCGCCGAGTACGCCCCCGGCATGAAGACCATCGACCACGCGCTGGAACTGCGTGGACGCATCCTCGGCGCCTTCGAGCAGGCGGAACTGTCGAACGATCCCGAGGAACAGCGCAAGCTGCTGACCTTCGTGGTGATCGGCGCCGGCCCGACCGGCGTCGAGTTGGCCGGGCAGATCGCCGAGATGAGCGCGAAGACCCTCGAGGGAGCCTTCCGCAACATCGACTCCACCGATGCGAAGGTCATCCTCCTCGACGCCGCCCCGGCCGTTCTGCCGCCCTTCGGTCCCAAGCTGGGCGCCAAGGCCAAGCGGCGGCTCGAGGGCATGGGAGTCGACGTCCAGCTGGGTGCGATGGTCACCGATCTGGACTACGACGGGCTGACCGTCAAGGAGAAGGACGGCACCACCCGCCGCATCGAGAGCCAGTGCAAGGTGTGGTCGGCCGGCGTCCAGGCCAGCTCGCTCGGCCGCGTGCTCGCCGACCAGTCCGAGACCGAGCTGGATCGCGCCGGCCGCGTCAAGGTGGGACCGGACCTGGCGATTCCCGGGCACCCGAACGTCTTCGTCGTCGGCGACATGATGGCCGTCGACGGCGTCCCCGGCGTGGCGCAGGGCGCGATTCAGGGCGGCCGGTACGCCGCCGACGCCATTCTCGCCGAGATGCACAAGGGCCAGACGCCCGACCAGCGCAAGCCGTTCAGCTACTTCGACAAGGGCTCGATGGCGACGGTCTCGCGTTTCAGCGCGGTGATGCAGGTGCCGATCCCGGGCACCAAGCGCAAGTTCGAGACCGAGGGCTACCTCGCCTGGCTCGGCTGGTTGGCCCTGCACCTGGTGTACATGGTGGGCTTCCGGAACCGGTTGAACACCTTCATCAACTGGTTCTTCGCGTTCAGCTCGCGCGGGCGCACCCAGTTGGCGGTGACCGAGCAGCAGGTCTATGCGCGGTCGGCGCTCACCGAGCTCTCGTATCTGGAGCGGCTGCGGCTGGCCGAGGCCGCGCGGTCGGAGCAGGACGGCGATTCGACGGCCGACTCCGCGGGCTGACACCTGACCCCCGTACCCGCTGACGAAGGATCCCGGCGCATCGTGCCGCGCCGGGATCCTTCTGCGTCAGCGGGGTCAGGCGGGCATCTCGATGTTCTGCAGGCGCACCCGCGACTGCGCCGCCAAGCGGCCGTCGGCGTCGACGATGTCGACCTGCCACAGCTGCTGACGACGACCGCGGTGGATCGGGGTGGTCGACACGCTCAGGACCCCACTTCGGACGGGCCGCAGGAAGTCGGTGCTGTTGTTGGCACCGACGGCGCTGCCGCCGATACCGGTCTCCTGCAGCCAGCAGAAGGCACTGATGCTCGCGGCGCTCTCGGCCAGGGCACAGTAGACACCGCCGTGAGTGATGCCGAAGGGCTGGTGATGGATGTCGGCGACCTCCAGGGTGCCGCGCACTCCCTCACCGTCGGCGTGGGTGACCTGAAAGCCCAGCAGCTTGTCCAGACCTCGGGCCTGGCTCACATCAATCGTCTCGGTGGTGTTGTCCATGATGTGCACATTGCCACCGCGATGCCGCGATTGCCACCGGCGCGGCACCGGTTCCGCGCAGCGGATGCAAGCCCTGTGACGCCGATGGTCCCCGCGCTCATCGTCGAGCGCGGGGACCATCGGCGGGGATCGGGGGTCTCTGCAGCCCTCAGGACACTCTCGCGATCCACGTCACTGAATGTAGGCTACCCTTAGTCAGGTGTCAACACGCGGCCCTGCCCCGCGGGTCGGCCATGGTCGGATCCGATCGGGAACCCACACCGCGGTGCATTCGTTACACCGGTGTGACCCCGTCGGAATATTCGACCCGGCCACGCGAGTTGACCGGCACGAATCGGAGAAAGCTGGGAGTCGACGTAGAATGAAGAAGATGAACGGATTGGGTGATCTCGAGCGTGCCGTGATGGACACGTTGTGGGCTTCGGCGACACCGCAGACGGTGCGCCAGGTTCACGCTGAGCTCTCCAAGAGCCGCACCCTGGCGTACACGACGGTGATGACGGTCCTGCAGCGGTTGACGAAGAAGGATCTCGTCACGCAGATCCGCGACGACCGCGCGCACAAGTACCAGGCCACCTCGCCGCGCGAAGACCTCGTTGCCAAACTGATGGTCGACGCCCTGAGCAGCACCGACGCCCCCGGCGCCCGACACGCGGCATTGGTGTCGTTCGTCGGCAAGGTGGGCGCCGACGAGGCCGCCGCCCTCCGCGAAGCGCTCGATGAGCTCGAAACCGCCCGCAGCGGCCACCGTTGACTATTCTGACCTGAGTTCTCGAACCGGACCGATTGGAGGCGCCGACGCCGATGACCGCGTTGCTGTTCGGCATCCTCACCGTCGCCCTCGTCGGACCGATCCCGGCGGCGCTCGCACGCGCCACCTGGCCGCTGCACACTCCCCGTGCCGCGATGGCGCTGTGGCAGTCCATCGCCCTGGCCGCCGTCCTGTCGGCGTTCAGCACCGGCCTGGCCATCGCCGCCAACCTGCTCGCGCCCGGACCCGACGGTGCACCGACCAGCAATCCGGTCGCCGAGATCGAACGCCTCGGCTGGTTCCTGTGGACCGTGTACGTGTCGGTCTTCGTCCTGACCCTCGTCGTCGGCGCCCGGTTGATGTACACGGTGCTGCGCGTCGGCATCCGGACCCGCGCCCGCCGCAACGCGCACCGGATGATGATCGATCTCGTCGACAACGCCGATCGCCGTCTCGCCGCCGGGCGCGACATCCGCATCCTCGACGTGCCCACCCCGCTCGCCTACTGCCTGCCGGGACTGCGACGCCGCGTGGTCCTGAGCGAGGGCGTCCTCGCCCGGCTCGACGACGACCAGCTGACGGCCGTCATCGCCCACGAGCGGGCCCATCTGCGCGCCCGGCACGATCTCGTGCTCGAAGCCTTCATCGCGGCCCACGAGGCCTTCCCCCGGTTCGTGCGGTCCCGATCGGCCCTCGGCGCCGTCGAACTGCTCGCCGAGGTACTCGCCGACGACCAGGCCGTCCGTGCGACGACGCCGACCACGCTGGGTCGCGCGCTCGTCGCCTGCGCCGACGCCACCGCGCCGCGCGGCGCCATGGCCGTCGGCGGACCGACCACGCTGATCCGCGTCCGCAGGCTCACCCACCTGCGGCCCACCTGGCGCATCTCGGCGACCGCGTACCTGCTCGCGGCCGCGATCCTGGTGGTCCCGACGCTCGCCGTCGCGATCCCGTGGCTGACGGAGCTGAGTCGGCTGATGTCCCACTCGTGAGCCGTCACCGGCGTTCGCGACCGACGAGAAAGGGTGCCCCGTGCGATTCCTCGACGGCCACACACCGCAGTTCGATCTGACCTACGACGACGTCTTCGTCGTCCCCGGCCGGTCCTCGGTGCTCTCGCGATTCGACGTCGACATGACCACCGACGACGGCACCGGAACCACGATTCCCCTCGTCGTCTCCAACATGACGGCGGTGGCGGGCAAGCGCATGGCCGAGACCGTCGCCCGGCGCGGCGGCCTGGTGGTCCTGCCGCAGGACGTGCCCATCGACGCCGCCCGGCGGACCATCGCTTACGTCAAGTCACGTCACCTGGTGGCCGAGACGCCGGTGGTGCTCACCGGCGACGACGTGATGGCGCACGCGCAGGCGCTGATCCCCAAACGTGCTCACGGGGCCGCGGTCGTCGTCGACGCCGACGGCCGGCCGACCGGACTGGTTCCGCGGACCGCGCCCGGACACGACATCGACCTGTTCACCGACGTGGCGTCGGTCGCCGAACCGATTCCGGTCGTCCTCCCGGCCACCGCCGACCCCCGCACCGTCTTCGACGCCCTGGTCGAGGCCAACGCCGACCTCGCGGTCCTCGTCGACGCCGACGGCGCCCTCACCGGCGTCCTGAGCAGGCTGGGCGCACTGCGGGCCGGCATCTACCGCCCCAATGTCGACGCCGACGGGCGCCTGCGAGTCGCCGCGGCGGTCGGCATCAACGGCGACGTGGTCGGCAAGGCGCGCGCCCTCGTGGCGGCGGGCGCCGATCTGCTCGTCGTCGACACCGCTCACGGGCACCAGGAGAAGATGCTCACCGCTCTGCGGGCGGTCGCCGACGCCGACCTCGGCGTCCCGTTGGCCGCGGGCAACGTGGTCTCGGCGCGCGGGGCGCTCGACCTCGTCGACGCCGGCGCGACGATCGTGAAGGTGGGCGTGGGACCGGGCGCCATGTGCACGACGCGGATGATGACCGGCGTCGGGCGACCGCAGTTCTCCGCGGTCGCCGACTGCGCTGCCGCGGTCCGCGATCGCGGCGCGGCCGTGTGGGCCGACGGCGGCATCCGGTACCCGCGCGACGTCGCGCTGGCGATCGCCGCCGGTGCGTCGAACGCGATGGTCGGCTCGTGGTTCGCCGGGACCTACGAATCCCCCGGCGACCTGCACACCGACGTCGACGGAGAGTACAAGGTCAGCTTCGGGATGGCGTCCAAACGGGCGGTCGCCGCGCGGTCCTCGGGCGACGGCGCCTACGATCGTGCCCGGAAGGCTCTGTTCGAGGAGGGTATCTCCTCCTCGCGCATCCACCTCGACCCCGACCGTCCCGGAGTAGAAGACTTGATCGACCACATCTGTTCGGGTGTGCGCAGCACCGCCACCTACGTCGGTGCGACGACGCTGCGCGAACTGCACGACGAGGTGATCCTGGGCGTGCAGTCGGCGGCCGGTTTCGCCGAGGGCCGCCCCCGACCCGGCGGCTGGTGACCGACTCCGGTGGACATAGTCATCATCGTCGCCAGCCTGGCCGGGTTCGTCGCCCTCACGCTGGGCACCGCCCTGTTCGTCGCAGGCGAGTTCTCGCTGACCGCCTTGGAACGCTCGACGATCGCCGCCGACGTCGCCCGCCGCGGCGACCGCCGCTCGCACGCCGTCGATCGCGCCCACCGTTCGCTGTCGTTCCAGCTGTCCGGCGCCCAGCTCGGGATCACGATCACCACGCTGATCACCGGTTACATCGCCGAGCCGGTGCTCGCCAAGATCCTCAACCCGCTGCTCGAGGTCCTTCGCGTACCGGACAACCTGGTCTCGGGCATCTCCCTGGCCTTGGCGTTGATCATCGCCACCTCGCTGTCGATGGTCCTCGGCGAACTGATTCCGAAGAACCTGGCCATCGCCAAGCCGCTGGGTGTCGCCCGTGCCACGGCCTCGCCGATGTCGATGTTCTCCGCCGTGTTCAAGATCGCGATCAACGGACTGAACAACCTCGCGAACGCCCTCGTGCGACGCCTCGGGATCGAGCCGACCGAAGAGCTCGGGTCGGCACGCTCGGCGGCCGAACTGGCCGCCCTGGTGCACAATTCGGCCCTGCGCGGCGCACTGGACCCCGACACCGCGACGCTCGTCGACCGCTCCCTTCGCTTCGGTGAACTCACCGCCGAGGATCTGATGACGCCGCGGGTGCGCATCGAGTCCCTCGAGCCGAACGACTCGGTCCGCGACCTGATCGCCGCCGCCTCGCGCACCGGACACTCCCGGTTCCTGGTCGCCGAGGCCGGTGACCTCGACAACCTGGTCGGGGTCGTGCACATCAAGCAGGCGTTCACGCTGCCGCCGCAGAGCCTGGCGACCACGTCGCTGCGCTCGTTGGCGCGGCCGGTCACGCGAGTGCCCGACAGCCTCGACGGCGACGCGCTGATGGACCGCATCTCCTCCAACGGCCTGGAGGTGTGCGTGGTCATCGACGAGTACGGCGGGACCGCCGGGCTGGTCACCTCCGAGGACCTCGTCGAGGAGATCCTCGGCGATGTCACCGACGAGCACGACGTCGAGGAGTCGGACGTGACGCCGGTGGGCAACGGCTTCCGCTGCTCGGGCCTGCTGCGGTTGGACGAGGTGCGCTCGGCGATCGGCTACCGGGCGCCGGAGGGCTCGTACGAGACCCTCGGCGGCCTGGTCATGTTCTGCCTCGGCCGCATCCCCCGCACGGGCGACATCGTCGACCTGCCGCAGCACGAGTCGGCCGCCGATTCGATCCTCGACACTCCCGAGCCGCGGTGGCGGGCGACCGTCGTGCAGATGGATCAGCGGCGCGTCGACAAGGTGTGGATGACGATCATCGACGGCTCCGGTCCGATCGCACCGAACGGAGCGCGCCGTGGCTGAGTTGTGGGGCATCCTGCTCGCGGTGGTGCTGCTGGCCGCCAACGCCTTCTTCGTCGCGGCGGAGTTCTCCCTGATCGCCGCCCGCCGCGACCGTCTCGTCGCCCTGGAAGAGAGCGGAAAGAGCCGCGCGCGCACCGTCATTCAGGCCTCCGAACACCTGTCGCTGATGCTCGCCGGATCGCAGTTGGGCATCACCATCTGCTCGATCCTGCTGGGCCGGGTCGCCGAGCCGGCGATCGCGCATCTGATCGCCGCGCCGCTGGAACTGATGCGCATCCCCGATCAACTGCTGCACCCGATCGCCTTCGCCATCGCCCTGGCGATCGTGGTGATCCTGCACATCCTGCTCGGCGAGATGGTGCCGAAGAACATCGCGCTGGCCGGTCCGGAGACGGTCGCCATGCTCGTGGTGCCCGTGCACCTGTGGTTCATGCGCCTGGTCCGACCGCTGATCTGGTTCTACAACGCGCTGGCCAACCTGGCGTTGCGACTGATGCGCGTGGAGCCGAAGGACGAGTTGGCGACCACCGTCAACGAGTCCGAGCTGGCCGAGATGATCGGCGAGTCACGCGAGCTGGGTCTGCTCGACGCCGAAGAGCACGAGCGCCTCACGCGAGCGCTGACGACCGTGGAGCGGACCGCCGCCGAGGTGATGATCCCCCTCGCCGACGTCCGGTGCGTCCGCGTCCAGCTCGACGACGCCACCGGCGGCCTCGGTCCGCGACTGGGGTCGGTGGAGCGCGCCGTCCGAGAGACCGGGTACTCCCGCTTCCCCGTCGTCGGCCTCGACGGCTCGTACATCGGCTACCTGCACATCAAGGACGTGCTCGACGACATCCTCGACGAGGCCGTCGGACCCGAGTCGATCATCGGGGTCGACCAGATCCGCCCCCTGCCCAAGATCCGGGCGAGCACTCCGCTCGACGAGGCCACGGTGGTGCTGCGGCGCACCAGCGCGCACCTGGGGGCGGTCGTCGACGACGACGCCGCGATCGTCGGCGTGCTGGCGTTGGCCGATCTCGCCGAGTCGTTCATCGGCGACCTGCGCGACTCCACGCACCGGATCTGATGCCGACCCCCGAGCCCGCGACCGGCTCCCCCGCGACCGACTCCCCTGCGGCCGGCGCACCGACGCTCGCGCGCGAGGAGTGGCAGACCCGCGCGCAGGCGCACCGCGAACGGATCGAGGCCCTGATCGGCCCGTACCTGCAGGCCCGCAGCCAGGGCCGCAAGCATCCGGTGATCGACTTCCTGTTCACGTACTATTCGGCGCGCCCGAAGCAGGTGGCCCGTTGGCATCCCGGGTACGGTGTCGCGCTCGCGCAGGCCCACCGTTACGGCGGTCTGCGCGGCTACCGGGTGGACGCCGACGGGACGGCCCGGGTCTCGATCGAGCATCTGCGCGACCGCCGGCCCCTGCTGACGGCGACCCTGCGCCTGGCTCGGGCGACGGCGGGCCGTCCCGCGCGGTTCGGCTGCTTCGGTCTGCACGAGTGGGCGATGGTCTATCGGGTCGAGGAGACCCGCCACGAACTCCCGCTCCGGCTCGGCGCCGCGGGAACCGACGCCGTGGTGGAGCGACAGCCGCTCCGCTGCACCCATTTCGACGCCTTCCGGTTCTTCACCGAACCGGCGGCCGGGCTGAATGCGACCGCATTGACGCGCGCGACCGCGATCGACAACGAGCAACCCGGCTGTCTGCACGCGACGATGGATCTGTACCGCTTCTGCCTGAAATTGACGCCGCTGATCCCGTCCGAACTGCTGGCCGACTGCTTCGAACTCGCGCTCTGCGCCCGCGAGCTCGACATGCGCGCCAGCCCCTACGATCTGTCCCAATATGGCTACTGGCCAGTAACAATAGAGACGGCCGACGGCCGTGCGCAGTACGTTCGCGAGCAATCGGCGATCGCCGATCGTGGCGAACGCGCTCGTGCGGCCCTGATCACAGCGTGCGAGGACCTCCTCAGACTGTCCGACCTCGCCTGAATTCGCGCTGGTCGCGCCTAGTAGCATGGATGATTGTGGGCGGGCCACCTCCCGAGAGCATTCCGGCACGTGGTCGCAGTTTCCCGCAGTACGCACTCGCAAAGGAAAGGTTGCCATGACCGAACGCGTCACCGTCAACGGATTGCAGGTCGCCGCAGTCCTGTACGACTTCGTCAACACTGAAGCGCTCCCCGGCACGGGCGTAGACGCTGAGAAGTTCTGGGCGGGCGCTGCGGCCGTGATCAACGATCTGGCTCCGCGCAACCGCGAACTGCTTGCCGTCCGTGAAGAGCTGCAGACCAAGATCGACGCCTGGCACCGCGATCACCAGGACTTCGACTACGCCGAGTACAAGGCCTTCCTCCAGGAGATCGGCTACCTGGTGCCGGTGCCCGAGGACTTCCAGATCACCACCGCGGGCGTCGACGACGAGATCGCGAACATCCCCGGCCCGCAGCTGGTGGTGCCGATCCTCAACGCCCGCTTCGCGCTGAACGCGTCGAACGCGCGGTGGGGGTCGCTGTACGACGCGCTGTACGGCACCGACGCCATCCCGGAGACCGACGGCGCCGAGAAGGGCTCCTCGTACAACAAGGTCCGCGGCGACAAGGTGATCGCCTTCGCCAAGGCCTTCCTCGACAAGGCGGTGCCGCTCGAGCAGTGCAGCCACGCCGATGTCACGTCGTACACCGTCGTCGACGGCAACGTCGTCGCCGCCTTCGGTGACGGCGGGCAGACCGCGTTCGCCGATCCCACCGTGTTCGCCGGCTACACCGGCGAGGCCGGTGCCCCGACCGGCATCCTGGTGCGCCACAACGGTCTGCACCTGGAGATCCAGATCGATCCGGCCTCGCCGATCGGTGCCACCGACGCCGCGGGCGTCAAGGACGTCCTCGTCGAGTCCGCCGTCACCACGATCATGGACTTCGAGGACTCGGTCGCGGCCGTCGACGCCGACGACAAGGTCCTCGGCTACCACAACTGGCTCGGCCTGAACAAGGGTGATCTGGCCGAAGAGGTCAGCAAGGGCGGCAAGACCTTCACCCGCACGCTGAACCCGAACCGCGTCTACACCGCGCCCGACGGCGCCGGCGAGGTGGAACTGCACGGCCGCAGCCTGCTGTTCGTGCGCAACGTCGGTCACCTGATGACCAACCCGGCGATCCTCGACGCCGACGGCGACGAGGTGCCCGAGGGCATCCTGGACGCGCTGATCACCTCGGCCATCGGCATTCACGGCATGAGCAGCGAGGGTCTGCAGAACTCGCGGACCGGGTCGATCTACATCGTCAAGCCCAAGATGCACGGCCCCGACGAGGTCGCCTTCACCAGCGAGCTGTTCGGCCGCGTCGAGCAGGTCCTCGGCCTTCCGGAGAACACCCTGAAGGTCGGCATCATGGACGAGGAGCGTCGTACCTCGGCCAACCTGAAGGCCTGCATCAAGGCCGCCGCGGCCCGCGTGGTGTTCATCAACACCGGCTTCCTGGACCGCACCGGCGACGAGATCCACACCTCGATGGAGGCCGGACCGATCGTCCGCAAGGCCGAGATCAAGGCGCAGACCTGGTTCAACGCCTACGAGGACTCGAACGTCGACACCGGCCTGCACGCCGGCCTGCAGCACAAGGCGCAGATCGGCAAGGGCATGTGGGCGATGCCCGACCTGATGGCCGACATGCTGGCGCAGAAGATCGGCCACCCGATGGCCGGCGCCAACACCGCGTGGGTGCCGTCGCCGACCGCGGCGACGCTGCACGCGCTGCACTACCACGAGGTCGACGTCTTCGAGCGCCAGGACGACATCGCCAAGCGCGACCCCGCATCGGTCGACGACATCCTCACCATTCCGCTCGCGGCGAACCCGAACTGGAGCGATGAGGAGAAGCGCGAGGAGCTGGACAACAACTGCCAGTCGATCCTCGGCTACGTGGTCCGCTGGATCGACCACGGCGTCGGCTGCTCCAAGGTGCCCGATATCCACGACGTCGCACTGATGGAGGACCGGGCGACCCTGCGGATCTCCAGCCAGCTGCTGGCCAACTGGATCCGTCACGACATCGTCACCGAAGCGGACGTGGTGGCCGCGCTGGAGCGGATGGCGCCGGTCGTCGACCGGCAGAACGCCGACGACCCCGCCTACCGGCCGATGGCGCCGAACTTCGACGGCAACATCGCCTTCCAGGCCGCGAAGGATCTGATCCTCAAGGGCGCCACCCAGCCCAGCGGGTACACCGAACCGCTGCTGCACGCCGCGCGCCGCGAGTACAAGGCTGCCAACGCCTGATATACACGAGAAGGTGTAGCGCACCGAGCCCGGACCGGATTCTCGGTCCGGGCTCGGTCGCTCCGGTCGGGGTCGACACGATGCAGCGGAGGAGAAGGTTCGGTGGCTAAGCACACGGGGCACGGGCGTGGTCGGACGTTCATCAGCCGGCGGCTGGTGGCCATCGGGCTCAGTGTCGTCCTCATCGCGGGCATCGTGACCGCGTGGAGTCAACTGGGCGATCGGATCGACGAGGAGCAGCCCGTCGCGGCAGGCTCCTGTCTGGAGGGGCCCGCCACGGTCCCGGTGATCGCCGACCCGGCGCTCGCCCCCGGGCTGCAGAAGATCGCCGAGGCCTTCAACGCGCGCAAGCCGGTGGTCCGAGATCACTGCGTGAGCGTGCAGGTGCGTCCGGCCGACGCGCGCGCCACGCTCGAAGGGCTGACGGCCGCGACCTGGGACGCACAGGCATTCGGCGCCTACCCGGCCGCCTGGGTGCCGGAGTCCTCGATCTGGGCGGCTGTGCTGCAGACGACGAAGCCGGCGGCGCTGCAGGGCAACCCGGAGTCACTCGTGTCATCGCCGGTCCGCCTCGCGGTGGAGCCGCGGATCGCCGAGGCCGCGAACGGTGCCCTGTCGTGGGAGGGCCTGCCCGATCAGACCGAGGCCAACTCGCTGGCGGCGTTCGGCAGGTCCTCGTGGGGCTCGCTCCGCATCGCCATGCCGGCCGGTCCCCAGTCCGATGCGACCGCGCTCGCCGGCCAGGCCGTCGCGGCCGCGACGGCTCGCGCCGACCGCGCTCTGACGCCGGCGCAGGCGCAGTCGCCTGCCGTCGTCGATGCCCTGCGGCAGTTGATGTCGGCGCCGCCGCGTGTCGGCGACGGCTCGATCGAGGCCGCGGTGAAGGCCATCGCCGACACCACCGATCCCGCCGACGCACCCGTGCGGGCCGTCCCCGTCACCGAACAGCGGCTGTACACGATCACCCGCGACGATCCCGTCGCCAAGGTCGCCGCGGTGGCGCCCAAGGGACCGACGCCGGTCGCCGACTACCCGGTCGTCAAGCTCGCGGGCGAGCTGGTGCCCTTGCACATCAGCGACGCCGTCGAGCAGTTCTTCACGTTCGTGCGCAAACCCGCCCAGATGGAGGTCCTCACCAGGGTCGGCTTCCGCGGCACCGGCCCGCTGCCTGCGCCGACCGCCACGGTGAAGTTCGACGAGGTGCGCGACCTGCTGCCGGTGCCCGAACCGGGGGCGGCCGTCGCGATCAACAAGATCGTCTATCCCGCGGCGTCGTAGCGCGACCCTGGACTGTCGCCGGGCACCGGCGTTCCGTGTCGGCCCCGCCTCAGGCGAGCATTCCACTGCCCAGCCAGTCCGCCGCGTCCTTGATGCCCGGCAGGACGAAGAAGTAGCCGCCGCCGAAGGGTTGCACGTAGTCTTCCAGCGGCTCGCCGTCGAGCCGGTGCTGGACCGCCTCGAAGTGCTCCTGAATGTTCTTCTGATAGCAGACGAAGATGTGGCCGGCCTGCAGGTTGCCGTTGTCGTCGACACCGAGATCGTAGTTGTAGGACCGTCGGATCAGCCGCTGTCCGGCGGTCTCGCGGGTCCGCGGGTTGGCCAGCCGGATGTGGGCGTCGGTCGGCACCGCGAAGCCGTGGGGATCGGCGGCGTAGTCGGGGACATCGGATTCGGCGTTGCCGTCGAGCGGCGCGCCGCTGTCGCGGCGTCGGCCGAAGATGCGTTCCTGCTCGTTGATGGAGATCCGGTCCCAGAACTCGGTGAACATGCGGATGAGTCGGACCACCACGAAGGTGCCCCCGACGGTCCACGGCTGCACGCCGCCCTGCTCGACCCAGATCAGCGATGCGGCGTCGGCGCCCTGCGGATTGCCGGTGCCGTCCTTGAAGCCGAGCAGGTTGCGCGGTGTCCCCTCCGGCCGGGGCGGTGAGCCGAAACCGCGGATGCGCCACAGGATCTGCATGTCCGCGCGGGTGGCGCGCAGAATCTCGCGCAGTGCCCGGTGGACGGCGTCGGCGTGGTTGGCGCACACCTGCAGCAGCAGGTCTCCCCCGGTCCACGCCTCCTCGGGTCGGTCGTTGGCGAAGACCCTCATCGGGGTCAGGCTCGCCGGTCGGCGGCCGGCGAGCCCGAACCGGTCGTCGAACAGCGAGCTGCCGACCGCGACGGTGACGGTCAACCCGTCGATCGTCGGTGCCGCGCCGAGCACTCCGTTGTCCGCCGGCGGTCGAGCCACCGCGGTCGGCGGTGCCCCCTGCCCGCCGGCGAGTCGGCGGATCACGACCGTCAGCGTCTTGAGCAGCTCTTCCAACCCGGCGCGGTCGGCCGCGGTGACGCGCACGGCGATGAACTCCGAGGCCGGCTGCTGCCGGCCCGCCGCGGGCATGTCGACGCCCGACTGATGCGCGCCGTGGACCGGGTACGACTCGTCGGTGGGGACCGCGGCGGGTTCGGCGGCCCGCCGGTCGGCGGCGACCCCGCCGCCGACCACGCCGAGAGTCACCGCGGCTCCGGCCGCCCCGAGCAGTCCGCCTTTGATGAGCGAGCGGCGTTCGATGTCTGGCACAGCGGTCACTTCCCTTCCGTGCTGCGGGCGAGGGGCGGTTCGAGTTCGCCCGGGATCTGAGCGAGGAGCTCGATCGTCGACGACAGTGCGGCGTTGATCGACAGTCGCTGATCGGTGGTGAGGTCGCGGCGCGAGAGCCACTCTCCCGAGGGGGTCTGCGCCGTGGTCCGCAGGATCGTCTCGAGGTGATCGAGTCGCCCGCGTGCCGAGGCCAGCAGGTTCGGGTCTCGTCCGTTCAGCAGTCCCGCCAGGGCGTCGAGCACCACCCGCGTGTTGGCGATCATCGCGGCCGTCTCTGCGTATTCGCTGCCGGCGCCGAGATCGGAGAAGCCGTTGGTGAGGTGCCGCTCGGCCTCCTCCAGGACTTCGTGCGCCCGCAGCGGAATGTCTTTGGGATCCAAGGCGATCTGCGGGTCGTGCGCGCGCACCGCGGCGGCGAGCCGGTCGACGTCGGCGGTGAGCCGCTGTGCGATGGGCACCAATTCGGCGGGCCGCTGTCCGTGCCACAGTCCGTACTCCAGTCGCCGGAGTCCGCCGAACTGCTGATCGTGCACGCCGAGCGGGAGCGCCCAGGGTTCACCGCCGACGGCGTCGCCGAGGGCGCCGAACGCCCGATACGAGGCGCTGGACCGCTGCCAGATCAACATCGCGGTGCGCCATGCCCGCCTGCTGCCGGCCGAGTCGTCTGCGCCGAGCGAGGCGGTCAGCTCGGTGACCGCGCCCCGGAGCTGATCGAGCCGGACCAGGACGTCGGCCCGCAGGGCCTCGGCGGGCGCGGCCAGGTCGGCCTCGCTGACCGGCGGCTTCGGGGCCGGCGCCTTGGCCGCGGCCACCCCGGTCCCCGGAATGAACTCCGAGTAGGCGGCGCCCGAGCCGGCCATGGCGCAGTGGAATCGGAACCTCCCGGTCGGGACCGTCACGCGCATGGGCACCGTGGTGGCGGGAGCGAGGGTCTCGATCTCCCCCAGGATGTTCCCCGCCGCGTCTTCCAGGGTCACCTCCCCCGCGCGGCCGGAGGTGTTGTGCACGCTGAAGGTGTGCCCGCCCGCGCCGTCGATGACGCCGTCGCGACCGCACTGCCCGTCGGCGACGGTGACGGTCGATTCGGTCGTCGGCTCCTTGGGCAGCAGCGTGGAGACGACCACTGCCGCACTCAACGGGATCACGATCACGGCGACGGCCACCGGGCGGGCGCGGTCGACGACGCGGTCGACGATCGCATCCGACCGCGACAGACGCACCGACGTGGCCGCGGCGGCGACCGGCGCGCGGAAGTACAGCCACAGCACGACTACCAGGTACACCGTCCAGGCGACGATCTGCAGGACGGTCATGCGGACGGCGATGCCGGTCACCGAGGTGATGATCGCCATCCACCAGCTGCTCGCGTCGATGGTCGTCGAAACGTCCCATGCCACCCACGACCGGCCCGGCAGCCACCCGGCCGCCTGCAGTTCGCCCAGACTGTAGGCGAGGATGCCTGCGATCACGACGGTCAGGAAGGCCGCCGTGTAGGTGAAGAACCGACCGAGATCGAGTCGGAGCGCACGCCGGTACAGCAGCCACGCCGCGAGCAGGCCGAGGCCGATGCCCACGGCCGCGCCGATCATGGCTCCGGCGCCGTTGCCGGTCTGCCGCGTCGCCGCCCACAGGAACAGCATCGCCTCCAGGCTCTCGCGCGCCACCGCCGCGAAGGCCGTCAGCAGGAGCGCGGCGGTGCCGTTCGCCGCTCCGGAGGCGACCTTCGCCGTGAGGTCGCCCTTGAGGGTGCGAGCGGTGCGCCGCATCGTGAAGATCATTCGGGTGACGAGCACCACCGCCAGCAGGCCGAGGAGTCCGCTGAGCACCGACTGCCCCGCCGCGGGCATCGCGGCCAGGCTCGCGGTCAGCACGATCGCGGCACTGACCGACAGGCTGAGCGCCGCGATCACGCCCAGCCAGACCGCCGCCGTCTGCCGACGATCACCGGAACCCCGTCGTACCGCGGCCAGCAGGATGGTGATCACCAGACCGGCTTCCAGCGCTTCCCGCAATCCGATGATCAGATTAGGAAAGCCTATGGAAATGTTCATGAGCGGAGGTTAGCAAAGCCTTTTCTTGCACGACAATGACGCATTTCCGCCATTCTCATGCAAATGCCCCGACATCCCCCAGTACCCGTCCGCACGCAGCCTACCTGCATGGATGTCAAGAACCTCGACTTAAGGAACGCTTAAGGAAATAGGCGTACAAGTGCGGATATCGCAGTGCGAAAGGATCGGATCTCGACGCCCGTGCGGCATTCCCGATCACTGTTCAATCGGGCGATCTCTCGTTCAATCATCGGTCGACATCGATACGGACCGGGTGCGGATCAGCCTGCCGGCGGTCGACGCGCCGACCGTCAGCTCCGCCGGTTCCAGAACTGGTGGGTCAATCCGCTCGCGGTCGTGACCGACTCGATGTCGAACCGCTCCTGCAGGTCGGCGTCGCCGTCCCAGATCGACACTCCGGAGCCGATGACGACCGGAACCACCACCAGGTGCATGAAGTCGACGAGGTCGGCGCGCAGGAACTCCCGGATCGATGTCGGTCCGCCGCCGAGCCGCACGTCACCGTGACCGGCGAGGCCACGGGCATAGGACAGCGCGGTCTCCGCATCGGCGTCGAGGAAGTGGAAGACGGTGCCGTTGGCGAACGAGATCGGCGTCCGCTCGTAGTGGGTCAGCACGACCACCGGCGTCCGGAAGGGCGGCTCCTCGCCCCACCAGCCGCGCCAGTCGTCATCGCCCCACGGGCCGTTCTGCGGCCCGAACTTGTGTCGGCCCATGATCTCGACGCCGATCCCCTGACCCCACGCGCTGGTGAGGATCCGGTCGGCGGTGATCGGCTCGTCGATTCGGTGGACGCCGTCGATCACGCGGCCGTCGAAGTGCTCGAACAGCCGGGCCGCGTCGCCGATCGGCCGGTCGTGAGTGACGTATTCACCGGCGCTGAAGCCGTCGAGCGAGATGTTCAGGTTGTGCACTCGGACCTTCGGCATGGCGGCCTCCCTGGTCGTTTCACCGGCGCCTGATGGTGCGATCGTAGCCCCCCTCGACCGCGGTCGCGGGGTTGCGCGGCAACCGGCACCGTCGGGAACCGTCTACGGCGAGCGGACTTCCGGTGTTACGTTCGAAGGTAGGCAGTCGATGCCGATCGGCCGGCCGCCTCTCCCCCGCCACGGATTGGAGTCCTGTCGTGAACGATGCAGCGACGATCCTGCTGGGACGATACGAGCAGGTGCGCACCCGCACCGAGCAGCTCGCCGCGCCCCTGTCCCCGGAAGACCAGACCGTGCAATCGATGCCGGACGTGTCTCCGACCAAATGGCATCGCGCGCACGTCACCTGGTTCTTCGAGACCTTCGTCCTCGCCGAGAACGAACCGGACTACGCACCCTTCCACGATCGGTACGGCTTCCTGTTCAACAGCTACTACGAGTCCATCGGCCCGCGCTACAGCCGCCCCGACCGCGGGCACATCAGCCGGCCGGGAGCGGCCGACGTGGCGCGCTATCGCGCCGACGTCGACCGCCGGATGGCCGACCTGCTGGCCGGACTCGACGCGGGGGCGTTCGAGAAGCTGGCCCCGATCGTCGAGCTGGGACTGAATCACGAACAGCAGCATCAGGAACTTCTCCTGATGGACATCAAGCACGTGCTCTCGTGCAATCCGCTGGAGCCGGTGTACGCCGGGCGCCCCGCCGCCGGCACCGTCGCCGGCCCGCTGGGCTGGCGGTCCTACGACGGCGGACTGGTCGAGGTCGGGCACCGGCCCGCCTCCGACGGGACCTTCTGCTACGACAACGAGACCCCTCGGCACCGCGAGTACCTCGAACCCTTCCGGCTCGCCGACCGCCTGGTCACCAACGGCGAATGGCGCGAATTCATGGCCGACGGCGGCTACCGTCGCCCCGAACTGTGGCTCTCGGACGGTTGGGCGACGGTCAACGCCCAGCACTGGCGCGCACCGCTGTATTGGCGCGAGCACGACGGCGAGTGGACAGAGCACACGTTGAGCGGCACCGGGCCGGTGGATCCGACCCTGCCCGTGTGCCATGTGAGCCACTACGAGGCCGACGCCTACGCCCGGTGGTCGGGCCACCGGCTGCCCACCGAGGCCGAGGTGGAGCACGCCACCCGGGGCGAGGGCGCGCGCTCCGACGACAGCGGTCCGGGAGCCGCCTGGCATCCGCGGGCCGCGGGTCCGTCCGACGGGACACTGCGTCAGCTCGCCGGTCACTGCTGGCAGTGGACGTCGTCGGCGTATCTCCCCTACCCGCGGTTCCGGCCGGCGCCGGGAGCCGTCGGCGAGTACAACGGGAAGTTCATGTCGGGCCAGATGGTGCTGCGCGGCGGATCGGCGTTCACCCCGGTCGGGCACACGCGCGCGTCGTATCGGAACTTCTTTCCACCGGCGGCCCGCTGGCCGCTGACCGGTGTCCGGCTCGCCGCCGACGAGCCGATCCGATGACCCTCGACGCGGTCTCGCGCAGCGACGGCCGGATCGACGTCCTGCTGACACCGGCCGACCTGCGCGCGGAGATGGCCGTCGACGTGCGGGCCGGTCTCACGGCGATCCCGAAACACCTGCCGCCGAAGTACTTCTACGACGACCGCGGCAGTCGTCTGTTCGAGCAGATCACCGAGCTGCCCGAGTACTACCAGACGCGGACCGAGCGTCGGATCCTGATCGACCACGCCGACGAGATCGCCGCCGCCGCGGATGCGGAGGCGCTCCTCGAACTCGGTTCGGGGTCGAGCTCCAAGACCCGCACGCTGCTCGAGGCGCTCGATCGTCGGCGTCCCCTGACCGCCTATCTGCCGGTGGACGTCAGCGTCGGCGCGCTGAGCGAGGCGATGGACGCGCTGGGCCGCGAGTATCCGGGCCTGCCCCTCCACGGTTTCGTCGCCGACTTCGACCGTCACCTGGACCGGCTGCCCAGCCCCGGGCGGCGCTTGATCGCCTTCCTCGGCGGCACGATCGGCAACCATCCGCCGCCGCGTCGGCGACACTTCTTCGCGGCGCTGTCGGCGACGATGGCGCCGGGTGAGAGTCTGCTTCTGGGCGTCGATCTGGTGAAGGACCCCGCGCGGCTGGTCGCCGCCTACGACGACGCCGCGGGCGTGACGGCCGCGTTCAATCGCAACGTGATCGACGTGGTGAGCCGGGAGTTCGACGGCGACCTGGACCCCGCCGACTTCGAGCACGTCGCCGTCTGGGATCCCGACCGCGAATGGATCGAGATGCGGCTGCGCGCCCGAAGGCCGGTCGCCGCCCGACTCGCCGACCTCGATCTCACCGTGTCCTTCGCCGCCGGCGAGGAGATGCGCACCGAGATCTCGGCGAAGTTCCGTCGGCCGAGTCTGGAGCGCGAACTCGTCGCCGCCGGGCTGGCACCACGAGGTTGGTGGACCGACGCCGACGGCGACTTCGCGTTGGTCCTGGCTACTGCATGAACGCTTCGATCGGCGGGCAGCTGCAGACCAGGTTGCGGTCGCCGAAGGCGCCGTCGATGCGCCGGACCGCCGGCCACACCTTGGCGCGCGCACCGGCCGACGGCAGCCCGTTCGGGTAGACGGCGGTGAGCCGGTCGTAGCCGTGGTTCCACTCGCCGACCAGGCATTCGGCCGTGTGCGGGGCGCCGGCGAGCGGGTTGTCGTCGACGGTCCAGGTGCCGTCGGCGACCTTGTCGATCTCGCCGCGGATCGCGATCATCGCGTCGATGAAGGCGTCGATCTCGGCGAGGTTCTCGCTCTCGGTGGGCTCGACCATCAGGGTGCCTGCGACCGGGAAGCTCATCGTGGGTGCGTGGAAGCCGTAGTCGGCCAGACGCTTGGCGACGTCGTCGACCGAGACGCCGGTGTCCTTCGTGAGCTCTCGCAGATCGAGGATGCACTCGTGGGCCACCCAGCCGTCGGCGCCGGTGTACAGCACCGGGTAGTGGTCGGCCAGTCGGCGCGCGATGTAGTTGGCCGACGCGATCGCCGTCAGGGTCGCGGTCCGCAGTCCCTGCGCGCCCATCATCGCGATGTAGGCGTAGGTGATCGGCAGGATCGACGCCGAGCCGTAGGGCGCGGCCGAGATCGCGATGCCGGTCTGCGGCAGCTCGGTGGCGAGGGGGCTGCTCGGCAGGAACGGCACGAGGTGCTCGCGCACGGCGACCGGTCCGACGCCCGGGCCGCCGCCGCCGTGCGGGATGCAGAAGGTCTTGTGCAGGTTCAGGTGCGAGACGTCGCCGCCGAACCGGCCCGGTCGGGCGAGCCCGACGAGTGCGTTGAGGTTGGCGCCGTCGACGTACACCTGGCCGCCGGCCTCGTGGACGGCGTCGCAGATGTCGGTGACCTCGTGCTCGAAGACGCCGTGCGTGGACGGATAGGTGATCATGATCGCAGCGAGCTCGTCGCGGTGCGCGGCGATCTTGGCACGCAGGTCGTCGAGGTCGACGTCGCCGGTGTCGCGGCTGGCGACCACCACCACGCGCATGCCGGCCATCACGGCCGAGGCGGCGTTCGTGCCGTGCGCGCTCGAGGGGATCAGGCACACGTCGCGGGCGTCGTCGCCGCGCGAGAGGTGGTACTGGCGGATGGCCAGCAGCCCGGCGTATTCGCCCTGCGAGCCCGCGTTGGGCTGCAGGCTGACGCGGTCGTAGCCGGTGACGGCGACCAGCCGGCTCTCCAGCTGCCCGATCAGTTCGCGGATGCCCTCGGTGTCTGCCAGGGGTGCGAACGGGTGCAGGCCGCCGATCTCGGGCCAGGTGATCGGCTCCATCTCGGTGGTCGCGTTGAGCTTCATGGTGCACGAGCCCAACGGGATCATGCTGCGGTCGAGCGCGATGTCCTTGTCCGAGAGCATCCGCAGGTACCGCAGCATCGCGGTCTCGGTGCGGTGCAGGTGGAACGCCGGGTGGGTGAGGTAGTCGGTGGTGCGGTTCGCGATGGGCGCGGCGAACGCGGTCGGTGCGGCCTCGACGGCGCCGAAGGCGTCCAGGACGCCGGCGAGGTCGGCGTCGGTGGTCGTCTCGTCGCAGGCGATGCCGACGCGGTCGGCGTCGATCAGGCGGAGGTTGATGCCGTGGCGCGACTTGGCGTCCGCGACGATCTGCGCCGCCGCACCGTCCGTCCGCACCGAGAGGGTGTCGAAGAAGGCGGCGTGCTCGACGGTGAACCCGGCTCCGGTGAGCCGGTCGGCGAGGTCGGCGGCCTGTCCGTGGACGCGCTCGGCGATCGCCTTCAGACCGGCCGGCCCGTGGTAGGACGCGTACATGGCGGCGATGATCGCCAGCAGCACCTGCGCGGTGCAGATGTTGCTGGTCGCCTTCTCCCGGCGGATGTGCTGCTCGCGCGTCTGCAGCGCGAGACGGTAGGCGACGTTCCCGTCGGCGTCCTTCGACACGCCCACCAGGCGTCCGGGCAGCTGACGGGTGCGCTTGGTGTGCACTGCCAGGTAGCCCGCGTGGGGTCCGCCGAAGCCCATCGGGACACCGAAGCGCTGCGTGGTTCCGAAGCAGGCGTCGGCGCCCTGCTCGCCGGGCGGGGTGATCAGGGTCGCGGCCAGCAGATCCACGCCTGCGGCCAGGAGGGCGCCGCGCTCGTGGGCGGCGTCGATGATCGGCTTCAGGTCGGTGATGCGGCCGGAGGCGCCCGGGATCTGCACGATCACGCCGAAGAAGTCGCCCTCGGGCAGGCCGGCGTCGGCGGCCGACGAGTCCAGTTCCGCTGCCACGACCTCGATGCCGAGCGGCCTCGCGCGAGTGTCGATGACGGCCCGCGTCTGCGGGAAGAGATCGGTGTCGACGATGAGGCGGTTCGACTTCGACTTGCCGGCCCGGCGCATCAGCGTCATGGCTTCGGCGGCGGCGGTGCCCTCGTCGAGCATCGAGGCGCCGGCGACCTCCATGCCGGTCAGGTCGCACACCATGGTCTGGAAGTTGAGCAGCGCCTCGAGCCGGCCCTGGCTGATCTCCGGCTGGTACGGGGTGTAGGCGGTGTACCAGGCCGGGTTCTCGAGGATGTTGCGCTTGATGACGCCAGGCGTGTGGGTGTCGTAGTAGCCCAGCCCGATCATCGAGCGGGCGACGACGTTCCGGGCCGCGAGTGCGCGCATCGCGGCCGTCGCCTGCGTCTCGGTCAGCGGCTCGGGGAGCGCGTCGAGGCCCGGGGCGATGCCGTCGGCGCCCAGGCCGTCGGCGATGGAGGCGGGAACCACCTTGTCCGCGATCTCGTCGAGCGACGAGACGCCGAGCACATCCAGGATCGTGGCCAGTTCATCGGCGTCGGGGCCGAGATGGCGCTGGGAGAACTCGGAAACGTGGTTCGACACGAGGGCACCTTGATCTTCTCAGTCCGGCGGCATGCCGGACGGGGCCCTCCCCCTCTGTCATGCCGCCTTTCGGGCGGCGCCTGAGAGATTCGGTCGCAGCGGACTGCGGCCTTTCACCGTGGGCGGGCGGGAGCCGGACTCCAGCCACTTTCCAGAGACGCCGTCAACGGCCACGGTCCGGGTGCCTGAGAGTTTGACGGAGAGGTGTTGCTCCTTCGGCGGTCACCCGATGGCTCGGCTGACGCTCTCCCGCGGTGTAGCGACGCCCCGTCAGGCTACCAAGACGAGTCGAGAAACACCGCCTCTCGGGCAAGTGATCCGGGCGTACGTCACATCGTTTCGGCCCGAGCGGCCGGCGGTCAGGGGTTCGTGCCCAGCCACGCCAGGGCCGCGACCACCGCGGCGGCGGTGCCGTTTCGCAGGGTGCCCTCGATCACCGGTGCGAACCTCGGCGAATGATTCGCCGGGATCTCGGAGGCGAGCGTGCCCGCCGCGTCGGCCTTCGCGTAGGCCTCGGGGTCGGCTCCGCCCAGCACCCAGTAGCAGTAGGGCGCCCCGAACGCCTCCGGGATCTCGCTGAAGTCCTCGCTCGCGGATTGGCGATCGATGGTGAACGCGAGGTCGCCGAAGTAGTCGGCGAAGGCCTGCGCGACGGTGGCGGTGGCGGCGGGGTCGTTCACGGTCACCGGATAGTGGTCGTAGAACTCGAAGGTAGGCGGGCGCGGCGATCCCGATGCCGCGCATTCGCCTTCGACGATGCGCCGGACGGCATTCACGATGGTGGTGCGGACCGACTCGCTGAACGTGCGGATGTTGAGCTCGAGCACGGCGTGATCGGCGATGATGTTGCTCTTCGTGCCCGCGGCGATGCGGCCGACGGTGAGCACTGCGAACTCACCGGGCGCGACCTCGCGGGCGACGACGCCCTGCAGTCGCACGACGATGCTCGCGGCGAGCACCACCGGGTCGACCGCGAGTTGTGGCATCGATCCGTGGCTGCCGCGACCCCACACTGTGATGCGCACGCTGTCGCCGCTGGACAGGAACGCGCCCGACCGCGTGCCGACACGTCCCGCGGGAAGGGGCAGCACATGCTGGGCGAGTGCCACATGCGGTCTCGGGATCAGGTCCGCGAGGCCGCCGTCGAGCATCGATCGTGCACCGTCGGCGAGCTCCTCCGCCGGCTGAAACAGCGCGATGTAGGTACCGCGCCAGGCCGACGGGCTCTCGGCGAGCAGCCTTGCGGCACCGAGCAGACACGCGACGTGCACATCGTGACCGCACGCGTGCATGACCGGCACCTCGTCACCGTCGGCGTCCGGCACGCGGACCGTGCTCGCGTACGGCAGTCCGGTGTCCTCAGCGACCGGGAGCGCGTCCATGTCGGCGCGCATGAGCACCACCGGTCCGTCGCCGTTGGTGAAGATCCCCAGGACGCCGGTCGAGCCGATCCGATCGTGCACGTCGTAGCCGAAATCGCGCAGCGCCGCGGCCACCGATGCCGCCGTCGCCACCTCCTGATGCCCGAGTTCGGGATGCCGGTGCAGGTCTCGGTAGAAGTCCTCCTGCCAGCCCGCCAGGTCGACCAACCCGGCCGTCACGGTCGCCGCCGAGGTGCTCTGGTACGCCACGGGTCGTCCTCCCATCCCTCGACCGGACCGAGCCGCTGCCGGACCGAACCGCCTGCGAGACCCGGTCCCGCACATGCCACCGGCAGGCGCGCCCGCTATCCGGTCTTGCGGGTGCGATTCTTCCGGCGCGCGGCGAGTTCGTCCTCCGGCGACACCTCGCTGATCGCGCCGTCGGCGCGTTCGCCGGGGAAGTCGGCGATGGTTCCGGTCAGCTCCCGCATCGCGCCCGAGACGGCGATGCCGAAGACGCCCTGGCCGCCCTGCAGCAGATCGACCACCTCTTCGGGCGAGGTGCACTCGTAGACGGTGGTGCCGTCGGAGAACAGCGTGATCCGCGCGAGGTCCTCGACGCCGCGCTTGCGCAGATGGTCGACGGCGACGCGGATGTTCTGCAGCGAGATCCCGGTGTCGAGGAGTCGCTTGACGATCTTGAGGACCAGGATGTCCTTGAACGAGTAGAGACGCTGGCTCCCCGACCCCTTGGCTCCGCGGATCGACGGCACGACCAGCGAGGTCCGCGCCCAGTAGTCGAGCTGCCGATAGGTGATTCCAGCGATCTGACAGGTGCTCGGCACCCGATAGCCGACGAGTTCGTCCGGGACGGTGCCGTTGGGAAAGAGACCGGGTGCGATGTCGTCGAGACCGCCCTGCACGGGGCGCGCGGTGACCGGAGCGTCGCCGACCGACGCCACGCCGGTCGTCGCCGATTCTCCGGACTGCAGATCTGACGGATGATCGCCCACGGTAGCTCCCTTACACAAGACTCGGGCCGGTGGATCCCTCGTTCCGAGGATACTCCCGACCGCTGACAAAGTGTTGTCGTCGCCGACGACGTTGGATCAAACGTAGGAAGTCCCCGACAGGTAATCAATGCGACGCGCGGTAAACCTCAACCTAAAGTTAAGGTGTAGACAAATGGTGACGGGGCCGAGACACATTCGTTACCGCGCCGCCCGGGGTCGCGCTCGCCCTGCCGCAGGCCCGACCGGCGCGGCTGGTCCGGGACGGCCTCAGGAGTCGGATTCGGGACCGAGGAAGTCCTCGGGCGAGACCTGGTCGAGGAACTCGCGGAAGGCCTCCACCTCGTCGTCGCTGCCCGCCTCGTCGCCGGCGCCCTCCTCGTCGGGCATCACCATGCCCGCGTCGTCGAGCACCTCGTCGACGGCGATGATCTGGGCGTCGCAGCGCATGGCGACGGCGATCGCGTCCGACGGCCGGGCCTCGACGACGATGTCGCCGTCGAAGACCATCTCGGCGTAGAACGTGCCCTCCTGCATGTCGACGATGCGCACCTGCCGCAGGGTTCGGCCGAAGGCCTCGGCGAGGTTCACGATCAGATCGTGCGTCAGCGGGCGCGGCGGCTCGACTCCCCGCTGCTGCAGGGCGATGGACGCCGCCTCGCTCTGCCCGATCCAGATCGGCAGATAGCGGCACCCGCCGACCTCGCGAAGCAACAGGACCGGCTGATTGGCGGGCGGCTCCACACGGATTCCCACGACGCGCATCTCACCCATGATCTCGCCTCCTGCAGTGCGGTAGAAGTTCAGGTTACGCCGTCGGCGGTCAGTCGAGGGCGCTGCGGACAGCGGCCTTGACCAGCTGGGTGTGCAGCGTCACCGACAGTGCGGCCATCTCGCGGACGAGCTCCTCCGCGCGGTCGCGCGCACCGGTCCCCTTGCCCTTGGCGATGGGGCCGGCGATCTGCGCCACCAGCCCGGCTTCGCGGTCGGCGCTGATCTTGAAGGCACGCAGATGACGCGACTCCAGACCGAAGTTGGCCAGCGCCGCGGCCGCCTCGACCAGACGCACCGCGTCCTCGTCGAAGAAGCCGCCGGGGCCGGCGGACAGCAGTCCGTTGCGGACCAGTTCGGAGATGAAGGCCGAGTCGACGCCGGTCCGTTCGATGAGCGACTCGCGGTCGACTCGGCCACCCCGTGAACTGAAGTCGGTGGCCGGGGCCACCGCGCTGCGCGCGGACGAGAGCAGGCGCGGGCCGGCCGCACCGGCGGCGGTCTCCGCGTCGATCTCGTCGAGTTGCTCGCGGATCACCTTCAACGGCAGGTATCGATCGCGCTGTGCGGTCAACACGAACCGAAGGCGTTCGCAATCGGCATCGCTGAACCGCCGATAGCCGGACGGCGCCCGATCCGGCGTCACCAATCCCTCGGTTTCGAGGAAGCGGATCTTCGAGATCGTGACGTCCGGAAACTCTTCGCGAAGGATGGCCAGGACGGCGCCGATGGACATCGTGGCGTCGCCGGCACCCGCGCGCGCAGCAGGCGAGGTCACGACTGCGCGGCGCCCTCCCCGGCACGGGGGCCGGACAGGAAGACCAGGCGGAACTTGCCGATCTGCACCTCGTCACCGCTCGTGAGGGTCGCGGTGTCGACCGGATCCCGGTTCACATAGGTGCCGTTGAGGCTGCCCACATCGACGACCTGGAAGTCTTCGCCGTTGCGGCGGAACTCCGCGTGGCGACGGCTGACCGTCACATCGTCGAGGAAGATGTCGCTGTCGGGATGGCGCCCCGCCGACGTCGTCGGCTGGTCCAGCAGGAAACGCGACCCGGCGTTGGGTCCCCGCTTCACCACCAGCAGCGCCGTACCCGGTGTCAGTCGCTCGACACCGGTGTCGGCCGGCTCGTTCGACGTCGCAGGTGCGTCTACTTCCTTGATGAAGTCCTCACGGAAGACCGAAGTCGTCTCCACGGGCGCTTCAAAGCCGTTGTCGTTACCGCTCACCACATCTCCTTCTTCGTCAACGCACCCCGCCGTGACGAACGGATCGCAGGCCGGTTGTCCCGGATCTGCATCTCGTCACTCGAGGTACCTGCGCGAACCCCAATTGTCCGGTGTCACCGTACTTTTGAGTTCACTCGCTGTTACACA
This sequence comes from Gordonia aichiensis, assembly GCF_039946255.1. Taxonomy (GTDB): domain Bacteria; phylum Actinomycetota; class Actinomycetes; order Mycobacteriales; family Mycobacteriaceae; genus Gordonia; species Gordonia aichiensis_A. The sequence continues at coordinate 66,680 of NZ_JBCDWL010000011.1, read as the reverse complement.
CACATCGACTCATCTCGCCGTTGAGATGCGCGTCTGCGAGGCAGGAACCTCTTGAAGTGAACCTACCGTCTTTGCCCGGACGCCGCCCGATGTCGGCGACGTTCGGCGTACTGGAAATCATATCGACTCGCCCGCGACGCGGCGGCGAGTCACCCGTCGACGCGAGCCGACGGGCGCCGGTCAGCTGCTAATCACTGCCCGGTAGCCGTCGGCGTCGAGCGTCTCCCCGAGGACCTCGTCGAGGTCGACGTCGGCGCCGACGGTGATCTCGACCAGCCAGCCCGCGTCGTACGGACCGGAGTTGACCAGTTCGGGGGCGCCGTCGAGGTCGCCGTTGACCGCCGAGACGGTGCCGGCGAGCGGACCGAAGATGTCCGAGACGCTCTTGGTCGACTCGACCTCGGCGAACGACTCGCCGACCTCGACCTCGTCGTCCACCTCGGGCAGCTGCACGAAGACGACGTCACCGAGCGCGTCCTGGGCGAAGTCGGTGATGCCGACTCGGACGGTCCGCTCACTGACCTTGCGGATCCACTCGTGCTCGTCGGTGTAGCGGAGCTCTTCGGGGATCTTGGTGTCGCTCACGATTCGACCTTTCTCGGGCGATGAAAAGACTGGGACTGCAGAAGGTTCACCCACCGCGCCGTTGCGGCGGGCGAACGCGCGACAATGACTCTAACGTGCGAGGCCGCGCGATCATGCACCAACCCGCGACGACGGCGCGGTGTGATCAGCTCGTGACCGCGGGCATCCGCCTCATCACGGCGATCGTCTGGATCCAATACAGCACCAGCGACCACACGTACAGGCCGACTCCCCACAGCAGGAAGGCCCAGCCGAAGGGGAACGCGATGGACCCGATGACGCCCTCGATCTGGCCCGCCAGCAGCCACGGGAAGGCGCTCATCAGGGCGAAGGTCGCCGCCTTGCCGATGTACAGGGTCGGCAGCGCGGTCACGCCGCGTGACCGCAGCAGCGGCGCGGTCAGCAGCAGCAGGACGTCCCGACCGACGATCACGCCGATCAACCACCACGGCACGAACTCCCGGATGCCGAAACAGATCGGGATCACCACCACGTACAGCCGGTCGGCGGCCGGGTCGAGCAGCGCGCCCAGCTTCGACGACTGACCCAGCCAGCGCGCCAGCTTTCCGTCGAGCCAGTCGGTGAGTCCGGAGACGAACAGCACCGCGAACGCCCACCCCGCCGACTCCTGAACCAGCAGCAGCCAGATGAAGACGGGGATCAGCGCCAGCCGGGCCACGCTCAGCGCGTTCGGCACCGTCCAGATCGCATCGCTGCGTTCGGGAGGTGCGTCGACCGAGTCGTCGATCATCGGAAGATGCCGACGATGCCCTGGATCGCCTGCGCGCCGGCCGAGGCGAAATGGTTCTCGTTCACCAGATAGGTCCAGGTCATCGTCGACCGGTGCAGTCCCTCGAGTCCGAGATCGACGCCGTCGGCGGTGATCGCGGCCTCCCGGAAGGTGGCCCGGGCGGCGGTCATCGCCTCGTCGGACAGTTTGGTGAACTCCGCGAAGATCAGCTTGTGGAACTCCTCCAGCGGGCTCTGCGCACCGAGTGCCCGCAGGTGGATGCTGGCCTGCACGTCGGCGATGTACGCCAGGTGATCGGCCCACACCCGGTCGAGGTGATAGAGCACGATCTGGCGCGCCGCCTCGACGAGCACGTCCTGTTCGACGGCGGCCGCGAGCTCCTCGTAACGATCGGGCTCGGCCTCCTTCAGATCGGTCAGCGCCTGATCGGTCGTCAGGACCTTCATCCGGCGGCGGACGATGGAGTTGCGCTGCTCGTTGACCTGGCGGTTGTAGTCCCAGGTGTTGCTGTGCAGTTGAAGCATCGCGCCCTCGGCGATCTTCTGCGCGTTGGCCACCGACTCCACGCCCTTCGCACCCATGGCGCCGTCGGGCGACTCGGCGTGCTGCTCGCGCTGATGCGTGAGGTTCTTGGTGACGAGCGGATCCTCCAGGCTCGAGAAGAACACCGACCGGCCGGGATCGCCCTGGCGGCCGGCGCGGCCGCGCAGCTGGTTGTCGAGGCGTTCGGTGTCGTAGCGACCGGTGCCGACCACGCAGAGACCGCCGAGGCCGATGACCTCCTCGCGGGCCTCGTCGTCGCCGTCGGAACCGCCGAGTCGGATGTCGGTGCCGCGACCGGCCATCTGCGTCGAGACGGTGACGGCGCCCTTGCGACCGGCTTCGGCGATGATCGCCGCCTCTTCGGCGTCGTTCTTCGCGTTGAGGACCACCGACGACACCCCGGCGCGCTCGAGGAAGTAGGCGAGCTCCTCGGACTGGGCCACGTCGTGGGTGCCGATCAGGATCGGCTGTCCGGTCTGGTGGACCTCGGCGACGAAGTCGACGACCGCCTCCACCTTGTGGGCCTTGTTGTCGTAGACGCGATCGGGTTCGTCCTCGCGGATGTTCGGTGCGTTCGGCGGGATCTGCGAGACCGCCAGACCGTAGAACTGTCGGAACTGCTCGCCGGCGGCCAGCGCGGTGCCCGTCATGCCGGCCACCCTCGGGTACCGCCCGATCAGGGCCTGCACCGTGATCGTGTCGATGACCTCGCCCGCCTCGGTGGGATTGAGGCCCTCCTTGTACTCCACGGCCGCCTGAACGCCGTCCGGCCACCGCTGCAGCCGCGCGACGCGTCCGCGCGCGGCGTTGATGAGGTGGATGCCGCCGTCGCGGACGATGTAGTCGACGTCGCGTTCGAGCAGGTAGTAGGCGTACAGAGCGACGTTCACGTGCACGAGTGTGCTCGACACGTGCTGCTCGTCGTACAGGTTGATCCCGCCCAGGGTTCGCTCGACGAACTGCGCGCCGTCCTCGGTCAGGGACACGTTCTTGCCGTCCTGGTCGACCTCGTAGTGCTTGGTCTTCAGGTGCGCCACGACCTCGTGGATGGCGCTGTTGGGGATCTCCGCGTCGGTGGAACCGGCCAGGATCAGCGGTACCAGCGCCTCGTCGACCAGGACCGAGTCGGCCTCGTCGACCAGGACCACGTCGGGTTCGGGCGAGACCAGGTCCTCGGGGCTCAACGCGAGATGATCGCGCAGGACGTCGAAGCCGATCTCGTTCACCGAGGCGTAGGTGACGTCGGCGTCGTAGGCGCGCTGGCGTTCGGCCCGCGTCGAGTGCTCGTTGATCGACGCCACCGACACCCCGAACAGGTCGTAGAGCGGCTTCATCCACCGCGCGTCGCGGCCGGCGAGGTAGTCGTTGACCGACACGACGTGGATCTGGTGACCGTCGAGGGCGTAGCCGATCGCGGCGATCGCACCGACGAGCGTCTTGCCCTCACCGGTCGCCATCTCGACCACGTCGCCCTCGAGCATCCGCAGCGCACCCTGCAGCTGGACGTCGAAGGGCTTCATGTCGAGCGTTCGACGCCCGCCCTCGCGGACCATCGCCAGGAACTTGGCGCGGTCGCCGACCTTGCTCATGTCCAGTTCGGCGGCTTCGCCCGCGAACGCGTCGTCGGCGAGCGCGGCGGCCCACTCGTCGTGCTCGGCCGATTCGGAGATCATCGACAGCGATTGCGACTGATTGCGAGAGGTCTGCGCACCGAGCATGCGCCACATCGCGTTGGTGAGTCTTCCCACGTGCTTCCTGTTCTGTGAACCTGCGACGACTGCGCGACCTCGGCCCGCCGGGGCGACCGCGGTCGATCGTGATCTACCGTACGCGGCCGCGGCGCCAGACAGCGCCCTCGCCCGGCTCGGGCGTCGGCTACCGTTGGCCCGCATGAGAACCAGTCGTCGCAGCCGTCTCGTCCGCCGTCCCCGATGGCTCGTCGTGGCCGCGGCGGCACTCGTCGCGATCACCGCGGCGGGTTGCGCCGACGACGGCTCCGGCGCACCGACTGATCCGGCCCGGCTGGTCGGCAAGACCTACCTGTCCCAGCAGGTCGACGGTGAGCCGATTCCCGGCGGCGGCCCGCTCGAGGTCAGCTTTCTGCCGGGATCGCTCGCCGCCACCGCGGGATGCAACCGCCATTCCGGCGCGGTCCGCTTCGACGGTGACACGATGACCGCCGGCCAGCTGGTCTCCACGATGATGGCCTGTGCGCCGCCGGCCGACGGCGCCGATCGCTGGTTGTCGGACCTGTTCGGCGCGCCGCTGACCTGGCAGCTCGACGGCACCACCCTCACCCTCTCGCGCGGGAGCCTGCGCGTGAAGCTCGTCGAACGGACGAATCGGCCGGTCATCGGAACCCGCTGGCAGGTCACCGCGCTGGTCGAGCACGACGCGGTGACGAGCTCGAAGGTGCTCGACGAGAGCAAGCCGTACCTGCTGATCGACGCCTCGGGCGCCGTGTCCGGCAGCACCGGGTGCAATCGGATGACCGGTACCGCGACGGTGACCGACGACACCGTCACGTTCGCGCCGCTGGCGACCACGCGGATGGCGTGCGATGCCGAGACCTCCGCCGTCGAACGATCGGTGCTGACCGCGCTGACCGGCGAGACGAAGGTCGTGGTCGACGGCGATCACCTCACCCTGACGAACGTCGCCGACAGGTCGGTGGGACTGCGGCTGACCGCCGCGGCGGAGTAGCCCCGCGGGTACGAGCGACGCCGGGGCGGGCGCTTCGGGTTCGCACCGGGTCCGACGGACGGTCCCCTACACTCGCCACATGGGGAACAAGCACAAGCAGCCGAAACCGCCCGCACTGTCGAAGAAGGCGTACGAATCCGAACTGTTCCGGCTCCAGACCGAGTTGGTGTCGCTGCAGGAATGGGTGCGCGACACCGGTTCTCGCGTCGTGGTCCTGTTCGAGGGGCGCGACGCCGCAGGCAAGGGCGGCGCCATCAAACGGATCACCCAGTATCTGAGCCCGCGGATCTGCCGGGTCGCCGCCCTCCCCGCCCCGACCGACCGGGAGAAGGGGCAGTGGTACTACCAGCGCTACGTCGCGCACCTGCCCGCGCCGGGCGAGATCGTCCTGTTCGACCGCTCCTGGTACAACCGCGCGGGCGTGGAGAAGGTGATGGGCTTCTGCACCCCGGAGGAGCACACGCGGTTCCTGCGGCAGACTCCCCTGTTCGAGCAGATGCTGATCGACGACGGCATCCTCCTGCGCAAGTACTGGTTCTCGGTGTCGAACGAGGAGCAGTTGCATCGCTTCCGTGCGCGCCGCGACGATCCGGTCCGCCAGTGGAAGCTGAGTCCGATGGACCTCGAGTCGGTCTACCGCTGGGAGGAGTACTCGCGCGCCAAGGACGAGATGATGGTGCACACCGACACCTCGAACAGCCCCTGGTTCGTGGTCGAGTCCGACCGGAAGCGCGACGCGCGCCTCAACATGATGGCGCATCTGCTTTCGTCCATCGACTACGAGCCGATCGAGCGTCCGCAGGTGAAGCTGCCGAAGAAGCCGATCGAGTCGGGCAACTACCATCGACCGCCGCGCTCGCTGTCGAAGTTCGTGCCCGACCACGTCGCGACCCTGATCGGCGACCCCGAGCACTGACTGAGTGCTCGGCTCGACAGCGCTCCCGGGTAGGGTGGCCGCGTGATGTCGGTTTTGCCTTCCCGGTCTGATCTTCACTCCCTCTCTCACCGCGCCCGGCGGGCCATCGCCTCACCGGACGTGGTGTATCTGGTGACGACGGCCGGTTTCCCGAATTTCGGCGATGAGTTGATCGTCGAGGCCTGGCTGCGCCACCTCGCCGTCCGCCGCCCGTTCGCCCGGGTCGTCGTGGACTCGCCGCGGCCGGGTCAGGCGGCGCTGCTGCTGCGGCACGCCAACCGACGCGCGGAGTTCGTCGACACGGTGTGGAGTCTGGCGCTGTACGCGTCGGGCCGCGATGCCGGTCCGGAGGTCGATCCGGAAGCGCCGTGGGAGTGGGTCGCCGAGTCGACCAGCCGGCTGGGCGTGGCGCCGCGCGAGGGCGACGGCGTCGAACTGCTGTTGCGCGCGAACACGATCCACATCGTCGGCGGCGGCTACCTCAATGCGGTGTGGCCGCATCACGTCGCCCTGGTTGCGGCGGTCGCCGAGGTCGCGCGGACGACGGGCGCGCAGGCGATCGCCACGGGCGCGGGCCTGACGCCGGGTTTCACCGGTCGCGCCCTGGACCGGTTCCGCGCCGATGCGCAGGCGTTCGACGTCTTCGACGTGCGCGACCGGCCCAGTGCCGACCTGTTGGGGGCAGTGCCCGGCGCCTCGTTCACCGGCGACGATGCGTGGCTGTCGCCTCGACTGCATCGGCGACCGCGCGACGGTTCCGGTGACACCGGCGTGGTCCTGTGCGCGCAGAGCGACCTGACCGACGATTTCCGGTGGCGGGGTCGCACGGGCGTCGCCGCGCTCACCGATTTCGTCGCCGCGACATTGGACGCGTGGGAGGTCGACGGCTCCGACGTGACCGTCGTGGAGTGTATTCCCGGGTTGGACGTCCAGATCGCCGAGCGGCTGGGTGATCGGCTGGCCGGTTCGGCTCGCATTCCGTTCCTGCAGGCGTGGCGGGCGGGCCTGCCGCTCGATCGACCGCAGACGTGGCTGTCGACGCGCTTCCATCCGCATCTGCTGGCGGCCGCCTCGGGCGCCTCGGGGGTGGCGGTGGTGTCCAAGCCCGACTATTACGGAACCAAGCACGGGTCGTTGGTCGACGCCGGGTCGCAGTGGACGGTGTTCGACGGCGGCGACGACGTGCCGCCGCGGCCGACCGACGGCGGCTTTCCCGCCGACACCACCGCCCGCAACCGCGCGGCCAAGAAGGCGTTGGCCGATCGTCTCTACCCACGCGGGGTGCGCCTGCGTTAGCGGCCGGCGCCGGACGGGGCTTGCATCGCCGGCCCGAAGGCGTAAGGTGACTGCCTCATGTGGATCGGCACTCTCGAACTCGATTATCTGCTCGGCGACGTTCACTCTCTCAAAGGCAAGCGTTCGGTCCTCCGGCCGCTGATCGCGGAGATCCGCCGCCGGTTCGACGTCTCGGTCGCCGAGGTCGATCACCGTGACCTGCACCGACGTGCGCTCGTGGGCGTCGGGGTGGTCAGCGGGGACTCGGCGCACGTGGTGGACGTGCTCGACGCCGTCGAGCGGTTCGCCGCGGCCCGGCCGGAGGTGGAGTTGTTGTCGGCGCGCAGACGCCTCGTCAGCGGCGACGACCTGTAGTGTCCTGCGCCGGAGTCAGTGGGACGCGATGCAGAACTCATTTCCGTCGGGATCGGTCAGGGTGGTCCAGGAGAAGGCGCCGTCGACGCTGCGCTCCCCCAGCGACGTCGCCCCCTCGGCGACCAGTCTCGACACCTCGGCGGCGACATCGTCTGCGTGCAGATCGAGATGCAGGCGGTTCTTCCCGCGCGTCGGCTCGTCGACCTTCTGGAATCCCAGGGCGGGCCGGCCGTCACCGAAGGCGACGATGACGAACCAGCCGTCGTTCTCCTCGACGATCCGCCCGCCGAGGACCCGGGCCCACCAGGTCCCCAGGCGGATCGCATCGGTCGTGTCGACGGTGATCATGGCGATGCTCAAAGTCATATCGGAACGATAACCGCCGCCTCCGACATGTCGCTGGATCACGACGACACCGGATCACGACGACGCCGGGTCATCCGTCGGCGCGAGGGTCAGCGTCCGAAACCCGCGTCGCGCAGAGCCTGCGCCATCGAGCCGTTCGCGGGGCGCTCGTCGCGTCGAGCGGCCTTGCCGGCCCCGTTCCGGGTTCCCCGCCCCTGACCGCGCTGCCCCTGACCCCGCTGCCCCTTGTCGGCCTGCCCCTTGTCGGCCTGCCCCTTGTCGGCCTGCCCCTTGTCGGCCTTGCTCTTGTCGGTTCGGTACCCGCCGGCGGCCTTCCCCCCGGTCGACTGGCCGCCCGCGCCACGGTCGCGACCTCGTCCCCGGCCGCCGCGCGCGGCACCGGCGGCGTCGTCGCGCAGTCGCAGCGACAGTCCGATGCGCTGCCGGTCGACGTCGACCTCGAGCACCTTCACCTTGACGACCTGCCCGGACCGGACCACCTCGTGCGGGTCGGAGACGTATCGGTCGGACATCGCCGACACGTGGACCAGTCCGTCCTGATGCACGCCCACGTCGACGAAGGCGCCGAAGGCGGCGACATTGGTCACCACGCCTTCCAGGACCATGCCGGGTTCGAGGTCGGACACCTTCTCGACGCCGCTGGCGAAGGTCGCGGTGGCGAACGCCGGCCGGGGGTCGCGGCCGGGCTTCTCGAGTTCGGCGAGGATGTCGGTGACGGTCGGCACACCGAATCGGTCGTCGGCGAACTGGGCCGGCTTCAGGGTGCGCAGGGTCTTGGTGTCGCCGATGAGGTCGGTCAGGCCGCTGCCGCTCGCATCCAGGATCCGGCGCACGACGGGGTACGCCTCGGGATGCACGCCGGACGCGTCGAGCGGATCCTCACCGTCACGGATCCGCAGGAAGCCCGCGCACTGCTCGAAGGCCTTCGGTCCCAGACGCGGCACGTCGAGCAGGGCGGACCGGCTGCGGAACGCCCCGGCCCGGTCACGATGCGCGACGATCGATGCGGCCAGTCCCGCGGTGATGCCGGAGACGCGTGCCAGCAGGGGCGCCGACGCCGTGTTGAGGTCGACGCCGACTCCGTTGACCGCGTCTTCGACGACGGCGTCGAGGCTGCGGGCGAGGTTGGTGGCCGAGACGTCGTGCTGGTACTGGCCGACTCCGATCGACTTGGGGTCGATCTTGACCAGTTCGGCCAGCGGATCCTGCAGTCGGCGGGCGATGGAGACCGCACCGCGAATCGACACGTCCAGGTCGGGCAGTTCCTGCGAGGCGTACTCGGAGGCCGAGTACACCGAGGCGCCCGCCTCCGAGACGACCGCCTTGACCGGTGCGGCGGCACCCGAGGCGGCGATCTGTGCGACGAGTTCGCCGGCGAGCTGGTCGGTCTCGCGGGAGGCGGTGCCGTTGCCGATGGCGATCAGCTCGACGCCGTGGCGGGCGATGAGGGCGGCGAGGGTCGCCTTGGCCTGGTCCCACTGCTGCTGCGGCTTGTGCGGGAAGACCGCACAGTGGTCGACGACCTTGCCGGTCGCGTCGACGACCGCGACCTTGACGCCGGTGCGGTAGCCGGGGTCGAGTCCGAGGGTCGCACGCGTGCCCGCGGGCGCGGCGAGCAGGAGGTCCTTGAGGTTGGTGGCGAAGACGGCGACGGCGTCGTCCTCGGCGCGGGCCCGCAGCTTCATGCGGGCGTCGATGGTCGCGGTGAGCATCAGCTTGGTGCGCCACGCCCAGCGCACGGTGCCGGTGAGCCATTCGGTGGCCGCACCCGGATTCGCCCGATCGACGCCGAGGGTGGCGGCGACCATCGCCTGGTACGGCTCGTCGTCCCCGCCGTCGAAGGCGAGGCTGAGGGCCTCCTCCTTCTCCCCGCGCAGGACGGCGAGCACCCGGTGCGAGGGCATCGCCTCGAGCGGTTCGGAGAAGTCGAAGTAGTCGCGGAACTTCTGCGCGGCCGGGGTGTTCTCGGCTCCGGGGCGGACCTCGGTGCGCATCTGACCGTCGGCCCAGAACTTCTCGCGGACGGCGCCGACCAGTTCGGCGTCCTCGGCGGCGCGCTCGATGAGGATGTGCCGGGCCCCTTCGAGGGCGGCGGTCGCGTCGGCGACGTTCTCGCCGACGTAGGCGGAGCCGGCCTCGGTCGGCACCAGCGTCGGGTCGGCCAGCAGGGCGTCGGCGAGCGGCTCGAGTCCGGCTTCGCGCGCGATCTGCGCCTTGGTCCGGCGCTTGGGCTTGTACGGCAGGTAGATGTCCTCCACGCGTGCCTTGGTGGTCGCCGTCAACAGCGCGCTGCGCAGCTCGTCGGTCAGCTTGCCCTGCTCCTCGATCGATGCGAGCACGGCCGCGCACCGCTCGTCGAGTTCGCGGAGGTAGCGCAGCCGCTCGTCGAGCAGACGCAGTTGAGCGTCGTCGAGGCTGCCGGTGACCTCCTTGCGGTAGCGCGCGATGAACGGCACGCTCGACCCTTCGTCGAGCAGCTTCACGGTCGCGGCCACCTGGCCTTCGCCGACCGAGAGCTCCTTGGCGATGCGGGCGTTGACGGACTCGAGGGGCACGAAGTTGGTCACCGGATGCAGGCTACCGAAGACCGACGGCGCGGGGGTGCACCGACCGTCGCCTATCGTGGCTGGCATGACCGAACCCACCCCGTTCGACAAGCTCGTCTTCACCTGGGAGGCGGCGTTCACCGCGATCAGCGCGGCGGAGGCCTCACCGCGCGGCGCCGAGGACGGCGACGTGGCGTGGATGGAACGGATGCGGCCGCAACTCGACGACCTGCGCCGGCGCCACGCCGCAGGCGAGGACCTGGAAGCCGACTTCGACACGATGATGTGGGTGATGGGCAACACGCAGACGGCGATGAGCGCGTTGTCGCGATATCGGACCACTCGCGCGGGCGCCGACAAGCTCGCCGAGTTCGAGCGGTTGCGCGCCGAGTCGCACTCGCTGGACGATCCCGGCGCAGCCGACTGAGCAGGACGCCGGTGCAGGACACTAGGGAGCGGACGGTTCGGCCTTCGTCGGACGAGTCGTCGACGACGCGGTGGCGGCGAACATGCTGAACCGGCTGTCGGGCGCGATCCCACCGATCCCCTCCGAACGGCCGCGCTGCACGCGCGCGACCACCAGCGCCAGCACCGCGGCCATCACCGCGACCTGGATGACGCCGCCGCCGACGAGGGCTGCGCGCGGCCCCCACCATTCGGCGAGCGTGCCGAGCAGCGGTGCGCCGATCGGGGTGCCGCCCATCAGCACGGTCATGTAGAGGGCCATCACGCGCCCGCGGACCTGCGGGTCCACGTGCATCTGCACGTACATGTTGGTCGCGGTCAGCGACATCAGCGCCGACAGTCCCACCAGCGGCAGGGTCAGTCCGTACAGCAGCGGCGTGGGGGCGATGCCCGAGAGGACGTTGAAGACGGCGAAGATCAGCGCGGCCGTCACGACGAACTGCAGTCCCGGGGCGTTCTTGCGTCGTGCCGCGAGCAATGCGCCGAGCAGCGAGCCGACGCCCGACGCGGTGCCGAGCAGACCGTACATCTGCGCGTCCAGGTGGAACAGGTTGCGCACCATCAGCGCATTCGTCATCTGAAAGTTGAGGCCGAAGGTGCCGACCGCGAATCCGATGCCGAGCGCGATCAGCAGGTCGGCTCGCCGCACCACGTACCGGATTCCCTCGCGGACCTGGCCTTTGGCGCGGGGCAGCGGTTCGGTGCGGACCAGGTCGGCCTCGCGCAGCATCAGCAGGGCGATCAGGAAGGCACCGTAGCTGACGCCGTTGGTGAAGATCGCCCAGCCGCTGCCGAAGGCCGCGATGATCAGTCCGGCGACCCCCGGTCCGATGAGCCGGGCGGCGTTGAACGCCGAACTGTTGAGCCCGATCGCATTGGTGAGCCGTTCGGTGCCGACCATCTCCGAGACGAAGGCCTGCCTCGCGGGAGCGTCGAGCGCCGAGCCGATTCCGAAGAGCACCGCGAACACGTAGACGTGCCCGGTGGTCGCGGCACCGGTGATGGCCAGGACGCCGAGGATCATGGCGCTGATCGCCATCCAGCTCTGGGTGAACATCAGCATCTTGCGCTTGTCGAACCGGTCGGCCAGCAGGCCGCCCCACGGCGACAGGACCAGCGCGGGCGCGAACTGGAGCGCGGTGGTGATGCCGACCGCCATCGCGGACCCGCCCGACAGCTGCAGCACCAGCCAGTCCTGCGCGACGCGCTGCACCCAGGTGCCGATGTTCGACAGGAGGGCGCCGCTGACGTAGATGCGGAAGTTGGGTACGGAGAGGGAGGCGAACGTCGTCGGGACTCGGACCGCCACCGCACCACTCTCCTGGATCACTGTCTGGGAGGAACAACGTGGCGACCGTCCCGGGTATTCCTGGACCCCCGGGACCATGCGGGTCACTACTCTGGACCTCATGCGCGCAGTCATCATGCATTCGCCGGGCAAGGTCAGCGTCGTCGACCGGCCCGACCCGCGGATCGAGAAGCCCACCGATGCGATCATTCGGATCGCCGCCACCTGCATCTGCGGCTCGGACCTGTGGCCCTACCGCGGAGCCAACGACGTGAACGAGGCCCCGATGGGTCACGAGTACGTCGGCTACGTGGAGCAGGTGGGTCCGGCGGTCCGGAAGGTGAAGGTGGGCGACTTCGTCGTCGGCTCGTTCATGGCGTCGGACAACACCTGCGAGATCTGCGCGGCCGGCTACCAGTCGCGCTGCGTCAACGTGCAGGGCATGGGCGGCATCGGGACGCAGGCGGAGTACGCGCGCATCCCGATGGCCGACGGCACGCTGGTGACCACTCCGGCGCCGGCCGACGACGCGATGCTCCGCTCGTACCTGGCCGCCTCCGACGTCCTCGGCACCGGATGGTTCGCCGCCGACGCCGCCCAGGTGCAGCCCGGCAAGACCGTCGCGGTCGTCGGCGACGGCGCCGTCGGGCTGCTCGGCGTCCTCGCCGCCCGCGAGATGGGCGCCGAGCGGATCATCGCGATGAGCAGGCACGCCGACCGGCAGGCTCTCGCCCGCGAGTTCGGTGCCACCGACATCGTCGCCGAGCGCGGCTCCGAAGGGGTGGCCGCGGTCAAGGAGCTCACCCGCGGCCTCGGCGCCCACTCGGTCATCGAGGCGGTCGGCACGCAGGAGTCGATGATGCAGGCCATCCGGGCCACCCGTCCGGGCGGCCACGTGGGCTTCGTCGGGGTCTCGCACGGGGTGGAGCTGCCCGGCGACAAGCTCTTCTACTCGGCGGTGCACCTGCACGGCGGCCCGGCCCCGGTCCGCCGCTACCTGCCCGACCTGTTGCAGCGGATCACCGAGCGGAAGCTCGATCCGGGCCGCGTCTTCGACCTGACGCTGCCGCTGGAGCACGCGGCCCTCGGTTACGGAGCGATGGACCGGCGCGAGGCGATCAAGGTGATGCTCACCGTGTGATGCCCCGCGGTCGTGTTCAGCGACCGCGGATGGCGCGGGCGCTCCACCGACCCTCGGTATGGTCGACGGCGATCGGATGGTCGAAGGCCCGGGTGATCACCTCCGTGGTGACCGTGGTCGGCGCCGGCCCGGCGGCGACCACCGCGCCGTCGCGGATGACGAGGGCGTGGCTGGTCGATTCGGGCAGTTCCTCGAGGTGATGGGTCACCAGCACCGAGGCCACCTCGGGCGCGGTCCGGGCCAGCGCGTCGACGGTCTCCAGCAGCTGTTCGCGGGCGGCGACGTCCAGGCCGGTGGTCGGCTCGTCCAGCAGGAGCAGTTCCGGGTCGCCGATCAGGGCGCGGGCGATGAGCGCGCGACCCCGTTCACCTTGCGAGAGGGTGTGCCAGTCGGAGTCGGCGCGTCGCGTCATGCCGACGTCGCCGACCAGTGCGGCCGCTCTGTCCCGCTGCTCCTCGGACGGACTCCAGCGCAGGGGAAGGTCGATGGTGCCGGTGATGCCGGTGAGGACCACCTCGGTGACGGTCAGCGGGGCCTGCAGTCGGTGCCGCGGATTGACGTGCCCGATGTGCTTGCGCAGCTGCGCGGTGTCGACCCGGCCCAGGCGTTTGCCGAGCACGTCGACGGTGCCCGAGGTCGGGTGCGTCTGCGCCGCGCAGAAGCCGACGATCGTCGTCTTGCCCGCGCCGTTCGGGCCCAGCAGCGCCCAGTGCTCGCCGGCCCGCACGGTGAGGTCGATGCCGTGCAGGATCTGTCTGCCGTTGCGGCGGAAGGTGACCGCCGCCAGTCGCAGGACCTCGGTGTCCGGTGTCATGCGAGGGCCTCCTTCAGTCCGTCCAGATGGGTGCGGGCGTGGTGTGCCGCCTGTTCGCGTCGGCGCTCGGCGATCGCTTCGACGATGTCGGCATGGGCTCGCTGGTCGGCGTCGTCGCCGAACTCGCGGGCCATGCCGAGCAGGTCGACCATCGCGATCCGCACCTGCGGGGTCATGGCGTCGAAGATCTCGACCAGCACCCGGTTCCCGGATCCGAGGACGATGCTGCGGTGGAAGGCGATGTCGGCGTCGACGTGCGCCTGCGCGTCTGCGGTCTGTTCGGCGCGCTCGGCGAGTGCACCGCGGATGGCTCGCAGCTGGGCGGGGGTGCGCCTCCGCGCGGCCAGCGACGCCGCCTCCACCTCGATGGCGGTCCGCGCTTCCAGGACGGTGGTGATGTCGGCGCGGCGGAGCACGGCGTCCCAGTTCTCCGGTGCGTCGAGCGCGGCGACGTACACGCCCGAGCCCTGCCGGGAGACGAGCACTCCCCGTCCGGCCAGTTGCCCGACCGCTTCGCGCAGGGTCGAGCGGCCGATGCCCAGCTGCGGCGCCAAGACGTTCTCGCCGGGAAGCTTCTCGCCGAGCGTCCACTCCCCTCCGCGAATCCTGTTCAGCAGCAGTTCCGCCGCCTGATCTGCTAGCGGACGCCGCCTCACCTGCTCAGCCATCGGTCGACTCCTCAACTTGTCTGATGAATTGCGTTAGATTCCAACCATACGACCCCGTCCCGAGCATCGTCGAATGGCCCACGGCGCGGTCACACGACTGAAGTGCGGGAACCGGGGCCTCGGAGCCTGAAGCCGACCGGCGCGTCGGCACTCAGCGGGCCGGCGGTTCCCGGCGCTCGGCCACCGGGGACTGCGATCCGCCATCCGGTCCGGGTACGTCGAGCTGCCGGTCGAAGGCGTCGTTGAAGGCGCGCAGCTGGGCAAGCAGGATCTCTGGATCACCGGGGGCGAGGTCGGCGAAGACTCGGTTGAGCCGGTCGGCCTGACGGCGGCCGTCGTGGTCGAAGGCGGCCTCCCCCTCGGCGGTCGGGCGGTGCATCCAGCTCACCTGCCCGGGCACCTGGAATCGTTCCAGATAGCCGCGCTTCAACGCGGCATTGACCTGGCGGTTGACGGTGGACTGCTCCAAGTCGAGATCGCAGCTCATCTCACGCAGCGTGCGGGCCCGACCGTCGGACAGCAGCCACAGGATGTGGAACGCCGAGATGTCCAGGACCGCGTCCGGGTCGACCTCGCGTCGGCGCCGCCGCATCCGCAGCAGCTCTTCCACCACGTCGCGATGCACGTCCGACGGCCAGACCGATTCGTCGTCGACCACCCCGGCCCCTTTCGCCCCATCAACGGATCAACATTACTGAATGCGGTGTCGCCACTACCGAATTTTGGATATGCAGCGTACATATGTAGGGTACACGACCTGGTTGTTCTCATTGATTCTCGTCCGTAACCGAAGGACCCCGTATGACACGCTCCCCCGACCTCACGGAGCAGGCCTCCGTCGATCCGCAGACGCTCGCCCCCGAACCGGACGTCGACTCCCGCCATCCGGGCGCACTCGGCATCGTCAGCGTCCTGTGCCTGGGCGGGCTCGTCGCCTCGTTGATGCAGACGTTGATCATCCCGGTCCAGCCGGAGCTTCCGCGACTGTTGGGGACGTCGATCTCGAACGCCTCGTGGATCATCACTGCGACGCTGCTCGGCGGTGCGGTCGCCATGCCGATCGCCGGTCGCCTCGGCGACATGTACGGCAAACAGCGGGTGCTCCTGGTCAGCGCGATCCTGCTGGTCGTCGGCTCGCTGATCTGTGCGATCGGCGGCAGCCTGGTCCCGATGCTGATCGGCCGCACGGTCCAGGGCCTGGCGATGGGATTCATCCCGGTCGGCATCAGCCTGATGCGCGATGTGACTCCCCCGCGGCTGACCTCGATGGCGGTCTCGGCCATGAGCGCCACGCTGGGCGTCGGCGGAGCCATCGGCCTGCCGCTGTCGGCATGGGTCGCGCAGACCTGGGATTGGCGCGCCCTGTTCTGGGCTTCGGCCGGGCTGGCCCTGATCGTCACCGTCCTGGTGCTCGTCATGGTGCCGAACCTCCCGGGCACCGCGGGCGGTCGGCTCGACGTCGTCGGCGCGCTCACCCTGGCGGTCGGCCTGTGCGCCACCTTGATCGCGATCTCGAAGGGCAAGGACTGGGGATGGGGCTCGGCGACGACGCTGGCCTGCTTCGCCGTCGGCGCCGCGGTCCTGGTCGCGTGGGGCTTCTACGAACTCCGCCACGACGACCCGCTGGTCGACCTGCGCACCTCGGCCCGGCCCGCGGTGCTGCTGACGAACCTGGCCGCCGTCGCCGTCGGCTTCGGCATGATGGCTCAGGCGATCGTCGTTCCGATGATGCTCGAGGTCCCCGAAGCCGCCGGCGGCTTCGGCCAGAGCATCCTGCAGGCGGGACTGTGGATGGCACCGGGAGGGGTGATGATGATGCTGTTCGCGCCGATCTCCGGGATGCTCATCAACTCCCTCGGCGCCAAGACCACACTGGCGATCGGCGCCTCGGTGCTCGGCGTCGGCTACCTGGGCGCGTTCTTCCTGATGAGCGCGCCGTGGCAGCTCGCCGTCGCCTCGGTCATCGCCTCCGCCGGCGTGGGCATCGGCTATGCGGCCATGCCGACCCTGATCATGGCCGCGGTGCCGATCACCGAGGCCGGTGCGGCCGTCGGATTCAACGGTTTGATGCGCTCGGTGGGCACCACGCTGTCATCGGCGGTGATGGCCGTGGTCCTGGCCGCGTCGACCCTGAACCTCGGCGGGCACGAGGTGCCCTCCCACACCGCGTTCCGGTGGTGCTTCCTGATCGGTGCGCTCGCGGCCTTCGTCGGCGTGGCCCTGACCCTGCTGATCCCGCGCGGCGCGTCGCGGCCGGCCGAGCAGCCCGTCGCCTGATCGGTCCCGCCCCGCTCACCCCAGCGGGGCGGGCGGGGTGCCGTTACCGAAGGGACTGCCGCCCAGCGCTTCTCGCCCGTGCGGGGTGTTCCAGTTCGCGAGGTCCGGCCCCTTCGGCACGATGCCGGACGGGTTGATGTCCCGGTGCACCTGGTAGTAGTGCCGCTTGATGTGATCGAAGTTCGTGCAGTCGCCGAACCCCGGCGTCTGGTACAGGTCGCGGGCGTACGCCCACAGCACCGGCATCTCCGAGAGCTTCTCGCGGTTGCACTTGAAGTGGCCGTGGTACACCGGGTCGAATCGGGCGAGGGTGGTGAACAGTCGGACGTCGGCTTCGGTGATCGTGTCGCCGACCAGGTAACGCTGGTTCTCGAGTCGCTCCGACAACCAGTCCAACCGCCCGAAGAGCTGGTCGTAGGCGGCGTCGTACGACTCCTGCGAGCCCGCGAAGCCGCAGCGGTACACCCCGTTGTTGACGTCACGGTAGACGAGGGCGTTCACCTCGTCGATGTCCGCGCGCAGGTCGGCCGGGTACAGCTCCGGCGCGCCCTCCCGGTGGAAGTCGGTCCACTCGAGTTCGAAATCGATGGTGATCTGCGGGAAGTCGTTCGTGACGACCGCGCCTGTCGGCACATCGACGATCGCGGGCACGGTGATGCCCTTCTCGTACCCGGGGATCCGCCGGAAGTACGCCTCCTGCAGTCGCGGGATGCCGAGGACCGGGTCGACCCCGCCCGGGTCCAGATCGAAGGTCCACGAACGCTTGTCGTGCGTCGGCCCGCACACGCCCATCGAGATCGCGTCCTCCAGCCCCAGCAGACGCCGCACGATGATCGTCCGGTTGGCCCACGGGCAGGCGTACGAGACGACCAGTCGGTAGCGTCCGGCCTCGACCGGATATCCGTCGGCCCCGTCGCGGGTGATCCGCGTCTCGATGTAGCGGGTGTCGCGTTCGTACGGCTGGTCGGGCGTGACGTAAGTGTTCTCTTCGGGCGTGTTCTCTTCGGGGCTGGTGGCTTCCGGCTCGTTCGCGGTCATGACTCCACCATGTCACCGGCGGCGCGCCACGGCACTACATCCCTTCGAATGCCCGGCCCAGTTCGGTGTCGACGTCGATGATCCGCGCCTTGCGGATCTCCGGCTTGTCGATCTCGGTCTCGACGAACTTGGCGATCACCCGGCGGATCTCGTCGTCGACCTGCGCCAGATTGCGGATGATCTCGCCTCGCATGTTGCGCGAGTTCACATCGACGAAGACGTCGCGCGGACGCGGGGGGTCCACCTCGATCCGCAGCTGCAGCGGGGTCGCGCACCGCACGGTCAACGGCAACGTGACCAGTCCGTCGACGTCGTACCGGATCCGATCGACCTTCAGGTCGATGGTCAACGCGATGTGGAGGGGCAGTTTGACGACGAACGTGATCAGCTGCCCGACCTCGCGCGTGATCTCCGGATCGGCGACCCGCACCTTCGCCTTGACCTTGACCACGCCGGCCGGGCCGGAGCCGATCGGTCCGACCTCGAACTCCTCGCCCGCGATGGAGGCGAAAGCGCTGCCGATCCGCTCGGCAGTCACGGCGATCTCGAAGAAGCGGCGCCCGAACTCCTCGTACGAGAGATAAGTCGGCTCGACTCCGTCCGCTGCACCGGCATCGATAGCGGCATCGGGGACGTCGCCGCCGGTGTCGGTCGCTCGGCCGTCGTACGCGGCGCCGTCGATCGCCGCCTCCATCGACTCCACCGCTTCGACGAGCTCGGCCACCTGGTCATCGCCCAGTTCCAACTCGGATGCGGGCCGATCGGTCTCGGCTTCGCGGTCAGGTTCGGCCGTCTGATCGGCGGGGGTGCTGTTGTCCGACACGCACTCATCCTTCCCTATCGGGCGTGAAGTTCGTAGCCCGGAACCGCCGCGGCCCCACTCCCCGCCCCGTCCCGCCCGGATTTCGACGTCACCGACATCCTCGCATCCGGGGCGCGGCGGTGCTTGCTCAGCGGGTTCTCAGATGACACGGTTGAGCGATGACTGGCGCACTGCAGACCGTCCGGGCCAAGCGCATCGCCGGAGTGCGCCGATCCCTCGCGGCGACGACGCTCGCCGTCGCCGTGTGCACCGCGCTCGCGGGCACCGCCGAGGCCGCTCCGGCGCGTCCCCCCGCGCCGCATCAGGTGGCGAGCGCCCCCTACGGCGCCCTGTTCGCCCTCGGCGCACCGGTCTACGAGCGGGTCATGTTCATCAAGGAGCCCGACGCCCACAGTCGGACCATGATCATGCGCCGGCTGCACCGCCCCACCGACGGCAAGCGCGGGAGCGCGCGGTACGTCTTCCTCGGCGATCGACTGCCCGAGTCGTTCCTGGTCAGCGAAGACTGGAGCCGCAACGGGACGCCCCAGGGCCTGGTGGTCCCGTTGACTCGCAAGTCCCGGGGCCGACCACCGACGCCGCGGTACCAGTCCGTCACGACCATCTCCGGTCCGGTCGGCGAGATCCGCGCGATCGCCTGGTCGCACCGTTACCTAGGCTGACGCGCCGTCGCCGCTCCGCGGCCTCGCACGCGGCCGCCGGCCTCATCCCCCCAGCCTCATCCCGCCTGCATCATCCCGCCAGGATCACCAGCCTGCCGGTGGTGCGCGTCATCGACACGTACCGGTCGACCGCGCCGGTGACGTCGTCGCCGAACCGTGCCGGTTCGATCAGGACGACCAGGTCGAACTCGAGTCCCTTGGCCTCGACCGGCTGCAGGGAGAGGGTGCGGTCGCCGCCGGAGTAGCCGGGGTCACCGATGACGCACGCCGTCCCGCCGTCGTGCTCGATCCGCCACCGGTGCAGGATCTCGTCCCGGGCGGCCAGGCGGTCCCGGATCACCGGCAGCCCGCCGGTTCGGATGGATGTCGGGATGTCGACGTCGGGGATCGCCGCGCGAATCGCCGGTGCGGCCACGTCCATCACCTCCTGCGGGGTCCGGTAGTTCACCGACAGCGTGGTGCGCCGGACGGTGCCGAGCCCCACCTGTCGCATCCGCTCCTGCCAGGTCTGGGTGAAACCCGCCCGCGCCTGGGCGCGGTCGCCGACGATCGTGAAGCTCCGCGACGGGCACCGCGCCAGCAGCATCTGCCACTGGGCGTCGGTCAGATCCTGCGCCTCGTCGACCACGATGTGCGCGAACGGGCCTGCCAGCGGGTCGTCCTCCGGTGTCGGCAGTCCCGCCTCGTCGACGATCACCGACTGGATGTCCTCCGCGCGCAGCATCGAGACCAGCCCCTCCCGGTCGTCGGCGGCCATCAGCTCGTCGACGACCTCGTCGCGCACCCGCTGCTGTGCACGCAGCTCGGCGTGACAACGCTGCCGCAGGCGCGCGCGTTCCGGATCGCCGAGGCGCCGGCGGGCCGCATCGAGAAGCGGCAGGTCGGCGGCGGTGACGGGCGACCCCTCGGGGCGCCGGAGGCGGCGCCGCTGCGCGGCGGTGAGCCACGGGGCGCACCGGTGCAGGTAGGCCGGGACCGACCACAGGTCGGAGATCAGGTCCTCGGGATCGAGGATCGGCCAGGCGCGCCGAAGTGCCGCCCGCAGTTCCGGGGCCTGCTCGAGCGCGACCCGCACCCGCTCGTCGGCGCCTTCGGTCTTCGCGACGACGACATCGAGCAATGCCTCCCAGAGTTCGTCGCGCACCTCGTTGTGCGCCGACCCGCGTTCGATGCAGGCGAAGGCCTCCGCCCAGTCCGCCGGCCCGACCTCGAGGTCGAACCACGCGGTCTCGACGAGAACGGTCTCGGTCGGTGGCTCCTCGTAGAAGGTGACGGCCGGTTCGACGGCCGCGACCATCGCCGCGGTCTCCTTCAAGCGGGCGGCCGCCGAGTCGGTCTCCGGCGCGGCGGCCGCACCGCCGGGCACCAGATCGGCGAGCGTGCACGTCGACACCCCTTCCTCCCCGAGCCCGGGCAGGACGTCACCGATGTACCGCAGATACGTCCGGTTCGGTCCGACGACGAGGATCCGGCCGCGGTTGCCCTGCAGCCGCGGATCGGCGTAGAGCAGGTACGCGGCCCGATGCAGCGCGACGACCGTCTTGCCGGTGCCGGGTCCGCCGTCCACCACCAGCGGTCCTCGCGACGAGGCGCGGATCGCGGCGTCCTGGTCGGCCGCGATGGTGCCGAGCACCGACGTCATCGTGGGCGAACGGCGGGCGCCGAGGGCCGCGATGAACGACGACTGACTGTCGAGTGCCGCTGTCGCCGCCGAGTCGGGGTCCATCGTCAACGACTCGTCCCAGTAGTCGATGATCATCTCGCGCGACCATCGGTATCGGCGGCGGCTGGTCAGTCCCATCGGGTCGGCGAGGGTCGCGGCGAAGAACGGGCCGGCGTCCGGGGCGCGCCAGTCGACGAGCAGTGCGGTGCCGTCGGCCTCCGCCAGTCCGATCCGCCCGATGTAGGTGACGGTGCCGTCGTCGGCCACCGTTCGTCCCAGGCAGAGGTCGGCCCCGAATCGCGAGAGTCTGCGGATCTGTGCGCTCAGGGTGCGGATCTCCTGGTCACGCTCGACACCGTAGCCGACTCGGACGTCGGTGGACCGGCGGGCGACGTCGAGCCGCGCGGTGAGGTTCGCGAGCTGAGAGCTCAAACGTGCGGCGATCCGCGCGAGATGTCGTTGATCGAACCCGATCAGGGCGGGGTCGGCCTTGTCGGTCAAGTGTTGGGGCAGGGCGAAGAAGTCAGTGGTCACAGGTGCCTCCGGTCGACGAGGCGACCATTGTGCACCCGTGCCCGGGCCTTGCCGCAAGGCCCGGCGTCGGCGTTACGATGAAAGGGGAACAGGAACTCCCGGCCGACGAGACGGCGGGTTCGGCGGCGTCAGCGGTTCGAGTTCGGCGGCGTCAGCGGTTCGCGATCAGCGGCACCGACTGCTCGTCGTCGGTCCATGCCCCGTGGTGCCCGACCAGTTTCGACTCCATCGGTTCCCGGGCCGGGCAGGTCAGTACGCTCGTGCCCTGCGCGACGGCGATCACGTCGCCGATCCGCTGTCTGATGACCGGGGTCGGCGGCGTCCGGCCGAACCAGTGTTCGTCGAGCGCCTGCTCGCGGGTCACCACCTGTGCGTGGGCGCCGAGCCGGGCCGACCATCGGGCCGCGACGTCGGCGGCCGCCTCCGGCGCGGCGTACACGTGCCGCACCCGTGCTTCGCCCGCGATCAGCCGCACGCCGCGGCGCAGTTCCGGGTCGGCGTCCAGGTCCACCGCGGTGCCGGCCCGGATCATGCCGTGGTCGCCGGTGATCACCAGCGTGCAGGTCTCGGGCAGGTCGGTGAACAGGTCGGCGACCACGCCGTCCACCGCGGCCAGCACGGCGAGCCATTCGGCGGACTCCGGTCCGAACAGATGCCCGTTCATGTCCAGATCGGGGAAGTAGGCGTACGCGAAACGGCGGGTGGGACCGTCGTGCCGGGCGACGGCCAGGATCCCGTCGCGGACGGTGTCCAGGGAGTCCGCCGCATGCAGTTCGCCTGCGGCCCGGAACGACGCCCTCGTCAGACCTGATCTGATCTGGTACCCGGGAACCACGTAGTGGACGTCGATCCCCGCCGCGGCGAGGCGCTCGACGGCGCTGGGGACCTGCTGAAACTCCTCGGGCGGGTGGCTCCTGCGGGCGTCGGCTCCCTCGGCGTCGCCGGTCCGCCAGCGCAGCGCGTTGAAGTTCTCCGGACCGTCCGCACCCGGGACGGCGAAGCTGTAGCCGATGATTCCGTGGGTGGCGCAGGGCGCGCCGATCGCCAGACTCGACAGGCTCGTCGCGGTGGTCGCCGGAAAGCCCGCGTCGATCGTTTGCCGCAGGTGCGCCGCCAGCGTGGGCGCGACGTCGGCGTTCCGGCGCAGCAGTTCGGCGCCGAGCCCGTCGATCAGGAGCACGACAACATCGCGCGCAGGTGTCACGTCCAGAAGGTCGGTCCGGTCCCCCGCGGGCTGATCGAGGGCGACGGCGACGGACGGCAGGACGTCGGCGAGAGTGTGGCGCATGGCGTCCACTATGCCCCGCCGCCACCTCGCCCGCGGCACCTCGCGGGCACCGGCCCGATCGCCCGATTCCCGATCGCCGGCTTCGCAAACGCAGGCTTCGCGATCGCTGGACTACCGTGGGGCCATGACCTCGCGCGCCGAATCAGCCCCCGCTCGCGCGCACCGCACCGCTTCGATCGCCGAACTCGACGAGTTGGTCACCCAGTGCCGTGCGTGTCCGCGCCTGGTGGCGTGGCGAGAGGAGGTCGCGCGCGTCAAACGCGCCTCCTTCCGCGACGAGACGTACTGGGGTCGGGCCGTCCCCGGATTCGGGCCCGACGACGCCCGCATCCTGATCGTCGGGCTCGCACCCGCCGCCCACGGCGCCAACCGCACCGGACGCATGTTCACCGGCGACCGCAGCGGCGACTTCCTCTTCGCCGCCATGCACGCCGTCGGCCTCGCCTCGCAGTCGCACGCCGTCTCCGCCGACGACGGGCTGAGGCTGATCGACACCCGGATCACCTCGCCGGTGCACTGTGCGCCGCCGGCCAACAAGCCGACCCCCGACGAGCGCCGCCGCTGCGCGCCCTTTCTCCATCGCGAACTGGAGTTGCTCGCACCGACCCTGCGCGTCGCCGTCGTGCTGGGGGGCTTCGGCTGGCAGGCGCTGATGTCCGCCCTCGACGAAGGCGGCTGGGCGGTGCCCCGCCCGCGCCCGAAGTTCGCGCACGGGGCCCGCGTCGTCGTCGATCATCCGGACGGCCGCAGCCTCACCGTCCTCGGTTGCTTCCACGTCAGTCAGCAGAACACGTTCACCGGGCGGCTGACCCCGCAGATGCTGCAGGAGATCCTCGTCGAGGCGAAGTCCGCGGGGTGAGCGCCGGGCGGCCGGGCTCAGCCGAGTTCGACCAGCACCACGCCGAGACTGATGATCGCGATGCCGACGACCATGCGCGCGGTCAGCGGGTCGCGCCAGATGGCGCGTGCGAGCAGGGCGACCATCGCGATCCCGACCGCCGACCAGATCGCATAGGCGGCCCCGATCGGCATTCCGGCGGCGAGCGCCATCGCCAGACACCCGAACGACGCCAGATAGCCGATGACGATCGGAATCCCCCAGATCCGCTTCCGGAAACCGTCGCTGGCGCGCAGGCTCAGGGTGGCGGCCAGTTCGGTCGCGATGGCCAGCGTCAACCACAGATATCTCACTTCCCCGCCTCCATCTCGCCCGCCTCCATCTCGCCCGTCTGCCCTGCGCCCGTCTCCTCTGCGCCCGCGTGATCTGCGCCCGTCGCGACTGCGCTCTCTCCGCCGACTCGGGAGTCCGCGTCACCGCTGTGGACCACCGCGACGCCGACGACGATGACGGCGATGCCGATCACGGCCGTCGCACTGAGCGTCTCACCGAAGATCACCGCTCCGAGCAGTGCTGTCGCTGCGACTCCGACGGCGCCCCACACGCCGTACGCCATGCCGACCGGCATCCCCGTCCGCAGGGTCAACCCCAGCAACACGAAGGCGGCCGCGTACCCGACGACGACGCCGATCACCCAGATCGGCCGGTCGACCATCGCGCGGAGCAGCATGGTGCCGGTGACCTCCGCGACGATCGCGCCCGTCAGGAACAGCCACTTCCGCACCGCTGACCTCCCACACCCTCTGCTCGTTTCGATGATGAATCGCATTCCACGCTAGGGCTTTTCGGCAGCCCCACCGGCGCCCCGCTGGGACGGGGCGAATCCGTTCGGCGGCCGCCCGCATTGTTCTACGCTTCAAGTACCTTGCACTATTCCCAGAGATCGTGAGAACAGGCGCCCTATGGAAGTGACTCCGCGCGGAGTTCCCGACCGACCGCTCCCGCCCATCGCCCCCGACGCAGACGATCGGGCGCCGATCGAGCTGTGCTGCCTGCTGTGGGCGCGTCCCGATCGGGAGGCGGCGCTGGCGGCCTACGAGGACCGCGTCCTGGCGCTGCTCGCCGACCACGGCGGCGAGTTGCTGTCTCGGGCCCTGGGTCCCGGAACCGACGACACACCCCATGAGACCCAGTTCATCCGACTGCCCGACAGCGCGGCGCTCGACGCCTTCCTCGGCGATCCGCGCCGACGCTCGCTCGCGGCCGAACGCGACCGCGTCACCCGCCGGACCGTGCTCTATCCGATCCGGTTCGCGGTGCCCCCGCAGGAGTCGTGACCGCCTGCCGGACGTTGCGGCCGAGGTCTCGTCGGCCCCGGCGCGGGAGGTCGGTCACCGCGCTGCGCGGTGACCACCTACCGTGTAGGGGTGGAACCAGTGCTCGCGGCAGGGGCGGTCATCGTCGACGACGACGGCCGAGTCTTGATGATCAAACGCGGACACGCGCCGGAGAAGGGCCGCTGGTCGGTGCCGGGCGGACACGTCGAGCCCGGTGAGACCATCGCCGAGGCCGCCGTCCGCGAGGTCTTCGAGGAGACCGGACTTCAGGTGCGCGTCGGTGCCGAACTCTGGTGCGTGACCGTCCCGTACGGCGACGGCGAGACCTTCGAGATCCACGATTTCGCGGCGACCGTGATCGGCGGCGAGCTGATGCCCGGCGACGACGCCGACGAAGCGCGGTGGATGACGGCCTCGCAACTGGCGGCCGTGCCGCTGGTCGCGACGCTGGCCGACTGTCTGCGCTCGGCGGGCATCCTGCCGGCGGAGCCGACGGTCGCGCAGGTCCGACGATGAGCCGCGTGATCGGCGGTGCCCGCACCCGGCGGCGCACCCTGATGCTGTTGCCGGTGCTGCTGCTGTGTGCCGTCGCCGCACTGCTGGCGGGCTGCGGGTCGGGCGACGAGGGCGGTGACGGCGGCGTCCTCCGGATCGGCACCGAGGGAACGTACGCGCCGTTCAGCTACCACGACCCGGCGACCGGTCGCTTGACCGGCTACGACGTCGACGTGGCGAAGGCCGTGGCCGCCGAGTTGGGGATGCGTGCCGAGTTCGTCGAGGCCCCGTGGGATTCGCTGTTCGCGGCGCTGAGCGCCGACCGGTTCGACGTGGTCGCCAACCAGGTGACGATCACCCCCGAACGGCAGGCACTGTACGCGATGTCGACGCCGTACGCGGTCGGCGAGGGTGTCATCGTCACGCGCGCCGACGACTCGTCGATCACCTCCCTCGCCGATCTGCGCGGGCGCACCTCGGCGCAGACCGCGACCAGCAACTGGACGGGCGTCGCTCGCGACGCAGGCGCGAAGGTCGAGACGGTCGAAGGCTTCACCCAGGCCATCACCCTGCTGCAGCAGGGGCGGGTCGACGCCACCGTCAACGACAGCATCGCCGTGTACGCCTATCTCGCCGAGACCGGCGACAAGTCGGTCAAGATCGCCGCGACCACCGGGCAGAAGAGCGAGCAGGGCTTCGCGGCGGTCAAGGGCAGCCCGCTGATCCCGCGGATCGACGGCGCGCTCGAGAAGCTGCGCACCGACGGCACGCTGGCGGCCATCTCGCAGCGCTATCTGAAGGCCGACGCGAGCGGCAGCGCACCGACGACCCCGCCGCAGCGCAGTTCGTGGTCCCTGATCGGCCACAACCTGTGGCCGATGGCCAAGGCGACGATCACCACCACCATCCCGCTGGCGGCGGTGAGCTTCGCGATCGGCCTGGTCATCGCACTCGTCGTCGCGTTGGCTCGCTTGTCGGACCAGCCGATCGTGTCGCGGCTGGCCCGCGCTTACATCTCCATCATCCGCGGCACCCCGCTGCTGGTGCAGTTGTTCATCATCTTCTACGCGCTGCCCGAGCTCGGCTTCAAAGTGCCGCCGCTTCCCGCTGCGGCCATCGCCTTCTCACTCAACGTCGGCGGCTACGCGGCCGAGATCATCCGCAGCGCGATCATCTCGGTCCCGGACGGACAGCGCGAGGCCGCACAGACGATCGGAATGAACTATGCGACGACCATGCGCCGGATCATCCTGCCGCAGGCCGCCCGCATCGCCGTGCCGGGACTGTCGAACACGCTGATCTCGCTCGTCAAAGACACCTCGTTGGCCTCGACCATCCTGGTCACCGAACTGCTGCGGGTGGCCCAGATCGCCGCGGCGCCGACCTTCGAGTTCTTCGCCCTCTATCTGACTGCGGCCGTCTACTACTGGCTCGTGTGCCTGGTCCTGTCCATGCTGCAGGGCCGGCTGGAGACCCGACTCGGGAGGTTCATCACCCCATGACCGAGCTGATCCGCGTCGACGGACTGACCAAGTCGTTCGGCGCCAACACCGTCCTGCGCGGCATCGACTTCGGCGTCGAACCGGGGTCGGTGACCGCGGTGATCGGCCCGTCGGGATCGGGGAAGACGACGCTGCTGCGTTCGCTCAACGCCCTCGACATCCCCGACGCGGGCGTGCTCCGAGTCGCGGACGCGACGATCGACTTCGGCGGCGCGTACACCAGGGCCGACCTGGTCCGGTACCGCAGCCAGAGCGGGTTCGTCTTTCAGAACCACAACCTGTTCCCGCACAAGACGGTGCTGCAGAACATCATCGAGGGACCGGTCATCGTGCAGCGGCGCCCGGTCGCCGAGGCCACCGCCGATGCGCGACGCCTGCTCGAGAGCGTCGGCCTCGCCGACCGCGCCGACGACTATCCGAGCCAGTTGTCGGGCGGTCAGCAGCAGCGGGTCGGCATCGTCCGCGCCGTCGCGCTGAACCCGCGGGTGCTGCTCCTGGACGAGCCGACCTCGGCGCTCGACCCGGAGCTGGTCGGCGAGGTGCTTCGGGTGATCCGAGATCTGGCCGCGCAGGACTGGACGATGGTCGTGGTGACGCACGAGATCGCCTTCGCCCGTCAGGTGTCCGATCAGGTCCTGTTCATCGACGGCGGCGTGATCGTCGAGCACGGCGCGCCGGAGGCGGTCATCGACCGTCCCGGGCACGAGCGGACCGCGGCGTTCCTGCGCAGACTCACCGATCCGCTCTGACCCGGTCGGCGCGCGTGTAGACGTTCATCGAGTCGCCGCGCAGGAAGCCGACCAGGGTCAGCCCCGCCCGCCGCGCCAGATCTGCGGCCAGCGACGAGGGCGCCGACACCGCGGCCAGGATCGGGATGCCCGCCATCACCGCCTTCTGCACCAGTTCGAAACTCGCCCGACCCGACACCTGCAGGACGGTGTTCGCCAGCGGCAGCCGATCCTGGAGCAGCGCCCAACCGATCACCTTGTCGACGGCGTTGTGGCGGCCGACGTCCTCGCGCACCACGAGCACGTGCCCGGTCCGCAGGTCGAACAGGGCCGCGGCGTGCAGTCCGCCGGTGCTGTCGAATGCCCGCTGCCCGTCTCTCAGGTGCTCGGGCAGTTCGGCTAGCACGCTCGCATCGACCGAGGCGGGGTCGGCGGCGACGTCGAAGGTCGACGTCTTCTCCACGGCGTCGATGCTGGTGGTGCCGCAGATGCCGCACGCACTGCTGGCGTAAAAGTTGCGCGAGTCGTCGGGTGCGGGCACCACGGCGCCCTCCCCCAGCGCGATGTCGAGGACGTTGTAGGTGTTGGTGCCGGAGCCCCCGCTGCCCGGACCGCCGCAGTGGATCGCGGCCACGAACTGGGCGGGCGTCGCGATGACGCCTTCGGCGACGAGGAATCCGGCGGCGAGTTCCACGTCGTTGCCCGGGGTGCGCATGGTGACGACGTACTCGCGTCCCCCGAGCCGGATCTCGAGCGGTTCCTCGACCGCCAGCAGGTCCGGACGCTGGGTCGGCGGTCTCCCGACAATCAGCTTCGTCACCGGCCACCTGGCCGTAATCCGTCCCACAGGCCCCAGGGTAGCCGCAGTGCACGACCGATAGAGTCGCCATGGTGCGCACCCCAGAGACTCCCGTCGACAGAATCCCGGCCGGTGCCCTGGTGGTCGCCGCGGTCTTCAGCGTGCAGTTCGGCAATGCGATCGTCGGCTCGCTGTTCGACCGTGTCGGTCCGTTCGGTGCGGCGTCGCTCCGGCTCGGCTGCGGCGCCCTGATCCTCCTGGCCCTGGTGCGCCCGGCGGTGCGCGGATGGCCACGGCACACGTGGCTGGGCGTGCTGCTGCTCGGCCTTGGCCTGGGCGGGATGAACCTGTTCATCTATCTGGCCATCGACCGCATTCCGCTGGGCGTGGCCGTCACCATCGAACTGATGGGTCCGCTCGCGGTCGCCGCCGTCGGCAGCCGCCGTCTCCTCGACGCCGGCTGGGTGCTGCTCGCGGTGCTGGGCATCGTCATGCTCGGCGTGCAGGGCGGCGGAGCGCTCGACGCCGCCGGAGCCGTCTTCGCCGCGGTCGCCGCGAGCTGTTGGGCGCTGTACATCGTCGCCTCGTCGCGGCTCGGCGCGCGCGTGTCGGGAGTCGACGGGCTGGCTGCGGCCATGGTCGTCGCGGCGATGGTCATCGCTCCGCTCGGCGCCTTTCAGGCGCTGCCCGCGGTGACCGCCGACCCGGTCCTGGTGGCCGCCTTCGCCGGCGTCGCCGTTCTCACCTCGGTGATTCCGTACGCCCTGGAGTTCACCGCGCTCAAGCGGATGCCGACCCGCGTCTTCGGCGTCCTGTCGAGTCTAGGCCCCGCGGTCGCCGCGGTGGCCGGGCTCGCGGTGCTCGGACAGTCCCTCACCGCCTTGCAGATCGGGGCGATCGCCCTGGTCGTCGTCGCCAGCGCGGGGGTGGTGATGACCTCACGACGCCGGTGAGCTCAGCGTCGACCGACGCGCCGGCCGGCCGACGCCGCTCCGTCACGGCTCAACCGGCGGATCAACACCGCCACCAACACGACCTGGACGACGGCGAAGAAGACGTGGAACAGATAGTGGTAGACCGGCGCCGACTGCTCGGGCGCGCCGACCGTCGGTAGCATCGTGACCAGGGCGATCACCATCATCACCCAGGCCCACACGATCATCACCCAGGCCGTCGGTGTCCGGGTCCGGACCATGGACCCGAACACGCCGAGAGCTAGATAGACCACGGCGGGGATGAACTTCACGTAGTCGGAGGCCGGACTCATCGACAGTTCGACGAAACTGTGCCCGACGACCGAGGCCGCCGAGACGAGCACCAGCGCGATCACCACGACGTCCTGGCGAGTCCGCACTGCGCCGCGGACCGACGCGTCACCGTCGACCTCATTCGAGCGCACCGCCACTGTGAGCATCCGTCCTCCCGTCGCGGGACGTCGTCTCGAGCACACTGCTGCAGATCGAAGTCCCCCCGCATCCGTCCCAGATAATGACATGACGAAGCCGCGTGACAAGGGCCCAAAGTACCGAGGTGATGTGAATCTCGTGCCACCGCCGGTTGCATCTACGCAAACGGTACAGTTTACTGTCGCGATGTACTTCGTTCAGACGACACGGCGCATGGTCGCCGGGATCATGGCGGCATCGATCGCCTCGATGGCTCTCGGCGCGGCACCGGCCTCGGCGAGGCCGACTCCCCCGACCTCCTGCCTCATCGACGCCTCGAACGATGCCAGAACCGTCGCCTCCCTGATGAACGGCTGCAGCACCGAGGAGATCCTCGCGCTGTTCGCGAAGGCTCCGGTCGGCACCCGCCCGGTGGGCCGGAAGACGTTGTCGTTGCTGCCGGTCTTCCAGCTCCGCGGCGACCACCTCCCCTACGACGCCGCCAAGGCCTTTACCCGGGCGCAGAGCACGCTCGGCGACGCCCTCACCTTCACCACCCGGCAGGGCGAGCCGTGGGTGTACAAGAACTACGCGTGGGGACGCGACGCGGGCGCCCCCGTCGTCGAAGGCACCTCGCGTGTCGACGGCGGCCCCGTGTACGCGGCCGACTTCTCCCGCGACTTCAACGGCCTGCAGATCAGCCTGCACGAATACCGACAGCTGACTCCGGGCGTCTGGATCGCGCGCGACATCGGCGGCGGCTCCGGCCGCACCGACACGCCCACCGGGGGTGTGATCGCCCTGCACTGACACCCCGCGTGCTGATCACACCGGAATCTGCGCCCCCAGCACCACCACCTGCTGGCGCGGCAACCGGAAGTGATCGCTCGCGTCGGACGAGACGTGGGAGCTGGCGAGGAAGACTCGTTTGCGCCAGCTCGCGAGCCCGGGCTCGTCGCTCAGGCGCATCTCCACCGTCGACAGGAAGTACGTCGCGTTCGCCAGGTCGACGTCGGCGGGGGTGTCGTCGAGTGCGGCCAGCGTCGCGGGCACGTCCGGCGGATCGGCGTATCCGAAGCGGATGATCATGCCGCGCACACCGTCGGCCCCCATGCCGAGGTCGATCCGCCGGACCCGCTCGGCGGGGTCGACCCGGGGAGTCGTCGCCACCTCCACCGACACGATCAGCACGTGCTCGTGCCGGACCCGGTTGTGGTCGACGTTGGCGCGGAAGGCGAGCGGGGCGCTCGCCGGGTCGCGGTTGAGGAAGACCGCCGTCCCCTCGACCACCGTGGCTTCGCGACGGCCTTCGCGAAGGGAGGCGAGGAACTCGTCGACCGGGCCCTCCAGCGCGCTGCGCCGCGCCGCCACCAGCAGCCGGCCTCGACGCCAGGTGGTCATGATGACGAATGCGGCGATCGCGATCACCAGCGGCAGCCACGCACCGTGGACGAACTTGGTGATGTTCGCGGCGAAGAACAGGACGTCGACGGTCAGCAGGAATGCCGCCGCAGGCAGCAGCGCCCACCACGGGATCCGCCAGCGATGGCGTGCCACCACGAAGAACAGGATCGTGGTGATCGCGATCGTCCCGGTCACCGCCATGCCGTAGGCGTAGGCGAGGGCCGACGAGCTGCGGAACGCGAAGACCAGCGTGATGACCGAGACCATCAGGAACCAGTTGAGCCACGGCACGTACACCTGCCCGTACTCGCGGTCGGAGGTGTGCAGCAGCCGCAGTCGGGGCATGTACCCCAGCTGTGCGGCCTGCGAGGCGACGGAGAAGGCCCCGGAGATCACCGCCTGCGCGGCGATCACGGTGGCCATCGTCGTCAAGATCACCAGGGGGATCTGGCCCCAGCCCGGACTGAGCAGGAAGAACGGCGCACTCACGTTCCGGACGTCGTGAAGGATCAGGGCGCCCTGCCCGAGGTAGCAGAGGGTCAGGGCGGGAGCGACGATCGCGATCCACGCCGTGGAGATCGGCTTGCGGCCGAAGTGCCCCATGTCGGCGTACAGCGCTTCGGCACCCGTCACCGCCAGGACCACGGCTGCGAGGGCGAAGAAGGCGATGTGGAAGTGCCCGGTGACGAAGCCCAGCGCGTACGTCGGCGACAAGGCCCGCAGGATGCCGGGCTCCACCAGGATGCCGCGGACGCCGAGGACGCCGATGACGACGAACCAGACCGCCATCACCGGACCGAAGAGCCTGCCGACTCGGCCGCTGCCGAACCGCTGGAGCAGAAAGAGCACGAAGACGATGACCGCGGTCAGCGGGACGACCCAGGAGTGCAGACGCGGATCGACGACCTTGAGGCCTTCGACGGCGGACAGCACGGAGATCGCGGGCGTGATGATGCTGTCGCCGAGGAACAGCGCCGCGCCGAGGATCCCGAGCGCGGACAGCCACACGAACAGGTGCGGTCGGATCGACCCCGCCCACCGCTTCAGCAGCGTCATCAGCGCCAGGATGCCGCCCTCCCCGTCGTTGTCGGCGCGCATCGCGAGCAACACGTAGGTGACGGTGACGATGATCATGATCGACCAGAAGATCAGTGAGATGACGCCGTACACGTTGTTGACCGTCGGCGCGATCGGATGCGGATCGTGGGGGTCGAACACCGTCTGGACGGTGTAGATCGGGCTGGTTCCCAGGTCGCCGAAGACCACCCCCAGCGCACCGACCACCATCGCCGCCTTCAGCGGCGACACGACCCGTGAGGTCTCTTGAGACATTCTTGCGACGCTACGCGGTTCGGGCTTGGGATGTGCTGAGCGTTCGAATTCCGATGCTAGGCTTCCTGCAACAATGTCGCAGCAAACACGGGATGTGCCTTGGCAGCCGGGATCGTGACCGCAGACCGATCCGACACCCGGCCGAACCCTCGGCTCACTGCACACTCCCGGCGCCGCGGCCGACTGTGGATCGTCGGCCTGACCGCGGTCGCCGTCGTCAGCGTCGTGATGAGCATCGGCATCGGCCCGGCCGACATCAGTCCCGCCACCGTGCTGCGGATCCTGGCCCATCACCTCGGGCTGTCGGTGGACCCCGACTGGACCCCCGCCCAAGAATCCATCGTGTGGCGGCTCCGGGTGCCACGGGTGCTGCTGGCCGTCGGTGTCGGCGCGGGCCTGGCGGTGTGCGGGGCCGCGTTGCAGGCGATGGTCCGGAACGTGCTCGCCGACCCCTACGTGCTCGGCATCTCCTCGGGAGCCTCGACCGGCGCCGCCGGCGCGATCCTGTTCGGGTACGCGGCCGGCGCCGGCCAGTACGCACTGCCGTTCGGCGCCTTCGTCGGCGCGCTGGCGGCGTCACTGCTGGTCTTCGCGCTGGCCCGCGCCAACGGCCGCGTGACGTCGATCCGGCTGCTGCTGTCGGGGATCGCCGTCGGCTACGCCCTGTCTGCCGCTACCAGCTTCCTGATCTTCGCCTCCGACGATCCCGAGGGCTCCCGGTCGGTGATGTTCTGGATGCTCGGCTCACTCACCCTCGCGCACTGGGACGCGATCCTGGTGACCGTGCTCGTCGTGGTCGCGCTGACGACGCTCCTGGCGAGGATCTGGGCACCCCGGCTCGATGCGCTGACCGCAGGCGACGAGACCGCGTTCGCGCTCGGGGTGCGACCGGACACCGTCCGACTGCAACTGCTGCTGGTGGTGTCCCTGTGCACCGGCGTCTCGGTGGCGGCGGCAGGAGCGATCGGCTTCGTCGGGCTGGTCGTCCCCCACCTGGGTCGCCGCATCGTCGGTGCCGCGCACGCCCGCCTGGTGCCCGTGTGCGCCCTGCTCGGAGCCGTCCTGCTGATCTGGGCCGACGCACTCGGACGCGTCGTGATGCAGCCGCGCGAACTGCCCATCGGCATCATCACCGCCATGGTCGGCGCCCCCTTCCTGGTCATCCTGATCCGCCGGATGACCGTCTCGCACGCCCGCTGAGAGCCGCCCGCGCGGCGCTTCGGCCGCCGCGAGTCCCCACGAGAGAAAGGCCATCGTGCACAGTGCCGCCAGAACCCTTCAACTGCTCGCCCTCGCCGTCGGCGCCGTGATCGGCGTCGCCGGGTGCGCCTCGTCGACGGCCGTCGACTCCGGTCGGGCGCCGGCCGGCTTCCCGATCAGCGTCGAGAACTGCGGAGTCGACGTCACCTTCCAGACGCCACCCGAGCGCGTGCTGCTGCTGGAGAGCGCGCCGGTGACGATCCTCGATGGAATCGGCGTCTTCGACCGCGTCGTCGCACGCGCCGGGTCGTTTCCGGCCGAGTACTACCCGGCCGAGGTCGCCGCGAAGGTGAACGCGGTGCCCGCGCTGACCGACAAGATGAACTCGTCGGGCCACCTGATGATCTCGCAGGAGGAGGTCCTCTCCCAGAGCCCCGATCTGGTCCTCGCCCTCCCGGAGGGCGTGTCGCGCCAGGCCCTGCACGATGCGGGCGCCAACGCGCTGATCCAGCAGGTGTTCTGCCCCGGAGCCCCAGCCCCCGCATCGTTTCAGACCCTGTACGACGAGATCGGCCGTTACGGTCGGGTGTTCGACCGTCGGACACAGGCCGAGGGGTTGGTCGCCGACCTGCGTGCCCGCGTCGCCGACGTCGAACGACGCTCGGCCGGCGCACCCCAGCGCACGGCCGCGGTCCTGTATCCCACGGTCGGCGGCGGCACCACCTACGCCTACGGTCGGGGCAGCATGGCGCAGCCGCAGCTCACCGCGTTGGGACTGACCAATGTCTTCGGCGACGTGCCCGAGCGGGTCTTCGAAGTCCAGCCGGAAGAGTTGATCGACGCCGACCCGGACGTGGTGATCCTGCTGTACCAGGGATCCCCCCGCGGGGTGAGGCAGGCGCTGACCTCGCTTCCGGGAGCGGAGTCGATGGCGGCGATCACCGGCGGGCGAGTCATCACTCAGCTGTTCAACTTCACCGAACCCGCGTCGCCGCTCACCGTGCGCGGCCTGGAGATGCTGGCCGACGAACTGGACGGGCGCTGATGGATCGGGCGCAGATGGATCCGAGACCGGCTGCCGCCCTGTTCGAGGTCGAGTCGGTCAGCCTCCGCTACGGCCGCACGCCCGTCCTCGACGACGTCTCCTTCTCCACCCGGCCCGACGAGGTGCTCGGACTCGTCGGACCGAATGGAAGCGGCAAGACGACCCTCCTGCGCCTGCTGCACGGTGCCTTGCGGCCCGACGCGGGCAGCGTCCGGTTCGCCGGGCGCGAGGTGGCCGCCGTGCCCCGGCGGGAGATGGCCCGCAACGTGGCGGTGGTGGTCCAGGAGCCGCCCGGCGACCTGGAGCTGTCCGTCGCCGAGACCGTGCTGATGGGCCGACTGCCCCATCGCCGTCTGTTCGACCGCGGGGCGGCCGCCGACGAGGCCTTGGCGGTCGAGGCGCTGGACCGGGTGGGTGCGCTGCATCTGGCCGACCGCGGCCTCACGGAGCTGTCCGGCGGTGAGCGACAGCGAGTTCTGATGGCCCGCGCGCTGGTTCAGCAGGCCCGCTGCCTGCTGCTGGACGAGCCGACCAATCACCTCGACGTCGGTTTCGCCCACCAGCTGTTGGCCCTCGTCCGCGATCTCGGGCTGCCGACGATCGTGGTGCTGCACGATCTGAATCTGGCCGCCCGCTACTGCGACCGGATCGTGCTGCTGGCGAACGGGCGCGTGCTCGCGCACGGTGCCCCGGCGGCCGTGTTGACCCCCGAACGCGTGTCGGCGGTCTACGGCGTGGGCGCCGAGTTCGTCATCGCGGGCGACGGCACCGGGCAGCTCCTGTTCGACTCCGCGCGGGTGGCGCCGGCCGACACCACGGTGTAGCCGCCGGTCACCGCCTTCCGATGAGCCGCAGGCTCATCGCGGTGCGCCCGGCTGCTCCCGACCGCTCGTGCAGGCGCCGCAGACTCCGACGAGCGTGCTGCGGTTCGGGTCGAAGACGAACCCGGTGGCCGCGAGGATCGCGGCCGAGGCGCCGTCGAACGTGTCGACCGCCAGTGCGCCGACGGTTCCGCATCGGCCGCAGTGGACGTGCAGGTGGCTGGGCGTCACCAGGTGATAGGCGGTCGCGCCGCCGGGGTCCTGGCGGTGCGAGACGATCCCCGCGGCCGCGAAGGCCTCCAACGCCCGGTACACCGTCGCTCGATGCACGCCGTCCTCACGCACGAGTTCGGCGACCTCATCGGCGGTGAGATGCTCGTGCTGCCGCGAGAGCACCTCGAGCATCTCGCGCCGGGCCCGCGTCACGCGCTCACCGCGCCGGGACAGTTCGGCGATCGCCTGCGCGACCACCGACGCCCGATCCGCGGCGTGGTGTTCGTGGTGACGCGCAGTCATCGGGGGCGCGCCCTACTCGTGGGTGTGGAAGTAGCCGCCGCCCTCGGCGTCGGCGTCGGCGTGGAAGTGCGGCGCCATGGGCCCCGGGTCGGTCGGCACGTGCTCGCCTGCGTGGAAGCGGGACCGCAGATCACGGACCCAGTCGCACAGCAGCGCCACCGTCTCCGGCTGCTTGCGCGAGAGCCCGAGCACCGGCCGTCCCTCCCGACCGGCGCGGGCATCGGCGAGCATCTGATCGACGTCGACGTCGACGTAGGGGCCGAGGTCGACCTTGTTGACGACCAGCAGATCGGCTCGGCCGATGCCCGGACCGCCCTTGCGGGCCACATCCCCGCCGCCGGCGACGTCGAGCACGAACAGCTGCGCATCGATCAGCGACGGCGAGAAGGTGGCGGTCAGGTTGTCGCCGCCGCTCTCGACGAAGACGATGTCGAGGGGCGCGAAGTCGCGTTCGAGGTCTTCCACCGCCAGGAGGTTCATCGTCACATCGTCGCGGATCGCGGTGTGCGGGCAGGCGCCGGTCTCGACGGCGCGGATGCGCTCGTGCGGCAGCACGCCCTCCGAGCGCAGGAAGCGGGCGTCCTCGTCGGTGTAGATGTCGTTGGTGATGACACCGATCCGGAACTCGTCCGACAGCGCCCGGCACAGGGTCGCGATCGTCGAGCTCTTGCCGGTGCCGACCGGTCCGGCGACGCCGATGCGGAGCGACCGGGTCGGCGCGTGTTCGGTGGAGCGGGTCGAGGGCTGCGTGTCGGTCATGGTCGACTCCTGTCTGTTCTGGTGCGCCCGATCGGGTGCACCTGATCGTTGGGTTGGCTCGTCGGTTCGGGGCGCCGGCGGTCGGGGGTGTGTCGGGCAGAGGCGTGTCGGTCGGGGTGTGTGGCGGTCAGCGGCCCGGCCGCCAGGCGGGGCCCAGTCGGTGCAGCGCCTCGTCGAGGGCGGCGGCAAGCGCCAGGTTGTCGGCGGCGACGGCGCTGGCGACCACCACGTCGTCGTCGACGCCGACGCTGACGGTGTTCGCGTCGATGAGGTCGCTGCGGTCGCGGCCGAGGCCGGAGCCGGGATCGACCACCACCATGGTGCCCACCGCCTTGGCTCCGGCGCTGACCGACGGGCTGTCCCAGCCGGGGTGGCGCGGCCCCGACCGCAGATCCTGGTCGTAGACCGGGACGCCGTCGCGCGTCACCCGGACCCGCTGGGCGATGTTGCCGGGAGCCTCCCGGTGGCGGCCCACGATCAGCTCCTCCCGCAGGTAGAAGCGGGCCGTCCCGGCCAGCGCGACGGTGATGGACTGGCGGTGATCGCATCCCCGCGCGGCGATCACCGGTTCGGGCATCCAGATGAGGGTGGCGCCGTCGTCGACGCGGACGCTGAAGACCGCTTCGGAGGCGTGCCCGCCGGTGCCGGGCAGGGCCAGCGTCGCCGAGATCTCGTTGAGGACCAGGACGGCGCCGGGTCCCACCCGGACCTCCAGCGACAGCCGATCGCCGCCCAAGGGTCCGGCGGTGCCGGCCGAGACGGAGACTCGGGCCGCCGCCGAGGTGCCCCGCGTCCACGGTTCGGGCGCTTTCGGGTGCGTGGGCCGGAGCACGTACGGCCCCTCCGACCGCAGTCGGGTCAGCCGGTCCACTCCGTCGCGGCGTTCGCAGTGCAGGACGGCACGGGCGGTCATCGAGGCCGACGACGGTCCCGGCGTCGTCTCGCGGGCGAGATCGGAGGCACGGGCGAGGTCGGGTGCGAGGTCACGAGGCAAAGAGTCGCACCCCCTGGGCCGCGTGGTGCTCGGCGACGACGTCCGACAGCGGCGCCGAGTAGGCGGGCAGGTCGGCGGGATCGGCGGTGGCCTCGGCTGCGGCGGCGACGGCGATCTCGTCGAGCGGTCCGAGCAGGTCGGCCAGGACGCGATGGGCGTGGAACGGGTCCACGCTCATCAGCTTCACCACCGCCATCGCCGGTCCGGTCACCGTCTCGTGCAGGATGCCGCGGGCGGCCTCGAGCGGTTGCATGCCGAGCATCGCCGCCGCCGCCCCGAACGCGATCGGATGATCGAGTCGTTGCGGAAGCCGCGCCTGCAGCGGATGCGGCGCGATCGCGGTGAGCGCACGCATCAGCTGGCGCCCGAGGGACTGCGACACCGCGCGCAGGGCGGGCGACGGGGTGCGGGCGCGATACTCCGCGTCCAGTCGTGCGACGCGGGCGACGTCGTCGTCGAGACAGGCCCGGCACGCGGCCGCGGCGAACGCCGCCGAGACCGCGCCGCCGGTGAAGGCCCGGCCGGTCAGGAAGCGGGCGAGGTCGGTCAGGTCGGTCACCTTGCCCAACCTCACCGCCGACTCCAGGCCGCCCGAGTGCGCGTAGCCGCCGGCGGGCAACCGTCCGTCGGCCAACAGCAGCAGCGCCTGCATGCCCGCACCCGCGGGCGGCGCACTCGGGCGGGCGGTGATCTCGGTGTCTGTCATCAGAACAGGAAGTACCTCTGCCCCATCGGGACCTCCGAGGTCGGCCGGTGCTCGATGAGCTCGCCGTCGACGGTCACCCCGTACGTGTCGGGGTCGACCTGGATCGACGGCATCGCCGTGTTGAGCGGCATGTCGGCCTTGGTGAGGTTGCGGACGCTGTCGATCGCGACCAGGTCGCGCTCCACTCGCAGCCGGCTCGCGAGCCCGTCGTCGACGGCCGCCTGCGACACGAAGGCGACGCTGGTCGACGACGCGGACGGGCTGTAGCTGCTGAAACCGGGACGCAGGAGCACCGGTCGCGGGGTGGGGATGGACGCGTTCGGGTCGCCGAGCGCCGCCGTCGCGGCCATTCCGCCCTTGATGACGGTGTGCGGGCGGACGCCGAACATCGCGGGCTGCCACAGCACGAGGTCGGCCATCTTGCCGATCTCGACCGAACCGACGTGCCGGTCGATGCCGTGCGCGACCGCCGGGCAGATCGTGTACTTGGCCACGTAGCGTCGCACCCGATTGTTGTCGGCGCGACCGTCGCCCGGCAGTGAGCCGCGCAGCCGCTTCATCTGATGCGCCGTCTGCCAGGTGCGCAGGATGACCTCGCCGATGCGCCCCATCGCCTGGGCGTCCGAGGACATGATCGACAGTGCGCCCATGTCCTGCAGGACGTCCTCGGCGGCGATGGTGCCGGGGCGGACTCGACTCTCGGCGAAGGCGAGGTCGTTGGGCACCTGCGGGTTCAGGTGGTGGGCCACCATCACCATGTCGAGGTGCTCGTCGACCGTGTTGACCGTGTAGGGCCGGGTCGGATTGGTGGACGCCGGAAGGACATTCGACTCCGCGGCGATTCGGATGATGTCCGGCGCGTGCCCGCCGCCCGCCCCCTCGGTGTGATACGAGTGGAAGGTCCGGCCGTCGACCGCGCGCAGCAGGTCTTCGACGAAGCCGGCCTCGTTGAGGGTGTCGGAGTGGATCGCCACCTGCACCCCCGATTCGTCGGCCACCCGCAGGGCGGCGTCGATCACCGCCGGTGTGGCACCCCAGTCCTCATGGACCTTGAAACCGCCGGCGCCTGCGCGCAACTGCTCCCACATCGCCTCTTCGGACATGGTGTTGCCGCGACCGAGCATGAGGTAGTTGACCGGCAGCGGTTCCATGCTCTCGAACATCCGGGCCAGCCACCAGGAGCCCGGCGTGGCCAGCGTCGCCTTGGAGCCCTCGAACGGTCCGGTGCCGCCGCCGACCATCGTCGTGGTTCCGGTCGCCAGCGCCAGCTCGAACATCTGGGTGCCGACGAAGTGCACGTGCGTGTCGACGGCGCCTGCGGTCAGCAGCAGGCCGTTGCCCGCCATCACCTCGGTCGACGGTCCGATCACCAGCGCCGGGTCGACCCCGTCCATGGTGTCGGGGTTCCCGGATTTGCCGATCCCGCAGATCCGCCCGTCGCGGACGCCGACGTCGGCCTTGATGATGCCCCAGTGATCGATGATCACCGCTCCGGTGATCACCAGGTCGGGGGTTCCCTCGGCGCGGGTGGCGCACGACTGCCCCATCGATTCGCG
Organism: Gordonia aichiensis; assembly: GCF_039946255.1. Lineage (GTDB taxonomy): Bacteria > Actinomycetota > Actinomycetes > Mycobacteriales > Mycobacteriaceae > Gordonia > Gordonia aichiensis_A. The sequence goes on along the minus strand of NZ_JBCDWL010000011.1, from coordinate 26,542 downwards.
GATCGACTTCCCGCCGCCGAAGACCGACTCGTCGCCGCCGCCGGAGCGGTCCTCCTCGATCTGGATCACCAGGTCGGTGTCGGCGAGCCGGATCCGGTCGCCGACGGTGGGACCGTACGAGGCGACGTACTCGACCCGTGGGATCTCAGCCATCCAACTCTCCTTTGCACAGTCCACGCAGGCCGCGGACGATCCGACGACCGCGGATGGGTACCAGCTCCACTTCGACGACGGCGCCCGGCTCGAAGCGCACCGCGCCGCCGGACAGCACGTTCAGCCGTTGCCCCCACGCCTTGCCCCGTTCGAAGTCGAGGGCCGCGTTCACCTCGTAGAAGTGGAAGTGCGAGCCGACCTGGATCGGTCGGTCCGCGGTGTTCGCCACGCGCAGGGTGGTGACCGGCAGTCCGTCGTTGATGATCACCGGACCGCCGGCCAGGAAGATCTCGCCCGGCACGATCGGCGTCGTGTCGGGGATCGTGGGCGCCGACCGCAGGGGCGCCTGCCGTTCGCCGGTGCCGGGGCGCCGCGGCTCGCTCGGGTTGCTCAGCCCCGACGAGTGCGATCGGTCGGCCGCGCTCGTGAACTTGCCGCGGTCCGGGCTGCCCTCGCCGGGGTACTCGCGACCGGGGTAGTCGCTGGGATGCTCGGGCTCGTCGGGATCGCGCTCCTCGACGGGCGGTCGGGGCGCGCCTTCGATCGTCCCCTCCAGGGGGACCTCGGGCGTGGTCTCGTCGGGTTCGCCCGCGACGGGCGTCTCGTCGCTCACTGGATCGGCCCGGTCACGGTGACGAGTTTGGTCCCGTCGGGAAAGGTGGCCTCGATTTGAACTTGGGCGAGCATCTCGGGGATGCCGTCCATCACGTCGTCGCGAGTCAGAATGCCTCTGCCGTACTCCATCAGGTCGGCCACCGACCGACCGTCGCGAGCCCCCTCGTAGAGAGCGGAGGAGATGATCGCGGTGGCCTCCGGCAGGTTGAGTTTCAGACCGCGGTCGCGACGCTCCCATGCCAGTTTGCTCGCCAGGTAGATCATCAGTCGCTCTTGTTCGTGAAGATTGAGAAACACACTCACTCCTCAAGGCTCGAAATTTGGACGGCTCCTCGCTCGAAGTGGCTCACAATTGGACTTCTCCGGACGACGAGCCGATTGGGTGATGCAGCCTCCTAAGGCCTACCGAGGACGCCGGCGCGTCATGCAGTCGGCGCACGACCTCGCCCGCCGTATCCGTGACGAACGCGACGAAGTGGGCTGTCGCTGCATCGGTCTCTCGTGTTAGCCTCCACACACAGCTAGAACGTGTTCTAGTTTCCCTCCCGCCCACCAGGGCCGGAGCGTCACCGAACTTTGAGGATCCACATGAAGGTCGCGGTCACCGGGGCAGCCGGCTTCGTCGGTACCAATCTCGTCAATCAGCTCGTCGCAGACGGTCACGACGTCGTCGCCATCGACCGGGTCTCCCCCGCGCACGGCAGCACGAGCCCGCAGGTGACGTGGACCGCCGCCGACATCTTCGACCACGACGCGATGGTCGCCGCGTTCGCCGACGTCGACACCGTCTACCACCTGGTCGCGATGATCACCCTCAAGCAGCAGGACGAGGTGGCCTGGCGGGTCAACACCGAGGGCGTGGCCGGCGTCGCGCGCGCCGCACTGGACGCCGGCGTGCGCCGGTTCGTGCACTGCAGCTCCATCCACTCCTTCGACCAGTACGCCGACAACGGGATCGTCGACGAGACCTCACGTCGCTCGGAGGACCCGGCGATCCCGGTCTACGACCGCTCGAAGTGGGCCGGCGAGCAGGAGTTGCGCAAGGTGATCGCCGACGGCCTCGACGCCGTCATCTGCAATCCGACCGGCGTCTACGGCCCTGTCGACCACGGCCTGTCCCGGATCAACGGCATGCTGCGCGACGCCGCCCAGGGCAAGGTGCCGCTGTTCGTCGAGGGCAACTTCGACCTGGTCGACGTCCGCGACGTCGCGCGCGGGCTGATCCTGGCCGGTGAGCACGGTCGTACCGGCGAGAACTACCTGCTCGGCGGTTCGCAGGTGCGTCTGATCGACGCGATGCGCACCGTCGCCGGCCTCTGCGGGCGCTTCCGTCCACTGTTCGCCGTCCCGTTGAGCGTGATCAAGCTGGTCGTCCCGATCGCCGAGCCGATCAGCAACATGCTCGGCTCGGATCTGGTCTCGCGCGCCTCGATCGCCGCGCTGGTCGCTCAGCCGACCGTCGACATCACCAAGGCCCGCGAAGAGCTCGGCTATGCCCCGCGCTCGTCCGACGACACCCTCGCCGATCTGGTCGCCTTCCTCGCCGACTCCAAGCAGTGCGGCTCCGCCGCACCGACGTCCGGCAGGCACTACGAGCCGGTGGGTGCCACGACCGCCGTCTGACCCCCGATTCCACACGCTCCCTCCCACAGTCGTCGTGACCGGCCGCCTCGGCCGGTCACGACGACTGCGTCATCGGCCCGCCCGTCGCAGGGTGACCCGGTAGGTGTAGTGCTCGGGACGGAAGTGGCTGACCGCCAGTTCCACCGCCCGCCCGCTCTCGTCGGAGTACAGCCGGTCGGTCCGCAGCATCGCGTGCCCTTCATCGCAGCCCAATGCCGCAGCGGTCTCCGCGGCGGCGGAGACCGCCGTGATCGACTGGGCCGCCTCCACGATCGGGCTCGACGATCTCGGTTCCAGCAGTCCGATGATCGTGGCCGAGCTCGTCGCACCGGCTCTCACCTCGGCCGCGTCGGACAGCAGTCGGGCGATGTGCTCGGGCAGATGCACCACGGTGTGGACGAAGGGCACCCCGTCGTGCAGTCGGCGGAACACGACGGTGTGGACGACGTCGCTCTCCTGCCGCAGCCGGCCGGCCACGTCGATGTCGATCCGACGTCGCAGCGGCTCGATGACCTCCATCGTGGTGTCGGCCGCCAGATTCATCAGATCATCGATCGAACCCAGCTGGCGCAGATAGCGTTTCGGTTCCTCGACCGCGAAGGTGCCGCGGCCCGGAACCCGGTAGACAATCCCCTCGGCCACCAGATCGTGGAAGGCGCGCCGCACCGTCTGCCTGCTCACCGCGTGCTCGGCGGCCAGTTCGGCCTCGGTCGGCAGTCTCCGTCCGTCGCGGTACCGACCGGCCATGACCGCCTCGCGCAGGCTGCCGGCCACCGCCCGGTAGGCGGGAAGGGTCGGCTCGGTCACAACCCGCCCCGGGCCACCAGTTGCCCGGCGATGACGTTGCGCTGGATCTCGTTGGTTCCCTCGCCGACGATCATCAGGGGCGCGTCCCGGAAGTAGCGCTCCACGTCGTACTCGGTGGAGTAGCCGTACCCGCCGTGGATGCGGACCGCGTCGAGGGCGATCTCCATCGCGGCCTCCGAGGCGAACAGCTTCGCCATGCCCGCCTCCATGTCGCAGCGGTCCCCGCTGTCGTACCGCTGCGCCGCATGTCGGGTCAGCTGCCGCGCCGCGGTCAGCTTCGTCGCCATGTCCGCGAGATGACCGCCCACCGCCTGGTGCTTCCAGATCGGCTTGCCGAACGACTCGCGCTGCTGGGCGTAGGCGAGGGCGTCCTCCAGGGCCGCGGCCGCCACCCCGAGGGCACGGGAGGCCACTTGGATGCGCCCGACTTCGAGACCCTTCATCATCTGGGCGAAGCCCTTGCCCGGATCGCCGCCGAGGACGGCCGAGGCCGGTGCCCGGTAGCCGTCGAAGGACAGCTCACAGCTCTCGACGCCCTTGTAGCCGAGTTTCGGCAGGTCTCGGGAGACGGTGAGACCCGGGCCGTGCTCCACCAGGACGATCGAGATGCCGGCGTGCCGCGGCGTGGCGGCGGGGTCGGTCTTGCACAGCAGCGCGATGAGGCCGGATCGGCGGGCGTTGGTGATCCACGTCTTGGCTCCGGTGATCACCAGGTCGTCGCCGTCGCGCCGGGCCGTGGTGGTGAGCGCCTGCAGGTCGGACCCGCCGCCCGGTTCGGTGAGCGCCATCGTCGCCCGGATCTCGCCGGTCGCCATCCTCGGCAGGTACTGCGCCTTCTGCGCGTCGGTGCCGAACGCGGTCAGCAGCTTCGCCACCACCGTGTGCCCGCCCATCGCGCCGGCCAGGCTCATCCAGCCGCGGGCCAGCTCTTCGGTCACCTGCACGTAGCAGGGCATCGAGACCGGCACGCCACCGTACTCCTCGGGCACCGCGAGACCGAAGACGCCGAGTTGCTTCATCTGCTCGATCCAGCGTTCGGGGTACTCGTTCGCGTGCTCGACCTCGCGCACGCTCGGCTTGACCTCCCGGTCGACGAACCGCCGGATCGTCTGCACCAGCAGGTTCTCTTCATCGGTCAGACAGTTGCCCACAGGCCGCCCTTTGGTCGTACAACAGGAACATTTGTACGGCCATATTGCAGCGCCGCCGGTCCCCTGTCAACGACCGCGCACTTCCGTCACCGCGCCCGTCATCGCACCAGTTCCGTTGCATTCGCACCGCTTTCGTTCTGCGCACCTGGTCGCGACCGAGTGCGAAGAACAGAGATGGTGCGATACCGACACGCACCCTCCCGTCCATCACGACCGTCACTCCGAGACGGTCACCGACCCCTCCGGGCTCGAGTGCGCCGCCATCCATTGGAAGTACCGCAGCCAGTCCTGCGCCCACAGCAGGGACACGCCGGCCCGGCCCGGTGACATGCTGAAGACCTCCGGCGCAATGGTGAAGGTCACCGCGTCTGCCTGTCCGGCCCAACTGTCGACGGCGAGTCGGATCGATTCCGAGTGCTCTGCTCGCCTACCGGTCGGTGCGGGGCCACCGAGGGAGCCGTCGCTGCCGGCGATCATCGCCGCGAACGCTTCCGCGGACTGTCGCGCGGACCGCGTCAGCTCCGCCGCGACATCCGCATTCGGCAACGGTGCCAGCCCGTACGAATGCAGGCCGCGCACCATGGTCCCGACGATGAACGCATGGTCGACCGCATTGTTCACGGTCGCCCAGTCGCCGGCACCCCGGCCGATGTCCCCGCCCTGGCTGAGGGCCACATCGTAGGCCTCGACTGCTCGGGTCCGACCCTCGGCCGCGGCACGGGCGGCTCTGTCGATCTCGGCCGCGTCGTCGGCGGTCATCGCCGACGACACATAGGTGTACGCAGCGGCGACGTAGTGCGCGGTGGAGCGGACGGACGATTCGAGGACTTGCTGGACTCGTGCGGCGACGCCGCGCGGCCAGAGGAACGTCGTGATGAGCAGACTGGTGGCGAGTCCGACGCCGACGTCGACGATGCGGACGTCGTCGATGCGCATCGACATCCCGTGCTGGGACAGGGACACCAGCATCACGAACCAGACGGTGAACCCGGCCTGCTTGAGCGGAACCTCGAATCGCCCGCTCGGATACCAGACCGTCACGAACGCCACCACCGGCAGGAGACTGATGAGCAACGCCGTATCGCTCCCGACGAAGCGGACGAGGATCGCGCAGACGAGGAATCCGCTGACCGTTCCGACAGCGACCTGGAGGGCAGACCTGCGGGAGTGGATGGCGCTGAGCTGCAGCGCCGAGACGACACCGAGGATCACCCAGAACCCCGTCGACAGGTGCAGCGCGTAGATCACGGTGACCGCGATCGTCGCGGCCACCGCGAGCTGCAGTGCGCGCCGAAACCACGGGGAGTCGATGGTGGCGTTCGCCCGCAAGAGATCCAACGGCGCCGAGGCGGAGTCGATCCTCTCGATCTCATCGGCGAGTGGATCCGCGGTGCCTCGCCGGTGCGCCGCCGAGCCGTGCCCGGGCAGAACCGAGGATGTGTGCCGTACGACCATGGCGGCGAGTGAGGAGAGGATCCGGACATGGAACCCGGCATGTGCGGCGCTCACGAGGTCACCGGTTCGGCCTTCGGCCATCAGCCGGTCCGCAGTCCTCGGAAGCGCATCCATATGCCGTTCGCGAGCGTCGTACAGCTCATCGACGACCGATCCGGCGAGCGGTTCGTTCGCGCTGATCGCCGTGCCGCACGCGTCCAGTGCCGCTGTCGTCGCCTGCAGCAGGTGCGCATCGGCGGTCGTCATCGGCTCGTGCTCGCCGCCGTCTCGATCCAAGGCGTATCGCAGACGCCCCACATCGTCGACCAGTCGGACCAGGCTGCGGTCCTGCGCGGTCGCATGCCCCGGCCGTTTGAGCTTGCCGTCGTACACCGCGTGCAGGTCCCGGTAGGCGCCGATCAGCCCCTGCATGTCATCGGCATCGGCCTCATCGACCGCCCCGCTCCGCTCCCGCCGAGCGTCGAGGACGCGGGCCGCAGCCGTCACTGCGCGGCCGGCCGCCTGCCGGATCTGCGAGACGGGACGACTCGGCCACAGTGCGACCGCGGTGATCGCCGCCGTCAGTGCGCCACCGGCGTACGCGGCGAGGCTCGCCGGAAGCGTGCTCATCGTCTGCGGTGTCGTCACCGCGACGATGTACGGCAGCAGCAGTGACAGGTATGCGGCGCTGACGTGTCCACGCAGGACCACCGCATAACTCAGTGCGAAGACGACGGCGACGGTGACCGCGATGGTGGCCGCCAGGCTCATGGCTGCCACGGCGCCCACCACGATCAGCACCAGTCCCACCGCTCCGGTCGCCGCGTAGGCGTAGAACCGGGTCGTCAACGGACCGCCGAAATCGGAGAGCACCAGCAGGATGAACACGCCGAAGGTGGCATAGAACCCGCTGGAACCGAGGTCGATGACCGTGTTCATGAGGACGGCGACCGCGGTCACCACAATCGCGGCGCGGGTGGCCGTCCCCACCGGTCTTCGAGTTCCCAACGCAGCGTTCCCTTCGATCCGGCGACACACCCGAATGGGCTCATTTCGGGCATGGAGACGACACGATGACCGTACCGCGCCGGCCGATTCCTGTCCGCTATCGCCGAATCGTCTGTCAGGGACGATTCGCCTTCAGTCCGTGAGATCAGTCGGCCTGAAGCAATCGACCTCACCGAGAAGCACACCTTCACCGTCACACTTGCCGACGGGCCCGATCGGGATTCAGCCGGCGGCCGCGTGTGCACCCTGACTCTGAGCTACTCCCCATAGCCATCAGCGAATCTGGAACGAAGAAATGACGGTGCCTCTTCCCGAGTCAGGAAGAGACACCGTCATATCGATTGTCGGGCTGACAGGATTTGAACCTGCGACCACTTGACCCCCAGTCAAGTGCGCTACCAAGCTGCGCCACAGCCCGTTGCCCCGTCGTGCGGAGCGAGTTTACTTTAACTCACCCGACGCCGAGACTGCTAATCGCCTGCGTAAGGCTAGTTTTCGGCTCGCTTGCGGTCGACGGCGATCCAGATCGCCGAGACGATGAGCGCACCGACGAGAGAGCCGATGATGCCGCTGGGGCGGAACTCGACGCCGTCGCCGGCGATCAGACTGATGAGCAGTCCGCCCACGAACGAGCCGAGCAGGCCCGAGGCGAGCGCCATGCCCCAGTTGAGGCCTTTGCGACCGGTTCCGAGGATGAGCTGCGCGGCGGCACCGATGAGCATGCCCCAGAGGATGATTCCGATGATCAACATGTCGAGAAGTATCACATGACGAACGAACCCGGCACCCGCTCAGGGGTGCCGGGTTCGCCCGTGTCGTGAGGATGTCAGTGCTTGCGTTCGCGCTTGTCCCGCACCCGGACGTTGATCCGGACCGGCGAGCCGTCGAAACCGAAGCGCTCACGCAGCTTGCGCTCCAGGAAGCGGCGGTAGCCCGCCTCCAGGAACCCGGTGGTGAACAAGACGAAGGTCGGCGGCCGGGTGGCGGCCTGCGTGGCGAACATGACCTTGGGCTGACGACCGCCGCGCACCGGCGGCGGGGTGGCCGCGATGATCTCCTTCAGCCAGGTGTTGAGCGGGCCGGTGGAGACGCGCTTGTCCCAGGACTCGAGTGCGCCTTCGAGCGCGGGCACCAACTTCTGGACGCTGCGGCCGGTCATCGCCGAGATGTTGACCCGGCGCGCCCACGGCACCCGCGACAGCTCGCGGTCGATCTCGTTGTCGAGCTCGTAGCGGCGGTCCTCGTCGACGAGGTCCCACTTGTTGAACACGACGACGAGCGCACGACCGCTGTCGATGATCATCGACAGCACCCGCAGGTCCTGCTCGGTGATGTGCTGGCTGGCGTCGATCAGGAGCAGTGCGACCTCGGCGGAGTCGAGCGCGGCCCGGGTGCGCAGCGAGGCGTAGTACTCGTGCCCGGTCGCGTTGCGGACCTTGCGGCGCAGACCGGCGGTGTCGACGAACTGCCACGGCTTGCCGCCCAGCTCGATCATCTCGTCGACGGGGTCGACGGTGGTGCCCGCGACGTTGTCGACGACGGCGCGCTCCTCGCCCGCCAGCTTGTTCAGCAGCGAGCTCTTGCCGACGTTGGGCTTGCCGACGAGCGCGACCCGGCGCGGCCCGCCGACGGCGAACCGTTCCCGCGGCGTCTCGGGCAGCACTTCGAGGATGCGGTCGAGCAGATCGCCGGTGCTGCGACCGTGCGCGGCGGAGATCGCGTGCGGCTCCCCCAGGCCCAGCGACCACAGTGCGGCGGCCTCCGATTCCATCCGCTCGGAGTCGACCTTGTTGGCGGCCAGCAGCACCGGCGTCTTGGACCGTCGCAGCACGCGCGCGACGGCCTCATCGGTGGCGGTCGCACCGACCGTCGCATCGACGACGACGACGATCGCGTCGGCCGTGCGCATCGCGTACTCGGCCTGGGCCGCGATGGCCAGTCCCATGCCCTTGGCGTCCGGTTCCCAGCCGCCGGTGTCGGTGACCATGAACTGCCGTCCGGTCCACTCGGCCTTGTACGAGACGCGGTCGCGGGTGACGCCGGGAACGTCTTCGACGACGGCCTCGCGCCGACCGAGGATCCGGTTCACCAGGGTCGACTTGCCCACGTTGGGGCGGCCGACGATCGCGACGACGGGCAGCGCTGCGGCGCCGCCGTCGGCGTCGGCGGTGACGAAGTCGGACAGGTCCCAGTCGCCCTCGTCGGACCAGGTGCCGTCGCCCGCGAGGTTGGGGTCGGCGAATTCGGTTGAGATGTCTTCGGTCACGGTCGGACTCCGATCCGTTCGGCGACCAGCTCGGTGAGCCGGTCGATCACTTGCTCGAGTGTCATGTCGCTGGTGTCCACCAGCACCGCGTCGTCGGCGGCGCGCAGCGGGGAGACGGTCCGGGTTGAGTCGAGGTGGTCGCGGCGGTTCACGCTGTCGAGGACCTCGGCGAGAATGCTCTCGCGCCCGGCCGCCAGATTCTGGCGGTGGCGGCGTTCGGCGCGCGCCTCCGGCGTCGCGGTGAGGAAGACCTTCAGCGCCGCGTCCGGGAAGACGACGGTGCCGATGTCGCGGCCCTCGACCACCAGGAAGGCACCGTCGGCGTGCCTGCGTTGCAGGTCGACCAGCTTGGCACGCACCTGCGGGTTCGCCGACACCGCCGACACCGCCGCGGTGACCTCGTCGGTGCGGATCTCGCGGGTCACGTCGTCGCCGTCGAGGAACACCGCGGTGTCGCCGTCGCGTTCGGTGAGGCGGATGTCGGCGGCCTCGACGATGTCGCCGACCGACTCGCCGTCGGGTGCGGCGCCGGCCCGCAGGACGGCGAGCGTCGCCGCGCGGTACATGGCGCCGGTGTCGAGCATGTGCGCGCCGATGTCGGCTGCCAGACGGCCGGCGACCGTCGACTTGCCGGTCCCGGCGGGTCCGTCGATCGCAACGACCTTCACCGGCTCGCGGCCGGCCCCGGTATTCGCCGTCACATCCCCACCGCCTTGTACAGCGCGCCGATCTCCTTGTTGTCGAGCACCCGCATGCTGCCGGGACGCTGCTTGCCGAGCGCGATCGGCCCGATGTCGGTGCGGACCAGGCGGATCACCGGGAAGCCGACCTCGGCCAGCAGTCGGCGGACCACGCGCTTGCGGCCCTCGTGCAGGGTCAGCCGCAGCAGGGACTCGCCCTGGTGGACCTCGAGGAGCGCGAACGAGTCGACGGCGACGGGCCCGTCCTCGAGTTCGACGCCCTGACGCAGTTCCCGTCCCAGGCCGCGGTTCACCTCGCCGCGAACGGTCGCGAGGTAGGTCTTGGGGACCTCGAACGACGGATGCATCAGGCGGTGGGCCAGCTCGCCGTCGTTGGTGAGCAGCAGCAGTCCCTCGGTGTCGGCGTCGAGGCGTCCGACGTGGAACAGACGCTGCCCGGCCATCACCCGCTCGGCGACCAGGTCGCCGATGCACGGGCGGCCCTGATCGTCGCTCATGGTGGAGTGCCAGCCGCGCGGCTTGTTGAGCGCCAGGTACTGCTTCGTCTCGTCGATCACCACGCGGGCGCCGTCGACCTTGATGATCGCGGTGTCGGGATCGATGCGCAGGCCCTGCTCGTGGACCACCGCGCCGTCGACCTCGACGCGGCCGGCCGCGATGAGCTCTTCGGCGCCGCGCCGCGAGGCGACGCCTGCGGCCGCGAGGACCTTCTGCAGACGCATTCCGTCGGCGACGTACGTGGCGCCGTCGCCGTCGACCTCGGCGATCTGGTGGCGGGCCGGCTTGGAGTTGTTGAGGCGGATCTTGCCCGACGCGACGTCGACGCGCGAGCTGCCCTTGCGGTGCGGTTTGCGGGTCGGGGCGTGCTGTCCGGGGGCGCCGCGGCCGGTCGCGCGCTTGCCTGCCGGAGCGCCCTTGCGGCCGCCCGCGGCGTTCTTGCCTGCTGAGCCCTTGCCTGCTGCGGACTTGCCGCCGCGCGACTGCTGGTCGCCCCGTGAGGGCTGATTGTTCCCCCGTGAGGGCTGATGGTTCGAGGAGCGGCCCTTGCCGCTCTCCCGTCGTCCCGGTGTGCCGTCTCGGCTAGCGGATGCCATGGAGAATTCCTTGCGCTGTATTGGTTTCTTAGACTCGACGCTCGGCTCGGCGTCAGGCCTCGTCGGCTTCCGCGAGCACCTGTGCCGAAACGTCGACATTCGATTGTGCCCGGCCACCGCCCAGTTTGGCGAATCGCGGATCGTCGAGCAACTCCTCGCCGAGGTCCTCGATCACGTCGACGCCGGGCAGGAGCGGCGCGATGTCGGGCAGCTCCCCGAGCGAGGCCAGGCCCAGCCGTTCGAGGAAGAGTTCGGTGGTCACGTACAGGGTGCCGTTGGTGGCGGGATCGGCGCCGGCCTCGCTGATGAGGCCGCGCGCGAGCAGCGTTCGGACGACGCCGTCAACGTTGACGCCGCGGATGGCGCTGACTCGCGAGCGGGTGACGGGCTGCCGGTAGGCGACGACGGCGAGGGTCTCCAGGGCCGCGCGGGTCAGCTTGTTGCGCGTCCCGTCATGGAGCAGGCGTTCGACGTACGGTGCGTAGTCGGAGCGGGTGTAGAAGCGCCAGCCGTCGCCGGCGAACCGCAGATCGATTCCGCTGCCGGCCGCCGTCAGTTCGGCGCTCATGCCGCGCAGCGTCCGGCGCACGCGTGCGGGTTCCTGTCCGACCGCGTTCGCGAGCTCCGCCGCCGTCGCGGGCGTGTCCACGACCAGCAGCACCGCCTCCAGGGCGGCTTTGAGCTCGTCGTCGTCGAGAAAGTCGCCGTCGGGAGAATCGCCGTCGAGGAGGACGCCGTCGTCGGGGGCGGCCTGGTCCATCTCGGCCCGGTCCATCGCAGCCTGGTCCGATTCCGCCTGGTCCGATTCCGCCGGGTCCGGCGTCGTCTGCTCGGTCATCCGTAGTCCTCCGACTTCTCGATGTCGATCTCCGCCGCCTCGCGGTCTCCGGTCCACCTGACCTTCAGCTCACCGAGCGCCTCGGGTTGCTCGAACAGCACGGCGCGTTCGCGGTACAGCTCCAGCAACGCCAGGAACCGCGCCACCACCTCCAGCCCGTTCTCGCATTCGGCGACGAGACGGCCGAACGTCAGCCACTGCCCGGGTGCCGCGGTGAGCAGTTCGGTCAGACGCTTGGCCTGCTCGGGCACCGAGACCGGGGACGCATGCAGATGGTCGAGCCCGACCTCGGGCTTCGGCTTGGGGAGGAAGGCCGCGGCAGCGACCTCCGCGAACCGTTCGACGGTGACGCCGAGATCGACCTCGGGCAGCAGACCGGCGAACCTCTCCTCCAACGAGACCGCGCGCGGATAGCGTTGCAGCGCTGCCGCTTCCAGTTCTCCGAACAGGACGGCGACCTGCTTGTACGCGCGGTACTGCAGCAGTCGGGCGAACAGCAGGTCGCGCGCCTCGAGCAACGCCAGATCCTCGGGATCCTCGACCTCACCGGACGGCAGCAACCGAGCCGCCTTCAAGTCCAGAAGCGTCGCAGCGATCACCAGGAACTCAGTGGTCTGCTCCAGATCGGAGTCCGGACCGAGGCTCTTGGTGTAGGCGATGAAGTCGTCGGTCACCACGTGCAGCGCCACCTCGGTCACATCGAGGCGATGCTGGCTGATCAGATTCAGCAGCAGGTCGAACGGACCGGAGAAGTTGGTCAGCTTGACTTCGAACTTGCCGGGAGCAGTCACGCATCGCTCTCGTTGCGCGCGATCACCTCGCGCGCCACATTCCGGTAGGCGAGGGCGCCGGTCGACTTCGGGGCCCACGACGTGATCGGCTCGCCGGCGACCGAGGTCTCGGGGAACCGCACCGTCCGGTTGATCACCGTGTCGTAGACCGCGTCGCCGAAGACCTCGACCACCCGCGACATCACCTCGCGCGAGTGCAGCGTGCGCTGATCGAACATCGTGACGAGGATCCCGCCGAGTTCCAGCCGCGGGTTCAACCGGTCGCGCACCTTCTCGATGGTGTCGGTCAGCAGCGCGAGGCCGCGCAGGCTGAAGTACTCGCACTCCATCGGAATCACCACGTTGTCGGCGCAGGCGAGCGCGTTCACCGTCAGCAGGCCCAGCGACGGCTGGCAGTCGATGAGGATGTAGTCGTAGCGGTCGGCGACCGGGTGCAGCGCGCGCGCCAGCGCCTGTTCGCGGCCGACCTCGGTGACGAGTTGGATCTCGGCCGCCGACAGGTCGATGTTCGACGGCAGCAGGTCGAGGCCGTCGACGCGGGTGCGGATCAGGACGTCGTCGGTCGACGCGTACGGCGGGACCAGCAGGTTGTGCACCGTCTGATCCAGCTCGTGATGGGCGACGCCGAGCCCCGCCGACAGGGCGCCCTGGGGGTCGAGGTCCACCAGCAGCACGCGTCGGCCGTTCTCGGCGAGGGCGGCACCGAGGTTGATCGTCGACGTGGTCTTTCCGACCCCGCCCTTCTGATTGCACATCGCGATGATGACGGCCGGTCCGTGCTTGTCGCGCGGGGCCGGGTCCGGGATGTCCCGATACGGTCGGCCGGTCGGTCCGAGCTTCTCGGCGGGCACGTCGAGTTCGCCCTGCGCTGCTGTGGGACGGGGTTGGGATGCACTCACCTGTTTGATGCTCCTCCCCGGTCGTGCACCTGAAGTTCGGTCTCCCCGATCCTAGTGGGTCGGTCGTCACCGGCACGTCAGGCGCTCCGCAGACGGCCCCGGACGTCGGTTTTCCTCGTAGACTGCGGAGGGCGCAGACCGGTCCAGCGCATCGTTTCGAGGGGGTTTCCATGCCGACGTCAGCCTCAGATCTTCAGTTCGGAGTCTTTCTGACACCGTCGAGTTCGTCACCGCAACAGGCAGTCGACCTGGCCTTGATCGCCGAGGACGCGGGTCTGGACATGGTGACGATCCAGGATCATCCGTACCAGCCGGCCTTCCTCGACACGTGGACGCTGTTGAGCTTCATCGCCGCGCGCACCGAACGCGTCGTCCTGTCCGGCAACGTCCTCAACCTGCCCTTGAGACCTCCGGCGATGTTGGCCCGCGCCGCGGCCAGTCTGGACCTCCTGTCCGGGGGTCGTTGCGAGATCGCTCTCGGCGCAGGCGGTTTCGTCGATGCGATCGCGGCGATGGGCGGACCCCGCCGCACCCCTGGGGAAAGCAGGCGCGCGCTCGAGGAGGCCGTCACGGTGATGCGAGCCCTGTGGGATACCTCCGAACGCGGCGGCGTGCATCTGCCGGGCGACTTCTATCCGATCGACGGCGCCAAGCGCGGCCCCGCTCCCGCCCATCCCATCGGCATCACCGTCGGCGCGTACGGACCGCGGATGCTCGAGCTGGTGGGTCGCCTGTGCGACGGCTGGGTCCCCTCGCTCAGCTACCTGAAGAACGGTCCGTCCGACCTGACCGCGATGAACGCGACGATCGACGAGGCGGCCCGCCGCGTCGGCCGCGACCCCGCGCGCATCCGCCGGAATCTGAACCTCGGCGGGACCTTCGCCGACGCACGCTCCGGCCTGCTGGCCGGACCGCCGGAGTCCTGGGCGCACGATCTGGCGACGCTGGCCCGCGACTACCGGATCAACGGCTTCATCTTCGCCACCGACGACGCCGACGAGATCGAGACCATCGGGACCCGGGTGGCGCCGGCGACGCGGGACCTGGTCGCTCGGGGCTGACGTCTCGCACCGCTTTCGTCCGTGTCGCACCGCTTTCGTCCGTGTCGCACCACTTTCGTCCGTGTCGCACCACTTTCGTTCTGCGCACTCGGTCGCGACCGGGTGCGCAGAACGGAAACGGTGCGATACCGCGGGAAGTGGTGCGGTTACCGGGCCCGCGGGTGCGCGGTCGCGTACACCTCGCGCATGGTGTTGACCGTCACCAGCGTGTAGACCTGGGTGGTCGTGACCGACGAGTGCCCGAGCAGTTCCTGGACGACGCGGACGTCGGCGCCGCCGTCGAGCAGGTGGGTGGCGAAGCTGTGCCGCAGCGTGTGCGGCGAAACCTCCTTGTCGACGCCCGCACGCTCGGCGGCGTCGACGAGGACCTGCCACGCGCTCTGGCGCGACAATCGGCCGCCTCGCGCGTTGAGAAAGACCGCGGGCGTCGCCTTCTTGACGAGGGCGGGACGGCCGCGGACCAGATAGGCCTCGATCGCGGCGATCGCCGGGCCGCCGACGGGGACCAGCCGCTCCTTGCCGCCCTTGCCGCGCAGGATCACCGCACGGTGCTCCAGGTCGAGGTCGTCGATGTCGAGTGAGGTGACCTCGGAGATCCGGGCCCCGCAGCTGTAGAGCAGCTCCACCAGTGCGGCGTCGCGCAGGCTGCGCGGGCCCGTTCCGGCACCCGCGGCGTCGAGGATGGCCAGCACGTCGGCCACCGGCAGCGACTTCGGCAGCCTGCGTGCGGCTTTCGGCGGCCGCACCGAATGCGCGACGTCGGTCGGGGTGAGGCCCTCCGCGGCACAGAACTTGTGAAAGCCGCGGGCCGCGACGAGGGTCCGCGCGACCGACGAGTCCGCCAGCCCGGGGACCCCGCGGTCGGGATCACCCCGGCGCAGGGCCACCAGGAAGTCGCGGACGTCGTTCTCCTGGACGCCCGCCATCTCGTCGATGCCACGCTCGGCCAGAAACGTCCGGTATCGCGCCAGATCGCGGCGATACGACGCGACGGTGTTGACAGCCGAGCCCCGTTCGACGACGAGGTGGTCCAGATACCGGGAGATCGCACTGTCGACTGTCGCGGCGGCCATCGCTGCGGGCCCTACCTGCGGGCCGCGAACGCGGTCGGCTGATCGGGCCACGCGGCGTCGGTCCCGCGCAGAGCGGTGCCGGTCGCGTCCGCGGCCGCGAGCGCGAGCACGCCGGCCGCTGCCGTGGCGTTCACGATCTGTCCCGACAGCGCCAGTGCGACGGCCTCGGCCAGCGGAATCCATTCGACGACGAGGTCGGCCTCCTCGTCGTGGCGCGGCGCCGCGTCGAGGTGGTGGAGCCCTTCGGCGAGGTACACCCGCAGGGCCTCGTCGGTGAAGCCCGGCGACACGGCGAGATCGACGAGGGTCTGCCACCGGTCGGCCGCCAGATCCGCCTCCTCGGCCAGCTCTCGCTGCGCCGCGGTCAGCGGATCCTCGTCGGGGCCGCCGTCGAGCAGTCCGGCCGGCAACTCCAGCAGCCGTCGGCCGAGCGGATGCCGATACTGGCGGACCATCGCGATGCGTCCGTCGTCGTCCCGGGCGACGACCGCGACCGCGCCGTGGTGCTCCACCACCTCGCGCCGCGCGGTGCGCCCGCCCGGCATCGTCACCTCGTCGACGCGCAGCGCCAGGATCGCGCCCGCATACTCGGTGCGCGAGGAGACGGTGGCGAACTCGTGCGAGCCCGGTCCCGTCATCGCCGCCATCCCCTCATCGCCGCCCCCTCATGCATCCATCGCGCTACTGGGCGCCGTCGAGCAGTGCGTCGCCGTCCAGGTCGGTGGCGTCCAGATCGGTGGCGTCGTAGCCCTCCAGCTCGACCGGCAACCGCACCGCGGTCTTGTACTTGAGCGCGGCCTCGATGAACGACTTGAACAGCGGATGCGGTCGCGTCGGCCGGCTCTTGAGCTCCGGATGCGCCTGTGTGGCGACGAAGAACGGGTGCACGTCCTTCGGGTACTCGACGAACTCGACGAGCTTCCCGTCCGGCGAGGTGCCCGAGAAGACCAGCCCGGATTCGGCGATCTTGTCGCGGTAGGCGTTGTTGACCTCGAACCGGTGGCGATGCCGTTCGCTGACCTCGGTGGCCCCGTATGAGCGCGCGACCTGCGAGCCCGGGAGCAGCGTCGCCGGGTACGCGCCCAGGCGCATGGTGCCGCCCAGGTCGGCGTCGCCGGCGACGGCGGCCTCCTGGTCGGCCATCGTCGCGATCACCGGGGACGGGGTGTCCGGATCGAACTCGGTGGAGCTCGCGTCGGCGAGTCCGGCCTGGCGTGCGGCCTCGATCACCACGCACTGCAGTCCCAGACACAGCCCGAGCAGCGGGATGCCGTTCTCTCGCGCGTACTTGATGGCGCCGAGCTTGCCCTCGATCCCGCGGATGCCGAAGCCTCCCGGGACCAGGACGGCGTCGACGTCGCGCAGCGCCGCGTGCGCGCCCTCGTGCGTCTCGCAGTCGTCGGACGGCACCCACGAGATCTCGGTGCGGGTGCGGTGGGCGAAGCCGCCGGCTCGGATGGCCTCGGTCACCGACAGGTAGGCGTCGGGAAGGTCGATGTACTTGCCGACCAGCGCCACGCGGACGGTCTCCCGCGGGGAGTGCACGCGGTCGAGCAGATCGCCCCAGACGGTCCAGTCGACATCGCGGAAGGGCAGCCCGAGCTGGCGGACGACGTACGCGTCGAGCTGCTCGGAGTGCAGGACCTTGGGGATGTCGTAGATCGACGGCGCGTCGGGAGTCGAGATGCAACCGTCGATGTCGACGTCGCACATGAGCGCGATCTTCTTCTTGAGCGCCTCCGGCACCGGACGGTCGCAGCGCAGGATCAGCGCGTCGGGCTGGATGCCGATGCTTCGCAGCGCGGCGACCGAATGCTGGGTCGGCTTGGTCTTGAGCTCGCCCGACGGCGCCAGGTACGGCACCAGCGAGACGTGGAGGAAGAAGACGTTGCCGCGCCCGAGGTCGTGGCGGATCTGGCGCGCGGCCTCGATGAAGGGCTGCGACTCGATGTCGCCGACGGTGCCGCCGATCTCGGTGATGACGACGTCGGGCTCTTCACCGTCCTCGTCGGGGTCGTGCATCGCCATCATCCGCGACTTGAGTTCGTCGGTGATGTGCGGGATCACCTGGACCGTGTCGCCCAGGTACTCGCCGCGACGCTCCTTGGCGATCACCGTCGAATACACCTGGCCGGTCGTGACGTTGGCCGAACCGGACAGATTCCGGTCCAGGAAACGCTCATAGTGCCCGATGTCGAGGTCCGTCTCGGCGCCGTCCTCGGTCACGAAGACCTCGCCGTGCTGGAACGGGTTCATGGTGCCCGGGTCGACGTTGAGGTACGGGTCGACCTTCTGCATGGTCACCCGCATGCCGCGGGCGGTGAGGAGCTGTCCGAGGCTGGACGCCGTCAGACCCTTGCCTAGTGACGAGGCGACACCGCCGGTCACGAAGATGTGCTTTGCTCCGGCGCGCTGGTCACGCAATGATCGCAATTTTTCTCCCGTCGGGCGACTCAAGCCTGATGCGAATCCTGAATACCTACGGGACTTCAGCCTAACAGCAATCGGCGCCGTCGCGGCACACGGCACCGAACATCACGCGTCGGCGTGTCTGGAACCGCCAGTTCGGCACGCCCGACGAGTGATCACTTCTCGGGAACGGCCCCGACTGTGATGACCGTGGCACCCGGCCCGGTGCCGTAGGCGCCGGTCCGGCCGGCGCTCTCCTCACCGAGAGCCAGCACGGTGGTGAGCCGGCCGATCTGCTGGTCCACGTCGTCGACGGTGCTGACCGCATTGTTCAACGACGGGTCCGAGCGCACCACGCCGATCGGCGAGCCGCCGTCGGCCGAGCCTGCGCGGCCCACGAGCGCTCCGCCGGTGCCGCGCGCGGACATCGCGGCAGCGAACCGGCCCACGAACTGGCCTTGGGCACCCGAGTCCGCGGCCATCTGTCCCCCGGTGACCACCAGCACCAGGTCTGCGGGCTTGACCGAGCCGGCGGCGAAGTCGAGGAACCCGCCTTCCCGCAGGGCCTGCAGCGCGGTGCTGCGGTCCCCGTCCGAGGCCGGTTTCCCGCCCTGTCGCATCAGCAGGGTCACGCCCAACAGATCGCCGAGGCGCGATCCGGAGTCGGTGTACTCGGCGCGCAGTTGGGCACCGGTCGGGATCGCCTGGTCGACGACGGTCCTCAGCTTGGCGGCCTGTTCGTCACGGACCAGCGCGGTCGTCATCGCCATCTGCCCGGAGACCGTCCCGCCCGCGTCGTTGATCAGCCCCTTGAGCGCTTCGACGTCGGTGTCGGCGGCGTCGGGGGTGGTGATCACCAGGACGGTTCGCCCGACCAGAACGCGATCGGTCAGCCGCCCGGACACCGCCTTGATGAAGGCGTCGTCGTTCCCGACTCGCGTGCTGAGCGCATCGCGTTCGTCCTGCAGGTTGCCGATCTTGTCGCGATCGGTCCCGGTCAGCGCGTTCATCCGGTCGCCGATGAAGCCCGAACCCAGGAACAGCCCCAGCGTCAGAGCGAGGAAGACTGCGATCAGCGAGACGGCATGCTGACGCAGAGAGATCATTTGGTGTTCCACATACTGCTGACCCAGGCGGTCAGGGCATGCCACTGGTCGACGACCCAGTCGACGGCCACGGTGCCCCCGCCCTGCGCGATCACCACGGCCGCGATGATGGCGATGAGCGCGGCGACGATGAGCATCGCCATCATGGTGCCGCTGACCCGGCTGCGGTACAGGGTCGCGACGGCCTTCGCATCGACCATCTTGGCGCCGACCTTCAGCCGCGTCAGGAACCGCGACGGGATCTGTTCGCGCAGGTCGCGGTCGAAGAAGTCGTTGAGGGAGCCGCTGAAGCCCGCGGTCACGATGAGGGCGGCGCCGTGGAAGTCGGCCAGCAGCAGCGCCAGATCGCCTGCGGTTCCGGCCGCCGGGAACGTGGTGGCGCCGATGCCCAGGTCCTGAATGCGCTCCAACCCGGGTGCGTGCCCGTCGGGATCGGCGGGCAGGACCACCGCGGCACCGCACTTGAGCGTCTCGGTCTTGATGTCGTCGGGATCGCCGACGATGAGCGCAGGCCGGTAACCGGCCTTCATCAGGGTGTCGGCACCCGCTCCGACACCGACGAGAATCGGCTGATACTCCTTGATGAACGGCTTGAGCGACTTCAGGTCGGCGGCGCGATCGGACCCCTCGGCGACGATGACAACGTGTCGTCCTTCGAACGAGGTGTCGACCTTCGGCACACCGACGCCGTCGATCAGCAACGGCGACTCACTGCGAATGAACTCGATCGTGTTCCCCGAGAACGCCTCGAGATGATCGACCAGACCGGTCTTGGCGTCGAGCATCAGATCGGCGATCTCGCGTTCGCCGAGTTCCTGTCCGCGCGCGACGACGCGCTCGCCGATGTACAGCTTGCCCTCGTGCAGCCGGACCCTGGTGCCGTCCTTGACTCGCGAGAAGACCTCCGCGCCGACGTTGTCGAGCAGCGGAATGCCGGAGGCGGCGAGGACCTCGGGACCGAGGTTGGGATAGCGGCCGGTGATCGATTCGGCGACGTTGACGACCGCGGCGACCTCCGCCTCGACGAGCGCGTCCGCGGTCACCCGGTCGAGGTCGACCTGGTCGAGGATCACGATCGCACCGTGGTCGACCCGGCCGACGAGTCGTTTGACGTTCTTGTCGATCCGGGCGATGCCGGTGAGTCCGGGGAGTTCTTCGGTCTTCCGCGAGAGCAGAGCTGGCATCCTCATGTGTCCCATAGTGACCTTCAGAATCACCAGTCACACGGAGGCGCGCCGTACCACGCCCGACTTTTCCGGATGTCGGCGGCGTCGATCAGTCCTCGGCGCGAGCGCTCTCGGCCGTCGTCAGCAGTTCCTCCGCGTGCGCCTTACCGGTCTCCGAGTCGCCGAGGCCGGCGAGCATCCGGGCCAGTTCGGCGATCCGCTCGTCGCGGCCGAGCGTGGTCAGCGTCGAGGTCTGGCGCCCCTTGCTGCCGCCGCCGGACTTCCCGATGACCAGGTGATTGTCGGCGAAGGCCGCGACCTGCGGCAGGTGCGTCACGACGATCACCTGGTGGCGCCGCGCCAGCCGCGCCAGCCGCGCCCCGATCTGCACCGCGGCCGCACCGCCGACACCCGCATCGACCTCGTCGAAGACCATCACGCCACCCGAATCGGGCTCTGCCAGAACCACTTCCAGTGCCAGCATGACGCGAGAGAGCTCACCGCCGGACGCCGACTTCGCGATCGGCAGGGGTGCCGCGCCCCGGTGTGACACCAGACCGAATTCGACGCGGTCGGCGCCGTCGCCGCCGGCGTGCGCCGACCGGCCGCCGATCTCGACGGCGAGGCGATCGTCGTCTGCGTTCAGCAGCGACACCTCGACAGCGAGTTGGCTGCCGCCCATCGCCAGGCCCGTCAGCTCTGCCGACACCTTGGTCGCCAGGCTCTTCGCCGCGCGGGCACGCTGTTGATGGAGCTTGCCCGCCAGTTCGGCGACCCGGGCCCGGGCGCCGTCGGCCTTCGCCTCCAGTTCGTCGATCGCCCCTTCGGGGTCGTCGATCTGGGCCAGCCGCGCGGCCGCCTCGTCGCGCCAGGCGAGCACGCCGTCGATGTCGGCGGCGTACTTTCGCGTCAGCGTCTTGAGTTCGGCCTGACGGGTGAGCAGGGCGCCGAGGTCGCCGGCGTCCTCGGGGAGGCCGCCGAGGTAGGCGGTGAGTTCGGCCCCGAGATCGGTGACGACGGTCAGCGCCTCCGCGACGCGCGGATACAGCTCGCGCAGCGCCTCGTCGGAGGCCGTCTCCAGCAGGGAGCGGACGGTGCCGAGTCCGTCGACCACCGAGCTCCCGTCGATGCCGGCGACGATGTCGTGCGCGGTGGCCGCCGTCGAGCGGATCTCCTCGAGGTCGGTCATGCGGCGAATCGTCGCGATCAGATCGGCGTCTTCGCCGGGGTTCGGTCCGACCGCGTCGATCTCGCCGATCCCGAACCTGAGTCGGTCGGCCTCCTGGGCGATCTCGCGCGAGTCGGCACGGCGTCGGTCGAGTTCGTCGAGCAGGGCCACCCATTCGGCTCGGGCGGCGCGGTACTTCTTCAGCGTCGTCGCGGCTGCGGAGCCCGCGAACCGGTCGAGGGCATTGCGCTGCTGGTCGGGCCGGATCAGGCGGAGCTGGTCGTTCTGGCCGTGGATGGCCAACAGTTCCCCGGTGAGTTGCGCGAGCGTGCCGACCGGAACCGACCGGCCGCCCAGGTGGGCGCGAGAACGCCCGTCGGCGTTCACCGTCCGGGCGGCGATCAGGGTGTCGTCGTCGTCCAGGTCGGCGCCGCTGTCTTCCAGCAGTTCGGCGACCGCGGCCCGGTCCGCGGGAAGCCGGAACCGACCTTCGACGACCGCCTTGGCGTCGCCGGTCCGCACCCGCCCGGCGTCGGCTCGGGCCCCCGACAGCAGCCGGAGACTGGTGACGATCATCGTCTTGCCCGCACCGGTCTCACCGGTCAGCACGGTGAACCCGGGGTGGAACTGGGCGCTGGCCGATTCCAGGACGCCGAGGCTGCGGATGGAGAGTTCCTCGAGCACCGTCGGCTCAGCTCCTTCCGCGCCAGCCGGTGACCGGCAGCGAGAACTTGGTGACGAGCCGGTCGGCAAAGGGTTCGGAGTCGATGCGGACCCAGCGCAGCGACCGCTGCGCACGGACCACCTCGACGCGGGACCCGGCGGGGACGTCGATGATGCGGCGACCGTCGCACAGTGCGACGCCGTCGCGGCCCTCCCGATGCACCTCGACGGCGACCCGCGACCGCGGGCTGGTGACCATCGGGCGCGCGAACAGCGCGTGCGCATTGCTCGGCACCACCAGGATCGCTTCGAGGTCGGGCCACATGACCGGCCCGCCGGCAGAGAACGCGTAGGCCGTCGATCCGGTCGGGGTGGCGACCAGCAGTCCGTCGGCGCCGAAGGCCGCGACCGGACGGCCGTCCACCTCCATCACAAGCTCGAGCACACCGTTGTGCGACGAGTTCTGAATCACCACCTCGTTGAGCACCCAGTCACGTGCCCGCGGCCGATCGCTTCCCGGGTCGATGACGGACACGTCGAGCACCATGCGGTCGACCACCCGGTACTCGCCGCCGATCAGTCGGTCGAGGACCTCGTCGATCCGGTGGGCTTCGGCTTCGGCGAGGAAACCGATGTGCCCGAGGTTGATCCCCATCAACGGAACACCCGCGGGGTAGGCCAGTTCGGCCGCCCGCAGGAAGGTGCCGTCGCCGCCGAGAACGAGCACCAGTTCGCAGCCCTGGGCCGACGCGGAGTCGGCGTGCGTCACCTCGACATCGGCGCCGGCGTCTCGCAGCATCGCCGGATCGACCGGATGGGTCTGAACGAAGGGCGGCGCGGGCCGACGGGTGTCGTGGTCGACGACGCGCAGTGCGATGCCCGCTTCGCCGCAGCGGCGGGCGATCGTCAGCAGTGTCGAGGTCACCTCGTCGCGACCCGTGTGCGCGACCACCAGGAATGTCCGGCGGCTGTCGTCTCCGTTCCCGGATGCGGCCATCGTCGTCCCCCTTCCCTACTGCGGTCCGTCGGCGACGGCCTGGTCGATCAAGGCGCGGACGCGTGCGCGCTCGGCATCGTCCGCCCATCCTGCCGGGGCTGTCCCGGCGTCCGCGTCAACGGTATCCTCGCCCACCGACAGTCGCTCGTCGGGCACCGGCGAATCGGCACGCTTGTGCAGCCAGAGGAAGAATTCGACGTTCCCCGACGGCCCCGGCAGCGGACTGGCGACGACCGCCCGTGTCGTCAGTCCGAGCGCTGCGGCGGTCGCCGCGACCTCTTCGACTGCCTCGGCCCGCAGGTGTGGATCGCGGACGACACCGCCCGCGCCCACCCGGGACTTTCCCACCTCGAACTGCGGTTTCACCATCGGCAGCGCGTCGCCGCCGGGCCGCAGACAGGCGGCCAACGCGGGCAGGACGAGTTTGAGTGAGATGAACGAGAGGTCGCCCACGATCAGCTCGACCTCGCCGCCGATCATCTCCGCGGTGAGATTGCGCACGTTTGTTCGATCGTGCACGTGGACGCGGTCATCGGTCTGCAGTTTCCACACGAGTTGGCCGTACCCGACGTCGACCGCTTCGACTTCACGGGCGCCTCGGCGGAGCAGGACGTCGGTGAATCCCCCGGTCGACGCTCCCGCGTCCAGGCAGCGTTTGCCGTCGACCGAGACGCCGAGCGGTTCGAAGGCGGCCAGGGCGCCGAGCAGCTTGTGGGCCCCTCGCGAGGCCCAGTGGTCGGTGTCCGGTTCGGTGACCACGATCGGGGTGTCCTTGGCGACGTTGGTCGCGGCTTTGCTCGCGGGTGAGCCGTTGACCTTGACGTGGCCGGCATCGACCATCTCCCGCGCCTGTTCGCGTGATCGTGCGAGCCCCCGTCGGACCAGTTCGGCGTCAAGTCGTGCGCGCGCTGCCATCAGCGTCTCCTTCGTCGTGTGATCGCCTCCGAGCCGGCCGATGCGACGGTGACGCGGACCGCGTCATCCGCGGCCGGCGTCTTCCAGCGCCGCGGCCAGGTGGTCGTGAGCCTTGGTGAGCAGTTCCGCCTGCCGCGACAGCGCGCCGAGGTCGAGGTCGTCGTCCGCGGACGACCGAACCATGTCGGCCTCATCGAGAAGTTCCGCGGCGGCGACGACACCCGGATGCCGGGCCGGATCACCGGGCCCCGCAGCCCGTGCCGCCGCCTCCGCGGCCAGGGACGCCGGCGACGGCCCCGAACGTGGCGATGTCGATTCACTCATAGCCCGTCCAGGCTAGCGCAGCGCGCTCAACCCCAACTCGGCCAAGGCCTGTGCCGAAGCATCGTCCTCGGCTGCGATGCGCAGCTCGAACGCGCCGACGTCGGCGGTCCACACCGCATGCGCGAGTGCCGCGGCCAACGATGCGGCCGTCCCGTCGCCGCGGGCCGACACTTCGACATGCTCACGATTGATCTCGATCCGCCAGGCCTGGTGCGGCCCGATCCGCACCGCCGAGGCAGGACCGCCCAGCGCTCCGAGATCGGCGGACACGTAGGTGGGCCGCTGGGCGGGCGGCGCGGCCAGCAGTTCCGGACCGCCCGAGACGCCGGTCAAGACCAGCAGGCTGTCGATGCCGACGGCGTTCGCACCTTCGATGTCGGTGTCGAGGCGGTCGCCGATCATGAGCGGGCGCTTGCCCGCGGTGCGAGCGAGCGCGCCGCGCATGATGGTCGCCCCCGGCTTGCCCGCCACGACAGGCTGGGTCCCGGTCGCTGAGACGACCGCGGCGACCATCGAACCGTTGCCCACCAGGAGTCCGCGTTCGGTCGGCAGAGTCGTGTCGACATTGGTCGCGTAGTAGGCGGCGCCGTGCCGAATGGCCAGTGCGCCCTCCGAAAGCTGTGCCCACCCGGTATCGGGGGAATGACCGTGGATGACGGCAGCCGGGCCGTCGTCTGCCGATTCGACGACGCGCAGTCCCCGGGAGCCGACCTCGTCGCGCAGAGCCTGCGACCCGATCACGAGCACCGCGGAACCGTCTTCGAGTTCCTGCGCGGCCAGGTCCGCGCCCGCCTGTGCACTGGTGACGACCTGGTCCGGCGATGCCTCGAAGCCGAGGGAGGCCAGATGTTCGCAGACCTGCGCTGGGCTGCGACTGGCGTTGTTGGTGACGTACAGGACGCGCCCGTCGGCGGCAGCGACGGCTTCGCGCGCGTTCTCGAGGACTTCCGCGCCGGTGTAGAGGGTGCCGTCGAGATCGACCAGGAGGACGTCGTAGAGGTCGGACAGTCGAGCGTCCGGATCCGAGTCGGTCGGCATCTGGCCGCCGACACCCTCCCCGCCTTCCAGCAGTTCCATCAGTCGGAACTCGGCGTCCGTCTCGTCGTCGATATCGGCGGCTGCGGCGTTCTGGAACCAGGTAACAGATTCTGCGCCGCGACCGGCCGCCTCCAGCGCGGAGGCGTACGCATAGAACAATCGGGCCGCCTCGGTCCCGACCTGTCCGGGACGCAGATCTTCGCGCGCCAGGGTCTGCACGGCTGCTTCCGGGTCACCGAGGTCGATGAGTGCACCGGCCTTGACCATGCTCAGTTCCGTTCCGGCTTCGCCGGTCAGCGCCCGTCCCTCGTCGCTGTCGGCGATGTCGACTGCCCGTTGCGGCTGGCCGAGGCCCCGCTCGCTGTCGGCGATCAACGGCAGCAGCGCGTCGTTCCCACTCATCCGGCGCGCGGCCCGCAGTTCGGAGATCGCCTCCTGCCATTCGCCCACCGAGTAGGCGACGATTCCGGCGGTCTCCCGGACGACGGCGACGCGTGCGGCGCGCGCGCGGGCGGCTCGGGCGTGTTCGAGCGCCTGTTCGGGATCCTCTTCGAGAAGGATGGAGGCCATCACCAGATGCCGGGCGACGCGGTCGGCGGTCTGCTTGTCGAGGGCTTGCAGGTCGCGTCGCACCTCCGGGTCGAGATCTGCCGCCGACACGTCATCGGCGATCCGCGGCCCCGAAGAATCCCGGCTCTCCGCCGGCCGACGGCGACCATTCCTGTTGCCGGCCGAACCCCGACCACCGTTGTTGCTCATAGCCCTCTAATCTATTATCCGACCTGCGCATTTGACCAATCCGCCCCTGAGGTCTCGATACGCTCGCTCACTGCGTTCGCGGGCTACTCGACCACCCTGGGAAGACAGCGCTCCTTTTAGGTTGGTCGAGTAGCGACCGAGCGGAGCGAGGCCGCGTATCGAGACCCCGCGACCTGGCTCCCTTTTAGGGTGGTCGAGTAGCGACCGAGCGCAGCGAGGCCGCGTATCGAGACCGCGCGTCACGCACGGCCCTGTGACAGAGCCGGCTCCCTTTAGGGTGGTCGAGTAGCGACCGAGCGCAGCGAGGCCGCGTATCGAGACCCCGCGTCACGCACGGCCCTGTGACAGAGCCGGCTCCCTTTAGGGTGGTCGAGTAGCGACCGAGCGAAGCGCAGGCCGCGTATCGAGACCCCCGGGCCCGGAAATGGGTTGAGCCCCCAACCGTTCCCGGTTGGGGGCTCAACAAAAATGTGTTCGGCAGTG
>NZ_JBCDWL010000010.1:0-153219 GCF_039946255.1 Gordonia aichiensis | reverse complement strand
AAGACACCCAAAATGGCCCGCCGCGCCGTCATGCGCTACGTCACCCGAGACATCTACCGCTACCTCGAAGACAACAGCCCACAACCAGCCCCCACCGCTTGACAAAATCGATAAGAGCGTCGAGACCCCGCACCGCACAGAAGACGGAGGGCCCCGGCATCATGCCGGGGCCCTCCGTCGAGGTCAGGGATGTCAGCCGCGGACCGACAGTCCCACCTTCTGGAACTCCTTGAGGTCCGAGTAACCCGCCTTGGCCATCGAGCGGCGCAGGCCGCCCACCAGGTTCAGCAGACCGTCCGGGTCGTCGGACGGACCGTTCAGGACGGTCTCCAGCGACGGCCGACCCTCATCGAGCGCGACCTGCAGCATCGCACCGCGCGGGGTGTCCGGGTGGGCTGCGGCCGACGGCCAGAACCAGCCGCGACCCGGTGCGGTGTCGGCCGCGGCGAGCGGGGTGCCGAGAACCGCGGCGTCGGCACCGCACGCGATGGCCTTGGCCAGGTCGCCGGAGGTGTGGATGTCACCGTCGGCGATGACGTGCACGTAGCGACCACCGGTCTCGTCCAGGTAGTCCCGGCGGGCGGCGGCCGCGTCGGCGATCGCCGTCGCCATCGGAACACCGATGCCGAGCACCTCGCCGGTGGTGGTGGATCCTTCGGTGGAGCCGTAGCCGACGATGACGCCGGCGGCACCGGTCCGCATCAGGTGCAGCGCGGTGCGGTGGTCGTGGACGCCGCCCGCGATCACCGGGATGTCGAGTTCGGAGATGAACGTCTTCAGGTTGAGCGGCTCGGCGACCAAGCCGTCGTCGGCGCCCCGATCGACCAGCGTCACGTGCTCGGCGGAGATGATGGTGCCGTGCACGACGAGGACCTCGGCACCCGCCTTGATCAGCGTCGGCGTCAGCTCCGGGGCGTGCTGCGGGCTCACCCGGACCGCGGTGGTGACGCCCGCCGCGCGGACCTCGGCGACCGCCTTCGACAGCAGGTCGAGGTTGATCGGCGCACGGTGCAGTTGCTGCAGGTGGCGGATCGCCGCGGACGGATCCGGGTTGTTCTCCGCGATGTCGACGAGTTCGGCGATCTTGTCGTCGACGTGCTCGTGCCGGGCCCAGAGCCCTTCGCCGTTGAGCACGCCCAGTGCACCCAGCCTGCCCATCGCGATGGCCGACTCGGGCGAGCCGAGGGCATCGGTCGGGTGGTTCAGGATCGGCGATTCGAAGCGGTACGCGTCGATCTGCCAGGCTGTCGAGACGTTCTTCGACGACCGCGTCCGTCGGGACGGGACGATCGAGATGTCTTCCAGTTCGTACGTTCGGCGGGCTGTCCGGCCCATGCCGAATTCGACGAGGTCACGCACTATTGCGCCTTTCTAGTGGACTCTCCGTCGAGCAGATGCGGCGGCGGACCCGCCGCCGCACTCCACTCACCGTGAATAGTAGTTGGGCGCCTCGGCGGTCAGGGTGATGTCGTGCGGGTGCGACTCCTTGAGGCCCGCCGCGGTGATCTGAACGAACTGCGCATTCTGCAGGTCGGCGATGGTCTGCGAGCCGGTGTAACCCATGGCCGCGCGCAGCCCGCCGGTCAGCTGGTGGATGACCTGGTTCAGCGGACCGCGGAACGGCACCCGCCCCTCGATGCCCTCCGGGACCAGCTTGTCCTCGGCCAGGACGTCGTCCTGGAAGTAGCGGTCCTTGGAGTACGACTTGCCCTGCCCGCGGCCCTGCATGGCACCCAGCGAGCCCATGCCGCGGTAGCTCTTGAACTGCTTGCCGTTCACCAGGATCAGCTCGCCCGGCGATTCCGCGGTACCCGCCAGCAGCGACCCGAGCATGGCGGTCGACGCACCGGCGGCCAACGCCTTGGCGACGTCGCCCGAGTACTGGAGCCCGCCGTCGGCGATCACCGGCACGCCCGCCGCCTTGCAGGCGGAGACGGCTTCGAGGATCGCGGTGATCTGCGGAGCGCCCACACCGGCGACGACGCGGGTGGTGCAGATGGAGCCGGGGCCCACCCCGACCTTGACCGCGTCGGCGCCCGCGTCGATCAGCGCCTGTGCGCCACCGCGGGTGGCGACGTTGCCGCCGATGATCTGCACTCGGTCGCCGATCTCGCCCTTCAACTTGGAGATCATCTCCAGCACGCCGCGCGAGTGTCCGTGCGCGCTGTCGACGACGAGGACGTCGACGTCGACGTCGGCGAGCGCCAGCGCACGCGTCCACGCCTCCTCACCCGCACCGACCGCGGCGCCGACCAGCAACCGGCCGTCGGCGTCCTTGGTGGCGAACGGGTGCTGCTCGGTCTTGACGAAGTCCTTGACGGTGATGAGTCCGGTGAGCTTGCCGTTGCCGTCGACGATCGGCAGCTTCTCGACCTTGTGCCGACGCAGCAGGCCGAGCGCAGCCTCGGCGGAGACGCCTTCGGCGGCGGTGATCAGGGGTGCCGGCGTCATGACCTCCGACACCGGACGCGAGTCGTCGGCCTCGAACTGCATGTCGCGGTTGGTGATGATGCCGACCAGGTCGCCCGCCTTGTCGACCACCGGCAGACCCGAGATCCGGTAGCGGGCGCAGGTGGCGTCGACGTCGGCGAGCGTGTCGGTGGGCAGGCAGGTGACCGGGTTGGTCACCATCCCGGCCTCCGACCGCTTGACCGTGTCGACCGCGGCGGCCTGCGCCTCGATCGACAGATTGCGGTGCAGCACGCCCATGCCGCCCGCACGGGCCATGGCGATCGCCATCCGCGCCTCGGTGACGGTGTCCATCGCCGAACTCACCAACGGCACGCGCAGCGTGATCTCCCGGGTGAGCTTCGACGACGTGTCCACCGCATTCGGGACGACGTCCGACGCCGCCGGCAGCAGCAGTACATCGTCGAAGGTGAGGCCGAGCATTGCGACCTTGTTTGGATCATCTCCACCAGTGCGAACCTGCGTCATCAGTACATCGTATCCACTGTGGATCGAGCGAGCCGTGCGGCCGCCTGATCGGCTACGGTGGAAGACGTGCATGACCCGTTTCCTGGACTCCCGCCGGATCCCTTCGCCGACGACCCTGACGACCCCGCGTCGGTGCTCGACGCCCTCGACCCGGGAATCCCCCTTGACGAGGGAGAACGCACGGCTGTAGAGGAAGATCTCGCCGATCTCGACGTCTACGAACGACTCCTGTCGCCGCGCGGTGTCCGGGGCCTGGTGGTACTCTGCGACGACTGTCGTGAAGATCACTACCACGACTGGGACATGCTTCGCTCGAATCTGCGCCAATTGCTCGTCGACGGCAGCGTCCGTCCGCACGAGCCGGCCGTCGACCCGCAGCCCGACGACTACGTCACCTGGGACTACTGCCGCGGGTACGCCGATGCTTCACTGCGCTACCACGAACGCTACTGAGGTGAACGCTGCTGAGGTGGCGCGGCACCGAGCCTGAGCCGCCGCCGAGCCGCGACACCGCATGGGAGAGGGACCGTGATCGATGATCACGGTCCCTCTCTCATGCGTGTGCCGACTCGGGGCGCTACCGCACCAGCGATGACGAGGGCACGGTGATCGACACCGATGCCGACAGCGGAACCGACGTCGACGTGGTCGGCTCCGTGGTCGGTGCCGGCTCGGACTTGGTGGTGCTCGGCTCCACCGTGCTCGACGGGGTGGTCGGCTTCGTGGTGCTGGTGCTCGCCGGCGGCTCCGGCGTCCCGGTCGGGGCCTGCGACCCGCCGGTGTCGGCGACGGTC
The DNA here is from genome assembly GCF_039946255.1 of Gordonia aichiensis. Classification (GTDB taxonomy): domain Bacteria; phylum Actinomycetota; class Actinomycetes; order Mycobacteriales; family Mycobacteriaceae; genus Gordonia; species Gordonia aichiensis_A. Next base: position 149,488 of record NZ_JBCDWL010000010.1, on the reverse strand, counting down.
GGCGCCGGCTTGGTCTGCAGTGCGGGCAGCGACGGGATCAGCTTGCGCAGATCCTGCTTGCGCAGTTGCGCAATCAGATCGGCGAGGACGTCCTTCTCCCGCTTGTCCTGGATGGGGCCCAGCTTCGCCTCCGCCTTCGCGATGAGTTCGCTCGCCTTCACCGTGTCGCCGGCCTCCAGGGCCTTGCGCGCCTCGGTGATGCTCTCCTGGGCGTCGAGTCGCGCCTGCGTCTCCTGTGCCTGGTCGGCGAAAACGACCTGCTTGACGCTCCACAACGGGTCGCCGGGCTGCGATCCCTCCGACAGCACCAGCAGACCGGCTGCGGCGACGGCCATGACCGCGGCGGCACCCGAGACGATCCGCAGGCGGCGCGACAATCCGCCGCGACGTGCCCGCTCGTTGGTCCGTGCGATCGCCGTCTCGATCTCTGCGACGGTCGGCGACGACGGCACCGGGCCCGCCAGGGACTCGGCGCGCCACTGCGCGATCAGACCGGCCAGCTCGTACTCTGCGCGGTCGTTGACGGCAGCGGCGCGGCCGGCCGCCAGATCGTCGACGAACTGGTCGTCGCGGCGAACCGCGCCCACATCGATCGGGCCGGTGGACATGTCATCGTGACTCATCGATGTTCACCTCTTGGGGTCATGATCTTCTTAAGCTTCGTGAGTGCTCGGTGCTGCGCGACCCGCACCGCGCCGGGACTGCTGCCGACCATCTCCGCGGTCTCGTCGGCCGAGAGTCCGACGACGAGCCGCAGGACGAGGATCTCGCGCTGCTTGTCCGGCAGGGTGGCGAGCAGGTCGCGCATTCGTCTGGAGGCGTCCGAGTCGAGGGCAGCCTGCTCCGGCCCGCTCGCGAAGTCGAGCGAATCGGGCACTTCTTCGACCGGATCGGACTTCACACGCGCCGCTGATCGCATGGCGTCGGCCACCTTGTGCGAGGCGATGCCGTAGACGAATGCCATGAATGGCCGCCCCTGGTCTTCATACCGGGGCAGCGCCGTCATCACCGCCATCAACACCTCCTGTGCCACATCGTCAGCGGAGAACAGGTGACGTTCTCCCGAACCGATTCGTCCTCGGCAGTAGCGCAGCACGGGCTCGCGCACGCTGTCGAGGACTGAGGCCAGCGCATCACGGTCACCTTCAGCCGCTGCACGGACCGCCTGGCCCAACGCCTCACCTGTCAGTTTCATCGTCACCGGACTGCCTGAGCGTTACGCGTAGAGAGAGAACTGACCGCGACCGCACACCTGGTCCCCCGTAGATCAGCCATCAATCAAGCGTACCGATCTGCGATCACGGATTCGGGCGCGGGACCAAAGCCCATGCCCCGCTCCACGAGCACCCCGCGCAGCGCCTCGGCGCGGGCGCCGTCGGCACCGTTGCGCACCAATCCGGCGAGCATGCTGTGCGCCGCCCACTGCAGCGGAAGCAGGTCGTCGTCCGCACAGGCCCGGGCCACTCGCTCGGCGGCGGCGACCGCGACGTCGGATCGTCCCGCGGCAGCGGCGGTCGCGGCAGCGATCAACTCGGTCTTGAGTCGGTGCCTGCGCGAGGGTGCGTGCCGAGCCTCCCGCACCGCCCGCTCCCCGAGTTCCCCGGCGGCGCCGTCCCCGGTGTACAGCGCGAGCTCGGTGCGGACCCACGCCAGCCGCAGTCGCGGCCGACCGACCACGAGCCAGTCGTCATCGGTGTCCGGCAGATCGGCGAGGTCGGTGGCCGCCCGCCGGAGCAGTCGCTCCGAGGCGCCGAAGTCCCCGACCCCCAGGTTGTCGGCCGCCAGCCCGATCAGCGCATCGGCGCGGGCGGCGCGGACCCAACCATCGTGCTGATCCTCGGCGCGCTGCAGCACCGCCAGCGCGGCGCCGTCATCGGCGCGGGCGTCGGCGTGCCCGCCGGCCTGGCGCGTCAGCGACGCGCGCGTGGCCAACGCCAGCGAGACGACGGCGACGTCGGTCCGACGGTCTCCGACGACCTCGGCGACGACCGATCTCGCGGCCGCCGCGCGACCCGTCGCCCCCAGGGCGACCGACCGGGCCCATCTCCCGGCTCCGGTCGGCACCACCGACGGCTCGGGAACTTCGAACGCAGCCCACCACTGCTTCGACATTCGCAACACACCTTCCGACACTCCGCCCGACACGGAATGCAGATTTCATTTCGACTAACAAACGGTGAGCATCGGGAGCTGAAATTGCCCCACATGCAAACTACCGTTAGCTTCGTCGTCACCTTTCTCCGATCGTGATCCATCATCCCACTAGCCCCACTCCCGTCGAGAATCGGACACGCGGGTGATGCACCATTCTCATCGTCACTGCTCAGAGGTACTTTCTGCCGCGTTCCGCGCATCGGCGAGATGGCCCGGAGTGGTCTTGATCACGACACCTTCTGTTCATCTACCCGGGCTTCTGAAGGGCCGATTGCGCCCCGGAATCGGGTTTGACTCGCATTTCCGAGCGCACATACCGTGAGCGGCGTAGGCAGATGGCGTTTCTCATTCAGGAGCGAAAATGACCACCACACTCGACAGACTTCCCGGCCCCAACTCCGATTTCTGGGACTGGCAGATGCACGGGAAATGCCGCGGACTGGAGTCGGCCGTCTTCTTCCATCCGGAGGGCGAGCGCGGCCAGGCGCGTGCGCGCCGCGAACGGCGCGCCAAGCAGGTCTGCGCCGAGTGCCCCGTGTTGATGCAGTGCCGATCCCACGCGATGGCCGTGGACGAGCCGTACGGGATCTGGGGCGGGCTCACCGAGTCCGAACGCAATCAGATGCGACGACGCTCGCCGAGCCGGCTCGCCGGCTGACGCGCAGGCGTCACTCGGTCCGCCGAGAACGAATCAGCCCCGGTTGAAGATTCAACCGGGGCTGATTGCGATGCTGGGGCTGGATCAGCCGACCACTGCGAGGATGTCGCGAGCGGACAGGATCAGGTACTCCTGGCCGGCGTACTTGACCTCGGTGCCGCCGTACTTGCTGTAGATGACGACGTCGCCTTCCTTGACGTCGACCGGGATGCGGGTGCCCTGGTCGGTGACGCGGCCTTCGCCGACGGCGATGACCTTGCCCTCCTGGGGCTTCTCCTTGGCAGTGTCGGGGATGACCAGGCCGGAGGCGGTGGTGGTCTCAGCCTCGACGGCCTGAACGAGGATCTTGTCCTCAAGCGGCTTGATGTTCACGCTCGCCACGATGTCAGTCCTTTTCTTCATGTAACTGATGTGAAAGTTCGCGGCACCGGGTCGCATCGCCACGTCGTCGCGGGTGCCGCGGCGCTGCATCGGAGCCAACTAGCACTCTACCCATGCGAGTGCCAGCACTCAAGGGGAAGGTGTGCGAATAGGGGCCGCTGATCGCTCAGAGCTTACTGATCTGCACGCTCATGCCCGGGTCGGTCGCCACGGTCAACGGCGACGGCGGCGCGCCGCCCCCGATCACATGGGCGCCCAGGGTGGCGACCATGACCCCGTTGTCGGTGCACAGGCGCGGCTTCGGCACCCGCAGCTCGATCCCGGCCGCCGCGGTCCGTTCGGCGGCCAGCGAGCGGATCCGCGAGTTCGCGGTCGCACCGCCGCCGAGCACCAAGGTGTCGACGCCGCGGTCGGCGCACGCACGCAGCGCCTTCGCCGTCAGCACGTCGGCGACGGCCTCCTGGAACGACGCGGCCACATCGGGCACCGACACCGGAGCGCCGGCCCGAACGCGGCCCTCCACATACCTCGCGACCGCGGTCTTGAGCCCGCTGAACGAGAAGTCGTAGGGTGCATCGCGCGGTCCGGTCATGCCGCGCGGAAAGGCGATCGCCTCCGGGTCACCGTCGCGAGCGGCCGCGTCGAGGGCCGGCCCGCCCGGGTAGCCGAGGTCGAGCAGTCGCGCGACCTTGTCGAAGGCCTCGCCCGCCGCGTCGTCGACGGTGGTGCCCATCTCGACGATCGGCCGCGAGAGGTCCTCCACTCCGAGCAGGTGCGTGTGCCCGCCCGAGACCAGCAGCGCGACCGCGGAGGTCATCGGCCCGTGCTCGAGCGTGTCGACCGCGACGTGACCGCCCAGATGGTTCACCGCGTACAGCGGCACGTCCCAGGCCAGCGCATAGGCCTTCGCGGCGGCGACCCCGACCAGCAGGGCGCCGGCCAGCCCCGGTCCGATGGTGACGGCGATGGCGTCGGGCCGGTCGATGCCGGCCGCCTCGCGCGCCCGCTGCATGGTCGGGACCATGGCCTGCAGGTGTGCGCGGGACGCCACCTCGGGGACCACGCCGCCGTAGCGGGCGTGCTCGTCGACGCTGGAGGCCACCTCGTCGGCGAGCAGCGTCGCGCGCTCTCCGTCCCAGGAGACGACGCCGACGCCGGTCTCGTCGCAGGAGCTCTCGATGCCCATCACGATCATGAGTTCGCAGGCCCTTTCGACTCGGGGTTCTCGGCTGCACTCGGCTCGCTCCGGGCCGGTCGCACCATGGTGTAGGCGTCCGCACCGGACGGCTGGTAATAGTTGCGGCGCACTCCCGCGATCTCGAAGCCGTTGCGCTCGTAGAGGGCGATGGCTGGAGCGTTGTCGGTGCGCACCTCCAGGAATACCGGCGCGCGGGCCTCGTCGGCAACTCGCAGCAGCGCCTCGAGCAGGGCACGACCGTACCCGCGGCCCTGATGCTCCGGGTCCACCCCGATCGTGTGGACCTCGCACTCCCGGTCGCCGGGACGACCGAGCACACTGATCCCCGCGTACCCGACCGGCGGCGCGCCGGCCTCGGTGCGCGCGGCGACGTAGGTGTTGTACGGCGCGCGCAGCTCGGAGACGAAGCCGCTCAGGGGCCACGGCGAGTCGACGGCGAAGAGCTGCTGCTCGATCTCGACGCAGCGCACGAGGTCGGCCGGTTGGAGCGCGTCGATCAGCGGCTCGCCCGGCGCGGGCCGCTCAGGCATGTTCGGCCGGGGGCAGCAACGACTTGCGCTTCTGGTCCTTGAGCTCCACCGCGTCGGGTCGTCGCAGATACAGCGGAGTCAGCGGTTCGGCGGGTGCCGCGGCCAGCACCGCGGCGGCGCCGGCGCGAGCCAGCGAGACCGCGGTCGGCGACACCGTCGGGGCGGCGCGCGCCGCGAAGCGTTCGGTGAAGCGGCCTTCACCGACCACCTCGGTCAGTCCCCGGCCGGCGAACTCGGCGGCGACCGCGTCGGGTGCGTCGACGCCCGGACCCTCGATCCGTCGGCCGTCGCGGTACACCGCCCAGTACACCTCGCGGCGGCGGGCGTCGGTGAGCACCAGCCGCTCGCCCGCACTCGGCTCGGGCACGGCCAGGTCGATGGCGTCGAGCGTGCACACCCCGTAGGCGGGGATGGCGAGCGCGTCGGCGTACGCGGTGCCGGTCGCCATCCCGACGCGCAGCCCGGTGAACGGTCCGGGCCCGCAGCCGACGATCACCGCATCGAGATCGGCGCCGGTCAGGCCCGCCTCGGCGAGGGTCTCGCGCATCAGACTGGTCAGCACCTCGGCGTGGCGTCGCTGATCGTCGAGGATGCGTTCGGCGAGAGTCGACGCCGACCCGTCCGGCGCCAGTTCGACGACGCCGGTCACCACCGCCGAGGTGGCGGTGTCGATCACCAGCACCCGCTTGTGTTCCGTCACCGGTTCACCCACTCCCAGGTCGCATGTCGGGTCTCGCTGTCGTCGTCGCGACGCAGTCGGACGATGAGGTACTCGTCGACGAGGCGCTCGACGACGCCTTCGCCCCATTCGACCACGACGACGCTCTCGTCCAGGTCGGTGTCCAGGTCGAGCGCGTCGAGATCGTCGAGGCCGCCGAGCCGGTAGGCGTCCACGTGGACCAGTCCCGGTCCGCCGTCGGGCCCCGGCCTGTGCTGGCGGGCGATGATGAAGGTCGGCGACGACACCCGCCCGACGACGCCCAACCCGGCGGCGATGCCGCGGGTCAGCGCCGTCTTGCCCGCGCCCAGGGGCCCGTCGAGGATCACCAGGTCGCCCGCTCGCAGGACGGCTGCGAGTTCCCGGCCGAGCGCCTCGGTGTCAGCGACGTCGGGCAGGTCGCGCGACCCGGAGGTGCGTTCTGGTCCCGTCGGTCGTTCGGTATCGGTCACTTGCGCTTCCTTTCGCCGCCGCGGCGCCACGGCATCACCGGGCGTCCCAAGGCCAGCCGCGAGCGCGAGACGAGGTCGTCGATCGCGTCGGTCACCAGGTCGGGATCCTCCATCGGCAGCATGTGTCCGCAGCCCTCGGCGATGACCAGCCGGGAGTCGTCGCCGAGCTGCGCGTACATGTTCAACGAGTTGGGCAGCGGCGTCAGCCGGTCCTCGTCGCCGCACAGGACGACGGTCGGGACCTGCGCGATGACCGGCAGCGCCGTGGACTCGTCGTGGCTTTCGAGCACGCGGAGGAAGTTCACCATGGTCGCGATGGGGGTGTTCTGAATCATCGCCTCGACCGCATGGCCGGCGGACGGGCTGTAGTAGTCGTGCCCGAAGCTCGCCGCGACCAGGACCGGTTCCACTGCGCGCCTGGTGATTCCGCGGCCCGCCTGAACGGCTTTGGGAATGTACCGGACCGACAGGCGCAGGGCGTCGACGATCGGATTGTTGAGGCCTTCGCCGAGACCGGCGTCGGTGATCCCGCGCGCGGCGGTGGAGACCAGGGCCACGCCCGCGATGCGACCGCGGTGGGCGAACAGTTTCGCGTGCCGCCGCGCCAACGACATGATCGACATGCCGCCCATCGAGTGGCCGACGAGCACCACCGGCCCGGTCGGTGCCATCGTGCGGATGACGGCGGCGAGGTCGTCGCCGAGCTGGGCCATCGTGCAGCTCTCACTCGGTGCGGCGTCGCTGGCGCCGTGCCCGCGCTGATCGTAGAAGACCATCTTGATGTGGCGGTCGGCCCAGCGTTGCGCCAGCGCATAGCGCTGAAAGTGCCAGGAGGCCATCCGCAGAGTGAAGCCGTGAACGAAGATCACGGTGAGCTCGGGGGTCGCCGATCGTCCCCACTCGGGTGCGGAGCCGGCGTCGGGTTCACCGGTCACCACGGTCCGCACGGCGAGCAGGACGCCGTCGTCCGCCGTGACCGTGGCGGCCTCCCCGCGGTAGATCGACTTGAAGTCGACGCCGAGGTGCGGATCCACCCGGCCCTCGCTGCGACGCCTGCGGCGCCGACGCACGACGCTGCCCGCGGTCTGCGCGCCGAGCGAACCCGCCTGCGACAGGCCCGACCGCCACGCGCCGGTCCGCCTGCCGGTTCCGTTCCGCCCGTTCTGCTCGTCGCTCTTCGGTCCGCTGTCGCTCTTCGGTCCCCGGCCGCTCTTCGGTCCCCGCTCGCCCTTCGGTCTCCGGTCGCCGCGTCGCCGGGCATCGCCGGCCGAGTCAGTCATCGACGCCTCCCGCCGGATCGTTGAGGTAGCGGCGCACCGCTCGCGAACCGATCCGGGAGATCACCTCGTAGTCGATGGTGCCGGTCGCGTCGGCCCAGTCGGTGGCGGTGGGCACCGGCGCTCCCGGCGCGGCCTGTGCCGGACCGAACAGGACTGCTCGGTCGCCCTCGGCGACGCCCGACCCGTCGGGCCCCAGGTCGATCACCAGCTGGTCCATGCAGATGCGGCCGATCCCGGGGAAGAGCCGACCGTTGACGTGGACGCCGATCCTGCCCGACAGCGCGCGCGGCACCCCGTCGGCGTAGCCCGCGGGCACCACACCGATCACCGTGCTCGTCGGCGCCACCCACGTGTGGTTGTACGAGACTCCCTGTCCGGCGGGGATCCGCTTGATCAGCGCGATCCGCGTCTCGAGGGTCATCGCCGGGATGAGATCGAAGTCGCCGATCTCCGGCACCGGCGAGTAGCCGTAGATCGCCAGACCCGGCCGCACGGCGTCGCGTGCGAGGTCGGGTCGGGTCAGCGCAGCGGGCGAGTTGGCCAGGTGCACCAGTTGCGGCGACACGCCGCGACGACGCAGATCGGCGACCGCCTCGTCGAGCCGCTCGGCCTGCTGAGAGTTGAGGGGATGGTCGGGGACGTCGCCGAACGCCAGGTGACACATGACGCCGTGCAGCCGCACCGCGCCCTCGGCGACCGCCGCGGCCAGCAGGTCCGCGGTCTGCGCCCACTCGTCGGGGCCGACGCCGCTGCGGGCGAGCCCGGTGTCGACCTTGACCGAGACCGTCGCGGTCCGCCCGAGGTCGCGAGCCGCGGCCGTCACCAGGGCGAGCTGTCGCGGCGACGACACCGCGATGTCGATGTCGTCGGCCACGGCGCCGGCGAAGTCGGCCTCCCCGGTGTGCAGCCACGCGGTCAGGTGGGCGTCGATGCCGGCGGCCCGCAGCGCGCGGGCCTCGCGGATCTGGGCGACGCCGAGCGCCACGGCGCCCGCGGCGAGCGCCGCGCGGCCCACCCGGACCGCGCCGTGGGCGTAGCCGTCGGCTTTGACCACGGCGATCACGTCGGCTCCGGACCGCTGCCGAAGGACGCCCACATTGTGGGCGACAGCCCCCAGATCAACGGTGGCGTAAAGGTTTGCGTGCGAGTCCATCGCTGCCTATTGTCGCAAATTCAAAAGTTCGCGCAGCACCGGAGGGATGGCGTCGCACAGGCCGACGGCGCTGATCGGGGCGCCGCCGCTGGCCCGCTCCGCGGCCAGGGCGTGGACGCGAGCCGCCATCACACCGGCCGATCTGGGCGGCAGACCCGAGGCCAACAGCGAGCCGGCGATGCCCGTCAAGACGTCGCCGGCACCCGCCGTCGCCGCCCACGACGAGCCCGCGTCGTTGCCGCTGACTTCGCCGTCCGGGTCGGCGACGAGCGTGATCCGCCCCTTGAGCAGCACTGTCGCCCCGAGCTCGGCCGCCAGCGCGCGCACCGCCGACAGCCGATCGGGGGCGAGCGCGGTGCCCGACAGGCGGGCGAACTCACCGGCGTGCGGAGTCAGCAGAGTCGGTGCGGTCCGCCCGGCGAGCAGCCCGCGATCGCGCGCGAGCACGGTGAGTCCGTCGGCGTCGATCAAGGTCGGCAGGTCGGCGGCGAGCACATCGGCGAGCACTTCGTGTGCTTGCTCACCCGTTCCGAATCCGGGGCCGACCGCCCACGCCTGGACACGGCCCGCGGCGGCGACGGACGGCGCGGTCACCACCTCGGGAGACACGGCCAGGACCTCGGCGATCGCCGGGCCCACGTAGCGGGTCATGCCGGAGGTCGCGGCGACGGCGGCCGAGGTCGCGAGCACGGCCGCGCCCGGGTACACCGCCGATCCCGCGACCACCCCGACCACTCCCTGGGTGTACTTGTCGTCCGCCGGTCCCGGCAGGGGCCACGCGGCGGCGACCTCCGCGTCGGACGGGCTGGTCACCGTCGCCGGCGGCAGGTCCAGGCCGATGTCGGCGACGACGGTCGCGCCGACACGGGGGGCGGCGAGCAGGTGCGCCAGTCGCGGCGCCCCGAAGGTGACGCTGACGTCGGCTCGGACGCTCGGGGTGTGGACCACGCCCGTGTCCGGGTCGATGCCCGACGGCAGGTCGACGGCGACGATCACCGCGCCGGTGCCGGCGACGGCGTCGAAGACCCGCGCGGCGGCCGGGCGCAGCGGGCCGCGTCCGCCCAGTCCGACGACGGCGTCGACGGCGAGGTCGAGCGTGTCGGGCACTCGGGAGACGACGCGGCCGCCCGCCCTGCCGAAGGCGGCCAGGCCGCCGCGGTGAGCGCGATCGGGGTCGAGCAGGATCGCCTCGACCCCCACCCCGCGGCGAGCCAGGAGCGCTCCGGCGTACAGGGCGTCGCCGCCGTTGTTCCCCGCGCCGACCACCAGCAGCACGCGCCGCCCGTAGACGCCGCCGCAGGTCGCCCGCAGCCGGGCCAGCACGGCGACGGCCACCGCGTTCGCGGCGCGGGCCATCAGCGTGCCGCCGGTCAGCAGGTCGCCGGTCGCCTGCTCGGCGTCCCTGATCTGCTGGGCGGTGTAGTAGCCGGTCACGACGGCCTTACTCGACGGTGACCGATTTGGCGAGGTTGCGCGGCTTGTCGACGTCGTATCCGCGGGCCTGCGCGACGGTGGCCGCGAAGACCTGCAGCGGCACCGTCGACACGAGCGGCTGCAGCAGCGTCGGCGTGTGCGGGATCGGGATCAGGTGGTCGGCGACATCGGCGGCCGCGGTGTCGGTGGCCTCAGCGATGACGATCGTCTTGGCGCCGCGCGCCTGGATCTCGCGGATGTTGCTGATCATCTTCGAGTGCAGCAGCGCGCGGCCCTCCGGGGACGGCATCACGACGATCACCGGCAGCCCGTCTTCGATCAGCGCGATCGGTCCGTGCTTCAACTCACCGGCCGCGAAGCCCTCGGCGTGGATGTAGGCGAGTTCTTTGAGCTTGAGGGCGCCTTCGAGCGCGACGGGGTATCCGACGTGGCGCCCCAGGAACAGCACGGTGTCGGCCGAGGCGAGGCTGCGCGCCAGGTCGCGGACCGGTTCCATCTGCGCCAACACCTGTTCGACGACTGCCGGAATGGCCTCCAGGGCCTCGAACTCGCGCGTCACCTCGTCGGCGTACTTGGTGCCGACGGCCTGCGCGAGCGCCAGCCCCACCATGTAGGCGGCCGCGATCTGCGCCAGGAAGCACTTGGTGGACGCGACCCCGATCTCCGGGCCGGCGTGCGTGTAGAGCACCGCGTCGGACTCACGGGGGATCTGGGCTCCGTTGGTGTTGCAGATCGCCAGCACCCGCGCCTTCTGGTCCTTGGCGTGTCGGACGGCCTCCAGCGTGTCGGCGGTCTCGCCGGACTGGCTGATGGCGACCACCAGCGTCGACCGGTCCAGCACCGGGTCGCGGTAGCGGAACTCGCTGGCGAGCTCGACCTCGACGGGCAGTCGGGTCCAGTGCTCGATCGCGTACTTGGCGATCATGCCCGCGTGGTAGGCGGTGCCGCAGGCCACCACGAAGACCTTGTCGACGTCGCGCAGGTCTTGATCGGACAGGCGCTGTTCGTCGAGGACGATGCGTCCGTTCTCCAGGTGACCCATCAGGGTGCTCGCCAGCGCCTCGGGCTGCTCGGCGATCTCCTTCAGCATGAAGTAGTCGTAGCCGCCCTTCTCGGCGGCGGCCAGATCCCAGTCGATGTGGAAGGGCTTGCCGCCGGTGGGCTCTCCGTCGAAGTCGGTGACCGCGTAGGTGTCGGCGGTGATGACGACGACCTCGTCCTGCCCCAGTTCGACCGCGTTGCGGGTGTGCTCGATGAAGGCCGTCACATCGGAGGCGACGAACATCTCACCGTCACCGACACCCACCACCAGCGGAGTGGAGCGGCGGGCGGCGACGATGGTGCCCGGATGGTCGGCGTGGGTGAAGACCAGCGTGAACGCGCCTTCCAACCGTCGCAGGGTGCGGTAGGCGGAGGCCACGAAGTCGCCGGCGTCGACGCCCGAGGCGTACTCGCGCTCCATCAGGTGCACGGCGGTCTCGGTGTCGGTGTCGGAGGAGAACTCGACACCGGCGTCTTCGAGTTCGGCGCGCAGCGGCGCGTAGTTCTCGATGATGCCGTTGTGGACCACGGCGATCTTGTGGTCGCGGCTCACATGGGGGTGAGCATTGCGGTCGGTCGGCTGACCGTGGGTGGCCCAGCGGGTGTGCCCCATGCCGGTGGTTCCCGCCAGGCTCGCGCTCCCCACGTCGGCGATCTGCTTGTCGAGATTCTCCAGCCGACCGGCCTTCTTCTCGACGGCCAGCGACCCGTTGCCGTCGAGGATCGCCACCCCGGCCGAGTCGTAACCGCGGTACTCCATCCGACGAAGGGCGTCGACGACGATGTCGAGCGCGTCGCGACTGCCCACGTAACCCACGATTCCACACATGGGTACCAAGAATAGCGTCAGGCGGAGCGTGGTTTCGCGCCGAGCAACTGCGACACGGAGTCCAATTCGGGCGCTTGCGTCGTCGTCGCGTCCAGCGCGAGCACCTCACCCATCGTCGTCTCCGGATCGGAGAATGCGGCATACCGTTCGTCGCCGGTCAGCCGGTGCAGGAAGAATCCGGTGAGCTGTGCGCGGACGGCCTTGTGAACGCCGCGGTCGGCGCCGTTGACGCCGATCACCGAGCGCAGTGACGGACGTTCGATCAGATCGCCGGCGGTCGCGCCGGGCAGTGTGCGCAAAACCACATCACCGCTCACCTGCCGGGCGATGTCGAGGCCGTTGCCGGTCATCGACGACAGATGCTCCGAACCCGCGAGCACCAGCGTGGGCACGGTCACGCTCGCGGTCGCAGCGCTCAGGTCGGCTGTGGTCGGTGCGGGGAAGACGGCGGCGAGTGCGGCGACCCGGATCGGGGGCCGCCCCAGGAGAACGGTGTCCGAGGCCGCCCGGACTGCGGCGGCCGCGCCGAAGCCGTGGCCTGCCAATCCGATCCGCTGGGGGTCGACGGTCACCGCGCCGCCGCCCAGCTGGACGCTGCCCGCAACGGTCGCCGCGGCTCGCAGGTCGGTGCCCAGGTCGATGTCGGACGGAAAGGGCCCACGACTGCCGTCGGGTGCGGCGACCACGATGCCCCACGACGCCAGGTGGAACAGCAGGTCCCGGTACCGGGCGCTGCCGACCAGCCAGCCGTGACCGAAGGCCACCGCGGGCAGCCCGCGACCGGTCCGCGGGGCAAAGATCTGCCCCGACATGCCGACGATGCCGAGGTCGCCGCGGTCGACCTTGTTGGGTCCGCGGCGGGCCAATTCCTTCATCAGCTTGTCGGGCGGTGGGGCCACGACCTTCTTTTTCCCTGGCACGGTTCCCACCCTATGACATCGGATCTGCACCGCGACCCGCTCGGCGCCGACTTCGGGCGCGGTGTCGCCGGGCGGTGTCGCGGAGCGGTGTCGCAGGGCGGTGACGCGGGGAGGTGTCGCAGGGCGGTGACGCGGGGAGGTGTCGCGGGGCGGCATGCGTTGGCAGTCCGCCGAGTCGGACAGGATTCCCCGATGCGACCGGACAACGCAGCTACCGGGCATGTACCCAGTCGTCGGGGAACCTGGTCCGAGATCCGGCACCGGCGACGGCCAGCGCCGGGTGAACTCAGTGCCAGGCAGCGCCGCATGAGGTCGGTGCCCGGCAGTTGCCACGCTAGTGCTGGGCAAGCCAGCACCGTGCGAGGTCAGCGTCGGCGAACACCCGGTCGTGCTGCGGCACGATCGGCGGGCAGCAGCAGACGCGCCACCGGGGTGTCGGCCGCGACCGCGTCGGCCACCAGCCGTCGCCGGAGCCGCCCGAGCTCCGCCGACTCCGGGCGGGTCGGTTGCCGCGGCGCAGCGCCGTGTTCGCGGTAGCGGCGTTCGGCGGCGTCGAATCCGGCTCCCGCGGCGGCCGCGATCTCCTCCAGTCGCCCGGCAGTGCGATCACCGGCCGCGCGACCGACCCCGGTCATCGCAGGTCCGCCAGGACGAGTTCACCGGCCGACGCGTTCTCCCCGGCCCAAGCGTCGGCGACTTCGGTGAGGGCGGCCGTGATCGCCTCACCCGCCAGTGTCCCGGCGGCGGCCGCGTAGTCGAGGCGGGCCTGGACCTCCCCGCGCAACGCCGGTGGGTGCACGGCGCCCGAGTGCAGTGCCGCGGGCAGTGCACCGAGGTCGAAGCCGGCCAGCTGCGGGGCACTGACCGTCTCGAGCGCCCTGCGGTGCCGGACCAGCACGGTCTCCAAGACGCTCGCGGCGTGCGCGGTGGCGGCGGCCCCGTCGCGCAGCCCTCGCGCAGCCGCCGAGACCTCGGTGCCGACCAGATGCAGCACACTGCGGGCGGACCGGCTCGATCGGCCCGACCACTGCGCTTCGGTGACCGATGCGTTCCCCGTCGCAGCCGTCGATACGAGATCGGCGCCCGCCGCGACCCACAGCTCGTCGGCGAGATCGGTAAGCCGCCGTGCATCGTCGGCGAAGGTCGGGTGGCGGAACTGATCGACGGCCCGGTGCGGCTCACGGACCGCGGCATCGTCGACGCCGGTGAGTCCGAGTTCCCGGCAGGCGGCGATCAGCGCGACGAACCGGTCGGCGCACGACGGCCGATCAGCCGGATCCTCGAGTTCGGCAGCAGGCCGGCCGATCATTGCGACCACGCTCGCACCGCGGTCGCGGCCGCGTCGTCGGCGGTGTCGAAGGAGTCGGCGGCGCGGGCGAGATCTGCGGCGACGGCGTCGACCGCGACACCCGCGGTACGCAGTCGCGCGGCCAGATCCCCCATGCGATGAGCGGTCAGGGCCGCCGCGCGCTGCGCCGGTCCGGCATCGGCCCAGTCGCAGAGGCCGCCGTCGGTGAGGACGGCGGCGCACTCCCCCAGCCGGTCGACCAGGACCCGCTGGGTGGCGGTCAGCCGGGCCAGGGCATCGAGATCGACACCGATTCCATCGTCATCCTGCGCGCGCATACCCCTTTAGACGCAGCAGCGACCCGATCGGTTCCACGACACGCCGACGAATGCGCGACGTCCCCGCCGAGAGGTCTCGGCGGGGACGTCGCGAGTCGATGTCGGGGCGTCGTCAGACGGCGGCGACCACCGCGGCCACCCGTTCGGCGATGCCGCGCGCCGACTCGGGCGTCTGCGCCTCGACCATCACGCGAACGAGCTGTTCGGTGCCCGACGGCCGCAGCAGGATGCGGCCCTGTCCGTCGAGTTCGCTCTCCGCGTCGGCGACGGCCGCGAGGACCTGCTCGGCGACGGCGACGGCGTGCTTGTCGACGACCTGCACGTTGATCAGCTCTTGCGGGAGCACGGTCATCACGGCGGCGAGGTCGGCCAGCCGGGTGCCGGTCGAGGCGATCCGCGCGGCCAGCATGAGACCGGTCAGGACGCCGTCGCCGGTGGTGCCCGCGGACGGGATCACGATGTGTCCCGACTGCTCACCGCCGAGTGCGTAGCCGCCCGCGCGGAGTTCTTCGAGGACGTACCGGTCGCCGACGCCGGTCACCTTGAGCTCGATGCCCGCGGACTTCATCGCCAGGTGCAGGCCGAGGTTGCTCATGACCGTGGCCACCAGGACACCGTCGGTGAGCTCGCCGGACTCGTGCATCGCCAGCGCCAGGATCGCCATGATCTTGTCGCCGTCGACGACGGCCCCGGTCGAATCGACCGCCAGGCAGCGGTCGGCGTCGCCGTCGTGCGCCAAGCCCAGGTCTGCGCCGTGCTCCAGCACCGCGGCCTGCAGCTTCTCCAGATGGGTGGAGCCGCAGCCGTCGTTGATGTTGAGCCCGTCGGGTTCGGCGTGGATCGCGATGACCTTGGCGCCGGCCGCCTCATAGGCCGCCGGTCCCACCTGCGAGGCCGCGCCGTGCGCGCAGTCGACCACCAGGGTCAACCCGTCGAGCGGGGTGGTGACGGCTTGTGCCAGATGGGCCAGGTACCGGTCTGCGGCGTCGGCCGCGTCGACGATCCGACCCACGTCCGCACCGGTGGGGCGACGGCGCTGGGTGCGCATCTCGGCTTCGATCGCGTCTTCCACGTCATCGCGGAGCTTGTGACCGCCGGCGGCGAAGAACTTGATGCCGTTGTCGGGCATGGGGTTGTGCGACGCCGAGATCATCACGCCGAAGTCGGCTCGATAGTCGGCGGTGAGGAAGGCGACGGCCGGGGTGGGCACCACGCCGACGCGGATCGCGTCGGCGCCTGCGGCGGCCAGGCCCGCGCACAGCGCGGCTTCCAGGAGTTCGCCGGAGGCGCGGGGATCGCGTCCGACCACCACGCGCGGTCGGGTGCCGGTCGGGCGGGAGGAGTCTGCATCTGCACCGAGAACGCAAACGGCGGCCGCGGCCAGGGCCAACGCCAGCTCGGGGGTGAGCTGTTCGTTGGCCCGGCCGCGGACGCCGTCGGTGCCGAAAAGGCGTGCCACAGAAGCGATCAGCGCTTGCTGTACTGCGAAGCCTTGCGGGCCTTCTTCAGGCCGTACTTCTTCCGCTCCACGGCGCGCGCGTCGCGGGTCAGGAAGCCGGCCTTCTTCAGGGCCGGACGATCCTCGGGGCTGACCTCGATGAGGCCGCGGGCGATGGCCAGACGCAGGGCGCCTGCCTGACCCGAGGGGCCGCCGCCGACCAGGCGGGCGTGGATGTCGAAGGCGTCGGTGCGCTCGACGGTCACCAGCGGCGCCTTGATGAGCTGCTGGTGCACCTTGTTCGGGAAGTAGTCTTCCAGGGTGCGGCCGTTGAGGGTGAACTCACCGGTGCCGGGCAGCAGGCGGACGCGGACGACGGCCTCCTTGCGGCGGCCGACGGTCTGGACGGGGTGGTCGAGGACCACGGGACCGCGCGAGGAGACCTCGGTCTCGACGACCTCGACCGACTCGGTGGTGTAGGTGCCGTCTTCGCTGAGCGTCTCTTCTTCGATGATCTCGACGTCGACGTCGTTCACGTTGTTGTCGCTCACTGGGCCACCTGCTTGATCTCGTAGTTGACCGGCTTCTGCGCGGTGTGCGGGTGGTTCGGGCCCGCGTAGACCTTGAGCTTGCCTGCGATGGCGTTGCCCAGCTTGTTCTTCGGCAGCATGCCCTTGACGGCGCTCTCGACGACGCGCTCGGGCTTGGTGGCCAGGAGCTCACCGATGGTCTGCGAGCTGAGGCCGCCCGGGTGACCCGAGTGACGGTACAGGCGCTTGTCGGTCAGCTTGTTGCCGCTGACGGCGACCTTCTCGGCGTTGATGATGATGACGTAGTCGCCGCCGTCCATGTGGGGGGCGAAGGTGGGCTTGCCCTTGCCGCGGAGCAGGTTGGCGCTCGCAACGGCGAGGCGGCCGAGCACCACGTCGGTGGCGTCGATGACATACCACTCGTGGGTGATGTCACCGGCCTTCGGGGTGTAGGTAGGCACAGTAGTCCTCACTCGATTTCGTTTGCTGCTGGTCAGACGCTCCCGCAGAGTGCTCTCCCGGCGACCAGTGGGGACCCGGGAGCTCTGTATGCGCAGGGCACCAGCGACCCAGGATACGCGGACGGCGCCGCCGCGGTCAAAACGCCGCCGGTCACGGCGCCGGGTCCGCGCACGGTCGTTCGCACCGCTTCCGTCGCACGGTCTGTCTGACGATCCTGTCGTATCGTGGCGACCATGAGCCCGCAGCAGTCCGGCCCGCACCGCATCGAGTTCGGTCCCGATCGGGGGACGCTCACCGTCCGCACCGACGTCACCGGCCGGGCCGCCCGTACCGGGCATCGTCTCGTCCTCGGCTTCGACCGCTGGCGCGCGACGGTCTCCTTCGACGACGGTGTGCCGACCCGCGTCGATCTGACCGTCGAAGTGGAGTCGATGCAGGTGCTCTCCGGCGAGGGCGGCCTGACGCCGATGACGCTGCCCGAACGGCTGGTGGCCCGCGGCAACGCGCTCAAATCACTCAAGTCCGGGAAGTTCGGCGAGATCGGCTTCGCCGCCGACGAGATCACCGCCACCGACGACGGTTACGAGTTGACCGGGCAGCTCACGATCTGCGGAACGCCGCGGCCGCACACCGTGCGGGTCTGCGTGACCGGCGACGACGGTCGGACGCAGCTCGCCGGCGAGTCCACCGTGCGGCAGACCGACTTCGGGGTGAAGCAGTACTCGTTGATGATGGGAGCCCTGAAGGTCGCCGACGAGGTCGTGGTCGAGTTGGCGGCGACGGTCGGCGACACGTAGCCGACCGGGTCCGCACGAGATGCGAGCCGAACCTGCCGCAGTCGTGCCAGGTCGGACAGACGTCACCGCTGAGGCCCGACGCCCTTCCCTCGAACCATGCGGGCTCTCAGCGGGGAACTCTCTCCGGCGCATCGCCTAATCCGGCCCCACCCGCACCGACCCGACCGCCCCACGACACGCCGCCTCCACCGACTCCGCGCCGGTCCCGCCCTGACAGCCGACGCTGACCTGCGTGCGCTGATCGACGCTGATGTACCAGGCCACCGGCTCCCCCGACGCCGGTGTCTCGCGATAGCCGATCACCTGCCGCCCCGCATACGCCAGGTCGGGCGCGAACTCCGCCACCACGTCGTCCCCACGCTGCGCGATCCGCTGCCGCAGACTCGCCGCCACCGTCGCCGACGACGACCCCGACCGCAGCGTCGAGACCACCACGATCACCCGGCGCCCGTCGTCCGGTGCGGCGAACACCGCCCGCCGCCCGGCACCGTCGGCCCCGGTGGAGGCCATGTCCGTGCGCCTCCAGCCGCCCGGCACCTCCAGGCGAGCCCGCCCCACCTGCACCGCCTCCCGATCGACGACCGCCGGGCGCGGCCAATGGCTCCACACGCCGACGACCACGACCGCTACCGACAGCAACGCCGCCACCAGAGCCGGAGCCCACGCGCTGGGGCGTCGACCGGCGACCGGCGCCGCGGGCAGCCCGGCCAGCAGATCTGCGCCGGTGACTGCCGCGATCCCCGCGCCGTGCCGCCCCAGGAGCCGCCGGTCGACACTCTCGGCCCGCACCCCGAAGACCTCGGCCAGCAGGCGTCGCGCCCGCTCGATCGACGCCGGGTCGGGACCGTCGACGAACACCGCGTCGGACTCCTCGAGCAGCCGCGCCCACCCCGGATCGGCCGGGATCCGGTGCGGCAGCGTCACCTCCCCGTTCCCCAACTCCCAACGCCCCTGCCTGCGCGCCACCGCGTGCACGGACCAGTGCCCGCCGGTCGACGGCAGCATTCGTGTCTCCACGACGGCGCATCGATGCACGGTGGCATCGGCGTGCGAGGCGGCGATCGCGACCGCTCGCGGAATCGGCACGACAGCCGCGGCGTGCGGGGCCGCTGCGGCCAGCTCGGCCCGCAACGAGCCGGTACGCACCGGGCCCCACACCGTGGGGGCCACGACGGCGACCGAGCCGGCCGCCCGCAGCGCCTCAGCGAGCGCGGGCCGGGCCGGGGCGCGTCGTCGCGGGTCGTCGATGTCCTCCAGGACGACGCCGACGTCGAATTGCCGGTCGCCGACGCGCACCCGACCGTAGGCGAGGTCGAGCACCGACCCGCTCACTCCCGCTCCCCCAGCGCCACCTGCACGATCTGCGGCGGATGGTTGCGGGAGACGAGCTCGCCGCGGCCCGCGGGCAGCCGCTGCAGCCGGTGCCTGCCGACGATGTAGCCCTCGTCCGGGTCGCCGTTCATCAGCAGCACGTCGCACGACAGGTCGCGCAGGGCGGCGACGACCGGATCGAACAGCGCCCGGCCGAGCCCGCCGGACCGACGCGTCAGGATCATCCGGAACCCCACGTCGCGGCCGTGGCCGAGCAGTTCCACCAGCGGCAGCAGCGGATTGCCGGAGGCGGTGGCGACCAGGTCGTAGTCGTCGACGACGAGGTAGACCGTCGGGCCCGACCACCACGACCGTTCCCGCAGTTGCTCGGCGGTCACGTCGTCGCCGGGCAGCCGGGCCGCGAAGTATTCGGCCAGCTGCGCCATCATCGGTCCCGCGGTCCGCTCCGAACTGGCGTAGCCGCCCAGGTGGGATTCGGGGACCTCGCCGAGCAGGCCGCGCCGGTAGTCCACCAGGACCACCTTCACCTCGTCCGGGCCGCCCGATGCGACCAGCCCGCGCACCAGGGTTCGTGCGGTCTCGGTCTTTCCCGACTCCACGTCGGCGAACACCAGCAGGTGCGGCTGGAGATCGAAGTCGAGCACGGCGGGCCCCAGGTCGGTCTCCGACAGTCCCAGCGCGACCCGCCCCGCCGTCGCCGGGGCGCCCGCGGCGGCGACGGCGCGCGCCAGTTCGCCGTCCCCGACCCGCCGCGCGAGGGTCCGCACCGCCGGTGCCGAGCGGCCGTCGAAGGCCTGCGCCACGTGTGCGACGAGCGCGGCCGTGCCCGCCGAGACGCTCTGCGCGTCGGCGACGTCGTCGATCCGCGGCAATGCCACCAGCAGGTGCTTCTCCTGCGCGGTGAGGCCGCGGCCGGGCCGCCCCTCCGGGACCCCGGCGGCGGCGCGGCGCCCCATCTCCGAGTCGAGGGCGTCGCCCAGCTTCAGCTCGATCCGTCCGCCCATCAGGTCTTTCATCGCCGGCCGGATCTCCGCCCACCGGGTCGCGGTGACGATCACGTGGATGCCGTACGCCAGCCCGCCGGACACCAGGGCGTTGACCTTCTCCTCCAACAGCTCGAAGTCGGCGCGCAGCACCCCGATGCCGTCGATGACCAGGAAGACGTCGCCGTATGGGTCGTCCCGGTCGGCCTCGGGGCTGAATCGCCCCTTCGCCCGCGCCGCGCGGTACTCGCGCATCGACTCGACACCGTGCTCGGCGAAGGCCTGTTCGCGCGCGGCCCGCACGCCCTCGATCTCGGCGAGGGTGCGTCGGATGGTGTCCCGGTCGGCCTTGGTCGCCACCGATCCGACGTGCGGGAGTCCGACCAGCGCGGACAGGGAGCCGCCGCCGAAATCCAGGCAGTAGAACTGCATCTGCTCGGGTGCGTGGGTGAGGGCGGCGCTGCAGATCAGGGTGCGCAGCGCCGTCGACTTGCCGGTCTGCGGCCCGCCGACGACCGCGACGTGCCCGCCCGCGCCGGACACGTCGAGCACCGCCGTGTCACGTCGTTGCTCGTAGGGAAGGTCGACGACGCCGTACGCGATGACGAGGTCGCCGTCCGCGGCCGGGTCGGGCGCCCGCCCGCCGACCAGTTCGCCGAGGGTGACCGCGGTGTCCAGGGGCGGCAGCCACACTTGATGCGGGCGGCGACCGTGGCCGTGCAGGGCACCGACCATCGTCTCCAGCAGGGTGGCGGTCGGCTCGTCGTCGACGGCGTCGCCCGCCGCCGGGTCTCGCGGGACGATCGGCACGTCAGCGGTGGTGAAGGCCAGCGGCGCCGTCCCCGACGCCGACCGCTCGCCGCCGGTCGCGGCCGTCGCCGTCGTCGGCGGCCGATAGGGGCCGGAGACGTAGCAGGTGGTGAAGCGGGTCGGCGCCCCCGAATCGCATTTGAGGTAGGCCGCTCCCGGCGAACTCGGCAGGTGGTAGGCGTCGGGGACCCCGAGCACGGTCCGGGATTCGTTGGCGGAGAAGGTCTTGAGCCCGATCCGGTACGACAGATGGCTGTCCAGCCCGCGCAGGCGTCCCTCCTCGAGCCGCTGCGAGGCGAGCAGCAGGTGGATGTGCAACGACCGCCCCAGCCTGCCGATCGCGACGAACAGGTCGGCGAACTCCGGCTTCTGCGCCAGCAGTTCGGAGAACTCGTCGACGACGATGAACAGGGCGGGCAGCGGGTCGAGCGGGGCGCCGCCGCGGCGGGCGGCCTCGTAGTCGGTGACGTTGGCGAAGTTGCCCGCCGACCGCAACAGTTCCTGGCGCCGATTCAGTTCGCCGGAGAGCGCGTCGCCCATCCGGTCGACCATCGACAGCTCCTGCTCCAGGTTGGTGATGACCGCGGCCGTGTGGCGGAGCTCCTCCAACCCCAGAAACGTTGCGCCGCCCTTGAAGTCGACGAGCACCAGGTTCAGCTCGTCGGGCGAGTGGGTGGCGACCAGGGCCAGCACCAGGGTGCGCAGGAGCTCCGATTTGCCGCTGCCGGTGGCCCCGATGCACAGCCCGTGCGGGCCCATCCCGCCGTGCGCGCTCTCCTTGAGATCCAGCTGCACCGGAGCGCCTTCGGGCGTGTAGCCGATCGGCACGCGGAGCCGGTCGGCGCCGGTGCGGCCCGGCCAGACGCCGGCCGGGTCGGGTCGGGCCGGGTCGCCGATCCCCAGCAGCGCCTGCAGTCCCGGGTCGCCCGCCACCAGCGGGGTGTCCAGGTCGAGCAGGGCGTCGAACGACGCGGGCCGGTACCGCGCCAGGCGCCGCGCGACCGCTTCAGCCTCCGCGGCCCCCAACCGGTCGACGACGGCGAACTCTTCGAGCCCCGCGGCGGTGTGCGCCCCGATCCGACCGCCGTCGACCACCAGCTGCAGGCCGCGATGAACGGTCAGCGGGCTCGGCGCCCGTCCCAGCCCGAGCACGGTGACCCCGTCGATCCCGGCCCCGCCGATCAGCTCGTCCTCGGCGTCCACGGCGTCGGTGTCGACGACGACCACCAGGTGCGTGGCGGCGAGCGATTCGGCGGTGCGGCTGAAGCCCGCGCGCGTCGAGAGGTCGGCGTCGAGGTCGGCGGTGAGCGCGGCGAGGGTCGAGTACACCATCCGGGCCGGGCCGAGCGCATCGTTGCGCACCGGGTGTCCCGCGTGCGGCAACCACTTGACCCAATCCCATTCCGCCGCCGACGGGTCGTCGGTCACGACCGCGATCCGCAGGTGGTCCGGGCCCTGGAGCACCGCGAGTTGGCACAGCATCGACCGCAGCAGGCCGCGCACCTGGGCGGGGTCGCCGGTCAGGCTCACCGCCGGAAGACTCCGCAGTGCGACGGCGGTCGGCACGTCGTCGACGGCCGCGTGGGCGGCGGCGAAGCGTCGCAGCGCCACCGCGGACACCGGTTCCAGATCGTCGCCCGGCGCCGTCTGGGGCGGCAGCAGTTCGGTGGCCAGGCGGTGGGTGCCGCAGCCGACCCGCACATCGGCGAAGTCGTCGTCGGCCAGGCGGCGCTCCCACATCCGCCGACCGCCGACGAATCCGAGGAGCGCGGCCGGTTCCGGGTGCTGGAACTCGGCCGACTCACGTTGCCGCATCGCCGTCTCCGTCACCTGCTCCCGGAGTCTCCCGAGGTGCCGGAGATAGTCTTTGCGGTTCTCGTTGAGTTCGGCCGCGCGTTCGGTGCCGCCGCGTCCGCCCGAGGCGAGCATGCCGACCATCGACATCACCATCATCATCGGGAACATCAGGAACAGCGGGTTCGCCAGCGCGCTCGCGCCGCCGGTCACGAGCATCATCGCCACCATGCCGACGACGCCCAGCACCATCACCACCGGCAGCAGTCGCACCAGCAGGTTCGGCGGCACGGCGCGCGACAGTTCCGGCGGCGAGGTCAACTCGATCTCGTCGTCGGCGACGGGCGCCCCGACGATCCGCGGACGGCGTGCGAAACCGATTGTGGCACTGCCCATTCGAGCCCCCCAGCTCCATGGCGACCGCCCCCGCGATCGCACTCGCGCCCCGCGCGGCGAATCGACGGCCTCCCCGAACCCTCGACCCCAGGCGTCGCCGACACGACCGGCTCGGCGCCCCCTTCTCGCCGCGCAGGCGATGGATGACGTTGTACCAAGTTCTCCGCGGGCGGGTCCGCGGAATGGGCCAGGTTCGACCGGCCGGCCCCGCAACGTCGCCGCACCCGAGGACTCGCCGCCGTTGACTCCACCCACGCGAAGCGTACGATTGTCGACAATCAACAGCACGTCGGAAGGGGCACCGACATGGCCGCAGATCGTGCCGAGCTCTGCGCCCTGAGCGCCTTGGAGCTGTCGAAGGCCTACCGCGACGGCTCGCTGTCTCCGGTGGACGTGATCGACGAGGTCCTCGGGGCCGTCGACCGGGTCGACGCGCATCTGAACGCCTTCTGCCTCGTCGACCCGGACGGCGCGCGCTCGGCCGCCCGCGCCGCGGAGCGCCGGTACCGGGACGGGTCCGCGCTGGGGCCGCTCGACGGCGTCCCCGTCTCGATCAAGGACATCTTCCTCACCGCCGGGCATCCCACTCATCGCGGGTCACGGCTCGTCGCCGACCTCGACGGCGGCCGCACCGCCACCGTCGACGCACCCGCGGTCGCCGCGATCCGCGCCGCCGGGTGCGTCCCGTTCGGCAAGACGACGACGCCCGAGTTCGCCTGGAAGGGGGTCACGGACTCGCTGCTGACCGGGATCACCCGGAACCCGCACGACCCGGCGACCACCCCGGGCGGCTCGAGCGGCGGTTCCGCCGCCGCGGTCGCCGCAGGCCTGGGGCCCCTGTCGGTCGGCACCGACGGCGGCGGCTCGGTCCGGATTCCGGCGTCGTTCACGGGCACGGTCGCGCTGAAACCGACCTACGGCGTGGTCCCGATGTATCCGTCCAGCCCGTTCGGCACCCTCGCCCATGCGGGACCGATGGCCCGGACCGTCACCGATGCCGCCGCCTTCATGGACGCGCTGATCCGCCCCGACGCCCGCGACTGGTCGGCGATGCCCCCGTCGGCGACATCGCCGGAGCAGGGCGGCTACCTGACCGCCGCCCGGGACGGCACGCTCGGGCCGCGGCCGCTGGCCGGGCTGCGCGCGGCCTACAGTCGTGATCTCGGCTTCGCGACCAATCGGCCCGACGTGGAGCGCGCGGTGGATGCGGCAGTCGCGGTGATGACCGACCTGGGCGCCGCCGTCGAGGAGGTCGACCTCGGCCTGTCCGATCCGGTCGACGCCTTCCATGTGCTCTGGTTCGCCGGCGCGGCGGCGGTGCTGAAGCCGTTCGGCGACGACGCCGCCGACCATGTCGACCCGCGACTGCGCGAAGCACTGGCGCGCTATCACGACTACTCGGCCCTGGACTACCTCGACGCCGTCTCCCGACGGATGGCCCTGGGACGACGACTGGCAGCGCTCCACCGCGACCACGATGTGCTCGTGACCCCGACGATGCCGATCCCGGCGTTCGACGCGGGCGCGGACGTGCCGCCGGGCTGGCACAGCCCCGATTGGACCTCGTGGACGCCGTACACCTACGTTTTCAACATGACTCAGCAACCGGCGCTGTCGATCCCGTGCGGCACCTCCGACGACGGCCTCCCGGTGGGACTGCAGCTCGTCGGCGAGCGGTTCGCCGACCGGCTCGTGATGCGGACCGGCGCCGCCCTGCACGCCCGGATCGCCGATCAGACGCCTCGGCCGCCGATCCACGCCTGCGCGGGCGACGTGCCGGCCGCACCGACGTGGCCGCGACGGCGATGACTGACTACTCGGCGATGTCGCTGGAACCCGTCGTTCAGGAGTCGACGCCTGCGATCATCGCCCGGTCCCTGCGCCGGGCGATCGCGGCAGGCGACTTCCCTCCCGGCTCGCAGCTCGGCGAGGCCGCGCTCGCCAAGCATCTCGGCGTCAGCCGCGGCCCCCTCCGCGAAGCGATGCAGCGCCTCACCCAGGAAGGACTGCTGGTCTCGCACCGCAACCGCGGACTGTTCGTTCCCGAGCTGACCCCGGCCGCCGCGACCGACATGTACCTGCTGCGCACCACGATCGAACGCGCCGCCGTCGAGCAGATCCTGCAGGTCGGCGACGGCGCGGCCTGCGCGGCCCGGCTCGGCGCGGTGGTCGCCCGGATGGCCGAGTCGAGTCCGGATTCGCCGGAGATGATGGCCGCCGACCTCGACTTCCACCGCGAGCTGGTCGAGGCCGCGCACAGCGAGCGCCTCTCGCGCGTGCACGAGACCGTGATCGTCGAGACCAGCATGTGCCTGCGCGCGATGGCCTCGACCTACGGCCCCGACGAGGACCGGGTGTCCGAGCATCGGGAGCTCGCCGACGCGATCGGCGCCGGCGACCTCGCGCGAGCGACCGCAGCGCTGACCGCGCACATGCGCGACGGCCTGGCGCGGGTCGTGCGGCCCCTGTCCTCGTGACCGACCCCGTCCCCGGCGCAGGACACTAGCCGCTGCTCGCCTCGGGATCGAGCAGTTCGAACAGATGCCTGCCGCGGCGCCCCGGTCCCGCATCACCGCCAGTGGTCGGGTCGACGGCCGCCAGCCGGCGGATCTGGGTGGCGCACGAGAAGCCGTCGGTGAGGACGGGCGCGTCCGGATGGCTCCGCAGCGCCGGCGCCAGCGCCTGCTCGGCGACCGCGTCCGACACCGCTTCGTGTCCCGCGGTGAAACCGAAGTCGCCTGCGACGCCGCAGCATCCGGTGGCCTCCACCACGCTGCCGACGCCGAGTGCGCTGAGCGTCGTCCGCTGCACCCGGTTCCCGAAGCCCGCGTACTCGTGGCAGTGGGTTTGGACGACGACGTACGCGGGCGGCTCACCGGGCCAGGCGGGCGCGCGACCGTCGGCCGCCAGCATCCCCAGATGCGTGGCCGCCGACCGCACCCGGGCGGCGACGCGCCGGGCGCGCGCCGACTCCTGCGCACCCACCTGTTCCGCCGTCAGCAGCCGCGGCAGGTCGTCGTGCAGGGTCGCCGCACAACTCGGCTCGACCACGACGATCGGCACCCCGTCGTCCCACGCGTCGAGGCGGCGAGCGGTGCGCCGCAGGGTCTTGCGCGCGGCGTCGAGCCTGCCGGTGGTGATCTGGGTGAGTCCGCAGCACAGGTCGGCCGAGCACGCCACCGACCGGTGGACCCCGCCGAGCACGCGGGCCGCGGCGCCGGCCACCTCGGGACGCAGCCCCCGGGTGAACGAATCGAGGAACAGCACGATCTCCGGCGGCGTCGGCGCGCCCACGCTCGGCGGCGTCCGCCGCAGTTGGGCGCGCAGCGCGCCGGCCGACGCGAACTCCGGGAGCACGCGGTCGGCCCCGATCCCGCCCCAGCGGGCGCCGACCCGCCCGGCGCGGGCGCCGAGCAGCGCATTGAGCGGTCGCGCCAGGTGGGGAGTCACCCGCAGCCAGGTCGGCAGCATCCCGAGCGTGTAATGCTCCCGGGGCCGGATCCGACCCCGATACCGGTGGTACAGGACCTCGGACTTCATCGCGGCCATGTCGACGCCGGTCGGACAGTCCGACGAGCACGCCTTGCACGACAGGCACAGGTCCATGGCCTCGGCGAGCGCGGGCGCGCGCCAGTCGACGGCGTCGAGGCCGTCGCGGGTCGCCTCCTGCAGCACGCGGGCCCGACCGCGGGTCGAGTCCTTCTCGTCGCCGGTGGCGCGGTACGACGGACACATCACCCCACCCGAATGGGTGCGACACCGTCCGACGCCGATGCACGCCTGCGACGCGTGGTCGGCGGTCACCTCGGCCAGCGCGAGATCGGCGTCGATCGGCGCCGTCTGACGCAGGCCGCCGGGCGCGAGGATTCCCGCCGGATCCCAGACGGCCCCGAACCGGTCGAAGGCCGAGCGCATCTGTGGCGAGTACATGATCGGCAGCAGCTCTGACCTGGCACGACCGTCGCCGTGCTCGCCCGACAGCGACCCCTCGTACCGCACGACCAGGTGCGCGGCGTCGGTGCAGAAGGCGCGGAAGACGGCGCGTCCGGGCGCCGTGCGGAGGTCGAAATCGATGCGGATGTGCATGCAGCCGGCACCGAAGTGCCCGTACATCACACCGGTCAGGCCGTGCCGGTTCAACAGTTCGCGGAACTCGGCCAGGTAGTCGCCCAACAGGTCGGGGCGCACGGCGGCGTCCTCCCAGCCCGGCCACGACAGGATGGTCTCGCCGGTGTCGGGGTCGGTGAGCCGGGAGCTGAGTCCGGCACCGTCCTCCCGCACCCGCCACAGGTCGGCGCGCTCGGTGGCGTCGGCCACCTGGCGCAGGTCGACGGCGCGACCGTCGGCGCGCAGGTCCGCTTCCAGCGCCGCGGCCCGCTCGGTGCCGCTGCCGGTCTCGTCGACCTCGATGAACAACCATGCCCGCCCCTCGGGCAGTTCGGCGACGGCGTCGGCGCCCCGCCGTTCGCGCATGGTCGCCACGATCACCTCGTCGACGCCCTCCACCGCGGTCGGGCGATGCTTCAGCAGGAGCGGGACGTCCCGGGCGGCGTCGACGATGTCGGCGTATCCGGCGACGATCAGCGAGGTGCGCGCAGGCCGGTCGACCAGCGCGACGGTCGCGGCGGTGACGACCACGCAGGTCCCCTCGCTGCCGACCAGGGAGCGGGCGACGTCGAAGCCCTCTTCGGGGAGCAGGTGCCGCAGGTGATAGCCGGAGACCTGCCGCGGGATGCGCCCGAGTTCCACGCGGATCGCCGCGAGGTGATCGGCGGCGAGCGCGCGGAGTTCGGCGGCCAGGTGATCGGCGCGGGCGGCGGCGGCCGCGTCGCCGGGCACCGTCGCACGGATTCCGGTGCGGGTCACCGTGAGCCGCAGACCGTCGGCGGTGACGGCGCGCAGTTCGACGATGTGGTCGGCGGTGCGTCCGTAGCGGACCGAGTGGTTGCCGCAGGCGTCGTTGCCGATCGCGCCGCCCAGGCAGGCGCGCGTCTGGCTGGAGGGGTCGGGGGCGAACGTGAGGCGCCGGTCGGTCGCCTCGAGCACCGCGGCCCGCAGACTGCTCAGGACGACGCCGGCCTCGGCCGTGGCGGTGCGCGCCCGCTCGTCGACCGCGAGGACCCGGTGCATGTGGCGCGACAGGTCGAGGATGACCCCCGCCCCGATCGCGTTGCCCGACATGGAGGTTCCTCCGCCGCGTGCGGTGACGGGCACGCCGAGCCGGTGGCACACGGCCAAGGCCGCCGCGACCTGCGCCTCGGTGCGCGGGAACACGACGGCGGCGGGGACCACCCGGTAGTTGGAGGCGTCGTAGGAGTATTCGGCCAGCCGCCGCGGGTCGTGTTCGGGTTCCAGGCCTTCCGCTCGCAGTGCCGCTGTCAGTGCGCTCGGATCAGCCATGACGTCAGCCTTCCACTGTGCGGCGCACGGCGCGAACGAATCGTTCGGCGCCGGCGGCGACCTCCTCTTCGGTGACGACGAGCGCCGGAATGATCCGGACGATGGATCCGAGTGGACCGCACGTCAGCGTCAGCAGGTCCTCGTCGAGGCACGCCTGTTGGACTGCGCCGGCCAACCGCACGGCCTCGCGGGACTCGGGGCCGCCGGCAGCGGCGGTGGGGTCGCCGAACTCGACGGCGAGCATCAGCCCGATGCCGCGGACGTCGCTGACGGCGTCGATTCCGGCGATCCCCTCGCGCAGCGCGGTGAGCAGCTGGTCTCCGCGAATCCGAGCGTTCTCGACCAGCCCGTCGCGTTCGACGACGCCGAGGGTCACGACCGCGGCCGCCGCCGCGACGGCGTTGCCGCCGTAGGTGCCGCCCTGGGACCCGGGCCAGGCCTTGGCCATGATCTGCTCGGGTGCGGCGATCGCCGAGATCGGAAAGCCCGAGGCGATGCCCTTGGCGGTGATGATGATGTCGGGCACCAGCCCGTCGGTGTGCTGATGGCCCCAGAACCGCCCGGTGCGGCCGATGCCCGCCTGCACCTCGTCGAGCACCATCAGCGCGCCGTGCCTCCGGGTTCGCTCGCGCAGACCGGCCAGGAAGGCGGGCGGGACGGCGAGATAGCCGCCGTCGCCGAGGACCGGTTCGATGAGGACGGCGGCGAGCTCGCGCGGGTGGACGCGCGTGGCCATCAGGTAGTCGAACTCGTTGAGCGCGTAGGTGACGGCGTCGTCCTCCGACATCTGCAGGCGACGCGCATCGGGGAAGGGGGTGGCGCAGACGCCGGCCATCATCGGGCCGAAGCCCGCCGAGAACTTGGTGCCCGCGGTCGTGAGCGATGCGGCGGCCACGGTCCGGCCGTGAAAGCCCCGCTGCACGGTGACGATGCAGGGCCGCCCGGTCGCCATCCGCGCCAGCCGGACCGCGGCCTCGACCGCCTCGGACCCGGAGTTGGCGTAGAACACCGAGTCGATGCCGTCGGGCAGGTGCTCGCCGAGTTTCTCGGTCAACTGCAGCAGCGGTCGATGCATCACCGTCGTGTACTGCGCGTGAATGATCTCGGCGCACTGCTTCTGCGCGGCGGCGACCACCTCGGGATGGCAGTGACCGGTGCTGACCACGCCGATGCCGGTCGTGAAGTCGAGATAGCGACGCCCGTCGGTGCCGTGGATCCACGAGCCGAGCGCGTGGTCGACGACGACCGGTGTCGCCTGCTGCAGGACCGGAGAGAGGGAGGCCTTGGTCATGTGGCCAGTGTCTGCCCAGCGCCCAGCATTGTCAACGGTCCGATTGTCGACAATCATCGTCGGGGTTACGGTGGTCGACATGACCGACCGCCGCCCCGTCGTCGTCCTGCTGACCGCCGCGGACCTCGCGCCGCCGTCGGACCTCGAGTCGATCCGCAGCCTCGCCGACGTCCGCACGGCGACCGCCGAGACGCTGGCCGACGCCCTGCCCGGCGCCGACGTGCTGCTGGTGTGGGACATCTTCTCCCGCGCACTCGCCGGCGCCTGGCACGCCGCCGATGCGCTCGGCTGGATCCACGTGGCGGCGGCGGGGGTCGACGCGATCCTGTTCGACGAGCTGCGCGCCTCCGACGTCGTGGTCACCAACGCCCGCGGCGTCTTCGACCGCCCCATCGCCGAGTACGTCCTCGCCTGCATCCTGGCCAACGACAAACAGCTCCACCGCACCGAGGAGTTCCGCCGGCGCGGCGAGTGGGTGCACCGCGAGACGCTGCAGGTGAAGGGGCGCCGCGCCCTCATCGTCGGCACCGGCGGCATCGGTCGGGCGATCGCCCGGCTGCTGAGCGCGGTCGGCATGGACGTGCGCGGCGCCGGTCGCACCCCGCAGCTCGACGACCCCGACTTCGGCACCGTCGTCGGTTCGGCCGATCTGGCCGCGCACCTGCCCGACGTCGATCATCTGGTGATGGTCGCACCGCTGACCGACGCGACCCGCGGCATGCTCGGCCCCGACGAGCTGGCCGCCCTCCCCGACGGCGCGCACGTGATCAACGTGGGCCGCGGGCCACTGGCCGACCAGACCGCGCTCACCGCGCAGATCGCGTCGGGCCGCCTGACCGCGCACCTCGACGTGCTCGTGCAGGAGCCGCCGGCCGCCGACGATCCGCTCTGGACGCTGCCGGGCGCGCACATCAGCCCGCACATGTCGGGCGATGTCATCGGCTGGCGCAACACCCTGTCGGCGCAGTTCGTCGAGAAGCTCCGCGAATACGCCGACGGTCGGACACCGGGACCGGCGGTCGACAAGCGGCGGGGCTACGTGCCCGGAGACGCCGCCGGCGGCTGAGCCGCACCGCACCCGTGGACCGAAGCGAATCCGGCCGGGTGCGCCTGCCCGGCGCGCGGTTGCTGCGGCGACGGTCTCCACCTCACCCGGTTCGCAGCCCCAGCTCCGCGGCGCCGTCGACCATCGCATCGATGAAGGCGGTCAGCGGCTCGCGGTCGGCGTCGCGGCTGCGATAGGCGATGAACAGATTGCGCTCGAAGCGACCCGCCAGCGGCGTCAGCTGCACCCCGCCGGGCAGTCCCATCGCCCCCAGGTCCGACACCAGCGTCACGCCCAGCCCCGCCGCGGCGAGCGCGAGCGCCGTCGACTGCTCCCCCACCGCATGGTGGACGTCGGGATCGAAACCCGCGTCGCGACAGGCCAAGCGGACGGCCCGGCCGAAGTGCGATCGCGCATCCGACAGGATCCAGCCGCGACCGGCCAGTTCGGCCAGTTCGATCGGCTCGGTCCCGAGGGTCCCCGCCCGCGCCGCGACGGACAGTCGTTCGACGGCGACCAGCCGCCGCTCGAGGGTCCGGACCTGCGGCATCGCGTAGTTGGAGTAGTCGATGACGAACGCGAGGTCGAGCGAACCGTCGCGCACCGCGTCCGATCCCGCTTCCGGTTCCAGTTCGACGGTCTGCACCTCGATCCCCGGCGATCGCGCCGCCAGGAGGTCGAGCCCGGTCGGCAGCAGTCCCGTCGCCACCGACGCCCAGACCCCCGCAGTCAACGACGCGGTGGTGCCCTCGCGCAGCGATTCGATCGCGTTGCCTGCGCTCTCGACGGCATCGAGGATCTCTTCGGAATGATCGGCCAGGACCCGCCCGGCCTCGGTGAGCGTGATCCGGCGCCCGATCCGGCGGAACAGCGTGGTCTGCGCCTCCCGCTCCAACTGCGCCAACTGCTGCGACACCGCGGACGGCGAGTAGTGGAGGGCGTCGGCCACCGCCGTCACCGTGCCGCGGTGCCGAAGCTCTCGGAGCAGCTTCAGACGGTGCAGCGAGACCTCCATACATCGAGGTTACTGAACGATCATGCACACGAAGTCGACATGGACGCCGCCCCGCTCCCCCACCGACCATGAAGGTGAGCGGATCGGCGGGATTCGCCGGATACCACCTGTGAGGAGGCTGCCATGACGATCGTCCCAGCGGAACCCCGGGGCCTGGGGGCGCCGACCACCTCCGAGTCGGTGCCGCCGCCGTCCGTGCTCCCCGCCTCCGACCGCCGCCCGCCGTACCTGCGGATCGAGTGGTTCGACGAGGAGACCGGCGCCCTCGGCTACCTGATCATCGATTCGCTCGTTCAGGGCATGGCGACCGGCGGCACCCGCATGCGCGCGGGTTGCACGATCGACGAGGTGGCCGACCTCGCGCGCGGCATGTCGAACAAGACCGCCGCCTTCGACCTCCCGGTCGGCGGCGCCAAGGGCGGGATCGACTTCGATCCGAAGGATCCCCGCGCCCTCGACGTGCTGACCCGGTTCTGCGAGGCGATGCGCCCGTTCCTCGACCGCCACTGGGTCACGGCCGAGGACCTCGGTGTCTCGCGGGCGACGATCGACATGGTCTTCGACCGGCTCGGCATGCGCCAGTCGTATCACGCGGCGATCGAGCGGTCGGCCGATCCCGCCGCGACCGCCGACCGCGTCCTGGCCGGTCTGCACGCCGCCGCGCCCGGCGGTCTGCTGGGCGAGGTGATCGGCGGGTACGGCGTCGCCCGGGCCTGCCTCGCCGCGGCCCGAGCGATCGGCAAGGCCCCGGAGGAGACGACCGTGGCCGTGCAGGGCGTGGGGACGATGGGCGGCGGAACCGTCTTCTACCTGCACGAAGCGGGCATGACCGTGGTCGCCCTGGCCGACGCCGTCGGCACCCTGTTCGACGCCGACGGTCTCGACGTCCCGCGGCTGCTGGCCGCTCGCAACCGGTTCGGTGAGATCGACCGCCGTGCGGTCCCCGACCGCGTCGCACGGTTCCCGCGCGACGCCGTCCTCGCGACCCACTGCGACGTCCTGGTGCCCGCCGCCGTCTCGTATGCGATCACCGCCGAGAACGTGGCCGCGGTGAACGCCCGGGTGATCGTCGAGGCCGCCAACGCCCCGACCACCGCCGACGCCGAACTCGACCTCACCGCGCGGGGCATCGCGGTGATCCCCGACTTCATCGCGAACGCCGGCGCCGTCGCGTGGGCGTGGTGGTTGCTGCTCGGGTACGTCGGCGACGACTACCGCGATTCGTTCACCCGCCTGCGCACCCGGATGGAGGCGAAGGTGACGTCGTTGGTCGTCGGTTGGGATCGCTCGAACGGCCCGATCCGCTGGGCCGCCGACCTGACGCAGCAGGTCCGCTCCCCCGCGCCGCTGGTGGTGCCCTGACCGCGGCCGCTCCGGCCGGCCGACGATTTCGGCGAACCGCGACCGCCGGCGGCGTCGACGTGGTTACCTCGACGCCATCCTCACCGCGCATGCGCCGGAGGAGGCTTTGTCGAAAACCTGGGGGGAAGGTTTACGCAATGACCGTGTTCGCTGAGCCGGAGTTGGTCCGAATCTCGATTCTGGGCACCGATCGACAACTCGACGTGGGCCTGCCGGCCACCGTACCGATCGCCGCACTGATGCCCGACATCCTTGCCGCACTTCGCCTTCCGATGCCCGACCACGCGGCTCCGCAGCGGTGGACCCTGGCCCGGATCGACGGCGTGCGTCTGGCACCCGACGACAGCCTGGCGCGGTGCGGAGTCCTCGACGGCGATCTGCTGATCGTGCGCGCCGATCGGCCGGGGCCGCGGTCGGCGCTGGTCGACGACGTCGCAGACGGCGTGGCCGCACTCTTGGCCGACGATCGAGCGGGGTGGTCGGCGGACTCGTCGCGGCTGGTCGGGTACGCGGTGTTCCTGCTCGCGACGATGGTCGCGATCCCCGCCGCGCGATGGACCGCGGCCGCAGGCGAGCGACCCGCGGCGGCCGCTCTGACGGGCGTCGGTGCCGCCGTCGCACTCGGCGTCGCGCTCGCCGGCGCACGTCTGCGTCTCGACCCGCGGACCACCGCGGTCCTCGCCGTCGGGGGATGCCTGCTCGCGGCCGCGGCCGCGTCGCTCGCCGTCGAGGCGCCGGCCGGGGCGCAGGTGACGCTCGCGGCGCTCGCCGCGGGCACGTGCGCGGTGATCGGCCACCGCGCCACCGCGCTGGTTCCCGCCGTACCCGCCGCGTTCGTGGCGACCGCGATTCCCGCTGCGGTCGCCGGGACGCTGAGTGCCGTGTCGGGCCTGTCGGTGGGCCAGGTGGCCGCGGTGACGGCGGCGCTCGGCGTCCTGACGATGCTGACCGCACCCCGGTCGGCGATCGCCGCGGGCCGGCTGCCGCTGCCCGCGGTGCCGACGACCCCGCCGGTTCCGTCAGCCGACGCAGCCGCACCGGTGGACGGCATCGGCGCCCTGCCGCTGCCCTCGAACGACCCGCTGGCCGCGATCGCCGACCTCGCGCTCGGCGACACGCACGCGCTGGCCCGCCGCGCCCGGCTCACTGCCTCCCTGCTGACCGGTCTGCTCGTCGGCGCGGTGATCACGGTGGGGGCGTCGACGGTGATCGCGGCCGCGACCGCGCACGGCTCGGCGGTCACCCTGGTGTTCTGCGCGTGCGCGGTGGCGGCGCTGTCGGCGCGCGGCCGCACGCACACCGACCGCCTCCAGTCGGCGGTGCTCGTCGGCGGTGCCGGCCTCACCGCACTCGCCGCCGTCCTCGCGGTGCTGCTGGCCGGCTCGGGTCCGGGACCGTTGACGATCCTGATCGCGGTCATCGTCGCCGGCACGGCCGCGCTGCTGCTCGGCACCGTCGCGGCCGGGGCGAGCTATTCACCGCCAGCGGTCCGTGCCGCCGAGATCGTCGAGTACGCGGTGCTGATCGCGCTGATCCCGCTGCTGCTGTGGGTGCTCGAGGTGTACCAGACGGTTCGCGAACTGTGATCCGGCGCCTCCTCGCGACCGCGGCCGCCGCCGCGGTCGCGGTCGTCGGTTCGGGCGGTCCGGCCGCAGCACTGCCGCCGGTCAGCGCGCTGCCGCTCGGCCCCGATGCCCCGACCGAGCAGCGCACCCACTGCGCGAGCGCCGTCTCCGCCGACCTCGCCGACCCGCCGCCGGGTCATCGACTGCTCGACATCGCGGCCGCCCACCGGTTCAGTCGCGGCGCCGGTGTCGCCGTCGCGGTGATCGACACCGGCGTCGCCCCGCATCCGCGGCTGCCGCGGCTGATTCCCGGCGGCGACTACGTCGGGACCGGCGACGGGCTGACCGACTGCGATGCGCACGGCACCCTGGTCGCCGGCCTCATCGCCGGCCAGGCCGCCCCCACCGACGGATTCGTCGGGGTGGCCCCGGAGGCGACGATCATCGCGATCCGGCAGTCGAGCGGCGCCTATCAGGCCACCGGCCGCGGCGCCGACGGTCCGGTGGTCGGTGCGGGATACGGACCGCCGGCGACGCTGGCGCGGGCGGTGGTGCGGGCGGTCGATCTGGGTGCGCGGGTCATCATCGTCTCCGAGGTCGCGTGCGCTGCGCCCGGCGATCGGGCGGGCGACGAGCTGCTGGGAGCCGCGCTGGCCCGGGCCCGCGAGCGCGACGTCGTGGTCGTCGCCGCAGCGGGCAACCTGACCCGGGCGACGGCCTGCCGCGAACAGAATCCGGCGGGCGCCGCATCTGCGGCTCATGCGTGGGCACAGCTCCGGACCTCGGTGTCGCCGGCCCGGTTCGCACCGCTGGTGCTGGTCGTCGGTGCGGTGTCGGCCGTGGACGGATCGCCCGCCGAGTTCAGCCTGAACGGACCGTGGGTGGGAGTGGCCGCTCCGGGGACCGACGTGGTCAGCGTGATGCCGGGGCCGACCGGGCCGCGGCTGGTCGCCGGCCTGCAGACCGGCGACGGACCGGCGCCGCTGGCCGGCACCAGCTACGCCGCGCCCTATGTGGCGGGCCTGGCCGCCTTGGTCCGCGCACGATATCCCGAGATGTCGGCGGGCGAGGTGATCGATCGGATCGTCCGCACCGCCCACGGCGGCGGGCACGATCTGACGGTCGGCGCCGGGGTCGTCGACCCGGTCGCGGCGCTGACCGACGAACTGCCTGAACCGACCGCAGCCGCACCGCGAGCGTTCCAGGCTCCCGGCCCGCGCGAGATGCCGACCACGGGCTCGGGGGCGATGCTGATCGGCGCCGGATCGGCCGGCTGCGCACTGCTCGGCGCGTGGTTGCTGCGGCGTCGGCGATGACCGCATCAAAACGTTGGCGACATCGAGGCCCTCTGGGGGCCTGGATGTCGCCAACGTTGTCAGCGCGGGTTGCGTGCCGGGCGCACCTCGCGCGGCAGCGAGAAGGTGAGCGTCTCCTGCGCGGTGGTGACGGTCTCCACATCGGAGTAGCCGTGCTCGTCGAGCAGATCGAGGACCCCGCGCACCAGGACCTCCGGCACCGAGGCGCCCGAGGTGACACCGACGGTCGAGACGCCGTCGAGCCAGGCGAGATCGATGTCGCGAGCATAATCGACCAGGTAGGAGGCCTGCGCGCCGTTCTGCAAGGCCACCTCCACGAGCCGCTGCGAGTTCGACGAGTTCTGCGAGCCGACGACGATCACCAGATCGCAGCGCGGCGCCATCGCCTTGACCGCCACCTGACGGTTCTGAGTGGCGTAGCAGATGTCGTCCGACGGCGGATCGTTGAGTTCGGGGAAGCGCTCGCGCAGCCGACCGACCGTCTCCATCGTCTCGTCCACCGACAGGGTGGTCTGCGAGAGCCAGATGACGCGCGACTCGTCGCGCACCTTCACGTTGTCGACCGCGTCGGGGCCGTCGACGATCTGGATGTGCTCGGGCGCCTCGCCCGCGGTGCCCTCGACCTCTTCGTGGCCCTCGTGCCCGATCAGGACGATGTCGTAGTCGTCACGCGCGAACCGCTTGGCCTCCTGGTGCACCTTCGTCACCAGCGGACAGGTGGCGTCGATCGTCTGCAGACTCCGCTCGGCGGCGGTCTTGTGCACCTCGGGGGACACACCGTGCGCGGAGAACACGACGATCGCGCCCTCGGGCACCTCGTCGGTCTCGTCGACGAAGATCGCACCCCGTTCGATCAGGGTGTCGACCACGTGCCGGTTGTGCACGATCTCCTTGCGGACGTACACCGGGGCGCCGTGTTTGTCGAGGGTCCGCTCGACTGTTTCCACGGCCCGGTCGACGCCTGCACAATAACCACGGGGCGACGCGAGAAGGACGCGCTTACTATCAGCCATGAGCTCCAGGGTACGGCTGTGAGACAGTAATTACATGAGCCGTCCTCCGTACCCTGCCCGCGTGGCCGCCGGTCTGGTCGCTGCAACCCTCGAGGAGACCCGAAAGCTGCCCACGCGCGTCATCACCTTCCCGATGAGCGCGGTCAGCCTCGGCCTGCAGGCGGGCATGCGCCTGCAGCAGAACATCGCCGAGCTCGCGATCAAGGGCGACGAACTGCTCGCACCGCTCTGCGAGAAGACGCAGGAGCAGCCGCAATGGGCTCATTTCGACGAGGACGACGCCCCCGCTGAAGCGCCGCAGCCATTGCGCGCGGACGCCCCGCGCGTGGTCGTTCCCGCCGCCGATTCCGCAGGCCCCGAGGCACCGGCGCCGGCCGAGGACTCGGTCGCGGAGGCCGCGGCGGCCGACACGACGACGACCGCCGACGCGGCTGCCACTGAGACCAACGGCACAGCGGAAACGAATGGAACCGGCGCGGCGGCGCCGGGCAGCGGACGATTCGCGCTGTACAGTGCCGCCCCCGCCGACCTCACCGCCGGCGCCACCTCCTCGCAGCCGGGCGAGGCCGACGGCCGCCCGCTTCCGCCTGCGGTCGCCGCGCTCGACTACCCGAACCTCACCCTTGCCCAGCTCCGCGCCAAGGTCCGCGGCCTCAGCGCCGACGATCTGACCGAGGTCCTCGCCTTCGAGAAGGCCGGACGCAACCGGACCCCGTTCGTGACGATGCTCGACAACCGTCTCGCGAGCCAGCAGAAGAAGTCCGAATCCGCCCAGTGAGCCGCAGGCAGCACTCGCTCACGCAGCCCGGCGTGGCGGGCCGATGACCTCGCCCCCTGGTTCGGGTGCCCCGGGCACGGGTCCGGCGCCCCCGCAGAACTCGGCGGAGACGCCGTGGCCGGTCCGGACACTGAGCTTCAAGATCGCCGATTGGATCCACCGGCTCGGGCAGGTGTGGGTGGAGGGTCAGCTGACCCAGATCAATCACCGACGCGGGACGCGCACGGCCTTCCTGACGCTGCGCGACCCGGCCGCCGACATGTCGATCTCGGTGACCTGCGATCCCGGCTTGCTGCAGCGCAGCGCCGTCCCGCTCACCGAGGGCACCCGGGTGGTGGTCTACGGTCGGCCCAACTTCTACGCCGGTCGCGGCACGCTGTCGTTGCGGATCACCGACATCCGGCCGGTCGGCATCGGCGAACTCCTCGCCCGCATCGAACGCGTCAAGGGGCTGCTGGCCGCCGAAGGTCTCTTCGACGCCCGGCGCAAGCGGCCCCTGCCCTTCCTGCCGCACACCGTCGGACTCATCAGCGGCCGCGCCAGCGCCGCCCAGCGCGACGTCTTGGCGGTGGCGCAGACGCGCTGGTCCGCGGTCCGGTTCGAGGTCCGCGACTCGCCCGTCCAGGGCCCGACGGCGGTGCCGTCGATCATCGAGCAGCTGGCCGCGCTCGACGCCGCACCGCACGTGGAGGTGATCATCATCGCGCGCGGCGGCGGCAGCGTCGAAGACCTGCTGCCCTTCTCCGACGAGACGCTGCTGCGCGCCGTCGCCGCGTGCCGGACACCGGTCGTCAGCGCGATCGGCCACGAGCCCGACAATCCGCTGCTCGACCTGGTCGCCGACGTGCGCGCCGCCACCCCCACCGATGCCGCCAAGAAGGTGGTGCCCGATGTGGCCGCGGAGACGGCCGCCATCGGACAGTTGCGCAGGCGCAGCGCCCACGCCCTGCGGAACTGGGTCCACCGGGAGCAGCACGTCCTCGACGGGCTGCGCGCACGACCGGCGCTGGCGAACCCGCTGCGGATGGTCGACGAGCGGCAGGCGCGAGTGGAGTCGGCCGTGCGCGACCTGCGCCGCAGCGTCACCCACCTGCTCGACCTCGAAGAGTACCGGGTCCACCGGCTGGCCGCGCAGTTGTCGACGCTCGGTCCGGCGCAGACGCTCGCCCGCGGCTACGCCGTCGTCCAACGCACCGATGCCGGCGCGCCGCACGCCGTGCGTTCCACCGACGACCTGCCGGTCGGCGCGCACGTGCGGATCCGGGTGTCCGACGGTTCCGCGGCCGCCGTCATCGCCCCCGCCACCACCCGTCCCGCAGATCAGCCCGAGGAGAACGACCAGTGACCGATCCCGGTGCCGACGGCTTCGTGCCCGTCGCGCAACTCGACTACGAGCAGGCCCGTGACGAGCTGACCGAGGTGGTGGCCGCCCTGGAGCGCGGCGGCCTCGGCCTCGACGAATCGCTGGCGCTCTGGGAGCGCGGCGAGGCGCTCGCGAAGCGATGCACCGAGCATCTGGAGGGTGCGCGGACCCGCATCGAGTCCGTGCTCAATCCCGAGGCGGACGACGAGTCCGAGTCGGACTGACGGGCTCGATCAGGGGTGGCCCTTGACCGGCAGCGGCTGGGCCTGCGTGACCGCCGCCGCGAGGGTCTGCATGTCGGCGTCACGACCGCGGCTCATCACGGCCAGGCGCACATCGCCCATGTCGGTGATCCAGGCCTTGCGATTCTCCTCGCCGGCGTAGGCGACCCACTGGTGTCCGGCGATGTCGCGGACCCCTTCACCGCTGGCGGTGTCGCCGAGCAGCTTGCGGACCAGTTGCTCCTCGGTGGCCGCGCTCTGCGTCAGCTGAACGTAGATGCCGCCCGGCGTGATCCAGCCGACGTTGCTCGAGACGGTGTTCCCGATCTCCTGTGTGGAGCCGGAGTTCGACTTCCAGTCCGCGGGCACCGCGGGTTCACGGATCGGGAAGGGCATGGTCTCGGCGTCGGCGCGCAGACCGGCCGAGACGTCGAAACTCGGGACTCGCTGGTCGGTCGCCGAACTCCCGAAACCCCAGGAGCAGCTACCACTGACGCCGGCGACGATCAGCGCGATCAGCATCAACGGGATCAGCGACCAGATCAGATCTTTGCCGTCATGCAGGATTCGGGGTTTGTCGGCCATGGCGTCGATTATCGCAGTACGCTGCCGCCCCCAGCCAATCGCCGCTCTCGCGCATGAAAGAATTGAAGCCCAGACCTCTATTCAAGGTTCGCAACGAAAGTGGAGTCCGCATGACGAAGCAAGCCCCCGATCGCAACCTGGCCATGGAACTGGTCCGAGTCACCGAGGCCGCGGCGCTGGCTGCAGGCCGCTGGGTCGGCCGCGGCAACAAGAACGCGGGCGACGGCGCCGCCGTCGACGCCATGCGGGATCTCCTCTCGACCGTGTCGATGCGCGGCACCGTGGTGATCGGCGAGGGCGAGAAGGACGAGGCCCCGATGCTGTACAACGGCGAGGTCGTCGGCAACGGCGAGGGCCCCGAGGTCGACGTCGCCGTCGACCCGATCGACGGCACCACCCTGATGGCCGAGGGTCGCCCCAACTCGATCGCGGTCATCGCCGTCTCCGAGCGCGGCACCATGTACGACCCGTCGGCCGTGTTCTACATGAACAAGATCGCCGTCGGCCCGGCCGCCAAGGGCGCCATCGACATCAACCAGTCGGTGGAGTGGAACATCAACTCGGTCGCCGCCGCCAAGGGCATCGACGTCGCCGACATGACCGTGGTGGTCCTCGACCGGCCCCGGCACGCCGACCTGATCAAGGAGATCCGCGAAGCCGGCGCCAAGATCCGCATGATCTCCGACGGCGACGTGGCCGGCGCGGTGGCCGCCGCGGGCGACTACAGCACCGTCGACATGCTGATGGGCATCGGCGGCACCCCCGAGGGCATCATCAGCGCCGTCGCGATGAAGTGCATGGGCGGCGAGATCCAGGGCAAGCTGTGGCCGACCAGCGACGCCGAGCGTCAGAAGGCGATCGACGCCGGTCTGGACCTCGACCAGGTGCTCACCAACGACGTCCTGGTCCGCGGCGAGAACTCCTTCTTCTGCGCGACCGGCGTCACCAACGGCGACATGCTGCGCGGGGTCACCTACCGACCGAACGGCGCCACCACGCGCTCGCTGGTGATGCGGTCCAAGTCGGGCACCATCCGCACCATCGAGGCCGTCCACCAGACCTCGAAGCTGCGCGAGTACGCCCGCCTCGACCTCTGATCGGACCGCCCGAACGCATCGAGCCCCCGTGCCTGGCACGGGGGCTCGATGCGTTCGGTCACTCGCGGGGAGCACGGGGCCGCCGGTTCGGGGACCCGGGGCGGTCCCGGGGATCGTTCACACCAGCGAGGCCTGGGAGATGAGCGCGCCGTCCTTCATGTGCAGCATGCCGTCGACCCCGTCGAGCGTCTCGACGTCGTGGCTGACCAGCAGGGAGGCGATGTCGCGGTCGCGGGCCAGCGAGGTCAGCAGCTCGATGATCTCGGCCCCGCGAACCGAGTCGAGAGCCGAGGTCGGCTCGTCGATCAGCAGCACCTCGGGGTCGCCGATGAGCGCCCGGGCGATGTTGACGCGCTGGCGCATGCCGCCCGACAACTGTCCCGGCAGGCGGCCGAGGGCGCCGGCCAGCCCGACGTCGGCGAGCAGGTCGCGGGCACGGGCGCGATAGCGCGACGGGCGCTTGCCGCGCACGTGGACCGCGAGCAGCACCTGCTCCTCGGCGGTCAGGCCGGGGATGAGGTTGTCGTTCTGGAAGATCAGGCCGACCTTCTCGCGTCGCACCCGCGCCAGGTCCTCGCCGGACATGCCGGTGATCGAGGTGTCGCCGATCTGCACGGTGCCCGAGTCGGGCTGGATCAGCGTTCCGGCGACGGCCAGCACGCTCGACTTGCCGCAGCCCGACGGGCCGGTCAGCGCCACCGTGCGACCCCGCGGGATCTGCAGGCTGACGCCGTCGACCGCGTGGACCACGGCGCCGTCGCCGTCCGGGTAGGTGAGGGTGATGTCGGTCAGGGTCAGGCTCATGATTCTTCCTTCCGAGAGGGTGGGAGACGGGTGACGGTCAGCGGTTGAGGGCGGTGAGCGGGTCGACCTTGACCAGCGGTCGCAGCGACAGCCCCGCACCGATCAGGCCGAGCGCGCCCATGCCGCCGAGAACGAGCGCCATCGTCGACGGGTCGATCGCGACCGGGGCCTTGCCCGACAGCAGCGAGACGAGTCCGAAGCCCAGCAGGGCGCCCACGGCGAGCCCGCCGACGAGGACCAGGACCGCCTGGCCGAGTCCGTCGCGAAGCAGGTACCAGCGTCCGGCGCCCATCGCCCGGACCACCGCGAGCGAGCCGACGCGCTGGCCGGTCCACACGGCGAAGAAGCCGCCGACGACGACCGCGGAGACGATCAGCAACAGCCCCTGGATCAGCAGCAGCGACATGTGCTCCGAGCTGTAGCCGGGCACGAGGTCGGTGACGGCCGAACGCTCGACCCAGACCGCACCCGGCAGGTCGGCCGGCGCGCGGTCGGCGATGAGCGCGTTGACGTGATCGCGCCCGGTGACCTGCTGCCACGTCGCGACCGGCATCTCGATGACCGGCTGGTGCGCGTACTGTCCGACGTCCGCGACCTGTTCCACGCGCAGCGCCTCATCGCCGATCCGGACGGTGTCGCCCACCGCCAGCGAGAGGTCGTCGGCGACCGACGGCGACACCGTCACCGAATGCACGTCGCTGCGCCCGAAGGCGGCCACGGTCGCGTTCCGGTTGTCGGCGCCGGCGCGAACCGTCGCGATCCCCAGTTCGGTGACCTGACCGGTGGACTGCGCCGCGAGCAGCGTCGCGGGGTCGAGCTGGCTGTCGGACAGGACGGCGGGCGCGCCGTCGTCGGCCTGCACCACCAGTCCGTTGCCGGGCAACGCCTCCACCGCTGACACCGACTGCTGGCGCAGCCCCTCGGTCAGCGCCGAAAGCGTGAACACCATGAATGCAACCAATGCCACGACTCCGGCGATGACTCCGAATCGTCCTGCTGCAGCGCGAATCTCACGCAGACCCAAGTACATGTCGACCTCCTGAACTCCTAGTGACTCCAGCCTGTCGAAGATCGCGCGCCGGAACATCGCTCCCGTACCCGAGTTCGTCGTCCATCCGACGACGCCGCCGCATCCATCGAAAGTCGTACTCGGGCCGCACTGTCGTGGGCACCGGCGATACTGGTCCCATGAGTCCGGCTCGCCACACCGATCAGTACGCCGAATGGGGTGGCCACATCCTGTTCCTCGCCCTGCTGGGCGTCGGTCTGGGGCAGGTGCTGTCCGGTTCGGCGCCGGTCGCGTTCGGTGGCACCGCACTCGTGCTCGGCGGGGCGGCCGCCGTCGCCGCCTGGTACGTGTACGGCGCGGTCACGATCGCGCTCGATCGCCGCGACCGCGCACCGCGCTGGGTCGTGGCGCTGACCGTCCTGTGGATCGGGTTGGTGCTGCTGTCGCCCGCCTTCGTCTGGCTGGCCTTCGTGCTGGCCATGCTGTGCTGGCGTTTCCTGCCGCTGCCCTTCGCGGTGGTCGCCGAGATCGTGGTCGCGGGCACCTCCATCTCCGCGACGCTGATTCACACCCCGCAGACGGGTGTCG
This sequence comes from Gordonia aichiensis, assembly GCF_039946255.1. Taxonomy (GTDB): domain Bacteria; phylum Actinomycetota; class Actinomycetes; order Mycobacteriales; family Mycobacteriaceae; genus Gordonia; species Gordonia aichiensis_A. The sequence goes on along the minus strand of NZ_JBCDWL010000010.1, from coordinate 106,120 downwards.
GCGGCGTCGTCGGACCGGTGATCGGCATCGCCACCGCCGCCGCCGTCACCGAGGTCTACGGCCGGGTGTCGGTGATGGTCGACGAGCGCGACGCGCTGGTCGCCGATCTGCTGGCGACCAGGCAGCGGCTGGCGCAGCAGCAGCGGCAGGCCGGCGTGCTGGCCGAACGGGAACGGCTCGGTGGCGAGATCCACGACGGGACCGGGCAGAGTCTGGCCAGCATCATCCTGCTGCTGCGGTCGGCGACCAGCCCGGAGACCCCGGCCGACCGGCGGGAGGTGCAGGTCGCCACCGCGTTGGAGACGGCGCAGGCGGCGCTGGTGGAGTCGCGGCGGTTCCTGCGCGGCCTCGACGGCCCGGAACTCGACTCCGACGGTCTGATCGAAGCCTTGCGCGCGGAGGTCGCCCGTTCCACCGACGCCGGGCTGCCCGCCGAGTTCCGCCTCGACGGCACACCGGTGCCGCTCCCCCGCGATGCCGGGACGACGCTGCTGCGCGTGGCACAGGAGGCGCTGACGAATGCGGGCAAGCACTCGGGTGCCGACCGCGCGGTGGTCACGCTGACCCATCTGCCCGGCGAGGTTCACCTCGACGTCGCCGACAACGGTGCCGGTTTCGATCCGGCGCGCCCGACGCCGTCGGAGGCGACGGGTGCGGGGTTCGGCCTGCGCGCGATGCGGCGGCGGGTGTCGGAGTGCGGCGGTAGTGTGTCGGTCGAGTCCCAGCCCGGCGACGGCACCATCGTTCACGCCCGGATCCCCATCGAGGTCCCGGACTGACCGCTGCGTCAACAGCATTCATCCCCCTGCAGGATTCGAGCTCTCGACGGAAAGGCCCTCAATGATCCGGATCATGCTGGTCGACGACCACCCGGTCGTCCGCGCCGGTCTGCGCGCCGTCCTCAGCGCCGCCGCCGACCTCGATGTGGTCGCCGAGGCGGGCACGGCGGCCGAGGCGATCGCCCAGGCGGGCGACCTCTCCCTCGACGTGGTCCTGATGGACCTGCGGCTGCACGGCACCGAGCAGCACGAGGCTGACGGTGTCTATGCGACGCAGGAGATCAGGCGCCTCGCCGATCCGCCGAACGTCCTGATCCTGACGACGTACGAGTCCGACGCCGACATCGTGCGCGCGGTGAACGCCGGCGCGACGGGCTATCTGCTCAAGGATGCGGCGCCGGAGACTCTCATCGGCGCCATCCGGTCGGCCGCGGCCGGCGAGACGGTCCTGGGTCCCGCGGTGGCGGCGCGCCTGCTCAACCGGGTCACCGACACCCGTCCGGCGCTGACCCCGCGGGAGTTGGAGATCGTCGAACACCTCGACCTCGGCCTGAGCAATCGGGAGATCGCCAAACGCCTCTTCATCTCGGAGGCGACCGTGAAATCCCACCTGGTGCACATCTTCGACAAGCTCGACGTCAACAGCCGCAGCAAGGTCGTCGCCGTCGCCCGCCAGCGCGGCCTGATCGGCTGATCCAAGCCTCAGCCGTGAGCGCCCAGGCTGGTCGAGTAGCCCCCACACCCCCGGTCTCGATGCGCGGCCTCCGCTACGCTCCGGTCGCTTACTCGACCACCCTAAAGCCGCCCAGCCCAGGCTGGTCGAGTAGCCCGCGAACGAAGTGAGCGAGCGTATCGAGACCCCACCCCCGGCCTCGATGCGCGGCCTCCGCTACGCTCCGGACACTTACTCGACCACCCTGAAAAACCGCCCAGCCTAGGCTGGTCGAGTAGCCCGCGAACGAAGTGAGCGAGCGTATCGAGACCCCGCCCACGCGGTCTCGATGCGCGGCCTCCGCTACGCTCCGGTCGCTTACTCGACAACCCTAAAAAGCCGCCCCTCCCAGGCTGGTCGAGTAGCCCCTGCATCCCAGGTCTCGATGCGCGGCCTGCACTACGCTCCGGACGCTTACTCGACCACCCTAAAAACCTCCATCCCCAGGCTGGTCGAGTAGCCCGCGAACGTAGTGAGCGAGCGTATCGAGACCCCCGCACCCCGGTCTCGATACTCGACCACCCTGAAACGCCACCGTCCCAGGCTGAGCGAGCGTATCCACTGCGGCTGGCGCCGTCCCGGCGCGCCGGGAGGTCGGCCGCTGTACGGTGACCGATATGAGCCTGATGGAGTTCCCCACCGATTGGTCCACCGCGCTTGTTCTCGTCGCACACCCCGACGACCCGGAGTACGGCATGTCGGCGGCGATCGCCCGCTGGACCCGTGAGGGCAAGCGCATCGTCTACGGGTTGGCCACCAGCGGCGAGGTCGGCATCGAAGGCATGCCCGCCGAGAAGGCCGGCCCGCTGAGAGAGGACGAGCAGATCGCCTCCGCCGCCGTCGTCGGCGTCGACGAGGTCGAGTTCTGGGGCTTCCCCGACAGCAACGTCGAGAACACTCCGGCGTTGCGCGCCAAGATCACCGAGGTCATCGACCGGGTGAAGCCCGACATCGTGCTGTGCACCTACGGCGGCCCCGGCTGGTCCCCGGAGCAGCCGAATCAGCGCGACCACATCGAGTTCGCCGCCGCCGTCATCGACGCCTACGACGAACTGGCCGACCCGCCGTCGCGGCTGTTCTGGAACGGTCCAGACCGTTCGCACGCGGTCGACGTGACCGGCTTCGTCGAATCGGCGGTCGAGGCGCTCGCCTGCCACCGGGTCTACCTCGAAGTCCTCGACCCCGCGACGCCGGTCCGCACGCAGGCCCGCAACCAGGTCGAGTCCTTCACCGCACCCATCGACGGGTTCGACGCCGAGCACGCGACCGCCTTCCTGCAGCTGCGCCCGCCGCTCTGACCTCCGCCGGACCCTCGGTCCGGCCCCGAACAGCACCGGAGCCGCACGCGCAGGTCGCGTACGGCTCCGGGTTTCACCGAGATGGCTTGTCGTTCAGGTCAGCTGAGACCCTTAAGCGCAGTCGGGATCAGCGCGGCGAGGTTGCCGAGCACGCCGCCGAGCAGATCGGCGCCGGGCAGCGACGGGGTCGCGGGCGTGTCCTTGGGCACGTCGACGTTGGTGCCGATGGTGATCTTCGGGTTCTTCGCGGGATCGAGCCACTTGAGGATCTCGATCATCTTCTCGCGCTCGATCGCCACGCAGCCCATCGTCGGGTTGCCGTCGCTGACATGCAGGAAGATCGCCGAGGCGTCACCGGGGGTCCGGCTCGGGTTGTGGTTGATGTTGACCGCGTAGTCGTACATCGGGCCCGTGTTGTACAGGTTCTCGCTGTCGCCGCCGGGGCTGGTGTCCGACACGACGTGGGTGTTGTACGTCGGCGACTTCTCGTTGGAGTCCCACCAGTCACGCGGCGTGGTCTGGAAGTACTTCATCTTGGTGCCGGGATTCTCCTGGCGACCGAAGGCCTGGTCGAGCGGGAACGTGCCCTCCGGGGTCCGGTAGACGTTGTCCTGCGCCTTGCCCATGCCCTTCTCGCCGAGGAACGCCTGGGTGGGGCCGATGACCGGCTTCCACTTGCCTTCGGCGTCCTTCTCGAACGCGGTCAGGGTGGCGGTGGTCGACGTCGCCACCGGGGCGGTCACCATGATCATCTGCCCGGTCTCCGGTGCGCCGGGCACCGCCGGAGTTCCGGGCTGGATGAAGCCCTTGATCAGGTTCTCGATCAGTGTCGTGATGCTGTCGGACCCGGCGGGCGGTGCTGTCTGCGGCACCGCGGCCGCCTGTCCGGCGCCCACGACGAGTGCTCCGAGGAGTGCGGTGACCACAAACCCCACTTGCAACATTCGTCTCATCAGTAACTTCAGCACCACCTCAGTGTGCCAGTGCCACTGCGCCCCCGCCACCGACGGAGAGCATCGTCACCTTTCCGCAACTGTTCCGTGAGTGACGCCGGCGCGGCGCGTCGCGCCGTCGAACCGGGCTACGGTGGACGTCATGACCAGGCCTCCCCGATGGATCACCGACACCTCTCCCGGCCACAGCGAGTGGTATGTCGAGCGCTTTCGTCAGATGGCGGCCGACGGCGACGACCTGTTCGGCGAGGCGCGGTTCATCGACGCGACCGTCGGCCGCGGGGCACGGATCCTCGACGCCGGGTGCGGACCGGGCCGGGTCGGCGGGTACCTGCACACCGTCGGACATCGCGTCACCGGCGTCGACGTGGACCCGGTGCTCATCGAGGCCGCACAGGCCGACTATCCCGGACCGGATTGGCGGGTCGGCGACCTCACCGAACTCGACCTGCGCGACGACGACGGCTCCCGCAGCACCTTCGACGCGATCGTCTGCGCGGGCAACGTGCTGGCCTTCGTCGCCCCGGAGACCGAAGCCCTGGTCCTGAACCGACTGGCCGACCACCTCGCCCCCGAGGGGCGCCTGACCGTCGGCTTCCATGTCGCCAAGCTGGCGCTCGACGACTTCGACACCGCGCTGGCCGAGACCGGTCTGGTCCTGGACCTGCGACTGGCGACGTGGGCCGTCCACCCGTGGCACGACGGCGCCGACTTCGCCGTCTCGGTGCTGCGCCACGGATAGGACGACCCCGCCGACCGCGGCTACGCGCCCGAGCCCGGCGCGAACTCCTCCAGCATGTCGGTGACCAGCGCGGCGATCGGCGACCGCTCACTGCGAGTCAGCGTGATGTGCGCGAACAGCGGATGACCCTTCAGCTTCTCGATCACCGCGGCGACACCGTCGTGCCGCCCGACACGCAGGTTGTCGCGCTGGGCGACGTCGTGGGTCAACACGACGCGCGACCCGGAACCGAGCCGCGACAGCACGGTGAGCAGCACGTTGCGTTCCAGCGACTGCGCCTCGTCGACGATGACGAACGAGTCGTGCAGCGATCGGCCCCGGATGTGGGTCAGCGGCAGGACTTCGAGCATGCCGCGCGAGAGCACCTCGTCGACGACCTCGGTGGAGACCAGGCCTTCGAGGGTGTCGAACACCGCCTGCGCCCAGGGCCCCATCTTCTCTGCCTCGCCACCGGGCAGGTAGCCGAGCTGCTGGCCGCCGACCGCGTACAGCGGCCGGAACACCACGACCTTGCGCTGCGTGCGTCGTTCGAGGACCGCTTCGAGCCCCGCGCACAGCGCCAGGGCGGACTTTCCGGTGCCCGCCTTGCCGCCGAGGGAGACGATGCCGACCGATTCGTCGAGCAGCAGGTCCAGGGCCACGCGCTGTTCGGCTGAGCGGCCCCGCAGGCCGAAGGCCTCCCGGTCGCCCCGCACCAGTTGCACCTGCTTGGTCTCGGTCACCCGTCCCAGCGCGCTGCCGCCGTTGCCGAGCAGCCGCAGTCCGGTGTGGCACGGCAGCTCGCGGGCCTCGTCGAGATCGATCTGCCCGTCGGCGAACAGCGCATCGATCGCGGTGTCGGCGACGTCGGTCTCGGCCATCCCGGTCCACCCCGACACCACGACGTCCTGGGCGTGATACTCGTCGGCCGCCAATCCGACCGCGCCCGCCTTGACGCGCAGGGGCGTGTCCTTCGAGACGAGGGTGACTTCGCGGCCTTCGGCCCGCAGGTTGAGCGCGCACGCCAGGATCCGCGAGTCGTTGGTGTCGGTACGGAAGCCTGCGGGCAGGACCGCCGGATCGGTGTGGTTGAGCTCCACCTGCACGGTGCCGCCGTCGTCGCCGATCGGGATCGGGCGGTCGAGCCGCTCGTGCTGTACGCGCAGGTCGTCGAGCAGGCGCAACGCCTGACGCGCGAACCAGCCGAGTTCACTGTGGTGCCGTTTGCCCTCGAGCTCACCGATCACGACCAGTGGCAGCACCACGTGGTGCTCGGCGAAGCGGGTCACCGCCCACGGATCGGACAGGAGGACGGAGGTATCGAGGACGTAGGTGCGTGCGGTCACGTCGGACTCCTAGGCGTCCATGCGGGCCCCGCACGGAACCATGTTGTCTTGAGCAGCCGGTCGGCTCGTGCCTTGCCGATTCCCGCCTCGCGGCGGTCAGCGGTCCTCGGCGAGAGCCGGGGCCGGCTCCCTCGTGACACCTGCGTCGTTCACGAATCGAACCTCCCGAACGAACCGCTTCTCACGGCCCGTTGCGCTCAACGTACGCGGGTTCGACACCACGATCGGCGACCGACAGTCGGCGCGTCGGTTAACTTCACGTGGCCGAAAGCTCGACGTCAGCGCTCTCCCGCCACCCACGACGCACCCGCACCATCAGCCCCACTTCCGAGATCACTTGCCGGTTTGGAAACCGATCCGTACGCTTTCCAGTATGGAAAGCGACCAGCAGCCAGACGACGTCCGCGTCCTCCTGCGCATCGCCGAGCGCGCGGCGGCGGCTCCGTTCGTCGACTATCCACCGACGCCCTCGTGGTATCCGCCGGCCGTGGGCGCCTGGACCGCGGCCCTCGCGGGCGTCCTCGCCCATCGACCCGCACCGGTGATCGCCATTCCCATCCTCGTGCTCCTGGTCGGCCTGCTCGGCGGTTTCGTCGGCTGGTACACCCGTCTGCGCGGGACCATGCCGACGATCACCGACGCTCCCCCGGAGTTCCGGCACCTCTTCAAGCGCTATCTGGCCGGGGTGATCGCGGTTGCGGCGATCGTGATCGCGCTGATGCTGTTCACTCCGGCCCCGATCGGCATCGCGGCGACCTTCGTACTCGTCACGGCCGCGATCGCGCTGTACGAGCGCGCGTACGCGCGCGCCGCCGTCGCGACCCGGGAACGACTGGGATGACCGGCCCGCTCGACGACATCGACTCGGTCATTCAACCGCCCAAGCGTCTGGCCGCGATGGCCGTGCTCGCCCATTCGACGGCGACCGACTTCCCGTTCCTGAAGAACCACCTGCAGATCAGTGATTCGGACCTGTCGAAACAGATGGCGGCACTGATCACCGCGGGATACGTGACGTCGACGCGGGCGCGCGGGCGCGGCAGCATGACGACCTACCGCATCACGAAGTCCGGGCGCCGGGCGTTCGACGCGCACGTCGAGGCGCTCCAGCGACTGGTCTCGTTCGGCTGAGGCCCGGCCTCACTGCCGCTCCCGCCCGAAGACGCCGAAGCCGGTGCCCGCTCGGCCGAGCGGGCACCGGCTGTTCGGTCGACGGAGTCGATCAGGCCTTTCCGGCGGCCAGCGCAAGAATACGCAGGCGGGCGGCCTCGGCCTCGTCGCCGAGACCGTGGACGTTCTCGAGCTTGAGCTCGTCGGCGAGCTTCTTCGCGATCGCCGCGTCCGACGACACGTCCTCGAAGTCGGAGATGAAGTCGCGCTTGGCGTCGAAGTCGGCGATGTCGGCACCGATGTGCTCGATCGCGGCGAGCGCGCGGTCGACCGCGACGATGGTGGCTTCCTGGTCGGCGACCATGCCCGCCATCAGGAAGGCCTGGAAGGTGGCGGCCTGCACGGCGTCGTCGGTGCGCACCTTCTTCAGGATCTCGACGAGGTTCTCGTCGTCGACGTAGCCGATGAGCTTGTCGACGAAGGTGACGCACTGGTTCTCGTGGACGGCGAGCAGGGCCAGCACGTCCATCGGGGCCAGCTCTTCGACGGCCGCCGGGTTCTGCCGCCAACCGGCGACGACGTGGATCCGGCGGCGGTTCTCGGCCTCCACCGGGTCGACGGCGCGCGTGACGACCAGGTAGTCGCGCAGGACGATCGAGTGACGGTTGTCCTCGGCGGTCCACACGCCGACGAGCTGACGCCAGTCGGAGAACGCCGGGAAGTGCATGGCGAGCACGCGATGGAAGGACGGGAGGTTGTCCTTGGTCAGCAGCAGGGCGAGCAGGCCCGCGGCCGCCGTGTCCGACAGCTTGGAGTCGCCGGGTTCGTAGTCACTGCCGCCCAGGAAGGCGAAGTTGCGACCGAGATCCCACGGCACCCAGTCCGACGGGGTCCACGAGACAGCACCCTCGGCGTGCTCCTCGGCGATTTCCGGAAGCGCCTTCTCGAGCGCGGTGATCAACTCGTCATTGCTCAGTACAGCCACGGACCCACCCTAATCGACACCCCGTCCCGACGGGTAATACGCGAGCGAGTCCACGGTACGGCTGGGTTCCGCACCCCACACACGACCCAGCAGATTCACCGACTCCAGGCCGAGAAGCGGAGACCCCGCGGCATCCGCCGGTCCGGGGACCGGTCGATGCCGCGGGGTTTCGAGTCGCTCAACCAGCTCAGGCGCCGCTCATCAGGCCCCAGGTCTCCAGGCCCTCGTACAGCGGCAGTTCCAGGGCGAGCTTGCTGACGCGGGCGCGCAGCGCGGAGACGTCGGCGCCCTTGCCCGCGGCGAGCGCGGTGCCGATGATGTCGGCGACCTCGGTGAACTCGGCGTCGCCGAAACCGCGGGTGGCCAGCGCCGGCGTGCCGATGCGCAGACCCGAGGTGACCATCGGCGGGCGCGGATCGAACGGCACGGCGTTGCGGTTGACGGTGATGCCGACCTCGTGGAGCAGGTCCTCGGCCTGCTGCCCGTCGAGGTCGGAGTTGCGCAGGTCCACCAGCACCAGGTGCACGTCGGTGCCGCCGGTCAGGACCGAGACGCCGGCCTTGGCGACGTCGGCGGCGGTCAGCCGCTCGGCCAGGATCTTGGCGCCCGAGAGCGTGCGACGCTGACGCTCGGCGAACTCCTCGCTCGCGGCGATCTTCAGCGCGACGGCCTTGGCGGCCACCACGTGCATCAGCGGCCCGCCCTGCTGACCCGGGAAGACTGCGGAGTTGAGCTTCTTGGCCCACTCCTTCTTCGCCAGGATCATGCCCGACCGCGGTCCGCCGAGGGTCTTGTGCACGGTGGTGGAGACGACGTCGGCGTGCGGCACCGGGCTCGGGTGCAGACCGGCGGCGACGAGGCCGGCGAAGTGCGCCATGTCGACCCACAGGTGCGCACCGACCTCGTCGGCGATCTCGCGGAACGCCGCGAAGTCGAGGGTGCGCGGGTAGGCCGACCAGCCGGCGACGATCACCTTGGGCTTGGTGTCGAGGGCGATCTTGCGCACCTCGTCCATGTCGACCCGGAAGTCTTCCTTGCTGACGCCGTAGAAGGCGTTCTCGTACAGCTTGCCGGAGAAGTTGAGCCGCATCCCGTGGGTGAGGTGACCGCCGTGTGCGAGATCGAGCCCGAGCAGGGTCTCGCCCGGCTCCATCAGCGCCTGCAGCACGGCGGCGTTGGCCTGTGCGCCCGCGTGCGGCTGCACGTTGGCGAACTCCGCGCCGAACAGCGCCTTCGCGCGGTCGCGTGCGATGTCCTCGACGACGTCGACGTGCTCGCAGCCGCCGTAGTAGCGGCGGCCGGGGTAGCCTTCGGCGTACTTGTTGGTGAGCACACTGCCCTGCGCCTGCAGGACGGCGCGGGGAACGAAGTTCTCCGATGCGATCATCTCGAGCGTGTCGCGCTGGCGCGACAGCTCACCGTTCATGGCAGCGGCGACATCGGGGTCCAGGTCGGCAAGGGACTGGGAAAACTGGCTCATGACCCCCAAGTCTAAAGCGCCAACTCCCTGCGCAGTACCGCCGGGGTGAGCGGCTCGTCGAGCAGGCGACCAAAGCGCGCCAGTCGCGCCGGACCCGCGGGCCCCGCGACGTCGAGCCACTGTCCCAGCAGCGCGTATCCCTCGACGTACGTGGAGATGTATGCGCGCCACAGCGGCGAGGTCAGGAAGCGCAGCATCTGCCGTGACCGGTCGGGGGCGACGAGCAGCCATCGCTGCAGGAAGGCGGCGACGTCGTCGAGGTCGGCGCCCCGGTCGTGCAGGGCCAGGGCCGCGTCCTGGCGCACGCGGAGCAGTCCGGCCGCGGCCGTCGACACGGCGCGCGCCCGCTCGGCGTCGAACCGGAGCCCGAAGTCGGCGTAGATCCGGCTCGCCCACTCCTGCCAGGACGTGCCCATCGCGGCGGCGAGCGCGTGGTCGGCGAGCCCCTCGGCCATCAGGCACTGCGGCGTGTTGACCAGGAAGACGGTGTGCTCGAGCTGACCGGTCCCCACCAGCCGCTGCTCCTTGCGGCAGTGCTCGGTGTGGTGGCCGGGATACGCCTCGTGCGCGATCAGCCCGGGAAGCGACGAGAGGTACTGCGGCAGATCGGTGTTGACGGCGACCTTGGAGCGGTAGTCGCCGAGGTAGTAGTTGAACCCCGACCACGGCTTGTCGCCGACGACCTCGAAGTCGACGATCTCGGTGTCGGGCAACGGGAACTCCCGCCGCACCGTCTCGCGCAGGCTGCCGGCGAACTCGGCGATCAGTTGCGCGACCAGCTCGGCGGGGATCTCGTCGGCGCGCCGGTAACGGGCGTAGGCCGCGCGCAGCGCATCGCCGGTGGCGCCGGGGACGCCGAGGGCGTCGGCCATCCGCGCGTGCGCCTCGCGGTACACGTCCTCCTCGCCCGGCTCGATGCGGACGTCGAAGTACGCCTGCACCTCGTCGACGAAGCCGATCTCCTCGCCGGCGAACTTGCGCGCCGAGCACTCCAGCGCGCGCAGGTGCGAGGCGATGAACTCGGCGCGGTCGACCGGCAGTCCTGCGGGCAACGCGTCCCGGAGCGCCCGTGCCCGGTTCGCCAGGTCGGCCGGGTCGGGCGCGGGACCGTTCTCGGCCTCCACGCGAAGCGCGGGGTCACCGGTGTAGGCGTCGACGAATCCCTCTTCGATCCGGTCGAAGGCCAGCCCCAGCCGCAGGTACTCGGTCACCGGATCGTCGGTGATACGACCAACACTCATGTGACCAACGCTACCGGCGTGCCGCCGAAGTGGCCCCTGTAGCCTTACCGTCCATGGCGCGTCTACCCCATGACCGCGACCCCGGGCTGTACCTGGAGCTCGACCGCAAGCAGTGGCGTGAACTGCGGCAGTCGATGCCGATGGTGCTGAACGAGACCGAGCTCGACAAGCTCGTCGGCCTGGGCGAGCAGGTCGACCTCAACGAGGTCGCCGAGGTGTACCTGCCGCTGTCGCGTCTGATCCACCTGCAGGTGGAGGCCCGACAGCGGCTGTTCGCGGCTACCTCCACGTTCCTGGGCGAGCGGCAACGCAATCGGCAGGTGCCGTTCGTGATCGGGATCGCCGGGTCGGTCGCGGTCGGCAAGTCGACGACCGCGCGCGTGCTGGCCACCCTGCTGTCGCGCTGGGAGACGCACCCGAAGGTCGATCTGATCACGACCGACGGCTTCCTGCTGCCGACGGCCGAACTCGAGCGGCGAGGCATCATGCACCGCAAGGGTTTTCCGGAGTCGTACGACCGCCGGGCGCTGCTGCGGTTCGTCACCGAGGTCAAGTCCGGGACCCCGGAGGTGACCGCGCCGGTGTACTCGCACATCAGCTACGACATCGTGCCGGGCGAGGTGCATTCGGTACGCCAGCCCGACATCCTGATCGTCGAGGGCCTGAACGTGCTGCAGACCGGGCCCACCCTGACCGTCTCGGACCTGTTCGACTTCTCGGTCTATGTGGACGCCAAGACCTCCGACATCGAGAAGTGGTACATCTCGCGGTTCCTGCAGATGCGGACCGGCTCGTTCGCCGATCCCCAGTCGCACTTCCACTTCTACTCGTCGCTGACCGACGAGCAGGCGACGATCGCCGCCCGCGACATCTGGACGTCGATCAACCGCCCCAACCTGATCGAGAACATCCTGCCGACCCGCCCGCGCGCCACCCTGGTGTTGCGCAAAGACGGCAACCACGCGATCAATCGGGTACGACTGCGGAAGCTGTAGCGGCCTGCGGGCGGTCACACCGTCACTTCGGCGACCACCGCGCCGGTCGCCGACACCAGGTCGGCTGGCGCCAACCGGATCTCCAGTCCGCGTCGGCCACCGCTGCACAGCACCGAATCCCATTGCAGCGCAGAGTCGTCCACCACGGTCGGCAGGGTCGTCTTCTGCCCGAGCGGCGACACTCCGCCCAGCACGTAGCCGGTGGAGCGAGTGACCTTCGCGGCCTGCGCCATCTGCGCCTTGGGTGCCCCCAGGGCTTTCGCGACGGCCTTCATCGACAGCTTCTGCGGCACCGGGATCACCGCGACGCCCAGCCGCCCGTCGCCGAGTTCGACGACGAGCGTCTTGAAGATCTGCGCCGCCTCGACGCCGAGCGTCGCCGCCGTGATTGCGACGGCCTCGTCGCCGTAGTCGTCGCGGCGGGAGTCGTGCTTGTACTTGTGGACCTCGAAGGGCAGCCCGGCCGCCTCGAGTGCGGCGATCGCCGGCGTGGCCGCTGCCATCAGTGCGTCTCCAGCCATTGGTCGAGCGTCGTCTCGGTGATCACATCGGGCTGCTGCGGCACCAGACCGCCGGTCTTGAGCCCCTTCGCCAGGGTCACCGCGAAGACCTTCTTCGGGGAGCCCCGCTTGGCGGCGATCGCGCGGGCGACGTCGGCCATGTCCATGACCTCCGGACCGGCGACGACCACGCGTTCGGGACGCGCCGGGTCCTCGACGACCGCGGTCATCGCCGCAGCGACGTCCTCGACGGATGCCGGCCTGCTCACCATGTGCGGCGCGGCGGCGATCGGCCCCAGCCGCATCATCGACATGAAGGCCTCGGCCAGCGAGTACCACTGCACCGAGGCGAGCGCGGTGGCCTTCGCTCCGAGCCGTTCGGCGTAGACCCGCTCCTGTTCCGCCTTGCCCTGGTAGTGCCCCATCTTGGCGTTGACCACCGGGTCGGTCGCGCCGTAGATCGTCAGGTACACCACCGCGGCGCCGGACCGTTTCGCCACCTCGGAGATGTTGCGCGCCACCGCCCCGAAGAAGGCCTTCGACCTGGCCGCGCTGCGGTCCATCGCCCCGGTGGCGTCGACGATCACGTCGGCGCCCTCGCACGCCTTCGCCAGTCCGACGCCGGTGACGGCGTCGACGCCGCTGCCGCGGTGTGCGCGCGTCACGGTCACGCCGTGCTTCTCCAACAGTTCGCAGACCACCGAACCGAACTGGCCGCTCGCCCCGACAACCGTCACGTGCATCGTCTCGCCCTTCTCTCGTGGTCCGACCCGTCGCTGACCTCGGGGTCGGGCGCTGCCTACTTACCGAATCTGCGATTGCGCGCCGCGAAGTCACGCAGTGCGCGCAGGAAGTCCACGCGGCGGAACTCGGGCCAGTAGGCGTCGGTGAACCAGATCTCCGAGTACGCCGACTGCCACAGGAGGAAGCCGCTGAGCCGCTGCTCGCCGGACGTCCGGATCACCAGGTCGGGGTCGGGTGTGCCGCTGGTGTACAGATGGGAGTCGATGCCGTCGACGGTGACCGCCTCGACCATCTCCTCTCGCGAGGCGCCCGCGTCGATCGCCTCGACGAGCAGGGTCTGCACGGCGTCGACGATCTCCTGCCTGCCGCCGTAGCCGACGGCGACGTTGACCGTCATGTCGGCGGCGCCCTCGGTGCGGTGCGAGGCCTCGCGCAGACGGTCGGCGACCGCGTCGGGCAGTTGCTCCAGGTTGCCGACGATCCGGACCCGCCAGTCGGCGTCGACGTCGGAGATCTCGTCGACGATGTCGGGAACGATCTCCATGAGGGCGTCGAGCTCGTCGGACTCGCGAGAGAGGTTCTCGGTCGAGAGCAGGTAGATGGTGACCGCCTCGATGCCCAGTTCAGAGCACCAGCCGAGCATGTCCGCGATCCGCTGAGCCCCGACGCGGTGTCCGTGGCTGACGTCCTCAAAGCCGGCCTCGCGCGCCCAGCGCCGATTGCCGTCGCAGATGATGGCCACGTGCCGGGGGACCCGTTCCGGGTCCATCAGCTGCACAAGCCGGTGTTCGTACACGCGCAGCATGCCGCCGCGAAGCCGGTCTGGGAGCAGTTTCACAGCAGCGACCTTACTCTGCCGATAAGTTACCGGAGCGGAACTTACGGTACCGTAGGTTGCATGACGGAGTCCTCCCCCGCTGCCTCGATCTCGGTCCCCGAGGACGTCGGTGCCCCCCGTGGGTCGGCCGACCCTGCGCGGTGTCATCCACAAGTACGCCGCGTTCATCGCCGCGGCGGTCGGGATCGTGCTCATCGTGGGCACGGCGATGCACCGCAGCGGCGCCGCGGTCGCCGCGGTGTCGGTGTACGTCGTGACGATCTGCGCCCTGTTCACCACGAGCAGCGTGTACCACCGGATCAACTGGCGCAGTCCACGCGCCCGGATCGCGATGAAACGCGCCGACCACTCGATGATCTTCCTCTTCATCGCGGGCACCTACAGCCCGTTCTGCGTGATGGGACTCGACTCGCCGACCCGCTGGTGGGTGCTGGGAGTCGTCTGGGCCGGCGCCGTGGGCGGCGTGACCTTGAAGGTGATCTGGCCCGGATCACCGCGGTCGCTCGGCGTCATCCTCTACATCGTCCTGGGCTGGGTCATCGTCGCCGTGTCTCCGATGCTGGTGCACAACACCGGGATCGCGGTGATCGTGCTGCTGGCGGTCGGCGGCGTCCTCTACAGCGTGGGCGGCGTGCTGTTCGCCCTGCGCTGGCCGGACCCCTGGCCCGGCGTCTTCGGTCATCACGAGGTCTTCCACGCCTGCACGGCGGTCGCGGCGGCACTGCACTACATCGCGGTGTGGCTGGTCGTCATCGGGTAGGGGCGGTACGCGGCGTCGGGGGTCGTCGCTATTCTGACCGGGTGAGAACGCCGACCGCACTTTCGCGCCTGCGTGGCGCGGTGGTCGGTGGCACGTCGGCGCTGACCGGCGTCGGCGCTCACGCCGCAGCTCAGGGCATGCTGCCCGACACCTCGACGCTGCTACTGGTGGCCGCGACCGCGGTCGCCGTCGGGGTCGGGACGTCGGCGGCGCCCGGATTGCGGTCGCTGCCCGCCCTGATGGTCGGGCAGGGTCTGATCCACCTGCTGCTGGTGCTGGCCTCGGGCCACCACCACGACATATTCACCGCGCCGATGGCCGCGATGCACACCGCCGGCACCCTCGCCGCACTCCTGCTGCTGTGCGGTGCCGAACTGCTCGTCCGCGCGCTGTCGCTGGTGGCGGTCCGGACCGCGCGACTGCGGTTCCGTCCGCGAACCCGGACGACGATCGCCGTCCGGCACCGGATCGTCGTGCCCGCAGCACCCGCACTCGTCTTCCTCGGCGCCGTCGGACGCCGCGGTCCTCCCCTTTCGGTCTCGCAGTACTGCTGACCTCGCGTCGGCAGGTCTCGTTTCGTCGTGTCCACCGATCGTGGCCGACGACTCCCCTCTCATCGCGCCCCGTCATCGGCGTGCGATCTCTGCTGCTTTCAACCGAAAGGCACCTGCGTTGTCCACCTCTGTCTCCACGACGACCCCGGGTCACTCGTCCGACCCGTCTCCCCGACCTCCGGTCGGCACCGTGATGAACCGTCTGGCCGCCCGCCTGCACTTCTACGCGGGCGTGTTGATCGCCCCGTTCCTACTGGTGGCGGCGGTCACCGGCGGACTGTATGCGCTGTCGCCGACGGCCGAGCAGTTCGTCTACCGCCAGCAGTTGCACACCGACGCCGTCGGCTCGGCGAAGTCGGTCGCCGAGCAGGTCCGGGCCGCCGAGAAGGTGCGCCCCGACCTGCGCCTGGATGCGGTGCAGCCGGCGACGAACCCCGGCGACACCACCCGCGTCCTGTTCGCCGATCCGTCACTCGGTGAGTCCGAACGACTCGCCGTGTTCATCGATCCGGTGACCCTCGAATCGCGCGGCGAGCTGGTCAGCTACGGCTCGAGCGGTGCGCTGCCGCTGCGCACCTGGATCGACCGTCTGCACCGCGACCTGCACCTGGGCGATCCGGGTCGCCTGTACTCCGAGCTGGCCGCGTCGTGGCTGTGGGTGGTCGCGCTCGGCGGACTCGCGCTGTGGGTGATACACGTGCGCAAGCGTCGTCGCGCAACCGGTTCGGGCACGCTGCTGCGCGGGGTCGCGGGCTCCCGCGGACGGGGCCGCA
Organism: Gordonia aichiensis; assembly: GCF_039946255.1. Classification (GTDB taxonomy): domain Bacteria; phylum Actinomycetota; class Actinomycetes; order Mycobacteriales; family Mycobacteriaceae; genus Gordonia; species Gordonia aichiensis_A. Next base: position 90,331 of record NZ_JBCDWL010000010.1, on the reverse strand, counting down.
CCGTCAATCGGCACGGTGTCATCGGCGCCTGGGTCGTGGTCTTCGCCCTGTTCCTGTCCGCGACCGGTCTGACCTGGTCGAAGTACGCGGGCGAGCATGTCACCGAACTGCGCTCGGCCCTGAGCTGGACCACCCCGTCGGTCGACGCCTCGCTCACCGGTGGCGGTCACGCGGCAGGCGGCGAGCACGCCGATCACGGTTCTGCGGCGATGCCGGAGCCGACGGCCGACCGCGTCGCCGGCGTCGACGGGGCCGTCGCGATCGCCCGCGCGAACGGCGTCGACGGCGCCGTCGAGGTCAAGGTTCCGGCTGACGCCGAGACCGCCTTCGTCGTGTCCCAGCGGCGCGTCCCGTGGCGTGCGTCGACGAGTTCGATCGCCGTGGATCCGTCGCGCGACGCGGTGGTCGATGTGAATCGGTTCGCCGACTGGCCGTTGGCGGCCAAACTGTCGGCGTGGGGTGTGCAGCTGCACATGGGCGTGCTGTTCGGGCTGCCCAATCAGCTCGTCCTGTTGGGTGTGGTCGGTGCGCTGATCGCGTTGATCGTGCTCGGCTACCGAGCCTGGTGGCAGCGACGCCGGGGCGCGTCGTTCGGTGCTCCCCCGGCTCGCGGCGCCCTGCGGGAGCTGCCCGTCCCGGCCGCCGCCGCACTGCTGGCCGCCTCCGCCGCCGTCGGCTGGTTCCTCCCACTCCTGGGCTGGCCCCTCCTCGCTTTCCTGCTGCTGGACACCGCGATCGGAGCCGCTCGATCCAAATAAGCACGAAAGGCGCCGTCCCGGCCTCCTGACCCCGCAGGCCGGGACGGCGACCGCCACTACCAGCGAAGTCAGGCGGCGGGAGACTTCGATCCGAGCCCTCCGCAGCAACGAGGCGCTAGCCGAGTCGCGAGGACTGCGAGGAACGAAGTCCCCCGCCGCCTGACGCCCACGGACAGACGAGAACGTCACACAGATGCAGCGCGAGCAAGAGCATCGAGCACGGACGCCGACGCCTCCCACCCCATGCACTTGTCGGTGACGGACTGCCCGTAGACGAGTTCGCCGCCGAGCGACTGGGCGCCGGGGACCAGGAAGCTCTCCAGCATGACGCCCGACAGGACCGGGCCGCGACCGTCGCGGCGTGCGGCGGCGAACATGTCGGCGACCTCGACGGCCACCTGTGCCTGACGCTCATGGTCCTTGCCCGAGTTGGCGTGCGAGCAGTCGATCATCACCTTGGGTGAGAGTCCGGCCGCGGCGAGGTTCTCGACGGCGTCGGCCACCGACTCGGCGTCGTAGTTGGGTCCGGCGGTGCCGCCGCGCAGGATGATGTGGCAGTCGTCGTTGCCCGCGGTGTGGACGACGGCGCCGCGGCCGAAGTCGTCGACGCCGAAGAAGACGTGTTCGGCGGCGGCGGCGTTGACGCCGTCGATCGCCACCTGGACGTTGCCGTCGGTGCCGTTCTTGAAGCCGACGGGCATCGACAGGCCCGAGACCAGTTGGCGGTGCACCTGCGATTCGGTGGTGCGGGCGCCGATCGCGCCCCAGGCGACCGTGTCGGCGATGTACTGGGGGCTGGTGGGTTCGAGGAACTCGCAGCCGACGGGCAACCCGAGGTCGATGACGTCGAGCAGCAGGGCCCGCGCGGTCCGCAGGCCACGTTCGATGTCGAACGAGCCGTCCATGCCCGGGTCGTTGATCAGGCCCTTCCAGCCGACGGTGGTGCGGGGCTTCTCGAAGTAGACACGCATCACGATCTTGAGCGAGTCGCGGTACTGCTTGGCCAGCGGCGCCAGGCGCCGCGCGTAGTCGAGGGCGGCGACCGGGTCGTGCACCGAGCAGGGGCCGACGACGACGATCATCCGGTCGTCGCGCCCGGCGAGGATGGCGGCGATCTCCTCGCGGTCGCACTGAACCATTTCAGCGCGTCGGGCGGTCAGCGGCAGTTCACTGCGCAGGGCCTCCGGTGACGGGATCGGCGAGAACGCCGTCACCCGCCGGTCGGAGGTGGACGTGTGCGACGCCGAGTCGGTCGGCGCTGCGGTGCCGGTGGTGAGAGTCAAGGTAGTGGCCTTTCAGGTCGTATCCGCGAAATCAGTTCGAACTCGCCGCTTCCGGATGACGCCTGTGGCGCTGAAGAGAGTTCCCGGAGACGACGAGAGCAGCGACCAATGGTCACTGCTCGGCTCCGGGAGGTGTTGAGGCGCGCGCTATCGCTTCATCTCGGCCCCACCCGGAGCCTTGATAAAGAAACGCCAATAGCGTGCGGTGAACATCACGTCCTGCAACGTACCAGCGGTGCCGAGTCGGCGCAAACCGGCGGTCCGCGATCTCACCGAAGCGAGGCCAGCACCGCGTTCGCGTCACCGACCGGCAGGTCGCACACCGTCCCGCGGCACACGTACGCTGCGTCGGCACCGTCGACGGGGCCGCGATCGGCCAGCAGCGGTAGCGAATCTCGTTGTCCGGCAACGACGACCACACCGCCCGGCGCACTCCGACGAATGGTCGCGGCCATCGTTCCGGGGCTGTCGTCGGTCTGCGCGATCGCCACCTGCAGCGGTCCGGCGACGCGTGCGAACGCCACCGACAGCCAGTGCCCCGCCGAGCGCGGCGCCTTCGCCAGAATCAGGCCGGACCGGCTCAGCGTCGCGTCGAGCAGATCGGTGTAGCGTGCCGCGTCCTCGATCACCGGGGTCAGCGCGGAGGCCAGCAGAAGCGCCTCGGCTGCCAGGGAGGCGCCCGACGGGGTGGCACCGTCGACCGGATCGCGGGGCCGCAGCAGCAGCCCCTCGCCGTGGGCGTCGTACCAGGCGCCCTCGGCCTCCGGGTCGGCGAAGACCTCGATCATCCGCTCGACCAGCGGCAGCGCGTCGGCGCGCCACTCGGTCCGGCCGGTCACCTGATGCAGGGTCAGCAGCGCGGTGACCAGGGCCGCGTAATCGTCGAGGCCGCCGAGGGGGACGGCGACGCGACCGTCGAGCGACGAGCGATGCAGATCGCCGTCGACGAGGTGCACCTCGAGCAAGCCGCGGGCGCAGCCGGCCGCCCGCCTCACCCATTCCGGCCTGCCGAGCGCGGCGCCGCCCTCGGCCAGCGCGGTGACCGCCATGGCGTTCCACGCGGTGACGACCTTGTCGTCGCGGTCGGGTTGCGGGCGGGTGTCCCTGGCGCGGCGCAGGCGGGCACGGACCGAGGCGTAGCGGATCGGGTCGTCGGGGTCGCGGAGCAACTGCAGGGTGGAGGCGCCCTGTTCGAAAGTGCCGTGCTCGGTGACGGTGAGCAGCTGCGCCGCCCACGCGGCGTCGTCGGCCCCGAGGACGTCGACGAGTTCGGCGGGCCGCCACACGTATGTGAGACCTTCGACGCCTTCGGTGTCGGCGTCCAAGGACGAGGCGAACCCGGTTCCCGTCCACAGTTGTTCGTCCAGGAAGGCGGCGGTCTCGTCGGCGATCCGGGCGGCCGTCGCGTCGCCGCGACGAGCCAGATGCGCGTAGGCCCGCAGGAGGAGCGCGTTGTCGTAGAGCATCTTCTCGAAGTGCGGGACCACCCAGTCGGAGTCGACCGCGTAGCGCGCGAAGCCACCGGCCAGCTGGTCGTAGATTCCGCCGCGAGCCATCGCGTGCGCGGTCCGCGTCGCGGTCTCCGCCGCGGCGCCGAGGCCGCCGAGTTCGTCGGCGCGCAGCAGCGCCTCCAGCAGCGCGGTCGGCGGAAACTTGGGTGCCCCGCCGAATCCGGACGAGCGCGGGTCCTCGTCGGCGAGCACCGACCGGATCGCGTCGGCCAGCAGTTGCCCGTCCAACGCCGGACCGGCGGGCAGCGATTCGGAGTTGGCACGCAGATGATCGGCGATCTTCGCGCCGGCGACTGTCACCTCGTCGCGCCGCTGCTCCCAGGTGCGAGTGATCGCATCCATCACCTCGCCGAACCCCGGCTGTCCCTGGCGCGGAGCGGGCGGATAGTAGGTGCCGCAGTAGAACGGATCGGCGTCGGGCGTCAGGAAGCAGGTCATCGGCCACCCGCCCTGGCCGGTCATCGCGACCGTCGCCGCCATGTAGATCGCGTCGATGTCGGGCCGCTCTTCACGATCGACCTTGATGCACACGAAGTCGCGGTTCATCTGCGCGGCGAGCTGCTCGTTCTCGAACGTCTCGTGCGCCATCACGTGGCACCAGTGGCAGGCGGCGTAGCCGACGCTCAACAGCACCGGCACGTCGCGGCGGCGGGCCTCGTCGAAGGCCCCGTCGGTCCATTCCCGCCAGTGCACGGGGTTGGCCGCGTGCTGGCGCAGGTAGGGGCTCGACGACTCGCCGAGCCGGTTGCGGGGACTATCCGCGCTCCGCTGATCCTCCATGTCGCTGACCTCCATCACCGGTTCCGTTCTCCGAGCCGGTCGACGGATCGTCGTCGACGCGGTCGGTGCCGTCGTCGAAGGCCTGATCCGCCTGCGGGTTCTCGGTGTCGAAGCTCTCGGGGAGCTTCTTGAGCTGCCGGTTCATCGACCGGATCAGCAGGAAGACGGCGATCAGCAGCAGCAGGATGATCAGCAGGCCGATCGGCGAAGCCTTGCCGAACTCCGGGCCGCGAGCAGGCTCTTCGGCCAGCCACATCGCGGCGTCGGACGACAGGGACAGGACATTCATGACTGCTCGATTCCGGTGAAGAGGTCGTTCTCGGGAAGTGCGGTCTGCACTCGGGTCTGCGCCAGTTCGAACTCCTCGGTGGGCCACAGACGCTGCTGCCAGTCCAGCGGGACGGCGAAGAAGAAGCCGTTGGGGTCGATCTGGGTGGCGTGGGCGCGCAGGGCGTCGTCACGCTGCGGGAAGTACTTGCCGCACTCGACCTGCGTGGTGACCCGGGCCATCATGTCGCCCTGGTTGCGGCGCCACTTGGCGAGCCACTCCTTGAAGGGGCTCTCCTGGCCGGCCTTCTCGAACTCTTCGGAGAAGGCGTGGATGCGGTCGCGGATGAACCCGTGCGTGTAGTAGATCTTCAGCGGCGTCCACGGCTCCCCCGCATCGGGGAAGGCCTCGGCATCGCCGGCCGACTCCCACGCGGCCATCGAGACCTCGTGGCACTTGATGTGGTCGGGATGCGGGTAGCCGCCGTTCTCGTCGTAGGTGATGATCACGTGCGGCCGGAACTCGCGGATCACCTTCACCAGACGTTCGTTCGCCTCGTCGAGCGGCACCAGCGCGAAGCAGCCCTCCGGCAGCGGCGGGAGCGGATCGCCTTCGGGCAGCCCCGAGTCGACGAAGCCCAGCCACCGCTGCTGCACGCCGAGCGCCTTGGCCGCCGCGGCCATCTCCTCGCGCCGGATCTCGGGGAGGTTCTCCATGACTCCCGGCCGATCCATGGCCGGATTCAGGATGTCGCCGCGCTCACCGCCGGTGAGCGTGACAACCATCACCTCGTGGCCCTCGTCGGCGTATTTGGCCAGCGTCGCCGCAGCCTTCGACGCCTCGTCGTCCGGATGGGCGTGCACCGCCATGAGTCGCAGCCCGTTCGCGCGTTCGGTCACGCTTCCTCACCTTCGCTTAGCTCCTACCCAACATGGTAGGTATTGAACAGTGAGCACATCAGACGGGGGCGATCAGCAGAAGCCGCGCAGCGGCCCGCGAGCCACCTATCCGACCGATCGGTCACCGCGTAGCAAGCGGCGCTGGTTCTACGGGCTGGCACTCCTCGTCGTCGTCGCCGGAGTCGGGATCGCCTATCTCGGGTTCCGACAGTTCGGCGACCCCGAGGTCTCTGGGCAGGCGACCGGATACGAGCTGCTGTCCTCGGATCGGGTCGCCGTGCAGTACACCGTCAACCGTTCGAACCCCGACGACGCCGTCGTGTGCATCGTCCGGGCCCGCGCCAAGGACGGCTCCGAGGTGGGCCGTCGCGAGGTCGTCGTACCGGCTGGCCGCGACCTGCAGGTCGGTGCCCGCGTCGAGTTGACCACCTCCCGCCCCGCCGTGATCGGCGAGGTCTTCGGCTGCGGCGTCCACGTTCCGCCGTACCTCGACACCCGCGCGTGACCCGCTCCGGCAAGGCGGTCTTCGCCAAGCTCGCCAGCCCCTACTACGCGGCGCTGACCGCGGTGTTCGTCGGCATCATGCTGATCAGCAACATCGCCGCCACCAAGGCCGTGGTCCTGTTCGACGACTGGCTGCACTTCGACCTCGGCCCGCTCCACGTCAACGGCCTGGTCACCGACGGCGCCTTCTTCCTGTTCCCGCTCAGCTATGTGATCGGCGACGTGATCAGCGAGGTGTACGGGTTCCGCGCCATGCGGCGGACCATCGCCTCCGGTTTCGCCGTGATCGTCCTCGCGTCGATCTGCTTCTGGATCGCGATCGAACTGCCTGCCGCCGACTTCTACGAGGGCCAGGCCGGGTTCGAGTCGGTGCTGGGAACGGTGCCGAGGATCGTCGCCGCGGGCCTGGCCGGCTACGTCGTCGGCGAGCTGCTGAACTCCTTCGTGCTGGTCAAGATGAAGGAGCGGGCCGGCGAGAAGCGGCTGTGGGCGCGACTGATCGGCTCGACGGTGGTCGGTGAGTTCTTCGACACTCTCGTCTTCTGCTCCATCGCGGCCACCGCGATCGGCATCAGCACGTGGTCGGACTTCACCAACTACGTCGTCATCGGTTTCGTGTGGAAGACACTGGTCGAGGTGGCGGTCATGCCGATCACCTACGCGGTCGTTCGCCACCTGAAACGAGCCGAACCGACGTATCGTGAGGCACTGGCGAATGTTACGCAGATCACGCGCGATGTGCCATAGGACACAGGCACTGGTACGCTGGGCATCGCACGGCTCCGAGAGGGGCCGTGTTGCTGCATTTATGAGCAGTCCACTTAGCGGACAGCAAAGGAGACCACAATGACCGATGCGGGTGTGACTTGGTTGACGCCAGAGTCGTACGAGCGCTTGAAGGGGGAGCTCGATTCGCTCATTGCGAATCGGCCGGTCATTGCCGCCGAGATCAATGAGCGCCGCGAAGAAGGCGACCTCAAGGAGAACGGCGGCTACCACGCAGCGCGTGAAGAGCAGGGCCAGCAGGAGGCGCGAATCCGCCAGCTGCAGGATCTGCTGAACAAGGCCCAGGTCGGCGAGGCGCCGAAGCAGTCGGGCGTCGCCCTTCCCGGATCCGTCGTCACCGTCTACTACGACGGCGACGAGTCCGATAAGGAGACCTTCCTCATCGCCACGCGCGAAGAGGGTTCCGGCGATATCGAGATCTACTCGCCGAGCTCACCGCTGGGTGCTGCCCTCATCGACGCCAAGGTCGGCGAGACGCGCAAGTACATCGTTCCCAGCGGCGCCGAGGTCAGCGTGACGCTGGTCAGCGCGGAGCCGTACCAGCCGTAATCAGGCTGTGCACGGGCCGGTTCGCTTGGCGGACCGGCCCTTTTGCATGCGCTGAGCAGGGGCGTCGCGTGCGGTCGGTGCTCGTGCGGGGACTCGCAGGATCGCCACGCACCGTGCGAGCACCGGTGACGGCCGTGAGGCCACCGCGGTGATCAGGGAAGCTCGCCTCCCGGCGATTCCGCGTGAGCGTCGAATCTGGCAGGACTGTCGAGTCTTTCAGAACCGTCGGCGGCGTGCTGCGTATCGTTCTCGCGGGTGAGCATCGCGAGCAGTTGGGACTCGATCTCCGACAACGCCTCGTTGCTCTCCTGCTCCGCCGCACGGTCGGGCAGACGGCCGTCGGCGCCGGGCAGCAGAAGCACCGGCGCGACGTCCAGCGCCCGCGCCAGTCGGTACACGGTCGACATCAGCGGGTCGGCGACTCCCGAGGACCCGTTGCTCGTGGCCCGCTCCAGATTCGACACCGCGTTCCGGTGCATTCCGCTGCGCTCGGCAAGCTGCTCCTGCGACAGACCCCGCGCCTTCCGGATCGTCACCAACCGATGCCCGAAGGCAAACGCATAGGTGTCCCACTCCAGGGATCCGCGGTCGGTCGGCAGCACAACACCCAATCTGTCGGCTGCACACCAGAATGTCCGCACACCAGAGTGTGTGAGCGCCGCGACCTGCGACTATGCGCCCAATTCTGTTCTCAAAGAGGCATTTTCGAGATCGTGGCGCGAGTGAACGCAATGGCCCGATCACAGATCTCGGACGGTGGTGGCGGAGTCGGGCCAATGTACATGACCAACGTGTGGACACCAGCGGCCCCCGACTGGACGTACGTATCACAATCGGAGAGAGTCGCGGTGCGATGGATACCAACGGTACGTCCATCGAGCACTGCATCCTGCAGCCAGATGTCGTCCGCCAACGAGTACCTTTGCTTATCGGCGGCGAGACTAGGTGAGTTCGCGACGAACTGGGAAACGGACCAACCCCGGTCGTTGTTCCTCACCATGAACTTCCACCGACAGCCACGAAGAGTCTGACCATCAGTCCCCGCGGCGTCTCGGGTGCTCCGTGCATCGACTCCGTTGTCATACAGTTCACCGTCCGTCAGCGCGGTACACGGCTCGTAAGGAGTGCCATCGTTCGCCCGATTCCACCGGCGCTGATGATCAGTCTCGAAGGGCAACTTTTTGCCAGCATCGTCCACCTGCCGAACTCCGCTTCTTGTGACCGGTCCTCCGACTTCCGGCTGAACCTTCGCAGCACAGGCAACTACCCCCGACAGAATCAGTGCCAAGATGAGAAACGGCTTCAGGCATCGCCCTATCTCCCTAATTCCCAAAGGTCGCAGTCGCATCTGCCACCTCAAGTGCATTCACCGCCTCAAACGCAACGCGCGCGAGCCCGTCCGCCGTAACGGATGCCCCACCGAGCGATTGAACTCCCCTACCGACCGTGTCCCTCAGCAGAACATACAGCGCTCCGCCCTCCTCACATCCGCGGCCGAAGTAGTTGGCGCGAACTACCGAACCTAACTCCTCTGCAAGAAGGTCCAACTCCTCCGCACACTCTTGCGCGACCTCGGCTCGCTTGAGCCATTCGTCGCGGACGTAGACGAGATCGGTCACTGCGACCTCCGGAATGCGGGCGATGGGATCTGCGCTGGAGCGTCCTGCGCCATTCCATGACGGAGACCGTCACCCCCCATAGAGACGGTCTCCGTCACAGAATCCCCCCATCCGCAGGCAAGTCTCGTGATCACCTGCCTACTGAATTAGACGCACCAAACCGCCGATCGGTTCCACTTCTTGCGAAAATTCTTCAAGGACAGGAGTTTTCGCAGGTCACGGGAGACCGGACATCGCGCACGGGCGGGTTGCGCCGGACTACACTGCGTACCCATGGCTTACGACCTCGAACCGTTCGACGAGTCCTACTTCGGCGCCGCACCGATGACCTACGTCATCGACGTCAACATCCCGGTGGCCCCGGAGCGGGCATGGGCGGAGTTCACCCGCCAGAACACCCTCGACTGGTGCCGCGCCCTCAACTCGGTCCGCTACACCTCGGCGGAGCCGTACGGAATCGGGACCACCCGGTCGGTGGCTCTGGCACCGGGCTTCGTCAAGATGGACGAACTGTTCTTCGTCTGGGACGAGAACGCAGAGACCCGCACGTTCAAGCACGCGTTCCACGGTGTCCGGGCGAGCATTCCCGGCCTGAAGAAGTTCGGCGAGTACACCGAGGTGTCCCCCGCCGAGCACGGATCACGCCTCGTCTGGAAGTTCGCGATGGAACTCGGCGGCGTCGGGCTGCCGTCATTCCTGTCCGGCCCCATCGCCGACACGGCCTTCGGCACAGTCGAAGCCGACACGATCAAACACTTCGCGTCGCTCTGAGCCCGACACGCCCGGCATGCACTGAAATGGAACCGTGCAGGGCATCGGTGCGTCCTAGCTCGTGTGGGGAATCAACGACCGACCGCGGTGCCGGCTACGAAGCACCTGGCCGCCGATGAAAGAGCTGGTGCGCTCGTGCGGCTATGCAAGCCACACGAGCGCACCAGCTTCACGGGAGATCAGGCGAGGGCCTGGCGCACATCCTCCACGAGGTCAGCGGCGTCCTCGATGCCCACCGACAGCCGCACCAGATTGTCCGGGACCTCGAGCAGCGAGCCCGCCGTGGAGGCATGGGTCATCGCGCCCGGGTGCTCGATCAGCGACTCGATGCCGCCGAGCGATTCGGCGAGGGTGAAGATCTTGGTGCGCGAGCAGAAGTCGAGCGCAGCCTCGCGGCCGCCCGCCAACTGCACCGAGATCATGCCGCCGAAGCGGCGCATCTGCTTGGCCGCGACGTCGTGACCGGGATGATCGGCCAGACCGGGGTACAGCACCTTCTCGATCTTCGGATGCGACGCGAAGAATTCGACGAGCGCCTCGGCGTTGTCGCAGTGACGCTCCATGCGAACCGCGAGGGTCTTGATGCCGCGCATGGTCAGGTAGGCGTCGAAGGGCCCGGGAACGGCGCCCGCACCGTTCTGGAGGAAGGCGATGTCGGCGTCGAGCTTCTCGTCGTTGGTGACGATGGCTCCGCCGACGACGTCGGAGTGTCCGCCGAGGTACTTGGTGGTCGAGTGCACGACGACGTCGGCGCCCAGGGTCAGCGGCTGCTGCAGGTAGGGGCTGGCGAAGGTGTTGTCGACGACGAGCTTGGCGCCGGCCTTGTGCGCGACCTCCGCGGTGGCGGCGATGTCGCCGACGTTGAGCAGCGGGTTGGTCGGGGTCTCGACCCACACCAGCTTGGTCTGCGGGGTGATCGCCGCGGCGATGGCGTCGACGTCGACGACCGGCGCGACCGAGTAGGTGATGCCCCACTCGGAGAACACCTTGTCGATCAGTCGGAAGGTGCCACCGTAGGCGTCGTTCGGGATCACCAGGTGATCACCGGGACGCAGGGTGGCGCGCAGGAGCGCGTCGGTGGCGGCCATGCCCGAGGAGAACCCGCGGCCGAACTGTCCGGCTTCGATGGCGGCGATGTTCGCCTCCAACACCCGGCGGGTGGGATTGCCGGTGCGCGCGTATTCGAAGCCGTCGCGCATGTTGCCGACCCCGTCCTGCGCGAAGGTCGAACTCGCGTAGATCGGCACGTTGACCGCACCGGTCCGACCGTCGGGATCCCAGCCCGCATGAATCGCCTTGGTCGAAAATCCCTGTTCAGACACTACTTCTCCTCCTGCTGACGGACGGCGATGGGATGGGTGCTCGCGAACGCGAGCAGATCGTGCCGGGTGATGACACCGATCGGCTTGCCGTCCTCGACCACCATCAACGCATCGGAGGTGCTCAAAGCTTCCATCGCCGACGACACCGGCTCGCCGGCGCCGATCAGCGGCAGCGCCTCGCTCATGTGGGCCGACACCGGGTCGGCCAAGTTGGCCCGACCCTCGAAGACCGCGCTGAGCAGGTCCCGCTCGGAGACGGCGCCGGCCACTTCGCCTGCGGTGATGGGCGGCTCGGCGCCGACCACCGGCATCTGCGAGACACCGAACTCTCGCAGGATCTCGATCGCGTCGCGCAAGGTCTCCTGCGGATGGGTGTGCACCAGATCGGGCAGCGCGCCGCCCTTGCCGCGCAGGACGTCGCCGACCACCGACTCGGTGCGCTGGACGCCGTCGAGCGGGGTGCGCAGGAAGCCGTAGCTGCTCATCCAGTCGTCGTTGAAGATCTTCGACATGTAGCCGCGACCGCCGTCCGGCAGCAGCACGACGACGACGGCGTCGGGCCCCTCGCGTTCGGCCACCCGCAGCGCGGCGACGACGGCCATGCCGCACGAGCCGCCGACCAGGAGGCCCTCTTCGCGGGCCAGTCGGCGGGTCATCTCGAACGAGTCGGCGTCGGAGACGGCGATGATCTCGTCGGGGACGGTCGGATCGTAGGCGCCCGGCCAGAAGTCCTCACCGACGCCCTCCACCAGGTAGGGGCGGCCGGATCCACCCGAGTACACCGAGCCTTCGGGGTCGACGCCGACCACCTTGACGCGACCGTCGGAGACCTCCTTGAGGTAGCGACCGGTGCCGGTGATGGTACCGCCGGTGCCGACGCCTGCGACGAAGTGGGTCACCTTGCCGTCGGTGTCGCGCCAGATCTCCGGGCCGGTCGTCTCGTAGTGGCTGAGCGGACCGTTCTGGTTCTCGTATTGGTTGGGCTTCCAGCCGCCGGGCAGGTCGCGGGCGAGTCGGTCGGAGACGTTGTAGTAGCTGTCGGGATGCTCCGGCGGCACCGCGGTCGGGCACACCACGACTTCGGCGCCGTATGCGCGCAACACGTTCCGCTTGTCCTCGGCCACCTTGTCGGGGCACACGAAGACGCACTTGTAGCCGCGCTGCTGCGCCACCAGCGCCAGTCCGACGCCGGTGTTGCCCGAGGTCGGTTCGACGATGGTGCCGCCGGGCTTCAGCTCTCCGGAGGCTTCGGCGGCGTCGATCATCCGGGTGGCGATGCGGTCTTTGGAACTGCCGCCGGGGTTCATGTACTCGACCTTGGCCGCCACCAGGCCGGAGCCTGCCTTCACGACCTTGTTGAGCTTGACGAGCGGGGTGTTTCCGACCAGGTCTACGACGTGATTGGCGATGCGCATGGCTCCCATGTTCCCACCTGCGAGGTTTTGCCGCCCGGTCGGGCGGTAATCGGGCCGTCCCCCCAGGCGATGTCGGGGGCCTAGCGTAACGTGGCGCACATGTCTGAAGCTGTTATCGTCTCCACCGCACGCTCCCCCATCGGCCGCGCCGGGAAGGGCTCACTCAAGGACGTCCGTCCGGACGAGTTGGCCCGCCAGATGGTCGCCGCGGCCCTGGCCAAGGTCCCCGAGCTCAATGCCGCCGACATCGAGGACATCCACCTCGGCATCGGCCAGCCCGGCGGGCAGGGCGCCTACAACATCGCCCGCGTCGTCGCCGTCGAACTCGGTCTCGACCATGTTCCGGGTGTCACCGTCAACCGCTACTGCTCGTCGTCGCTGCAGACCACTCGCATGGCGATGCACGCCATCAAGGCCGGCGAGGGCGACGTCTTCATCTCCGGCGGCGTCGAGAGCGTCTCGAGCTTCGGTGTCTCCGGCGGCGCCGACGGCCAGCCGAACTCCAAGAACCCGCTGTTCGACGACGCCCAGGCACGGACCGCGAAGACCGCGGAGGGCGGCGCCGGCCAGTGGCACGACCCCCGCGAAGACGGCCTGATCCCCGACGTCTACATCCCGATGGGCCAGACCGCCGAGAACGTCGCGACCATGACCGGCATCTCGCGTGAGGACCAGGACCGCTGGGGCGTCCTGAGCCAGAACCGCGCGGAGAAGGCGATCAACGAGGGCTTCTTCGCCCGCGAGATCACCCCGATCACGCTGGCCGACGGCACCCAGGTCACCACCGACGACGGCCCCCGCGCGGGCACCACCTACGAGAAGATCAGCCAGCTGAAGCCGGTCTTCCGTCCCGACGGCACCATCACCGCCGGTAACGCCTGCCCGCTCAACGACGGTGCCGCGGCGCTGGTCGTCATGAGCGACACCAAGGCCAAGGCGCTGGGCCTCAAGCCGCTGGCGCGCATCGTCGCGACCGCGGCCACCGGCCTGAGCCCGGAGATCATGGGTCTGGGCCCGATCGAGGCGATCCGCAAGGTCCTGCGCGTGGCGGGCATGTCGATCTCCGACATCGATCTGTTCGAGATCAACGAGGCCTTCGCCGTGCAGGTGCTCGGCTCGGCCGCAGAGCTGAACATCGATCACGACAAGCTGAACGTCTCCGGCGGCGCGATCGCCCTGGGTCACCCGTTCGGCATGACCGGTGCCCGCATCACCACCACCCTGCTCAACAACCTGAACACCTACGACGGCCAGTTCGGCATCGAGAGCATGTGCGTGGGCGGCGGCCAGGGCATGGCGATGATCCTCGAGCGCCTCTGACCTTCCGCTGATCCGACTTCGCACCCCTTCCGTTCTTCGCACCTGGTCGCGACCGAGTGCGCAGAACGAAAGGGGTGCGATTTCGTCTTTCCGTCAGTCCGAGGGGCGCGGACCAGAAACGACAGCGCGATCAGCACCAGGCTCAGGCAGCCGGCGATGTAGAACACCATGCGGACCCCGCTCGTGATCGCCTCGGGCGCCGCCGTCCCGGAGTCGGTCTCGGCGGCGGCCACCACGGTCATCACCGTGATGAACAGTGCGGTGCCGGCCGCCCCGGCCACCTGCTGGACGGTGCCGAGCACCGCGGACCCGTGCGAGTACAGGCGCGGTTCGAGCGAACCCAGACTCAACGTCATCAGCGGCGTGAACGTGGCCGCCAGGCCGAGGCACAGGATCGCGTTGGATGCCAACAGCAACCAGGCCGACGTCGTCGGGGTCACCGTCGTCAGCAGCCACACGCCCGCGGCGATGGCGACGGTGCCGGGGATCACCAGCAGACGAGGTCCGCGCAGATCGTAGATGCGCCCGATCAGCGGCGCCGACAGTCCCATCAGCAGACCGCCAGGCAGGGTGAGCAGACCCGTCGTGAACGGGCTCAGTTCGAGGACCTTCTGCGCGAAGTACGGGACCACGATGAACGTCCCCATCATGGTGGCCATCGCGGCCACCACGAGCACGATCGACAGCGTGAACGCCCCGGAGGCGAAGACGCGCAGGTCGAGCAGTGCGCGGTCGGTGCGCTGCAGTTGCAACTGCCGTCCGACGAAGCCGGCGAGGCCGGCCGCGCCGACGACGAACGGAATCCAGACGGGCATCGCGGCGGTCCCGTCGGCGGCCTGACCGACGCCCACGAGGCCGTAGACGAAACCGCCGAAGCCGAAGACCGCCAGCGGGATCGAGGCGTAGTCGATCGGCTCGGACGTCCGGTCGCCGACCGGCCGGACCGTCATCGCGCCGATCACCAGGGCGACGGCGGCGATCGGGAGCACGAAACCGAAGACCCACCGCCAGTGCCAGTGGTCGAGGATGAAGCCCGAAACCGTCGGTCCCAGTGCCGGCGCCACCGCGATGACGACGGAGATGTTGCCCATCATCACGCCGCGTCGATCCTCGGGGACCAAGGTCATCACGGTCGTCATCAGCAGCGGCAGCATGATGGCGGTGCCGAGGGCCTGAATCACGCGGGCCACCAGCAGCACGGCGAATCCCGGCGCGAGGATCGCCACCACGGTGCCGATCGCGAACAGGGTCATCGCCGCCAGGAACATCGTCCGGGTCCCGAATCGCTGGATCAGGAAGCCCGTCAACGGGATCACGACCGCCATCGTGAGCATGAAGATGGTGGTGAGCCATTGTCCTGCGCTGGGGGCGACGCCGAGGTCGTCTTGCAGTACGGGGATCGCCACGGTCATCACGGTCTCGTTGAGAATGACGACGAAGGTGGCGACGATCAGCGTCGCGATGAGGGCGACACTGCTCCGGGCCATCCGCCCGCCGGGTGTCGGGGCGATGGTGTCGGTGGTCATCTGTGCCTAACGGTCAGGTCGTGCCGATCTGGCAGAACCGGTCCAGCAAATCGCACGATCGCCGGGTCGCGCAACTGAATTTCGGTGCCGTGCCGCCCTTTCGGATGGATTCGGGGCGGCGCGCTCAGATCAGTGAAGGTCAGATCACCGCACGGCGACGGTCGCGAATCCCGGTGTGATGACGCCACTTGCGGTCACCATGACCACCACCTGCCCCGGCCCGGTCCGCAGCCGCGCCTGCGCGGGGCGGCCGCCGAGTCCGCCCGACATCCGCGCCGCGCCGGTGGCCCCGGTGGCGAGGTTGAGCCACGACACGTGGGCGCCGGGCAGGCATCCCCAGCCGTCGGCGAGCGTTCCGGTGACGGTGACCCCGCCGCGCAGGGAACTCGCGGTACCGCAGTGGATGGGCGGCACGTCGAAGCTGCCGTTGGGATTGCCGAACGAGGCCGGTTGGATATGGAACGGCCGGACCGTCGCCGCCGCCGCGACGCCGGGTCCGGTGAGAACGGTTGCGGCGGCCGCGCACGCTGTCGCGGCCAGCGTCGTGATCGTCTGCAGCCGCCGGCGTCTGCGCCGGTCGTTCGGTCGCGGTTGCGTCATCGCCGACCTCCCCAGTCGTCGTTCAATGCTCGCACAGTCTCCGGTGCGCCGGGCCGCTCGCGGAGGATCCCGGCGGTCCCGGGAACGCACGACGCCCGGTCGCGCAACCGCCGTGTGGCGGTGCGGACCGGGCGTCGTGGGAGCAGAAGCCGAGGACTCGGCGTCTAGTCGCTGTTGAGGTAGCTGAGCAGTCGCAGGATCTCGACGTACAGCCAGACCAGGGTGACCGTGAGACCGAGGGCGATGCCCCAGGCGGCCTTCGACGGGGCGCCGGCGCGGATGAGCTCGTCGGCCTGGTCGAAGTCGAGCAGGAACGAGAACGCGGCCAGCGCGATGCACACCAGCGAGAAGATGATGGCGATGGGGCCGCCGCTGCGAATGCCCATGTCGACGCCGAACAGTCCCAGAACCAGGTTGCCCAGCATCAGGACCAGGACGCCGACCATGCCGGCCATCAGCATGCGCGTGAAGCGCGGGGTGACGCGGATGGCGCCGACCTTGTAGACCACGAGCATGCCGAAGAACACGCCGAGCGTGCCGAGCACGGCCTGCCCGATCAGTGCACCGGCCGAGGTGCCGGAGACGACCCAGTTGCCGAAGACGTACGAGATCGAACCGACGAAGAGGCCCTCGAAGGCGGCGTAGGTCAAGACGATCGCGGGGTTGTCCTGCTTGCGGCCGAAGCTCGCGATCAGGACCAGGATCAGTCCGCCGATCGCACCGACCGCGAGCAGCGGCGTCGCCAGCGAGGCCTGCTGCGCGACCGCGTAGTACGCGGCAGCGGCCACCACGACGAGGACGCCGAGGGTCATCGCGGTCTTGGTGACGACGTCGTCGATGGTCAGGGGCCGGGTGTCGGCCTGCGGCGCGTACCCCTGGGTGTACTGGTCGGTGTACTGCTGCTGGCCGGCCGCCATCGACGCCTGGCCTGCGCCGGCGAGTCCCTGACCGAAGGAGGCGTATCCGCCGGCTTCCTTCTTGTTGTCACGGACCACGCCACGCATGATCGGGTTACTGCTCTCTCGCACTGGTGCTCCTTTGGAAAGATGTATGCATCAGTTGACTGGCTGATTCACCTGTTCAACGATCATCGTGCTCATTCGGTTCCGAGTTTACCCATTCTCGACAAAGTGGCTCACTGGAGTCCGAGGCCGTCGCACACGGCGCGCAGGGTCGATTCGGCCAGAGCGAATCCGTCGCCCCACGGCAGTCCGGGCTTGGCGATCATCAACGACGCCACCCCGTGCGCGGCCGCCCACAGTTGAAGCACGGTCTGCACGGTGTCGCCGCGCGGCACCAGCCCGGCGTCCATCAGTGCCTCGACGGTGTCGGTGAAGTGGACGAACGCCGACGACAGCAGGACCTGGTCGGTGAGCGTCGGCTCGCCCGGCGGCGTCACGCGGGCGAAGGTGATCCGATACATGACCGCGCTGTCGATCGCGAAGCGGACGTAGGCCATGCCTTGGGCGAGCGCCCGGTCGCGCACGTCGTCGATGCCGTCGGCGGCACGGGTCATGACCTCATCGAACTGCTCGAAGAACCGTGCGCACACGGCGTCGAGCAATGCCTCCTTGTCTTCGAAGTGCAGGTAGATCGACGGCGACGTGACCCCCACCCGGCTCGCGACCGCCCGGATCGACACCTTCTCCTCGGTCCCCGCCTCGATCAGCAGGTCGGTGGTCGCGTCGATGATCTCGTCGGCGAGCCGGTCACCTGAGCCGCGCGGCGAGCGCGGCCGCGGCGAGGTCTGGTGGTTCATGACCGCTGATCACTCCTCCTTGAATCCGATCCGCTCGTGCAGTCGGCGCAGCGGCGCCGGTGCCCACCAGTTTCCCACTCCCATCAGCCGCATGAACGCCGGGACCAGAAGCATGCGGATGAAGGTGGCGTCCATGAGCACCGCGATCGCCAGTCCGACGCCGAACATCCGCATGAACGACACCTCGGAGGCGGCGATCCCGGCGAAGACGATGCTCATCAGCAGTGCGGCGGCGGTCACCACGCGGCCGGTGCGGGCCAGTCCGACGGCGACCGCATGGTCGTTCGCGGCCCGGGTCCGGTCGGATCGGAGCCATTCCTCCCGGATCCGGCCCAGCAGGAAGACCTCGTAGTCCATCGAGAGCCCGAAGGCGATGCAGAACATCAGCACGGGCATCGTCGCGACGAGGTACCCGGTCGAGGTGGTGCCGAGCCCGCCGAGGTGGCCGTCCTGGAAGATCCAGACCATCGCGCCGAACGTCGCCGACAACGACAGCACGTTCATGACCAGTGCCTTCAAGGGGAGGACGACGCTGCCGGTGAACAGGAACAGCAGCGCGTAGGTCAGGATCGCGATCACCCCGAGCACCCACGGAAGGTAGGAGTACAGCGAGTCGACGACGTCGTGGTTCAGTGCTGCCAGTCCGGTGAAGCTCACGGTGGTTCCGGCCGGGGCGGGCACCGCGCGCAAGGCTTCGACCTGCCCTCGCCCGGCGTCGCCGAGCGGTTCGACGGTGCTCGAGACGGTCAGCACCGCCAGGTCACCCGACCGGGCGGCGGGATCGCCGGGAGCCACCGCCAGACCGTCGGCGAAGACTCCGGCCGCCGAGGTGACCGCGCCGACGCCGTCGACCTTCGACAGCGCGGCCGAGTATCGGCCCAGCTCCGCGTCGGATACGGGTCCGGCCAGGACCGCGGTGGCCGAGCCGCCGGAGTCCTGCGCGAACTGATCGCGGACCTCCTGCTGCACCGAGTTCGCGGTCGCGGTCGCCGGGAGCACGCGGTCGTCGGGGAAGCCGAACTTGATGCCGAGGAACGGGGCGCCGAGCAGCAGCAGGACGGCGGGGACGATGATCGCGACCGGTGCGGCGCGCCGCAGGACGGCCATCGAGACGCGGTACCAGCCGGTGGCCTCGATCGGTTTCGCCTCGGGCTCGCCCCGCCCGCGGCGACGCCGGATCCACGCACGGACGTCGAGGGCGTCGACTCGGTCGCCGAGGACGATGAGCAGGGCGGGCGTGATGATCAGGGCGGCGGCCACCGCGACGACGACCACGCCGACGCCCGCGTAGGCGAACGAGCGCAGGAAGTACATGGGGAAGATCGCCAGGGCGGCCAGCGACAGGCCCACGGTGATGCCGGAGAAGAAGACGGTGCGGCCGGCGGTGTCCATGGTGCGCAGGACCGCCGCCCGTCGATCGAGGCCGCGATCCACCTCTTCCCGGTAGCGCGTCACGATCAGCAGGGTGTAGTCGATGGCCAGCGCCAACCCCATCGCGGTGGTGAGGTTGAGGGCGAAGATCGAGACGTCGGTCAAGCCGGCGATCAACCGGAGCATGGCCAGCGTGCCCGCGATGGCCGCGAGCCCGATCGCGATCGGCAGCGACGCCGCGACCAGCCCGCCGAAGACGACGATCAGCAGCAGGAAGCTGATCGGGATGGCGATGGCCTCGGCCACCGCGAGGTCCTTCGACGTCTGCGTGTTGATCTGGCTGAACATCAGCGCCTGACCGCCGACCTTGACGTCGAATCCGTCGACGCGGCCGGACAACTGCTCGGCGAGGGCGGCGGCGTGACACGGGGCGTCCTCGTCGCCGCCGGACAGCCCGGCGAGGATCTGGGTGGAGCCCTTGTCGCGGCTGAGGAGTTCGCCGGCGAGGCCGGGGTTCGCCCAGATGTCGAGGATCGGCCGCTGCACGAAGCCGGTGGCTTCGAGGTCGGCGACGATCCGCCTGCCGACCGCCTCGGCCGCGGGGCTGGTGGACATGTCGGTGCCGCGCGGACCGTCGATCTTGACCACGAGGGAGGCGCCGCCGCGGTCGAAGTTCTGGTCGAGGATCGCGCGGGCGTGGGAGGACTCGGCGTTCGGGTCCTCGAACCCGCCGGCGAGCATCTTGTCGGCGGCACCGAGTCCGTACAGGCCGCACAGCGCGAGCAGGACGACGGCGAGCCCGAGAACGAGCCGGGGTGCGGCGGCGACGAGGTGCGTCAAACGGGTGAGCATGCGGGTTCTCCCAGATCGGCGATCACTTATCACCGTTAAGTTATCAGCGCTATCCGAGTGGCGAAAAGCCGTGCCGATCCACTGAGATCCGATCAGGGAATGCGACCGAACGTGTTTCACTTCACTCATGGCGGCAATCGATGACGAAGACGGAGCTCAGCTGGCCCGGCCGAGCGACTCGCGGCGCGACCCCGAGCAGTTGCGTCTGCGACTCGACGCCTGGCTGAAGCATCAGCAGGGCCCGAACGCGAAGGTCACCGAGGTGACCGTCCCCGAATCGAACGGGATGTCGAGCGAGACCCTGCTGGCGTCAGCGGCGTGGGACGGCCGCGACCACGCCCTGGTCGTGCGGGTGGCACCCCAGCCCGACAGCGATCCGGTGTTCCCCCACTACGATCTCGACGGTCAGTACCGATTGATCGAGCACGTCCGCGCCCACACCGACGTCCCGCTGCCGACGCTGTGGTGGTCGGAGACCGGATCCGACGCCCTCGGCGCCCCGTTCTTCGTGATGGATCGCGTGGACGGCCGCGTCCCCCCGGATGTGATGCCCTACAACTTCGGCTCCTGGGTCAGCGAGGCGACCGACGCCCAACGCGACTCGATGATGCGCGAATCGGTCCGGGTCCTGGCCCGGATCCATGCCGTTCCGGTGCCCGGGAGCGGCGTCGCCGCGCCGGCCGAGGGCGAGACCGCGCTGGCCGCGCATGTACGTCGCCTGCGCGAGTTCTACCGGTGGGCGTGCGCCGATCGCGCGGGATCACCGTTGATCGAGCGAGCCTTCGACTGGGTCGACGCGAATCTGCCCGACGCTTCGGAGACGGTCTTGACCTGGGGCGACGCCCGCATCGGCAACATCATCTACCGCGACTTCGCTCCGGTGGCGGTGCTCGACTGGGAGATGGCGGCGGCCGGCCCGCGCGAGTTGGATGTGGCGTGGATGATCTTTCTGCACCGGTTCTTCCAGGACCTCGCCGAGCTGGCCGGGATGGAAGGGCTGCCCGGCTTCCTGCGCCGCGAGGATGTCGTCGCCGAGTACCGGCGGCAGACCGGGTACCAGCCCGCCGACCTCGACTTCTACACCGCATACGCCGCGCTCATCCACGCGGTGATCATGTTCCGGATCCAGTGCCGGGCGATCCACTTCGGGCAGGCGGCGCAGCCCGCCGATCCCGACGAGATGATCCTGCATCGCGCGACGCTGGAGGCGATGCTCGACGGTACGTACTGGGGACAGGTGAAGTGATGCTCTCGAAGATGGACGACTACCCGATCCACCAGGTCGCCGAGGTCATTCGGCACGTCGGCACCTCGGACCGGAACTTCTACGACCGCTACTACTTCAACTGCCATCACGGCAGTCCGGACGATCCGTGGCTGATCGTCGGACTCGGCGTCTACCCCAATCTCGGTGTCACCGACTGCTTCGCCGTCGTGCGTCACCGGGACGAGCACATCGTGGTCCGCGGCTCGCGCGCGCTCGACGCCGATCGCAGCGACCTGCGCGTGGGCCCCTTCCTGGTCGAGGTGATCGACGGCCTGCAGACGTTGCACGTGAAACTCTCGCCTGGTCACGGCGACCTCGCGTTCGACCTCGTCTTCGACGCCGACGGCCCCGCCGTGCTGGAACCGCGCCACTTCCAGCGGCAGGTGGAGCGGGTCACGTTCGACACCATGCGCTTCGTGCAGACCGGCCGCTGGTCCGGATCGTTGACCGTCGACGGCGCGCACTTCGACGTCGAACCCGACACGTGGCGCGGTAACCGCGATCGCTCGTGGGGTGTGCGGCCGGTCGGCGAGGCGGAGCCGCCCGGTCGGCGTGCGGCCGAGACCGAGGCGACGTCGTTCTTCTGGATCTACTCGGTGATGCGATTCGCCGACTATGCGGTGGTCGTCATCGTCCAGGAGCTGCGCACGGGCGAGCGGATCATGGGCGACGCCCGGCGGGTCTGGAACGATCCGGCGCGCGAGCCCGAATGGCTGGGGCGGGTCGAGCACGACGTGCGGTTCGTCTCGGGCGGCCGCGAACCGGCGTCGGCGACGCTGCGTTTCGTCAAGCCGAACGGCGACGAGGTCGTCGTGGAATGCCGGCCGTCACTCGCCAACTACATCGGCTTCGGCACCGGCTACGGCCTGGAACAGGATTGGCGCCACGGCATGTGGCAGGGCGCGGAGAAGGTGGAGTCGTTGCGGCACAAGGTGTCCGAGCTCGACGCCACGATGAGGCTGTTCTGCCCGGTCGATCACCTCGCCGATTTCGAGCTCACCGAGAACGGCCGCACCGACGCCGGCCAGGGCCTGTTCGAGTTCGCCGTCATCGGCCCGCACGATCAGTACGGCTTCGCCGACTACACCGACGTGGCGCCGTGAGCCGATCCCTCAGGCTGATCGCCCCAGGCACCGCCCTCAGGCTGATCGACCCACGCACCACCCCAGGCTGATCGACCCACATACCGCCCCAGGCACCACCCAGGCCCACTGACCCACGCACCACCCCAGGCACCACCCAAGCCCACTGACCCACGCACCACCCAGGCTCACTGACCCACGCACCGACCCCAGGCTGATCGAGTACGACGCTGCGAGCGCAGCGAGCAACGTCGGTATCGAGATCCCCCGACCGTGAACGCATCCGCTCCGCCGACGACGGCACTCCGCGTTCTACCCGCGTGACGTTCTACCCGCGTCCCGCCGACGTCGGCCGCCGAGTCGTCCTCAGCGCGGCGGCACCTCGCAGCCGTCGGGGCCGCAAGCGTCGCCGTCGGCGAGCATCGTCGGCTGCGGGCGATCGTCCCAGGCCTGAGTCAACGCCTGCGCGAACAACTCCGGCGGCTGCGCACCCGAGACGGCGTACTTGCGGTCGAAGACGTAGAACGGGACGCCGTTGACCCCGAACTCCTGCGCCTGCTTCTCGTCGGCCCGGACGTCGGCGGCGTACCGCTGCGGGTCGTCGAGGACCTCGCGCACGCCGGTCTCGTCGAAACCTGCGCCGACGGCGACCTTCACCAGGCGTTCGGTGTCGCCGAAGAAGGGTTCGGTCTCGGCGAAGTTCGCCAGGTAGAGGGCGTCGAGCATCTCCTCCTGGCGCCCGAGATCCTTGGCCCAGTGCAGGAGTCGGTGCATGTCGAACGAGTTGCCGTAGTCGCGGCCGCTGGTGATGTAGTCCAGACCGACCGCATTGGCTGCCGCGCCGAGCTGACGCTCGCCGTCGACCACCTGCTCGACGGTGCGACCGTACTTCTTGGTCAGCTTGTCCACCACGTCACCGGACTCCCCCGCCGGGAAATCGGGGTCGAGTTCGAAGGACCGGTGCACCACCTGCACCTGATCTGCGTGCGCGAAGTCGGCCAGCGCGTCGTTGAACCGCTTCTTTCCGAGATAGCAGAACGGGCAGTTGACGTCGGTCCAGATCTCGACCTGCATGAGTGCGCCTCCAAACGCCGATGGGGATTCTCCGGGTGCAACGCGATCGGCGGCGACGATGTTCCCGCCCGCCCGGGTGCGGCGAACCCCCGCGGCACCCGGGGCGCCGGCGAGTGTTCGCCGGCCCGGGTCAGCTGTACTTGTAGAAGCCTTCGCCGGAGGCGATGCCGAGTTTGCCCTGGTCGATGTAGTTCTTCTTGAGCCAGGCGGCGAGCTTCTGCGCGTCCGCGTCGCCGCCCGCCATGATGTTGTAGGGCGTGTTCATTCCGATGATGTCGTAGAACTGGAACGGTCCCAGCGGCGAGCCGGTGGCGATGCGCCAGGTCTTGTCGACGTCCTCGGGTGCGGCGTACTCGCCCGCTGCGAGTTCCAGTGCCGCGCCCAGGAACGGCACCAGCAGCGAGTTCAGGACGTAGCCCGCCTTCTCCTTGTGGATCGGGATCGGCACCATGCCCATCTGCTGCGCGTACTGGACCACGGTGTCGAAGACGGCCGGCGAGGTGAGCGTCGTGCCCATGATCTCGGCGGTGTTCGCCCGCCAGATCTGGTTGGCGAAGTGCATGGCGAGGAATCGGTCGGGGCGACCGGTCGCGTCGACGATATCGCTGGGCAACAGCGTCGACGAGTTGGTGGCGAAGATCGTCTTCTGCGGCGCGACCGCGCCGAGCTTGCGGTACGTGGTGCGCTTGAGCTCCAGGATCTCCGGCACGGCTTCGATCACGAGGTCGGCGTCGTCGACGGCCTGCGCCAGGTCTGCCGAATACGACAGGTTGGCCAAGGCCGCGGCGGTCGCCGCCTCGTCGGCGCCGGGAACCTCCGCCAGGTAGGTCTTGGCCAGCCCGGCGAACCGTTCTTCGGCTCGCGCGAGCGCGGCGTCGTCGACGTCGTAGGCGGTCACGCGGAATCCGGCGTAGGCGCTTTGGAATGCGATCTGCGACCCCAGCACTCCCGTGCCAAGGACCACTACCTTCTTGATGTCGGACATGGTCAGTTCCTCTCATCACTTTCGGCGAGGAACCCGGTGACGATCTGCCGGAGTTGCCGGCGCAGGTCGTCGTCGGGCTCGGTGTCCGCGCCGCGGTCGGGCGCGGTGGTCGGAGGTGTCGCGGCGATGCGCGCGACGTCGAGGTGCACGGCGGCGAACACCGATCGCGCTGCGAGATCGGCGGCGTCCGGTGCGACGGCGGCCCCCTGGCGAAGGGCTTCGGCCCGCAGGATGTCGGCGAGTGCCCGTTCGGTCTGTCGGACCAGGTCCATCCCCTCGGCGCGGTACTGCTCCGCCTGCGGCCCGAACACCAGCTCACGCTGGTAGGCGGCCGCGTCCTCGGGTCGGACCCGCGCGTTGCGGAGGATCGGCGAGACGACGGCCAGCAGCGCGTCGATCACATCGCCCGCCTTCGCCGCCTCGCGTCGCCCGTCCTCCAGCGACACACGGAACTGCTCGTTGAACACCATCAACAGCAGTTCCACCTTCGAGGACGCGTAGCGGAACAGAGTGCCCGCGGCGACGTCGGCGCGCTCAGAGATCTCCCTCGTCGTCACGGCCTCGTAGCCGCGTTCGGCGAACAGTTCGGCGGCGGCGGCGAAGATGCGATCCCGTTTGGCCTGCATGTTGCGATCGCGGCGGCCGGAGGTCACCGTGTCGATGCTCATCACATCACCCCTTACTGAGCTTGATCATTTCTGAGTCTACTCATTTTCCCCGACGACGGGAAGGGCTCGACGACCGACCGCCCCGGCCGACGTGGAGCCGCGGCGGTCCTGTCATGCTTGTCGTGCGCCCCCATAGCCCAACTGGCAGAGGCATCGGACTTAAAATCCGCAGAGTGTCGGTTCGAATCCGACTGGGGGCACTGGTCAGAGTGTTTTTTAGATCATCCGGAAGTCCCGCGCGACGTCACTGCCCCGCGTGCGCGGGAAGCAGTTTTCCCACCGCCGCAACGATGCCTGCCCGACGCGATCAGGCCCCTGGCGGTAGGAGCAATCCACAGCAGCCGCTGCCACCGGCACCCTATGGTCGACCCATGACCCGACGCCTGATCATCGCCACGATCGTCATCCTGCTCGTGGCCGTCACCGCGGCGGTACCCCGAGCCGACGCGACACCGCCGCCGTATCCGAAGCTGCCGTCGTCGATCACCCTGCAGGTTCCCGGCTTCGCGTGGGGTTACGGCGGCGCGACCCTGGTGCCGGTGCGCGTCTCGTACGGCCACGGACAGATCTACCCGCAGCCCCTCGGCTACGGGTTCCGCTTCCAGTGGCGCAATCTCACCACCGGCGCGGCCGGCACCGTCTACGACCATCCGCTGCGCCGTCGCACCGTCCGCACCGGCGCCGGCCAGGTCGTCGTCACCGGCGGCTACTACCCGCGGCCCCGGATCTACGTCACCGTGCCCTCCACCGGCACGTTCTACGTGAACCCATAGGGCTCTGCCGGTCAGCGGGCGGCGTCTGCCTCCGGCGTCCGCAGGGCGGCGAGCACCAGATGCAACGCCGACGCCGTCGCCAGGCGTCGGACGGTCTCGCGGTCGCCGGGGAACCGGCGGGTGACGGTCACGGTCTCGCGGCCGGCGACGGCGACACCGAAACAGACCGTGCCGACAGGTTTTCCGGGGCGCGCGCCGCCGGGGCCGGCGATGCCGGTGGTCGAGACGGCGACGTCGGACCCCAGGACGCGCCGCGTGCCGTCGGCCATGGCGGCGGCCACCTCCTCGCTGACCGCACCCAACTTCTCGATCAGTTCGGGCGGCACGCCGAGCACCCCGGACTTCACCTCGTTGGCGTACGACACGACGCCGCCGAGCACGTACGCCGACGAACCGGGACGGTCGGTGAGGCGGCCCGCGACGAGTCCGCCGGTGCACGATTCGGCGGTGCCGATGGTCCGACCGTCGAGCAGTGCGGCGATCAGATCGTCGACGGTGGAGCCGTCGGTCGAGTACACACGGTCGCCGTGCCGCGCGAGCACCAGCTCCGACAGGGCCCGGTAAGCGGGGTCGGCCGCCACCCGATAGCGCGTCACGATCTCCAGCTCGCCGCCCCGCATGCAGGTGGTGATCTCCAGATCGGCATAGCCCGCGACTGCCTTCTCCGCCTCGCGCAGTGTGACGGCGAGGTCGGCCTCCGACAGTCCGTACGCGAGGATCATCTCCTGGCGGTACTCGCCGCGACCGGCGATCGCGGCGGCCACCGCGGGCGTCGCCAGCGCGGTCGGCCACATCTCGTGGACCTCGTGGGGCGGGCCGGGCAGCACCAGCACCGCGGGCAGTCCGTCGGTCGCGGGCACCGCGACACCGGGCGCGGTGCCGGTCGGCGCGATGGCCTCCGCGCCGGCGGGAATCAGTGCCTGCTTGTCGATCGCCGCGACCACCGACGCAGGCAGCCCGTCGTCGTACTTGCCCCAGCCTCGGATCACCGCCTCGATACGAGCGCGGATCGCCGGATCAGTGCGCATCGTCCGCGCGGTGAACTCGGCGACCACCGCGACGGTGAGATCGTCGGCGGTCGGCCCGAGGCCACCGGTGGTGACGATCAGGTCCAGGCCCTGATCGGCCATGAAGCGCAGTTGGGCGAGGAGATCGACGGGTCGGTCGCCGCACACCGTGAGGTGGGCGACGTCGACGCCCAGCTCGAGCAGTCTGGCCGACACCCACGGTCCGTTGCGATCGGTGATGCGTCCGCCGAGGACTTCGGTTCCGGTGACGACGATTCCTGCGCGAGTGCTCACCTCGTCGAGGTTACGTCTCCACGGCGCAGACCGGCACCCTCGCCCGGGGAAGTCGATTACGGTGCCGGAAATACCTCCGACAGCATCGGATTCATGCATTCACCGCTCAGGGGTGCCCACCGTGACCGATGCGAATTACGCTGTACTCATGACCATCGAACCCGAGACCAAGGACTGGGCCTGGGTGATCAGCATGCACTGCGACGAGTGCGGGTTCGATCCGGCATCGGTGCGGCGCGACGAGATCCCCGATCGCATCGTGGCATCGGCAGACGGGTGGGCGCAGGTCCTGGCCCGACCCGATGTGGCGCAGCGCCCGAACGACCACACGTGGTCGCCGCTGGAGTACGCGTGCCACGTCCGGGACCTCAGCAGCGTGATGACCGAGCGCCTGGACTCGATGCTCGAAACGCAGCCCGTGTGCTTCCCCGACTGGGATCAGGATCGGGCCGCCGAGCAGGCCGACTACCAGTCGCAGAACCCCGCCGACATCGCTGAACAGATCACCGCCGCCACAGCGGGTTTCGCCGAACTGTATCGGCTGGTAGACGACGCGGCGTGGTCGCGCCACGGACTGCGCAGCGACGGCACCACGTTCACCGTCGAGACGCTGGCGCTGTACGCACTGCACGACCTCGAGCATCATCGCGGCGACGTCGGCCTGCCGCCACGCTCCTGACCGACTGCCGCGAGCCGGCCGCCGAAGGGTCTCCTCGCGTCCTATCTTGGGATCAGGAGGTGACGCGATGACGGTCGCATTCGTACTGTCCGGGGGCGCCAATCTGGGCGCCATGCAAGTCGGGATGCTCCGCGCGCTCGCCGAGCGCGACATCGCCCCCGATCTACTGGTGGGGACATCCGTCGGGGCGTTGAACGCCGCCTTCATCGCCGACCGGGGACTGAGCGCAGAGGTCGTCGACGACCTCGAGCGCATCTGGCACGGACTGCACACCTGGCAGTTGTTCCCGCCGAGCCCCCGCCGGCTGGTCACCGCCCTCATCGGTCGGGAACCGGCGCTGTTCGGCGATCACGGCCTCCGCTCCCTGGCCGACCGCAATCTGGGCTTCGACCGGCTGGAGGACGCCGGGATCCCGCTCACCGTGATCGCCACCGATCTGTTGACCGGCGACGAGGTCGACATCGACCACGGATCGGCCACCGACGCCATCCTGGCCAGCGCCGCGATTCCCGGCCTGCTGCCGCCGGTCGAGTGGGACGGTCGGCTGCTGGTGGACGGCGGCATCGCCGACAACACCGCCATCTCGCGCGCCATCGGATCGGATGCCGAGACGATCTACGTCCTGCCGTGCGGCTACCCGTGCGCGCTGACCGAACCGCCGACGAGCGTCGCCAGCACGCTGCTGCACACGATGACGCTGCTGGTGCACAAGCGGCTGATCCGCGACATCCGCGAGTACGACGGACCGGCCGAGCTGATCGTGCTGCCGCCGCCGTGTCCGCTGGATGTCGGGCCGATGGACTTCGCACGCAGCGAGGAACTCATCACGCGCGCGCATCGGGTGTCGCAGAAGTTCCTCGCCGTCGACGGCGGTCGGCGCCGCGCGCCGGCCGACGAGATCGCCATGCACCACCACCATCACCTGCACCGCCACTGAGCGGGTCGGCAGCAGGTCCGTCGGCGGCGGCCTCGCGGATCAGCGATCCCCGCGAGCGATCCGGACGCAGCAGTACCCCTCCTGCGGATGCAGACGCGCCCGGTCCGGCTCGCCGTCGAGCACGCCGGACAGCAGATCGAGGTTCATGCCGCACACCAAGCCGGTGTGCTCCTTCGCGAGAGTGTGGAACGGGCAGTTCACCAGCACGATGCCGTCGCCTTCGATCCGCGGTTCGTACCCGCACTCGGCCAGCGCGACCATCAGTTCGTCGTCGGTGGCATCGGGGGCCACGCCGATGTCGCGGCCGAGTTCGGCGGCGCTGCGCGCCAGGCACACCCGCGGCGACACGCCGGTCCGGTCGGACTCCTCCACCGCCTGCGCCAGCAGGCTGCCCGCGATGTCGTACGAACGCTCGGGGAGTTGAACCTCGAGCTCGCGCGCGGTCCGTCGATACAGCTTCGACGGGCGCCCGGCCCCCGGCCCCGACCGGCCGCTGCGCCGCGCGAACTCGATCTCGAGCAGCCCCGCGTCGGCCAGCTTCTCGAGGTGAAACGCGGCCGTCTGACGGGGGATGTCGAGGTCGGCGCTGACATCGTCGCGACTGACGGCGTCGCGCTTGGGACACACGTAGTCGTAGATCCGGCGGCGCGTGGGCTCATCGAGCGCACTGATCGCGGCGACGTCGGCGGCCGCGGGTCGTACCCTCCGGAAACGCGAAAACACGACGACCACCTCCAAGACAAACACGCAAATGCGACAATAGTGAGCGTACTCTCTGCTCTAATTACAATTCTAACTGCTTTTAGAGACGGATCGCCATGCCCGCCCTTCGCGACGAGGACCGACACCCTGCGGTCGACCCTCCATCGGCCTACAGCCGTCGCGCCCTGCCGATCCTGGTCCGCCTGCCGATCATCGCATGGGTGCTGAGCATCGCCTTCGACCTCCTCGCCCGAGTCGGCGACCCCGAGGTCTTCACGCGCGGCGCCCGCTGGCTCATCGGGATCGGCGTCCTCGGTGCCGTCGCCGCCGCCGTAGTCGGCTTCCGCGAACTGCTCGCGATCCCCGAACGCTCCCCGACCTTCCGAACCGCCGCATGGCACATGAGCCTGATGCTCCTGGTCACCATCGGTTTCGGCGTCGACTTCTGGTGGCGGATCCCCGCGTCGGCGCCGGTCGCCACCGGGTGGGGGCCGCTCGCGCTGAGTGCGGTCTGCCTCACCGTCATGATCGTGGCGGGAGGGATGGGAACCCGCGTCCGCCGAGGCCGCCGAGGTCGTCGCCCCGGTTGAACCGACGATCCCCTACCGTCCGGTACCCCGGCGGCGGGCGGGCGCCCTCAGCAGGAGAGTTACCATGCAAGTCGTGAGTGAATCAGCCTCAGCCCCCGAATTCCTCTACTCCGACCTGCTGCCGATCGGTGAAGACGACACCCCCTACCGCCTCATCACCACCGAAGGCGTCTCCACCGTCGAGGTCGACGGCCAGACGTTCCTGAAGGTGGCGCCGGAGGCCCTGCAGAAGCTGACCGCGGAGGCGATGCACGACATCAGCCACTACCTGCGGCCGGCTCATCTGGCGCA
This sequence comes from Gordonia aichiensis, assembly GCF_039946255.1. Lineage (GTDB taxonomy): Bacteria > Actinomycetota > Actinomycetes > Mycobacteriales > Mycobacteriaceae > Gordonia > Gordonia aichiensis_A. The sequence continues at coordinate 60,089 of NZ_JBCDWL010000010.1, read as the reverse complement.
GCTCCGCAAGATCATCGACGACCCCGAGGCGTCGGGCAACGACCGCTTCGTGGCGCTCGACCTGCTCAAGAACGTCAACATCTCGGCAGGCGGCGTCCTGCCGATGTGCCAGGACACGGGCACCGCGATCGTGATGGGTAAGAAGTCCGAAGGCGTGCTGACCGGCGTCGAGGACGGCGAGTGGATCTCGCGCGGCGTGTACGACGCGTACACGAAGCTGAACCTGCGGTACTCGCAGAACGCGCCGATCACCATGTACAAGGAGCGCAACACCGGCACCAACCTGCCGGCGCAGATCGAGATCTACGCCACCGAGCAGGGGCCGAAGGGACCCGAGTACAAGTTCCTGTTCATGGCCAAGGGCGGCGGCAGCGCCAACAAGTCGTTCCTGTTCCAGGAGACCAAGGCCATCCTGAACCCGAAGCGCCTGCTGGAGTACCTGGACGAGAAGATCCGGTCGCTCGGCACCGCCGCCTGCCCGCCCTACCACCTCGCCGTGGTCGTCGGCGGCACGTCGGCCGAGTTCGCGCTCAAGACCGCCAAGTACGCCTCGGCGCACTACCTGGACTCGCTGCCCACCGAGGGCGACATGACCGGGCACGCCTTCCGCGACCCCGAGCTGGAGGAAGAGGTCTTCAAGCTCACCCAGTCGTTCGGCATCGGCGCGCAGTTCGGCGGCAAGTACTTCTGCCACGACGTGCGCGTGGTCCGACTCCCCCGCCACGGCGCCTCGCTGCCGGTCGCGATCGCCGTCTCCTGCTCGGCCGACCGCCAGGCGCTGGGCAAGATCACCGCCGACGGCGTCTTCCTCGAGCAGCTCGAGACCGATCCGGCGCAGTACATGCCCGACGCGGGCGTCGCCGAGGACATCGCCGGCGGCGAGGTCGTGGAGATCGACCTGAACCAGCCGATGGACGAGATCCTGGCCGAGCTGAGCAAGCATCCGGTCAAGACGCGGCTGTCGCTGACCGGTCCGCTGGTGGTCGCGCGCGACATCGCCCACGCCAAGATCAAGGAGCGCCTGGACGCCGGCGAGCCGATGCCGGAGTACCTGAAGAACCATCCGGTGTACTACGCCGGACCGGCCAAGACGCCCGAGGGCATGGCCTCGGGGTCGTTCGGTCCGACGACCGCCGGCCGCATGGACAGCTACGTCGAGCAGTTCCAGGCCGCTGGCGGCTCCATGGTGATGCTCGCCAAGGGAAACCGCTCCAAGCAGGTCACCAATGCCTGCGACACGCATGGCGGCTTCTACCTCGGCTCCATCGGCGGTCCGGCCGCACGTCTGGCGCTGGACTGCATCAAGAGCCAGGAAGTGATCGAGTACCCCGAACTCGGCATGGAAGCCGTGTGGAAGATCGAGGTGGAGAACTTCCCGGCGTTCATCGTCGTCGACGACAAGGGCAACGACTTCTTCACCGACCCGGGCGGCACGGTGAGCGTTCCGCTCAGCGGCATCCGCATCCGGTCGAAGGAACGCTAGTCGCGCAGGTCTCGATACGGTCGCTCACTCCGTTCACGGCCTACTCGACCAGCCTGGGACGCAGCCGCCCTCACCCCCAGGGTGGTCGAGTACACGACCGGAGCGAAGCGACGGCCGCACATCGAGACCCCGCACCACAGTCTCGATACGGTCGCTCACTCCGTTCACGGCCTACTCGACCAACCTGGGAAGCAGCCGCCCTCAGGCTGGTCGAGTACGCGACCGGAGCGAAGCGACGGCCGCACATCGAGACCGACGACGGTCCCCCAGCTCAAGCGTGCGGGTTTTGACCACCTGGTGGTCAAAACCCGCACGCTTGTTCTTCCGTCACCGTTTGTGGTCGAGGTTCGCCATCTTGAGCACGTCCAGGCGCCGGTCGAGTTCCCCTTCGGACAGCTTGTCGCCGATCAGGCCGCGGTCGACGACCGTCTGGCGGATGGTCTTCCCCTCGCGCAGCGCCTCCTTGGCGACGGCGGCCGCCTCCTCGTATCCGATCGCGGAGTTCAGCGGCGTCACGATCGACGGTGACGACTCGGCGAGGGTCCGCAGCCGATCCTCGTGAGCCACCAGGCCCTTGATGCAGCGGTCGGCGAACAGTCGGGAGACGTTGGTCAGCAGCGTCACCGACTCCAGCACGTTGCGCGCCATCATCGGGATGTACACGTTGAGCTCGAAGGCGCCGTTGCCGCCGCCCCAGGTGATGGCGGCGTCGTTACCGATGACCTGGGCCGCGACCTGCGTGACCGCCTCGGGGAGAACGGGATTGACCTTTCCCGGCATGATCGAGCTGCCCGGCTGCAGGTCAGGCAGCGAGATCTCGCCGAGGCCGGTGAGCGGGCCGGAGCCCATCCAGCGGACGTCGTTGGCGATCTTGGTCAGCGACACCGCGATGGTCTTGAGCTGGCCCGACAGTTCGACGAGGCCGTCGCGCGCGGCCTGGGCCTCGAAGTTGTTCTTCGCCAGACGCAGGTCGTCGACACCGGTCAGGTCGATCAGTTCGGCCACCACCTTCGACCCGAAGTGGTCGGGGGCGTTGAGGCCGGTCCCGACCGCGGTGCCGCCGATCGGGAGCTCGGCCAGCCGCGGGAGGGTCGACCGCACGCGCTCCACCCCGGCCTCGACCTGCCGCGCGTAGCCGCCGAACTCCTGACCGAGGGTCACCGGAACCGCGTCCATCAGGTGGGTGCGACCGGACTTCACCACCGTCTGCCATTCCTGCGCCTTGCGATCCAGTTCGGCGTGCAGGTGCTGCAGGGCCGGGATCAGGTTGCACACCACCGCTTCGGCGGCTGCCACGTGGACGGCGGTCGGGAAGGTGTCGTTGGAGCTCTGCGACATGTTGACGTCGTCGTTGGGGTGCACGGGCACCCCGCCGGCCGCGGCGATCGAGGCGATGACCTCGTTGGTGTTCATGTTCGACGAGGTGCCCGACCCGGTCTGGAAGACGTCGATCGGGAACTGGTCGTCGTGGCGGCCGTCGGCGATCTCCTTCGCGGCGGCGATGATCGCGTCGGCCTTCGTCGGATCGAGCAGGCCGAGATCACGGTTGACCTGGGCGGCCGCGGCTTTGAGCAGACCCAGCGCGCGGATCTGCGGTCGCTCGAGCGGGCGGAAGCTGATCGGGAAGTTCTCGACGGCACGCTGGGTCTGGGCCTGCCACAGCGCCGCGGCCGGGACCCGCACCTCGCCCATCGTGTCGTGTTCGATTCGGTACTCACCAGTCTGCTCAGCCATGTCCCGTTCAACCTCTCTGCGTGTCGTGATGTTCCATCTGCCAGCCTCCTCCCCCGCGGGCGACGCCGCCGGAGGATGCCCGACCGGCTCACCCCTTCATGGCCACGCCCTCCCGCCAGTAGCCCATGAAGGCGACGTGCGCGCGCGGGACGCCGAGATCCTTCACCAGTCGACGACGCAGCGTGGTCACCATCCGGCTCTCCCCCGCGATCCAGTAGTAGCGTGCAGCCGAATCGTCTGCGCGACCGTCGATCTGCTCGCCCAGGCGGGAGAAGGTCGGCGTCTCCCAGACGAGTTCCTCATCGGGCGCATCGACGGTGTCGGCCGAGCTGCCCGCGGCTTCGCCCAGATGGGCCGCCACCGCCCGGTGCAGGCGATCGCCGTGCTCGGCGCCCTCCCGCGCAAGCCAGTGCACCGCCACTCCGTCCGGGCCGTTGATCGGCTGCGCATCGGCCGCGGTCGGCACTTCGATGAACGCCGCGCCGAGCAGCCCGGCGGGCGCGTCCTCCAGGATTCGGGCGATCGCGGGCGCCGCGGTCTCGTCGCCCGCGAGCAGTACGCGCGCGGCGCGGCCCGGCCGGTACTCGATGCCGCCGCCGTCGACCGCGCCGCGCCGCGGCCCGACCGCGATCACCTCGTCGCCGACCGTCGCCGCGGCCGCCCAGGAGGAGGCGGGTCCGGTCTTGCCGGGCACCAGGTGCAGGACGAAGTCGACATCCACCTCGGTGGCGCCGTCGTCGCCGACGCGGACGTCCCGCACCGAATAGGTGCGCATCGAGCCGCGGCTCGCTTCGGGAGTCGACAGCCATTCGGTGTACCAGTCGGTGGTGTCGCCGACCTCGGGCAGCGCCCCGGACGGCGCCGGGAAGATCAGCTTGATCCGCTGGTCGAAGGTCTCGCCGGGGTTGCCGAACTCCGTCAGCGAGTCACCGGTGAAGGTGATGCGGACGAAGTTCGGGGAGAGGGTCCGCACCCGTCCGACGACGGCGCGGACCAGGCACAGGGGCGCCGACGCACCGGCCTGCCGGGTCGGCGCCGCCGCCGTCGTCGATTCGGTACCAGCCATGAGCGTTCTCCATTCGTTGGTTCGGACGGTCAGAGGGATCCGCCCGCGCGGTTGACGCGGATCAGCAGATAGACGAGGAAGGGCGCGCCGAGCACCCCGGTCACCACCCCCACCGGGTAGCGGTGCGGCAGCAGGTGCTGTCCGACCAGGTCGGCGGCCAGCACCAGCGTCGCCCCGACCAGGGCCGACGCGAGCAGCGGCGACCGGCCCGGCCCGACGAGCCGGACCGCGATGGGTCCGGACATGAAGGCGACGAACGAGACGGGACCGGCCGCAGCGGTCGCGAACGCGAGCAACAGCACCGAGCCCGCGATGAACACCAGCCGCGCCCGGTCGACTCGTACGCCGAGGCCGGCGGCCGAGTCGTCGCCGAGGGTGAGGGTGCCGAGATGCCGGGCGTTGCCGAGCAGCAGCGGCACCAGCACCGCGACGGCGATCGCGAGCGGCACGGTCCGCGACCACGACACGCCCGACAGGCTGCCGGTGAGCCACTGGAGCGCGGCGGCGATGTCCCACTGGGAGGCCTTCGCCAACACATAGGAGACGAGGCTGGAGAGCATGGCCGCCACCCCGATCCCGATCAGGATGAGGCGGGTGCCGGCGAAACCGCCGGCGCTCGACAATCCGTAGACGGCGCCGGCCGCCGCGAGTGCGCCGATCAGTGCCACCGCGGAGACCGCCGGGCCGGTGAGTCCGAAGACGACGATCGCCCCGACCGCCGCGGCCGAGGCACCCCACGAGATGCCGATGATGTCCGGGGAGGCGAGCGGATTGCGCAGCAGCGCCTGGAACGTGACGCCGGCGACGCCGAAGGCGGCACCCGCCAGCAGTCCGGTCGTGGCGCGCGGCAGCCGCAGCTCGCCGACGGTGAACGACGCTCCGGCCACCTGTTGTCCGCCGATCACGCGGACGATGTCGTCGAGCGGATAGAAGGTCTTGCCGACCATGAGGCTCACCGCCCAGAGCACGGCGGTCGCGGCGGCGAGCCCCACCGTCACCCACGCGGCTCGGCGAGTTCGGGCGCGGCGGCCGGCGAACACGTCGAACCGCTCCGAGGTCGGTGAGCCCGAGGCGGGAATCGAGATCACAGGGCGCTCGCCTTCTGCTTGCGGACGATCCAGATGAACACCGGGGCGCCGATCAACGCGGTCACGACTCCCACGTCGACCTCGTCCGGACGCATCACCAGCCGGCCGACGACGTCGGAGAGCACCAGCAGGGCGGCTCCGGCGATCGCGGAGAACGGCAGCAGCCAGCGGTAGTCGACGTCGGCGACCACCCGGCAGGCATGGGGCACCAGCAGTCCGACGAAGGCGATCGGCCCGGCGACCGCGGTGGCCGCACCCGCCAGCACCACCGCGGCCGCCCCGGTCAGCAGCCGGGTCCGGAAGACGTTCGCCCCCAGCCCCGTCGCGACGTCGTCGCCGAGGGCGAGCGAGTTCATGCCGCCGGCGCACGCCGTGATCAGGAGCGCGCCGACGATCAGCACGGGCGCGACCACGCCGATGCGCTGCCAGTCGGCTCCGCCGACGCCGCCGACCTGCCAGTGCTGGAACTGCTGCATCGCGTCCAACCGGGGAAGCAGCACCGCACTGATCAGGCAGGTCAGCGCCGCCGCGGTCGCGGCTCCCGACAGCGCGATCTTGAGCGGGGTGGGTCCGCCGAATCCCATCGAACCGATCGCGTAGACGAAGATCGCCGTCAGGAAGGCGCCGCCGACGGCGACGGCGAGGTACCAGTACGGATCGGACATCCCGGTGGTGACGATCGCGGTCACCACCGCCAGCGAGGCGCCGGTCGAGACGCCCAGGACGCCCGGGTCGGCGACCGGGTTGCGGGTCACCGCCTGCATGCCCGCCCCCGACAGAGCGAGGGCCGCGCCGACCAGCATCGCCAGCACGGTCCGCGGGATCCGCTGCCGGACCGCCGCTTCGGCGAGGCCGTCGCCGCCGGTGAGACCGTTCCAGATCTCGTCGAGACCGACCTCGCGCGCCCCGAAGGCCACCGACGCCCCGAACAGCACGGCCAGCACCATCGCCCCCGCGACCAGCGCGCCGATCCGCAACCCCAACGTCCGAGACGCCGGGAAGGAGGTGTCGGTCGTGGCCGCTGCCCGTTCGGCCGTCGGCGCCCTCACTTGTCGGTGAGCCCGGCGGCCAGCGCGTCGAAGTACCGATCGATGCCCCACGGGATCGACAGCGGCGACGGATTGGCCATCGCGGCCAGCGGGGTCGCATCCTTCAGCACGGCCACGTGTCCCTTGGCGACGGCCGGGATCTTCGACAGCAACGGATGGGACTGGAGCCGCTGGAGGGTGGAGTCGTCACCGTAGGTGACGATCAGGTCGACGTCGGCGAAGCGCGCGGCGTGCTCGGCGCTCTCCTCGACGAAGAACTCGTCGGTTCCGGCGGTGCGCGCGGCCACCTCGCTCGGCGCCTTCATCCCGACGCTCTCCAGGAAGCCCTGACGGGTGTCGTGACTGGTGTAGAAGCCGATCTTGCTCAGGTCGGTCGGGTCGAGGTAGGTGAACAGCACGGTCCGGCCGGCCAGTTGCGGGCGCTTGGCGAAGGCCTCGGCGATCGTGGTGTGCAGGGAGTCGACGAGTTCGTCGCCGTCGTCGCCCGCGCCGATCGCCTTCGCGTTCATCCGTGTCATGTCCTCCCAGGACGTGCCCCACGGAGTCTTCGGGTACGCGATCACCGGCGCGATCTTCGACAGCTTCTCGTACTCCTCCTTCGACAGCCCGGAGTACGAGGCGAGGATGACGTCGGGCGCCGAGTCGGCGACGGCCTCGAAATCGATGCCGTCGGTCTCGTCGTACAGCTCGGGCACCGGCGCGCCGAGCTCGTCGAGGCTGCCCTGAACCCACGGCAGAACGCCGTTGCCGTCGTCGTCGCCCCACGCCGCCTTGCTCATGCCGACCGGCACCACGCCGAGCGCGAGCGGCACCTCGTGGTTGGCCCAGGCGATGGTGGCGACCCGCTCCGGCCGGCTGGTGATGGTCGTCGATCCGTAGACGTGGTCGACGGTCACCGGGAATCCCGCGCCCGCAGACGATCCCGCATCGACGGAGGTGTCGGGCGAGCAGGCGGTGGAGACCACGGCGACACAGGCCGCGAGGAGGAGGGCGAACGGTCGGCGAAAAGGCATCGGGCACACTTCCGAGTCGGCATCAGGCAACCCTATTAATAAATAGGGTGCCCTAACCTAACATCTCCGCGCGGGCCTCCACCACGCGCCGCGACCGAGTGCCAGGACGACTAGCGGCTCGCCGACTTCGCCGCCGCGACGAACCGTCGCACCGCGTCGAGATCCTTGATGCCGGGCGCGGATTCGACTCCGCTGGAGACGTCGACGCCCCACGGCCGCGCCTGCGCGATGGCCTCGGCGACGTTGTCGGGGTCGAGCCCGCCGGCGAGCAGCCACCGGCCCGACAACCCGCGATCGGCGAGCTCGGAGACGTCCCACCGCTCCCCCGAACCCGGTCGCGGAGCGTCCAGGAGCAGTCGTTCCTCGCCGTACGCGCCCACCTGTAGCGGCGGGTCGTGCGCCAGTGAGGTCGCCCGCCAGATCCGGTCGAAGCGCGGTGCCGCCGCAGCGAAGTCGTCGGCCGTGTAGCGGCCGTGCAACTGCAGGACGGTGAAGCCGAGGTCGGCCGCGAGGTCGGCCGCCTCCGCGGCCGGCTTGTCGTTGACCACCAGCACGATGTCCAGTTGCTCGCCGCCCGCCTTCCGAGCGGCGTCGACGATGATGCGCGCGGCCTCGGCATCGAGCGCCCGCGGGCTCGAACGGTTCATCACGACGCCGATCGCGTCGGCTCCGGCTTCGACCGCCGCCTCGACCGCATCGACCGAGGTCAGGCCGCACACCTTCACGTACATGCCCGCCATGGTAGTCGGCCGACGATTATGCGACCGGCGGGTAACCCGTGCTACCGTATCGGAATTAAGCGAGCGCTTAGTTATTTTTGACCCGCTGGGAGGAGGCGCACCATGGCGACACCGTCGCGCGCGGCCGACGCCGAGCCGTTGAGCAAGTCCGAGCAGACCCGGCGCCGACTTCTGGAGGGCGCCATGGCGTCGTTCTCCGAGTTCGGCTTCCACGGCACCAGCACCCGGCACATCGCCGCGGCCGCAGGCATGAGCCCGGCCGCCGTGTACGTGCACTACAGCTCGAAAGAGGAGCTGCTCTACCGCATCTCCCGCTACGGACACGAGACGATCCTGGCCGCGGTCAAGGACGCGGCGTCGGCGTCGGACGATCCCGTCGTCCAGTTGCGCGGGTTCGCCCGCGAGCTGGCGTCGTACCACGCGGACAAGCACGTCAGCGCCCGCGTGGTGAACTACGAGCTGGCCGCGCTCGAACCCGACCATCGCGACGAGATCGTCGCCATCCGCAAGCAGATCGACGCCGTCCTCGCCGAGATCCTGGCGCGCGGCATTGAACGCGGCGTCTTCGCCACCCCCGATCCGAGCATGGCCGCCGTCTCGATCGTCGGCAGCTCCATCGACATCGCGCGCTGGTTCCGCGACGACGGCGCCTGGACCTCCGCCGACGTCGGCGAGTTCTACGCGGACGCCGCCTTGCGCATCGCGGGCTTCACCACCTGATTCACCGCGAGCACCGTCCCGAACCGAACCGTTCCCCCGACCGTCCCCAATCGTGAAGAACACCAATCAGTGAAGGAGGTGGCGCCATGCGCCGCGACATCTACAACGAAGACCACGAAGCGTTCCGCAAGACGATCCGGGCGTTCATCGAGTCCGAGATCGTGCCCGTGTACGACCAGTGGCTCGAGAACGGCATCGTGCCGCGCGACTTCTACGGCAAGATCGCCGAGCTCGGCGTCTTCGGCATCGAGGTCCCCGAGGAGTTCGGCGGCGCGGGCGTCGAATCGTACAAGTACGAGGCCGTCATGACCGAGGAGATGGCCCGCGCGGGCGTCAGCCTCGGCGGCTCCTCCGTCCACATCCCGTTGTGCCTGCCGTACCTGCTGGCCCACGCCGACGACGAGCAGAAGCAGCGCTGGCTGCCCGCGATGGCCTCGGCCGAGACCATGTTCGCGATCGCGATGACCGAACCGGGCACCGGCTCGGATCTGGCGGGCATGCGGACGACCGCCAAGCTCACCGAGGACGGCACCCACTACATCCTCAACGGCGCCAAGACCTTCATCACCGGCGGCGTCAACGCCGACCGCGTCATCGTCTGCGCCCGGACCAGCGCTCCGAGCGAGACCGACCGCCGCTTCGGCATCAGCCTGCTCGTCGTCGACACCAAGTCCGAGGGATACCAGGTCGGACGCAAGCTCGACAAGATCGGCCTGCGCGTGTCGGACACCGCGGAACTGTCCTTCACCGACGTCAAGGTGCCGGTCGAGGATCTGCTCGGCGAGGAGAACCGGGGCTTCTACTACCTGGGTCAGCACCTGCCGCGCGAGCGCCTGTCGATCGCCGTCGGCGCCTACGCCCAGGGCGCGGCGGCCATCCGTTTCGCCAAGGAGTACACCCAGGAGCGCCAGGTCTTCGGCAAGCCGGTGGCCGCCTTCCAGAACACCAAGTTCGAGCTGGCCGCGTGCAAGGCGAAGGTCGACGCGATGGAGGCGGTCGTCGACCGCGCGCTGGAGGCATACGACCGCGGCGAGCTGACCGCCGCCGACGCCGCCTCGGCGAAGCTCTTCTGCACCGAGGCCGCCGCCGACGTCATCGACCGCTGCCTGCAGCTGCACGGCGGCTACGGGTACATGAACGAGTACCCGATCGCCCGCCTGTACGCCGACAACCGCGTCAACCGGATCTACGGCGGCACCAGCGAAGTGATGCGTTCGATCATCGCCAAGGACATGGGCCTGTAGTCGCGCCCCACGCGGGCGCACCCATACGTCCGCAGCCATAAGACAGCGTGAAGGTTGAGACTCTAGTGTCGGGTCGGTGAGCCATCGACTGCCGGACCCGGAGTCCGCCCCCGCGCCGGAACCAGCACGACAGCGCGCGGAACGCACCCCTCGGGGCGACGTTCCGCGCGCTGCGTCGTCTGTGCGACCGCCGTCTCGTCCACGGCCGGCCCCCGACCAGCGCCGACGCCCCGCACCGCCCGACCACCGGCACCATCACCACCACCACGACCACGACGGGACGCTGCCCGGCCAGTTGACCCGGTACGCGAAACCGCTGGTCGTGGGCCTGCTGGCGATCGCCGCATTGCTGGTCGGCGTCGGGGTCGTCGTGCTGTGGCCCAGCCACGCCGACCGCCCCATCCCGACCCAGTTCCGGTCGGCCGCCGGCGGCCCGATCCAGATCTCCGACGCACGGGTCGTCTCCCAGCTCAAGACCGACTGCTCGGCACCCGCGACGGGCGCCGCGAGCACCGAGTTCCCGACGGTCCCGAGCACCGGCGGCCCCTGCCGCGCGTCGATCATCGAGCTCACGTCCGGCGCAGACACCGGGAAGTACGCGGTGCTGCTGATCGCCACCAACGCCGCGCAGGCGGGCGTCGGCCCCGGCACCGCACCGGTGAATCCCGCGACCGCCGACAAGCCGCAGCCCGGACAGCCGAGACTGGAGTCCGGGGACAAGGTGCGCGTCAGCGCGATGCCGGGGCCCGACGGCGTCGCACAGTACGGGTTCTACGACTATCAGCGCGGCACCCCGACCATCGCCTGGGCCATCGCCTTCATGCTCGCCATCGTCGCCGTCGCGACGTGGCGGGGTGTGCGGGCGCTGCTCGGGCTGGTCGTCGCCTTCGCGGTGCTGGGCTTCTTCACCCTGCCGTCGATCCTCGACGGCCATTCGGTGGTGGCGGTGGCCGTCGTCTCCGCTTCGGCGATCCTGTTCGCCGTGCTGTACCTGGCGCACGGCTGGAATCTACGCACCAGCGCCGCCCTGCTCGGCACCCTCGCCTCGATGATCCTGGCCGCAGCTCTGAGCAGCCTGGCGATCTCGACGATGAGTCTGACCGGGCTCTCGGCCGAGTCGACGACCAGCCTGCAGCTCTACCAGGGCACCATCTCGTTGAACGGCCTGCTGCTGGCGGGCTTCGTCATCGGCACCATCGGCGTGCTCAACGACGTGACGATCACGCAGGCCGCGGCGACCTTCGAACTCGCGGCGATGCCCGGTCAGACGCGGCTGGGCGCCTTCCGCGCGGCCATGCGGGTGGGCCGCGACCACCTGGCTTCGACGGTGTACACCCTCGTCTTCGCCTACGCGGGCAGCGCGCTGCCGCTCCTGCTGCTGTTCTCGGTCGCCTCGCAGCCCTTCGGCTCGCTGATCACCACCGAACAGGTCGCCATCGAGCTCGCCCGCGCCTTCGTCGGCGGCATCGCGCTGGCCGGCAGCGTGCCGCTGACCACGGCGATCGCCGCGGCCCTGGTGGTGCCCGGAGCCGCAGCGCCCGCCGACGCCCCGGCGCCCGCCGGGCGTCGCCGCCGACTGTGGCGGTCGACACCGACCCTTGCGCGGAAAAGTGTTACTGACTAACAATCGTTAGCATGTCATCAATCCTGTTCCGCGTCGGACGGTTCTCATTCCGGCACAAATGGTGGGTGCTGACCGCGTGGGTCGCCGCACTCGTCGTCGCCGGGAGCGCCGTCGGTGCCCTGTCGCCGAAGTTCGCGCAGGATTTCGACCTGCCCGGGACCGACGGCGGCGCGGCGATGTCGATGCTGCAGGAGAACTTCCCCGCCCAGAACCAACAGCAGTCCGAGCCGTCGACCGTCGTGGTGATCGCCGCTCCCGACGGCCTCGCCGCGCACAACGCGCAGATCGACGCCCTGGTGACCGATCTGCAGAAGCTCGACGCGGTCACCCCCGAGACCATCGTCAACCCGGTGACCGTCGCCGCCGCCAAACCCGAGATGGCCGGCGCCGTCCTCGGCGACGACGGCCGGATCGGCCTCATCACCGTCCATCAGAAGGTCAACCTGATGGACGTCGACATGAGCCTGAAGAACCAGCTCCTCGACACCCTCGCCGAGCATCGCAGCGGCGGTCTCGACGTGCAGGCGACCGGCGGCATCATGTCGGCGCAGGAACCCGCGGGCAAAGCTGAGCTGATCGGCTTCGCCATCGCCTTCGTCGTCATGATCATCGCCTTCGGCGCCCTGATCGCCGCGTTCATCCCGCTGGTGACCGGCATCGTCGGCGTGGGTCTGACCATGATGCTGGTGACCCTGGCCGCCGAGGTCCTCTCGATCAACCAGGCCGCCACCGCCATCATCACGATGCTCGGGATCGCGGTCTCCATCGACTACGCGCTGTTCATCGTGTCCCGCTACCGGTCCGAAGCCGCCCGCGGCGGCGACCGGGCCGACGCCGCCGGTCGCGCCGTCGGCACCGCGGGCTCGGCGGTGGTCTTCGCCGGCCTGACCGTCATCATCGCCGTCGTCGCACTGACGGTGATCGGCATCCCGATCATCACCCAGATGGGCCTGGGCGCGGCGATCGCCATCCTGATCGCCGTACTGGCCGCCCTGACCTTCATCCCCGCGCTGCTCGGCGCGTTCGGCCGCTTCGCGTTCAGCCCGCGCATCCCGTGGATCAAGCACGCCGAACCGTCGCCGACCGCCGACACCCTCGGTGTGCGATTCGGTCGGGCCCTGGTCAAGCGTCCGATCCCGTTCGTCGTCGCCGGCTTGGCGATCCTCATCGCGGCCGCGATCCCGATCAAGAACATGCAGTTGGGCATGGACACCGCCACCGACGATCAGGTCGCAGGCCAGCAGCTCCTGGCGCAGGGCTTCGGCGAGGGAGTCGCCGGTCCCCTCGTCGTGGTGATGCACGCCGACCGCGGCACCGTCGAGGCCGCCGCCGACACCGCCGTCGCCGAGATCAAGCAGCTGCCCGGCGTCGCCGCCCCGCAGACGCTGCGCTGGATCGGCAACGGCCCGTCGCCGCAGAATCCGAATGCGGGCGCCGATTCGGCGATGATCATGGTGACCCCGCTCAGCGCACCCTCGTCGCCCCAGACCCACGATCTGGTCGAGGCCATCCGCGGCACGTCCGACACCGTCGCCGCGCAGGGCGCACAACTGCACGTGGGCGGTCAGACGGCGATCATGTCCGACCTGTCGGCCAAACTCGACAAAGCGCTGATCCCCTACCTCGTCGTCGTGGTCGGATTGGCCTTCCTGATCATGATCGGCGTCTTCCGCTCACTGTGGGTGCCGCTGATCGGCACGCTCGGCTTCGTGTTCTCCATGCTCGCGACCTTCGGCATCACCACCGCCATCTTCACCGACGGAGCGTTCGGCCTCATCGATCACACCAAGCCGCTGCTGTCGTTCCTGCCGATCTTCCTCATCGGCGTGGTCTTCGGCCTCGCGATGGACTACCAGGTGTTCCTGGTGACGCGGATGCGCGAGGAGTTCGTCCACGGGCTGAGCGCCGCAGACGCGATCGTCGCCGGGTTCCGGCACGGCTCCCGCGTGGTCACCTCGGCCGCGATCATCATGATCAGCGTCTTCGCCGCCTTCATGCTCTCGCCCGACACGACCGCCAAGATGATGGGCTTCGCGCTGGCCATCGCCGTCTTCTTCGACGCCTTCCTGGTGCGGATGATCATCGTTCCCGGCGTCCTGTCGCTGCTCGGGAAGCGCGCCTGGGGGCTGCCCGCCTGGCTCGACAAGCTGGTCCTGAACTTCGACATCGAAGGCGAGAAGGTCCGCAACCGGGGGCTGCCCGCCACCGGCGATGCGGCCTCCGACACCGCGCAGTCGACGGTGGTCGGGACCGCGTAGGCTCCGAGCATGATCGACCATTCGACCGTCGCGGCCCCGGGGACCACCCCGGGGCCGCGGCCGGGTCTGCGCGAACGACAGAAGGCGCAGACTCGCGCCGACATCCGAGCCGCAGCCCTGCGCCTGATCCTCGACCAGGGCTACGAGGCCACCACCGTCGCGCAGATCGCCGACGCCGCCAACGTCTCGCACACCACCTTCTTCCGGTACTTCCAGTCCAAGGAGCAGGTGATCATCAGCGACGACCTCGATGCGCAGCGGGAGTCGATCTTCGCCTCCATCCCTGCGGGGTTGACGCACTTCGGCCTGGTCCGCGAGTTGATCATCCGCATGTTCGAGATCGTCGAGGCCGACCCGTGGGCGTCGAACCCGGACCGGTTCCGGATCATCCGGACCGAACCCGTCCTGTATGCCACCTTCCAGCTCGAATCCGATCGGATCATCTCCGAGGCGACCGACGTCTTCGCCGACTATCTGGGCATCTCGCCGAACGATCGGGCCCTCCGGGTCTTCGTCGCCGCGATCTCCGGGGTGATGTTCCACCTGTCCGACGTCGCCCGCTACGACCCCGACGCCGGCCCGACCACCGCCGACGACTGCCTGAGCGCCCTCGACGTGATGGAACAGGGATTCCCGCTCGCCACCCCGAACCGGACCGGCGGAGGTCGGTAGGCTGAACACGTGCACGCGATGTTCGGCGCGATCGGGAACTACTGGTGGCTGATCTTCGTCTTCGGCGGGACGATCGGCGGCATCGTCCGCGGCGTCACCGCGTGGAACGAACGTCGTGCCGACCGCAGCCTGGAGCGCTTCCGGATCAAGCAGGAGGCCAAGGTCGCCGTCGCCCGGGCGCAGCAGACGGAACGGGTCGACGCCGAATCGGTGCAGCGTGAACTGAGGCGCGCCGTCGCCGACCACCAAGCGGTGGACGACCGCTGGTTCGCCTATGAGACCGATCTGTCGACCCTGCTCGACTTCCCGATGCTGATCGACATGCGCGAGCCGCTCACCGCCGAGTTCCACCGCGCCCGCAGTCGCGCCGAACTCCTGCGACCCTCGGCCGGCGACGAGTCCTCCCCCGCGGCCGTCGAGCAGTATCGGGATGCCGTCAACGCCTATCACGCGGCCCTCGACCTGGCGGAGAAGGAGGCGCGGCGACGCAGGCGCGGCGACTTCGACCAGGCCGAGCAGGAGCGTCTGGCCCGCGCACAACGGCTCCTGAATCTGGCCGCGGACGCGGGCGCCAGCCCGTCCGAACGCCAGCAGGCCTATGCTCGGGCCCGGCGGGAACTCGACGGGTTGATCGATCTGCCCGCCACCGGAGCCGCCGCGATCGAACAGCAGCTGCGCGCAGCACTGGAGTCCCCCGACCGTCCAGACGACTGAAGGACCGATGCCCGATGACCCGTTCCGACCGATCCGGCACCACGATCGGCCGCTACCGTCTCACTCGGCTCCTGGGCCGCGGCGGCATGGGCGAAGTCTACGAAGCCGTCGACACCGACAAGGACCGCGTCGTCGCGCTCAAGCTGCTGCCGGTCGCGCTGTCGGAAGACGGCGACTTCCGCGCCCGATTCCTGCGTGAATCGCAGACCGTCGCCAGACTGAACGACCCGCACATCATTCCGATCCACGATTTCGGTGAACTGGACGGCCAGCTGTTCCTCGACATGCGGATCGTCCACGGACGCGATCTGCGATCGATCATCGCCTCCGGGCCGCTGCCGCCCGAGCGCGCCGTCGCGGTGATCGAGCAGGTGGCCGCGGCCCTGGACACCGCGCACGCCACCGGACTGCTGCACCGCGATGTGAAACCCGAGAACATCCTGCTCGACGCCCGCGACTTCGCCTATCTGGCCGATTTCGGGCTTGCGCAGTCGGCCGGTCAGACCCGGCTGACCGCCACCGGCACGGCGATCGGCTCGTTCGCCTACATGGCACCCGAACGGTTCGGCGCCGACACCGCCGTCGGCCCGGCCGCCGACGTCTACTCGCTGGCCTGCGTGCTGTACGAATGCCTCACCGGCGCGCAGCCCTTCCCGTCGGCGAGCATCGAGCAGATCATCGCCGGACATCTGAGCCGCCCGATCCCGGCCACCGGCACCGCCTTCGACGCCGTCATCGCCGCAGGCACCGCGAAGAATCCGGCCGAGCGCCTCGCCTCGGCGGGCGCCTTCGCGGCTGCCGCGCGTCAGGCGCTCGTCGGGCGCGGCGCACCGGCCGCCGCGATCGCCGGGCACCAGCCCACGATGGTCGCACCGACGCCGATGGCCCCGCCGGGCCAGGCGGCGTACCCGCCGCCGGTCGTCGAACGACGTTCGCGCACCGGAGTCATCGCCGCGGCGGTGGCCGCGGTCATCCTGCTCGCCGCCGGCGCGATCGCCTGGACCCTGCTGCGCGACTCCGGCGAACCCGCCGTGACCGCCGCGTCGACCGCCGCCCCGTCGCCGGTGACCGTCACGCTGACCGAACAGTCGCAGGCCCCGGCCCCGACCGTCACCGAGGCGGACGAGCCCGCGCCGACGGCTCAGGAGCCGGCGGACCGCGGTTCGGCCGGGCGCGGCTCGGCCGACCTCGGGTTGAGCACCCGGATCAGCCACCCGCCGTGCAACGGCGAGACGGTCACCTTCGTCTACAACGCCGTCACCCCGGGCTCCTACGAGTCGGAGATCGCCGCCGCGTTGGCGCAGTATCCGGGGGCGTCGTACCTGCGGACCGACCGGTCGTGCCGATCCCTGAAGCAAGCCGAGGACGGCAATCCGATCTACGCCGTCTACTACCCGGGTTCATCGCTCGCCGACACCTGCGCGACCAGAGCCCGGGTCGGGGGCGGCGCCTACGCGCGACGCCTCGACAACTCCACCCCGGTGGGCACCGAGATCTGCTGACCCGACGTCGGCGGTCGATCATGCTGCACCGCACTCGATCTGCGCCGCCGGAGGATGTCGGACCGGACACAGTATCGGTCACCCGGTGGACCCTCCGTGACGGTCGAAAACCAATCGTCAAGTGCGAGTTCGGTTCATCCCGCCGACACGATCCGAGCCACCGATCCCGGCCGACAGGGCATCAGCGCGCCGTTGCAGCGAGCATGTTCACTTTGACGCGTTACCATCCAGTCGTGCTGGAAGATCTCAACAAGAAGGCCAAGAAGGCCGGACTCCACGTCGCCAACGCGAAGAAACCTGACCTGTACAGCGTGCGCAAGGTCAAGAACGGCAAGCTCGTCGCCAAGAACGTCGACGCGGAGGAAGCCCTTCAGGTGATCAAGAAGTTCAAGTGACATCGATGATGAACGTCGTCCGCAACGTCCTGCTGAACCCGCCGCAGACCCTTCATGAACTCCGGCACCTGGTCGGCGGTCGGCGTGACCTGCACGGAAAGACGGTCATCATCACCGGCGCCTCCTCCGGGATCGGCGAGGCCGCCGCGCGACAGTTCGCCGCCCGCGGCGCCGTCGTCATCGCGGTGGCACGGCACCTGGACGCGCTCGAGCGCACCTGCGAATCGATCGCCGTCGACGGCGGCGTCGCACATCCGCTGACCGCCGATCTGTCCGATCCGGCCGATGCCAAGCGGCTGGCCGAACAGATCCTGGTCCAGTTCGGCGTCCCCGACGTGTTGATCAACAATGCCGGACGCTCGATCCGTCGGTCGACGCTGGAGACCGTCGGCCGCTTCCACGACTACGAGCGCACCATGGCGCTCAACTACTTCGGCCCCGTCCAACTTGTGCTGGGACTGCTGCCTGCGATGGTCGACGCCGGCCGGGGGCACATCATCAACGTCGTCACCTGGGGTGTGAGCGCGGGCGCGATGCCCAAGTTCGGCGCCTACCACGCGTCCAAAGCGGCTCTTGCCGCGTTCGGGCGATCGTTGGACGCCGAGTGTGAAGGCACCGGCGTGGTCGTGACGAACGCCGGATTCCCGCTGGTCCGCACCCCGATGATCGCGCCGACCGCCGCCTACGGTGACGCGCCGGCGCTGACCGGCGAGGAGGCGGGTGCCTGGCTGGTGCGCGCCTACGACACCCGCCCGGCCGAGCTGTACCCGCGGTACGCGTTGGTGCTGCGGGCGCTGTCGGCGGTGTCCCCGCGTCTGGCCGGTCGGGTCACCAACCGGTCGGGGATCTGACCCCGTCCGCACCCCCGACCGCCACGGCACCCGGTGCCGCCCGGTGACGTAGTCTTCGGTCATGACCGAACACCTCTCCCGCCGGGATCTCGACTTCTTGCTGTACGAGTGGCTCGACACCCTCGAACTCCCCCGGCGGGAGCGGTTCGCCGAGCACTCCCGGGAGACGTTCGACGGCCTGCTGGACCTGTCCGAAGACATGGCGACCAAACTGTTCGCCCCGCACAACAAGAAGTCCGACCAGACCGATCCGGCGATCGGCCCGGACGGGAAAGTGGTGCTGATTCCGGAGATCGGGCAGGCCCTGTCGGCCTTCGGCGAAGCCGGCCTGATCGCGGCCTCGTTCGACGAGGAGCTCGGCGGCATGGCCCTGCCGAACACCGTCTCGCGTGCCTCGACCACCATCTTCCAGGCGGCGAACGCGGCCACCACGTCGTACGCGTTCTTGACGGTCGGCAATGCGAATCTGTTGGCGAAGTACGGTACGCCCGAGCAGATCGACACCTGGGTGCGGCCGATGCTGGAGGGCCGCTATTTCGGCACGATGTGCCTGTCGGAGCCGCAGGCGGGATCCTCGCTGGCCGACATCACGACCAAGGCTGCTCCGGCCGAGGACGGCACCTACCGGATCACCGGCACCAAGATGTGGATCTCGGGCGGCGACCACGAGCTCACCGAGAACATCGTGCACCTCGTGCTCGCCAAGGCGCCGGGCGGCGGTCCGGGCGTCAAGGGCATCTCCTTGTTCATCGTGCCCAAGTTCCTGCCCGACGGCACCCGCAACGACGTCGCGCTCGTCGGCCTGAACCACAAGATGGGCAACCGCGGCACCACCAACACGCTGCTGAACTTCGGCGACGGCTCGTTCCCCGTGCCCGCCGACGCCGGCAGCGCCTCGGGCGCGGTGGGTTACCTCGTCGGCGAACTGCACCGCGGCCTGTTCTACATGTTCAACATGATGAACGAGGCACGCATCGGCGTCGGCTTCCTCGCGACGGCCCTCGGTCACGCGGGTTTCCAGAAGTCGTTGGAGTACGCGAAGGTCCGCACGCAGGGACGCCCGGTGGACGCGAAGGGCGCGGACGTCGCGCCGGTGCCGATCATCGAGCATCCCGATGTGATGCGGATGATGCTGGCGCAGAAGTCATACGTGGAGGGCGCCCTGGCGCTCGGCCTGTACTGCGCGCGACTGCTCGACGAGGAGCAGACCGCGCCCGACGCCGCCGACCGCGACCGCGCGCACCTCCTGCTCGAGGTGCTGACGCCGATCGCGAAGAGCTGGCCCAGCCAGTGGTGTCTGGCCGCGAACGATCTCGCGATCCAGGTGCACGGCGGTTACGGCTACACCACCGAGTTCGACGTCGAGCAGTTCTACCGTGACAACCGACTGAACCTGATCCACGAGGGCGCGCACGGCATCCACGGCCTGGACCTGCTGGGTCGCAAGGTGATCATGGACGGCGGCAAGGGGTTCGCGGTCCTGGCCGAAGCGGTGTCGGCGACGGTCGAGCGGGCGCGAGCGGCCGGGCCGAGCGCCGCGGCGTACGCGGATCAGCTGGCCGCGAGCCTGGCGCGGTTGGGCGAGGTGACCGCCGCAGTCTGGGCACCGGGCGACCCTGCCCTCGCCCTCGCCAATGCGACCGCCTATCTGGAAGCGACCGGTCACATCGTCGTCGCCTGGCTGTGGCTCGACCAGTTCCTCGCCGCCGACGGCCCCGACGAGAAGTACGCCGGCGACTTCTACGCGGGCAAACGCGCAGCGACGAAGTACTTCTTCACCTATGAGCTGCCGAAGACCGCCACCGCGCTCGACCTGCTGGCCTCGCTGGATCGCACCACGATGGACACCGACCCCGCCTGGCTGTAGCCCGCGGCCGAGGACGTATCGAGGCCTCGCGCCAGGTCTCGATACACTCGCTCACTCCGTTCGCGGGCTACTCGACCACCCTGAAACGCCCCACCCGCCAGGCTCGCGGGCCACACCGCGCACCCCGCCAGGCTCGCGCGCCACACCGCCCACCTCCCCGCTCGCGCGCCACACCGCGCACGTCCCAGGCTGGTCGAGTAGACCGAGGCGCTAGCCGAGGACGTATCGAGACCCCCGTCGCTCACTCCGTTCCCGCGCTACTCGACCACCCTGAAAACGCCCCACCCCCAGGCTGGTCGAGTAGACCGAGGCGCTAGCCGAGGACGTATCGAGACCCCCGCACCAGGTCTCGATACACTCGCCCACCCCCGTTCGCGGGCTACTCGACCACCCTGAAAACGCCCCACCCCCAGGCTGGTCGAGTAGACCGAGGCGCTAGCCGAGGACGTATCGAGACCCCCGCACTAGGTCTCGATACACTCGCCCACCCCGTTCCCGGGCTACTCGACCACCCCTGGCGATCGCTCACGCCGTGCGGTGGGCCTCCAGCCATTCGGTGATGTCGCGGAGCACGACGTCCTGCTCCGGCTCGTTCAAGATCTCGTGGTAGAGGCCGTCGTAGATCTTGGTGGTCACGTCGTCGCCGCCGGCCAGCCGTCCGACCATCCGCGTGCCTTCGGGGTTCGCCAGTCTGTCTTCGCCGCCGTGCAGCGCCAGGACCGGCATAGTCAGCGTCGGCAGGCGGTCGGGGAAGGTCGCCATGGTGGCGATCAGGGCGCCGCCGAGCCCGGCGGGGATCTTGCCCTGCCACACCAGCGGATCACTCTGGTAGGCGGCGACGACCTTCGGGTCGCGGCTGAGCGCCGACGCGGGCAGCGCGGTCGACGGCAGCCACGGCACCAGCCTGCCCAGCACGGGCGCCAGTTTGACCAGGATCGGCGGCAGGTCGTCGCCGGGGACCAGCGCGGGGCCGGACAGCACCAGCCCGTCGAGCGCTGTCGGATGATCGAGGGCGTACTTGAGCGCGATGGCCCCGCCCATGCTGTGTCCGAGCAGGAAAGTCGGTCCGTCGACGGCGTCGATCTGTCCGATCACCGCGTGCAGGTCGTCGGTGAAGTCGTTGAAGTCCCGCACGCCGAGCCGTTTGCCGCCCGATCGTCCGTGCCCCGCGTGGTCGGGCGCCACCACCAGGTAGCCGAGGTCGGTCAGCGTCCGCGCCACGTGACCGTAGCGGCCGGCGTGCTCGCCGAGGCCGTGCGCAACAACGACGACGCCCACCGGCCCGGAGTCGGGGCGATGGACGTCGTAGACGATGTTGGTTCCGTGATTGCCTGCCACAGACAGATTTTGGGAGTTCACTCCCTCATTCTGCGGCACTCCTCGAGGCGAAGGCGAGCTTTCCGTTCTCGAACATCAGCGGATACAGCACGCCGCCGATCGCGCCGCCGATGAGGGGGAACACGAAGAACGCCCACAACTGCCCGGGGGCACCGTCGGCGTTGAAGAAGGCGACGCCCATCGATCGTGCCGGGTTGACCGATGTGTTCGAGATCGGAATCGAGATCAGGTGGATCAACGTCAACGACAGGCCGATCGCCAGGGGGCCGAACCCCTTCGGGGCGCGTCCGTCCGTGGCGCCGAGGATCACCACGATGAAGAAGGCCGTGAGGATGATCTCGGCGACGGCCACCGCCGCCAGCGAGTAGTGGCCGGGCGAATGCTCGCCGAAGCCGTTGGCGGCCATGCCTCCGGTGGATTCCCAGCCGGGTTTCCCGCCGGCGATCAGGTAGATCGCGGTGCCGCCGATCAGGCCGCCGACCAGTTGGGCGATCCAGTACCCGGGAACGTCTCGCCAGGGCAGCCGACCGCCCACGGCGGCACCGAGGGTGACGGCGGGGTTGAAGTGACCGCCGGAGATGTGACCGACGGCGTAGGCCATGGTGACCACGGTGAGACCGAAGGCGAGAGCGACGCCGAGGAAGCCGACGCCGACCTGGATCTGCATCACCTTTCCGTGGTCGCTGGTGGCATCGGCCACCTGCTTCGCCGCGAAGACCGCGGTGCCCGCGCCTCCGAAGACGAGCCAGAACGTGCCGAACAGTTCGGCGAGCCATTTTGCGGGATTGGACACGGTGTCAGTCATGAGTTCCCCTCGTCGTTTCGACTGATGAGGCGAACATTATGGGATGGATCACCGGGATATCCCGATTTTCGGATTGGTCGTGCGGTGTCGTTCGATCAGCCGAGACCGATGCGCGAGGCGAGCCCGCGGCCGACCGATTCGATCGTCTGTCCGGCGCTCTCGATCATGCCGATGGGTTTGAACGCCTGTTCGGCGACGCCGACGATGGTCTCGACGCGGCCGACGACCTTCTCCAACCGTGCAACGACCGTCGCCATGCGCCCGACCGTGTCGTCGACCTTGGCCAGGGTGGAGTTGAGCTCGTCGAGGGTGACGTTGAGTTTGGCGATGGTGGCGTCGAGCCCGTCGATCGTGTTGCCCATGGAACCCAGGACCGGCCCCACCTCGCCGAGGATGCCTTCGACCTGATCGACCGTCTGATCCGCGTTCAGCGCCGCCTGAGCCAGCTTGCGCAGACGCTGACGATCGCCGCCACGACTCGGGCGGTCGACGATCGGATTGATAGCCATGCCAGTGAGTATGACGGGTTCGGCGCCCGGAGGGAATCAAACTGGGCATGCCGACGTTTCAGATCTATGAAGTAGTTCAAATCTGAACTACTATGGTTCTCAACCAGGAGGTCACCATGCCCGCCGTCACCGCCGACACGCTCACCCTGCCCCGCATCTCGCTCCCCTCGGAGACCAGTACCGACCGCACCGTCACCGGCATCACCACCGGCCCCCGCGGATACGAGGGCGAGGGCTTCCCCGTCGTCCGCGCCTTCGCGGGCGTCCCGACCCAGCAGCTCGACCCGTTCGTCCACATGGACCAGATGGGCGAGGTCGAGTATCAGCCGGGCGAGCCGCGCGGCACCGACTGGCATCCTCATCGCGGCTTCGAGACCGTCACCTACATCATCGACGGCCGCTTCCAGCACCAGGATTCGGCGGGCGGCGGCGGTCTGATCGAGAACGGCGCCACCCAGTGGATGACCGCGGGCTCGGGCATTCTGCACATCGAGACCCCGCCGGCCGAGCTCGTCGAATCCGGCGGCACCTTCCACGGCATCCAGCTGTGGGTCAATCTGCCTGCGTCCGACAAGTTCCTCACCCCGCGCTACCAGAACCTCGAGGGCGGCCAGGTCGAGCTGATCGCCTCGGCCGACGGCGGCTCGCTGGTCCGGATCATCGCGGGCGAGATCGACGGCCACACCGGCCCCGGCGCCACGCACACCCCGATCACCTTCGCGCACGCGACCATCGCGCCAGGCGCGCAGTTGTCGACGCCGTGGCGCGCCGACTTCAACGCGCTGGTCTACGTGCTGTCGGGCCGCGGCCGGGTGGGCGCCGAGCAGCGACCGATTCACCAGGGCCAGCTGGCCGTTCTCGGGGCGGGCGACGCGATCACCGTCTCGGCCGACGCCGGTCAGGACTCCAACCGTCCCGCACTCGAGGTACTGCTGCTCGGCGGCAAGCCGCTGCGCGAGCCGGTCGCCCAGTACGGCCCGTTCGTGATGAACACCCGACAGCAGCTCATCGAGGCGATGGAGGACTACCAGTCCGGTAGGTTCGGGACCATCCCGGCGGACGCGCTGATGCCACACGTCGTCCGATGACGACCGCCGCCAAGCGGGCCGCGTGGCGGCTGTTCATCGAGAACTCGGCGCGCCTGCAGACCGAACTCGACCGCCGCCTGCGCGCCGAGGGCATGTGCCTGGCCGACTATCACGTGCTGCTGTCGCTGCACGAAGCCCCGGGGCGCCGGCTGCGGATGAACGAGATCAGCCGTCGGATGATCTTCGCCGCCTCGCGGCTCACCTACCAGGTCGACGTACTGCGCCGTCGCGGCTGGGTGCGCCGCGAGACCGCCGCCGAGGACCGACGCGGAAGCTACGCGGTTCTCACCGACGAGGGCGAGGCGGCGTTTCAGAAGGCCGCGGCCGCCCACGGCGACGACGTCGACGAGCTGTTCTTCGCCGCCGTCTCCGACGACGACGCCGCCGCGCTGGCCGACATCATGGTGCGGGTCGGCCGGCGGCTCGGCGTCGACGGCACCCGCGACGAAGCCGCACCCGCGCACCCCGCACCCAGGGAACGGAGCCAGACCCCATGATCGCGACCCTCATCCCCGCCGCCGACCGCCACTTCTGGGCCAATGAATGGCTCACCTCGCGGCAGTCGTTCCCCGGGACCGGAAACTTCGACATCTTCGCCAATGCGCACGGCGTGCTGGCCATGCACAACGACGACACCGTCGAGGCGGGCGAGGGGCTCGACTCGCACCATCACCAGAACATGGAGATCGTCACCTGGGTGGTGGCGGGGTCGGTGGCCCACCGCGATTCCCGCGGACACACCGAGGTCCTCCCGGCGGGCACCGCGGGCGCGATGACCGCGGGCAGCGGCATCGTCCACAGCGAGCGCAATGCCGCCGACCGCGCCGGCGGGCAGCGCGCCCGCGTCGTCCAGATGTGGGTGCCGCCCCACCGCGACGGTCTGCCCCCGGCGCACAGCGCCCGCGACTTCACTGCGGCGCTGGCCTCCGGTGAACCGGTGGTGATCGCTTCCGGGCGGCCCGAGCACACAGGCACCGAGGCGCTGCCGATCGCGAATCGCTATGCGGCGCTGCATATCGCCCGGCCGCGCGCCGGCCAGAGCATCGTCCTGCCCGGCGCCCCGTTCGGGCACCTGTTCGCGGTGCTCGGGGAGGCCCTCGTCGACGTCGACGATCTCACCGCCGCGCCGCTGACCGAGGGCGACGCCCTTCGTCTGACCGACGCCGGCCCGGTGACCGTCACCGCCGTCACCGACACCGAGGTCGTCTACTGGGAGATGCACGCGGAGTTCGACGTCGCCCGCCCGGCGTGACCGGCGCGCGCGTGCCATCCTGGAGACCATGAGCCCCGTGGAACTGACACCGGACACCCTCTCCTCCCGCGTCGACGAGCTGATGGACCGTGCCCGCGCCGACCTCGCCGAGTTGGTCGCCTTCCCCTCCATCCACATCGACCACGACCGTGTTCCGGCGAGCCGGTCCAGCGCCGAATGGGTGGCCGCGGCGTTCACCGACCTCGGCTTCGACGCGGAGGTCATCATCACCTCCGACGGCTCCCCCGCCGTCGTCGGCCATCGCGCCGGACCGGAGGGCAGCCCCACCGTCGCGCTCTACAGCCATCACGACGTGCAGCCGGCCGGTGACGAGAACCTGTGGGACACCCCGCCGTTCGAGCTCGTGGAACGCGACGGTCGCTGGTACGGACGCGGCAGCGCCGACTGCAAGGGCAACATCGTCGCGCACCTGACCGCGCTGCGGGCCGTCGGCGACGAGCTCGCGTGCAACGTCCGCCTGATCATCGAGGGCTCCGAGGAGGCAGGCGGCGAGGGGCTGGACGAACTGGTCCGCACCCGCCCCGAGCTCTTCGACGCCGACCTCATCCTCATCGGCGACACCGGCAACATCGCCGTCGGCATCCCGACCCTGACGACCAGCCTGCGCGGGGTGGTGAATGTGAAGGTCACCGTCTCGGCGCTGGCCAACGGCGTCCACTCCGGCGGTGCGGGCGGCCCGGCGCCCGACGCGATGGCGGCGTTGATCGCCGGTCTCGCCTCGCTGCGCAACGACCGCGGCGACACCACGATCGAAGGTCTGCGCGCCGACCAGAAGTGGGAGGGATTCGCGTTCACCGCCGAGCAGTTCCAGGAGACCGTCGGCGCGCTGCCGGGCACCGAGGTGCTGGGCAGCGGCAGCCCCGCCGACATGGCGTGGTCGCGCCCGGCGGTCACCGTGATCGGCGTCGACGCGCCAAGCACCGCCGACTGCGCGGCCGCCATCATGCCGAGCGCCGCGGCGATGCTGAACCTGCGCGTGCCGCCGGGCACCGATCCCCGCGAAGCGTACGAGCTCCTGGTCGCGCACCTGCGCAAGCACATCCCGTGGGGCTGCCACGTGGAGTTCGAGCCCGACGCCTTCGGCGGCCCCTTCTCCGCCGACCCGTCCGGACCGGCGTACCAGCAGCTCATCGATGCCATGTCGACCGCCTACGCGGGGCTTCCGGTTCAGTTCTCAGGTCAGGGCGGGTCGATTCCGCTGTGCACCGTGCTGGCCGAGACGGTGCCGCACGCCGAGATCGCGCTGCTCGGCGTCGAGGAGCCGCTGTGCGCCATCCACGCCCCCAACGAGAGCGTCGACCCCGGCGAACTGCGCCGGACCGCTCTCACCGAGGCCATCCTGCTCAGCTCGATGCGCAGAGTCTCCGAGTAGCCGCCCGCACTACCAACGCGTATGGCCGGAGGTCGGGGACGACACGCCGCGTCCGACGGCGTGTCGGTGGTGGAAATGCGAGGGTCAGATCTGCGGGACCGCGAGCGTCGGCGTGCATCGTCCGGCGGGCAGGTGCGCCAGGTTCCGCTGGACCCAGTCGCCAACGCGGGTGAGCATGGCGGCGCCGTCGGTGAGCGAGCCGCTGGCCGGCAGCGCCACCAGGCTCACCCCGACGGTGCCGCGTGCGGCGGTCACCACGGCCAGTTGTCGGACCACATATTTGCCGGTCCGATCCGACACCGGACCCCAGCCGCCCTTGACCGCGGTCGACACGCCGCGCTTTCCGGCGGCCAACCCCCACTTCTGGTTCGGACCCACCTCGGCCATGTTGGCCACCACGCGGTCCGCGCCGGGCAGGCACGGAAGATTGGCGGCGAAGACCGACTGGTCGGTGGTCGCCCAGCGGGTGGCGCCGGGAAAACTCGCGGGCCGGTTGAGTTCCGACGAGATCTGGGTGCGGTGATCGCCGCCCTCGCGCAGGACGGCACCGACGGCGTCGACCGCCTGGCGGGTGTCGCCCAGCGTCGCCCAGATCGCTTCGGCGGCGTCGTTGTCGGAGTCGCGAATCGACTTGGCCTCCATCGTGGGCAGGCCTTCGACGGCGGCGCGTTCGGCCGCGACGGCGACCGGCGCCTTCAGCGTCGACCAGGCCCGGGCCGTTCGGACCGTCCCGAAGAAGGCCGGTTCGCCCGAGCCGGTGGCCGTGATGGCCACTCCCACCCGGCCGGGGACGGACTTCGTGAGGTCTGCCGTCAGCCTGGCGAAGCTCTTGCCGAGGTCGATCGGCGGCGGCGGAAGCAGCGCCTCCAGCCCGGGGACCCGAGGGAGCACGTTGGGCAGCAGGGGCGGCGCCGCCTGGGCGATGCCCCCACCCGTCACGGTCATCGCGACCGCCACCGCCACCATCGCGGACACACGCCTTAAACGCAACAACAACACCTCACACAACTCTGACAACTTCAGTCACAGTAGTGACGGTCGGGTGCGCCCGCCATGCGCGTGGCACAGCCGAGACGTCGGCGTTGCCCAGCCGTTATCGGTCAGGCTAACGACAACGACCGGCGGGAAGCGCCGAGAGATGCTGCGCCAGCCAGCGCCCGACTGCGCTGAGCACCGCGGCCCCGGGTTCCATCGAGCCCGCCGCAGTCTGAGTGCTCATCGCCACCCCGACCTGTCGGCCGTCCTTCCGGGTCAGCAGGCCGAGCTGGCGCACCAGGTAGCCACCGGTCTCGCTCGGCCCCCAGCCGCCCTTGACCGCGGTCGCACGAGACTCGATCGCCTTCAGACCCCACTGCTGATTACCGGCGACCTGGCCCATCAGGGAGATCACGTGGTCGGTGCCGCCCAGGCACGGCAGGTCGGCGGCGAAGGTCGCCGCATCACCGAGAGCCCACGTGGTCTGACCGAAGATCGAGAACTCGGGGCGCAAGCGGTGCGACGGCACGGTGGAGGTCTTGTCGCCGCCCTCCCGCAGCACCCTGGTCACAGCGGCCGCCGCCTGGTCGGGCGTCCCCAACGACGACCACAACTGCTCGGCCGCAGCATTGTCGGAGTCGATGATCGCATTCGCCTCGGCATCACTGGGACCGTTCCGACGCGCGGCCGCGATCGCCAGGGGCACCTTGATCGTCGACCACGCCACGCGCGGCGTCTGGTCACCGAACACGGCCACCGGGCCACCGCCCACCGGCACCAGCGCGAGCCCCACCGGCGCCGACAGGGTTCGGCTCAGTTCCTCGAAACTCGCGGCCAGCGCACCGGCAGAGGCCGTGGTACGCGGCTCCGACGCCTGCGACGTCGCCGCAGGCACCCCCGCGGTCTCGGTCACGATCACGGTCGCGACACCGGCCTGCAGGGTCGGCGAGCCGCAGGCCGCCAGCGTCCCCGCGCACAGTGCGGCGACCCCCACCGCGACGGTCCGCCGCACCCGCATCGACCGTCCTGAAGCTCGTCTCACCGCAACCCTTCCCCACTCCGCATCGGCTCCATGCCACTGCGCCATATCTCGTTCATTCGCCCGATCTCGTTCCTGCGCCGCGTCTGTGTCATTCGTTCGCCGCGACCGTGCGGGCCGGCTCAGAAGATGACGACGACCGCGTTGTTGCCGCCCCGGCACACCACGACGCCCGATTCCGGATTGCAGTTCATCGAATAACTCATCCCGGTGACCGGGCTGCTCGCGACGACGGTTCGCGCCTGCCTGTCGGGGCTCGCCGACAGATATGCGGACCGCACGTTGTACGCGAACTCGCAACTGGTGACACTGGAGGCGACACCGACCTCGGCGCTGCAGTTCACCGTTCCCGGCGGCGGTGTCGCAGTCGTGGGCTGCGGTTCAACGGTGGTCGTCAGCGTGGTCGTCGACGACGGCGCCGCCACCGACCCCGATCCGCTCGAGTCGCGGAACCCGAACCAGTACACGGCCATGCCGATCAGCGCCAAGACCAGCAGTCCGATCAGCGCCCCCAGAACCACCTGCAGCGCCCGCCCCTCGCGCTCCTGCGGCGGGTAGCTCGGCACACCGAAGTCAGCGCCCGGCGGCGCGTAGTAGGGCGGAGGAGGCGCCTGGTGCGGACCGGAGTACCCCGGGACGCCGGCATAATTCTGCGGGCCCGAGTAGTTCTGCGGACCCGGGTAGTTCTGCGGGCCCGGGTAGTTCTGCGGGCCCGACTGACCCTGTGGGCCCGGGTATGCCGCGGCGGGCGGCATCTGCCCGATCATCGTCGGGTCGTATCCACCCGAGCCCGTCGGCATGCTCGTCGTCGGAACGGTCGTCGGCATGCTCGTCGTCGGCACCGAGTCGCCACCCGGCCAGTGCCCGGCGAGCGCGGCCCGGGCCGCGGAAGCGAGCTCGCCCGCCGAGGCGAACCGCACCCCCGGATCCTTGGCGAGTCCGCGCACCACCACCGCGTCCAACTGCGCAGACACCGCCGGAGCCATCGCTCGCGGCGACGGGACCTCGTTCATCACCGTCGCGCGCACCACCTGGCTAACGGTGGCTCCGGGGAAGGGCTGCGTGCCGGTGAGCATCTCGTACAGCACCGCAGCCAGCGAGTACACGTCGGAGGTCAGAGCGCTGGGCGCCCCGTCGAACTGCTCGGGCGCCATGTAGGTCAGCGACCCGATCGCAGTGCCGGCCTGGGTCAGTCGGGTGTCGGCGGCCTGGTGGGCGATGCCGAAATCGACGAGATACGCGAAGTCGGAGTTCGTCACCAGAACGTTCTCCGGTTTGACGTCGCGGTGCACCAGGCCGACCGCGTGCGCTGCGTCGAGCGCGGCGGCCAACTGTGCGGTCAGCGCGACGGCGTCGGCCGGTGGCATCGGGCCGGTGCGCCGCAGTCGTGAGCGCAGGTCTTCGCCCTCGACCAGCCGCATGTCGAGGTAGAGGATGCCGTCGATCTCACCGAAGTCGTGAATCGGGATGATGTGCGGCTCGCCGAGGCGCGCCACCGCCTGCGCCTCCCGCCGAAACCGCTCCTCGTAGGTCGCATCACCGGTGAATCGCTCGTGCAAGAGCTTGAGCGCGACCTCGCGATCGCGCACGGTGTCGAACGCACGGTACACCTCGCCCATACCGCCGTGTCCGAGGAGCGCATCGAGCCGATAGGGGCCGAACTGCGTGCCGACTCGCGATTCCTGCTGTGCCATGGGGACGATCTTCCCTTATCCCCCCCTGACATCGGTGCGGCGGCGCCGTCCCGACACCGCGCCGTGCCACCCGTTCGAATGACGAATCACGAAGACCGGACAGACACCGACGGGCGCCTGCGCCAGGTCGTCAGGACGTGGGCTTCCACTGATTCATGCCGAGGAAGACCATCACCAGCTGCCGCTCGGCGCGGTCGACGAGCGCACGCTCGGTCGCTTCTCTCCCATCGCCGTCGAGGAGTTCGGCGACCGTGGTCATCATGATCGTGACGATCAGATCGGCCGCGACCTCCAGATCCTCGGGCCCCCACTCCGCGAGCGCCGGCACGCGCGCCAGGTCGATCGCCAGTTCTCGCGAGAAGAGCCGAAGTTCGGTTCCGATCGCACGCCGGACCTCGGCGACGCCGCCGTGCTGCTCGCGGATGAGGAAGCGGAACTTGGACTCGTCGGCGTGCACCTTCTTGAGAAGTGTCGACAACGAGTCGCGGGCCGTCGGCATCCCGCGGCCGGCGAGGTCGCGCCGAGCCTCCCGCAGCGCGCCCCGCAGGACGCGCATCGCGTCCTCCACGAGGGTGACGCCGAGGTCCTCCATCGAGGCGAAGTGCCGATAGAAGGCGGTGGGCACGATCCCGGCGCCGCGCGCGACTTCACGCAGGCTGATGCTGCCGAAAGAACGGTCGTCCACCAAGTCGATCGTGGCGTCGAGCAGCGCCTGACGGGTCTGCTCCTTCTTCTCCGCACGACTGCCACCGGCCTCGGCGCGAGGCCGCTTGGAGCGCGCTCGGCGCGCCGTCGCGCCTGGTGAGTCGGGTGAGGATGCCACCGCACCAGTCTAGGCCGTGCCGAACAACGGCCGATCCGGCGACCGCCCCGCGACCGTGACCGCGAACACACGTGTGCAGCCTTGACACCGGTAGGGCGGTCCATGTCATTGTTGTTTGTGTACAAGCGTTCACTGAAATGCATTCACCGGATCGAGGAGTCACCCGATGGCCAATCGAATCGCCCACCTCGTTGAGAGCATCGTCGAGGCGACTGCCACGCCCTACCCCGTCGACCGCTACCTGGAACTGATCGACCCGATGATCACGTGGCGCACCACGCGCGCCAAGGTCATCGACGTCCGGCTCCAGACCGACCGTTCCGTCACCCTCACCCTCCGCCCCACCCGCCAGTGGAAAGGCCATTCGGCAGGCCAGTATGTCGAGGTCAGCACCGTCATCGACGGCGTCCGGCACCGACGCTTCTTCTCGCCCGCCAATGCCGACGCGCACACCGACGCCCTGGAGCTGACGGTGACCGCCCACGACGACGGGTTCGTCTCCCAGCACCTGCGCCGGAACGCCCGGCCCGGGATGGTCCTCGGCCTGGGCGCCCCAGCCGGAGTCTTCACACTGCCCGGCGACCGACCCGAGCACGTGGTCTTCCTGAGCGGCGGTAGTGGGATTACACCTGTCCTCTCAATGTTGAGAACACTGATCGAGGAGGGATCCCAGAAGCGTGCGACCTTCATCCACTACGCGCGCACCCCCGACGACGTTCCGTATCGCGCCGAACTGGACGCGATCGATCGGACGCTCCCCCACGTCGACGTGCAGTTTCACTACACCCGCACCGACGAACCCGAGCACTTCGAGCCGGCCCACCTCGACGGCATCGCCGATGCCGACGGTGCACAGGTGTTCCTGTGCGGCCCACCCGCGCTGATGACCGCCGTCCGCGACTACGCCGACCAGCGCGGCCTGGCCGATCGACTCCATGCCGAGGCGTTCACCATCGACACCGCACCGGTCGTCGACCCGGACCAGCCCGTCACCGGAGAGGTCTCGTTCACGAAGGCCGCAGTCGCCGCCGCGAACGACGGTCGAACGCTGCTCGAGCAGGCCGAATCCGCGGGCCTGAACCCGGAGTTCGGCTGCCGCATGGGCATCTGCTTCTCCTGCACCAAGGTCCGCAAGAGCGGATGCACCCGCAACATCCTGACCGGCGAGCTCGACTCCGAGCCCGATCAGCACATCCAGATCTGTGTCAACGCCCCCGTGGGCGACGTCGAAATCGAGGTTTGATCATGGCCGTCAACATCACCGACTACTTCCGCACCGAGCCGACCCGCGAGATCACCCTGAGCTACGAACAGGTGGAGCAACTCGGGCGCGACCTGGACGACCTGCGCGCACGGACCGTCGCCACCCTCGGCCAAGCCGACCGCGACTACCTCTACTCGATCATCCGCACCCAGCGAAGGCTCGAGTTCGCCGGCCGGGCGATGATGTTCGTCCCGTTCCTGCCGCCGGTCTGGCTGGCCGGCGTCGGCGCTCTCGGCGTCGCCAAGATCCTCGACAACATGGAGATCGGCCACAACGTCATGCACGGCCAGTACGACTGGATGCGTGAGGACACCTACAACTCGCGCGAGTTCGACTGGGACACCGTCTGCCCCGGCGAGCAGTGGAAGCACAGCCACAACTACCTGCACCACACCTTCACCAACATCGTCGGCGAAGACCGCGACATCGGCTACGGCATCCTCCGGATGGCGCGCGACCAGAAATGGAATCCGTACTTCCTCGGCAACCTCGGCTATGCGACCGCGCTGATGCTGCTGTTCGAGTGGGGCGTCATGCTTCACGATCTGGAAGCCGAGAACCTGCTCGCGGGTCGTCGCAAATGGACCGACGTCAAGGGGCTGGTCAAGGGCATGTGGCGCAAGGCCCGCAAGCAGGTGGCCAAGGACTACCTGATCTGGCCCGCCCTGACTGGACCGTTCTTCGTCACCACCCTCATCGGCAACGCCGGCGCCAACCTGATCCGCAACGTGTGGGCGTACTCGATCATCTTCTGCGGCCACTTCCCCTCCGGCGCACAGACCTTCACCGCGCAGGAGTGCCAGAACGAGACCAAGGGCCAGTGGTACCTGCGCCAGATGCTGGGCAGCGCCAACATCGAGGGCGGCGAGCTGTTCCACATCATGAGCGGCAACCTGTCCCACCAGATCGAGCACCACTTGTTCCCCGACGTGCCGGCGAACCGATACCCGCAGATGGCCGTGGAGGTCCGGGAGATCTGCGAACGCTACGGACTGCCCTACAACACCGGCAGCCTCCGTCGCCAGCTCGGTTCCACATGGCTCAAGATCGCCAAGCTCTCGCTGCCGAACGCCATGACGCGCGACGACAACGACGTCGTCGTCAACATCGAACGCTCGGCGGACGCCGGCGCCGCCTGAGCGGGCCCGTCTCCCACCCGCGAGCACTCCGGCCACGCTACCGTCGGCTCCATGGCACTGACTGAGATCTCCTTCCCCTCGCACAACGGCCGCGACACCATTCACGGATGGATCTACCGGCCCACCGTCCCCGCGCGTGCCGTGGTCCAGGTGATCCACGGACTCGGCGAACACTCCCGGCGCTATCTGCGCCTGATCGCCCGACTCCTCGACGCCGGCTTCGTGGTGGTGGCCGACGACCACGCCGGCCACGGCAAGACCGCCATGGTCTCGGGCATCTGGGCCGACTCCGGCGACGAGGGCGCTGCCACGGCGGTCGCCGACGAGCGGACGCTGTGGGAGACCGCACGAGCCGAGTACCCGGACCTGCCGTACCTCGTCTTCGGGCACTCGTGGGGATCGATGATCGCCCGACCGTTGGTCGCCGAGATCGGCGACGACATCGCCGGCGTCATCCTGTGCGGGATCGCCGCCCAGATGCACGGACTCGAGTCGGGCGTCGACCGCGCGGCACTGGCCGCCGAACCCGACCGAGCCGCGCCGGCCGCGTCGTCGTATGTGGAGGCGCTGTTCGACGGCTTCGTCTCCCGCTACGACGACGTCGCGGGCCCGACCGACTGGGTGGCACGCGACCGCGACGTGGTGCGCGACCACGCCGCTGATCCGTTCAACAACTTCGGCGCACCGATGAGCGTGCGGTTCCTGCAGGGGTTCATCGACCTGTACGACGACGCCAACGCCGACGACTGGTACCGAAGGGTCCGCAGCGACCTGCCGGTCTTGATTCTGGCAGGCGACCAGGATCCGGTCACCAACTACGGTGAGGGCGCCTATCACGTGGCGAACAAGCTGGTCGCCACCGGACATCGTGATGTGCGGACCCGCGTGTACACCGGCTTTCGTCACGAGGTCCACAATGAGCCGGAGATCCGCGACGAGGTGGCGGACGAGATCATCGCGTTCGTCGACCGGGTCTCGGCCTGACAGGAGCGTGGAGCCAGAGACTGAAACGTCCCCGTGACGATGACTGTCGGACAAATGGTCCGGCAGTCGGGCTCACGGGGACGTTTCCGTCAGCAATCCGGAGAATGGCGCACGCCCTCGACTCCCCGAGGCGGCCCGTGCCTACCATGGGTGGGGTCGCGCCGGGCGGCATCAGGAGGGCTGAGTCATGGTCGGACGGACCGAACGCACCAAGGATCTGATCCAGGACGTCGTCGAGAACACCGCGCACCGGGTCGGGAACATCGCATCGATCATCACCACCGCGGTGGCCGACGTCGCGCGCGAGGTCGGCGATCTGGTGACCGACGGCTTCGAGATGCGCGAGGCCGCCCGGAACGCGCGCAACGACACCGCACCCGCGCCCAAGCCGAAGTCGCCGCCGGAGGAGCTCGATTCGCTCAACGGATACGACGACGAGGGCGACGACGACTCCGAGGACGACTGACCGCCGCCGTGCCTGATCAATACCGAGTACTCCAAGACGTCTTCGGCTACGACTCCTTCCGCGGCGACCAGGAACAGATCGTCTCGCACGTCGTCGCGGGCGGGGACGCCGTCGTCCTGATGCCGACCGGCGGCGGCAAGAGCCTGTGCTACCAGGTGCCTGCCCTCGTCCGCGACGGATGCGCCGTCGTGGTCTCCCCGCTGATCGCGCTGATGGCCGACCAGGTCGGGGCCCTGCGGCAGCTGGGGGTGCGCGCGGCGTTTCTGAACTCGACCCAGTTCCCCGAGGATCGAGCGGAAGTCGAGCGCGCATACCTGGCGGGCGAACTGGATCTGATCTACATCGCCCCCGAACGACTCAGCCAGCGCGGCACCCGTGAGTTCCTCTCACGCGGAGAGCTGTCGTTGATCGCGATCGACGAGGCGCACTGCGTGTCGCAGTGGGGCCACGACTTCCGGCCCGACTATCTCGCGCTCGGCGAGCTCGCCGAGCTCTGGCCCGACGTTCCGCGCATCGCGCTGACCGCCACCGCGACCAAACGCACCCACGCAGAGCTGACCTCGCGGCTCCATCTGGAGAATGCGCGGCACTTCGTCTCGAGCTTCGACCGACCCAACATCACCTACCGGATCGAACCGAAGGCCAAGGTCAAGGACCAGCTGCTCGAGTTCATCCGCACCGAAGGCGTGGTGGACGGCGAGCAGGCCACCGGCATCGTCTACGCGCTCAGCCGCAAGAGTGTGGAGGAGTTGGCCGCATTCCTGCGCGCCAACGGGATCAATGCGGTCGCCTATCACGCGGGCCTGGACCGGCGCGTCCGCGAAGACACCCTGCACCGCTTTCTGCGCGAAGACGGCATCGTGGTGGTCGCGACAATCGCTTTCGGGATGGGGATCGACAAGCCCGACGTGCGGTTCGTCGCGCACGCGGATCTGCCCAAGAGCATCGAAGGCTACTACCAGGAGACCGGCCGCGCCGGCCGCGACGGGCTGCCGTCGGTGGCGTGGATGGCCTACGGTCTGGCCGATGTGATGAATCAGCGTCGGTTCATCGACCAGTCCGACGGCGACGCCGCGCACCGCCGCGTCCAGTCCCAGTTGCTCGACGCCATGCTCGCACTGTGTGAGACCCCCGGATGCCGTCGGCAGCAGTTGCTGCAGTACTTCGACCAGCACATCGAACCGTGCGGCAACTGCGACACCTGCCTGAATCCGCCCGCCACGTGGGACGGCACCGTGCCCGCGCAGAAGCTGCTGTCGACGATCGTGCGCCTCGACCGTGAGTTCAACCATTCCGCTTATGGCGCAGGGCATCTCATCGATATTCTGCGCGGCTCCGACAACGCTCGGATCCGGCAGTTGGGCCACGGTTCGCTGACCACCTACGGGATCGGCACCGAGCTCGACGCCGGCGGGTGGCGCAGCGTGGTCCGCCAGCTGGTGGCGCTGGGCATCATCGTCCCGCACGGCGAGTACGGTGTCCTGCGGGCCACCGAGAAGGCCGGCCCGGTCCTGCGCGGAGAGAGCACCGTGATGCTGCGCGAGGATGCGAAGGCGCCGGCCCGGGCGCGCAAGGCTGCCCGCGGCGTGTCCGCGGCACCGGACCTGTCCGAGCAGGACCGCGGTCTGTTCGAGGTGCTTCGCCGGTGGCGCACGGCGGTCGCGAAGGAGGCCGAGCTTCCCGCCTACACCGTCTTGAGCAACAAGACGCTCGAGGAGTTGGCGCACGTGAAGCCGACCAACCGCGACGAATTGCTCGCGATCAACGGCATCGGCCAGAACAAGCTGGACAAGTACGGCGATCAGGTGTTGGAGATCCTCGCCGATTTCGAATCGGCGTGAGATCCGGCTGCGGATCCCCGGCGACGCCGAGCAGCGCAGCAACCCGGTTTTCCCTCACCGTGACGTAAACCCTTGGCGAGTCGCCTGACCTGCCATACCGTGAACCGTCATCGCTAGAAGGAGTGCCCGTGACCAACTCTGATGTCTTCACCCAGGTCGACTCGTCCATCACCGTTCCCGACGCCCCGACGTGGCATCGCGGAGTATTCGACTTCCCGAATCCGGTGAACGATTACGCGGCACGGTCCACCGCCGGACTGGTCATCGCACTGGCGATCGCGTCGATCGCCGTCGACCAGCCCTGGTTGTACGGCATCCTCGCTCTGGGGTTCGCCCTCCGGGTGGCCGGCGGTCCGCGGTACTCCCCCTTCGGCCGTCTCGCCGTCCACGTCATCGTGCCGAAGGTGTGGCAGAAGTCCAAGGTCGTGCCCGGTCCGCCGAAGCGCTTCGCACAGACCATCGGCCTGGTCTTCTCCGGCACCGCCTTCGCGCTGTCGCTGGCCGGTCTCGGCCTGGCCGCCCAGATCGTCGTCGGTCTGCTGATCGTCGCCGCGTTCCTGGAGTTCGTGTTCGGCCTGTGCCTCGGCTGCGTCGGCTTCGGCCTGCTCCAGCGTGCGGGGATCATCCCCGAGAGCGTCTGCGAGTCGTGCAACAACTTCGGTCGGTAGTCGTCGCCCGGGTCTCGATACACTCGCTCACTCCGTTCGCGGACTACTCGACCACCCTGAGAACGCACCGGAGCGCGCCAGGCCTCACCCCGGACAACGCACCGAAGCCCCTTAGGCTGGTCGAGTAAGCGACCGAAGCGAAGCGCACGACGCGCATCGAGACCACCGCACCAGGCCTCGATACACCCCTGACAACGGTACCCAGGCCCCTTTAGGCTGGTCGAGTAAGCGACCGAAGCGAAGCGCAGGACGCGCATCGAGACCGCCGCACCAGGTCTCGATACACTCGCTCACTCCGTTCGCGGGCTACTCGACCACCCTGAAAGCGCACCGGAGCGCGCCAGGCCTCAACCCACCGTGACAACGCACCCAGGCCCCTTCAGGCTGGCCTAGTGAGCGACCGAAGCTCCTTTAAGGCTGGTCGAGTAAGCGACCGAAGCGAAGCGCAGGACGCGCATCGAGACCACCCCGACAACGCCCTCAGACCAGGCCGAGCGCGATACCGTCCAGGATGTCGTGCTCGGACACGACCATTCCGGTGATCCCGGCGCGGTCGGCGAACTGACGGGCCAACTCGCGCGTCACCAGCGCACCGCCGCCGATCACATCGGCGCGCCCGGGATGCATCGGGCCCAACGCCAGACGTTCCTCGCGGGTCATCGCCGCAATGCGGCCGCACAGCACATGCAGATCGGCCAGGGAGATCCGCGAATGGTGGATCACCTCCGGGTCGTACTCCGACAGTCCCGCATGCACGGCGGCGAAAGTAGTCAGCGTCCCCGCCACGCCCACCCACGTGCGAGCCAGCGAAACGTCAACCGCATCAAAGGCTTTCGCGAGCTCGTCGGCGGCGATGCGTTCCGCGCGGAAGACCTCGTCCGCGGTCGGCGGATCGGACGGCAGTGCGCGCTCGGTCAGACGCACACAACCGATGTCGGCCGAGTACGCGCCCACCACGAACGCTTCACCGCGCGACACCGACCCCACCACGACCTCGGTGCTGCCGCCGCCCAGATCGGTGACGACGAACGGACCGTCGGCCGGGTCGAGGCCGCCGACGGCGCCGCGGAACGACAACCGCGCCTCCTCGTCACCCGAGATCACCTCGGCGATCGCGCCGGGCACGACCTTCCCCAGCAGCTCGGCGGTCATCGCGAAGAACTCATCGCGGTTGCTCGCATCGCGCGTCGCCGACGTCGCGACCATCCGCACCCGTTCGACGCCGGCCGCGAGCATCCGATCCACATACCCCGCCAGCGCCACCCGGGTCCGTTCGATCGCCTCGTCGGCGAACTGCCCGGTCGCGTCCACACCCTGCCCCAGGCGGACGACGATCATGTCTCGCTCGACGTCGGTCAGGACCCCGTCCGCGTCGATGTCGGCGATCAGCAGGCGAATCGAGTTGGTGCCGCAGTCGACGGCGCCGACGCGAGTCATCCCTGATCCTCGGCGGAATCGGCGCC
Organism: Gordonia aichiensis; assembly: GCF_039946255.1. Classification (GTDB taxonomy): domain Bacteria; phylum Actinomycetota; class Actinomycetes; order Mycobacteriales; family Mycobacteriaceae; genus Gordonia; species Gordonia aichiensis_A. Next base: position 21,328 of record NZ_JBCDWL010000010.1, on the reverse strand, counting down.
GCGAACAGCCCCGTCCGCAGCCGACAGCGGCCACTCGGCGGGCACCGCGATGCCGCGCAGCTTCTCCACGTCGGCCAGCAGCGCGACGGCCTCGTCGCCCAGCGGATTCACCCCGGGCCCCTTGGCGAGCGAATGAGCCACCAACACGTGCAGGCACTTCACCCGATCGGGCATGCCGCCGCCGGCGAAATCGGTGCCGAGCGACTCGATCGCGTCACGCTCTGCCAGATAGCTCTCGTAGGCGGCGCGATAGGCCGCGGCCAGCTCGGTGTCCGACGCCAGCCGCGCCGTCATCTCACGCATCACCCCGCCCGACTCCAACCGGCTGCACGCGCCGGTCAGCCGCTGATCGGTCAGGTAATACAGGGTCGGGAACGGCGTGCCGTCGGGCAGCCGCGGCGCGGTCTTCACCACCGCGGGCTGACCGTCGGGGGTGCGATAGCTGATCTCCAGCACGCCCCGCGGCTCCCGGCCCAACTGCTTCGCGACCGCCTGCAGGTCCGCTTCCGCAATACTCACTTCTGACAAGCCTCAGCCCTTCGGCGGTGTCGACACCGCATCCATCAAATTCTCGTACCACGGCGTCGCCGCACGCTGACGCTCCGCGGCCTGCTCCGCCTGCCGAGCCTGGCCCGCGGGATCGACGATCACCACCGCCTTGTCGCCCGGCATCACATACTGCAGCCGTGCGCGCGCTTCGTTCTCGATGTACGCCGGATCGCTCTGCTGCGCCAGCCGACTCCGGTACTCCCGCGTCTGCTGAATCAGCTCGGCATTCGACTGCTGCAGCTGGCTGAACTCCTTGCGCTGCGCGATATACGTGCGCACCGGCACCGCGAGCGTCAACATCAGGAAGATCACGATCCCGACGATCGCCCCGACCGTCGTCACGCTCACCCCCCGGCGATGCGCGAACAACGCCAACCGACTCGGCGGCGCCGACAGATCACCGGACGCCTGCGCCCGACCGCCGGCGGGTGGTCGGCGCCGACGGCCACCGACGTGCGACGACGACCCGCCGCCCGCGTCGTCCCGACGCTCCCGCGCCGACGCACGCGGCGGCTCGGCCACCGACGACTCCGCAGACACGCGCGACCGGGTACGCCGCTGATCCGGCCGCGACCGGCCCGACGAGCCCGCCCGCCGATCGCCCCGACTCCGAGACGACCGGCGACGACCGCCGTCGCCCCCGCTCGCCTCACTCCCGGCGCCCGTTTGATGGGGCCCGCTCGCTTCACTCCCGGCGCCCCCGGCCACGCTGCCTGCCATGCCCTCTAGCTAATCACGCACCGAACGAAAAGCGCGGGAACGCCAGGTCACCGGCGTAGCGTGCCGCATCGCCCAGACCCTCTTCGATGCGGAGCAGCTGGTTGTACTTGGCGACGCGCTCGCTGCGGGCCGGTGCACCCGTCTTGATCTGACCCGAGCTGCACGCGACCGCCAGATCGGCGATGGTGGTGTCCTCGGTCTCGCCCGAGCGGTGGCTCATCATCGTCTTGTAGCCGCTGTTGTGCGCCAGCGCGACGGCGTCCAGGGTCTCGGTCAGGGTGCCGATCTGGTTGACCTTCACCAGCAGCGCATTGGCGATGCCCTTGCTGATGCCCTCTTCCAGACGCTCCGGGTTGGTGACGAACAGGTCGTCGCCCACCAGCTGCACCTTGTCGCCGATGGCCTCGGTGAGCGCGGCCCAACCGGTCCAGTCGTCCTCGCCCAGGCCGTCCTCGATCGACACGATCGGGTAGTCGGCGACCAGCTTCTCGTAGAACTTGATCATCTCGTCGGCCGAATGCGGCTTGCCCTGGAACTGGTAGGCGCCGTCACGGTAGAACTCGGTCGACGCCGAGTCGAGGGCGATCACGACGTCGCTGCCGAACTTGTATCCGGCGCTCTCGACGGCCTTGGCGATCAGATCGATGGCCGACTCGGTGTTCGGCAGGTCGGGGGCGAAACCGCCCTCGTCGCCCAGCGCGGTGCTCAGGCCCTGCTTGTGCAGCTCGGCCTTGAGGGCGTGGTAGACCTCGGCGCCCCAACGAAGCGACTCGGCGAACGTGTCCGCACCGGTCGGCGCGATCATGAACTCCTGGAAGTCGATGCCGTTGTCGGCGTGCGCGCCGCCGTTGATGATGTTCATCATCGGGACCGGCAGGATGTGCGCGTTCGGTCCGCCGACGTAGCGGAACAGCGGCAGACCGGCCGACTCGGCCGCGGCCTTCGAGACCGCCAGCGAGACGCCCAGCAGCGCGTTGGCGCCCAAGCGCGACTTGTCCGGGGTGCCGTCCAGGTCGACCAGGGTCTGGTCGAGGACCCGCTGATCGTCGGCCTCGATACCGATGACCTCCGGCGCGATGTCGCCGAGAACCGCCTCGACGGCCTTCTTCACGCCCTTGCCCAAGTAGCGGTCGCCGCCGTCGCGCAGCTCGACGGCCTCGTGCTCACCGGTCGACGCGCCCGACGGCACCGCCGCCCGCGAGAACGTGCCGTCGTCCAGGACCACCTCGACCTCGACGGTCGGGTTGCCGCGGGAGTCGAGGATCTCGCGCGCGCCTACCTGCTCGATGATTGCCACTTGTCAGCCCCAATTCGATGTCGTCGGGTCGGCGGAGCGCTCCGCCGACGAGTACTGGTCCAGGATAAACGCAGATCAGTAACGGATGTTCACGGAGTATGCGTTCGCATAGTTGCGCACCTCGAGAACGTAGGCGGTGTGGTTGTTGTAGGCGTGAACGGCCCTCTCCCAGCCCTGCGGCGTGGTCATGTCGCCGCCCGACGAGACGCACAGATAGCGTGCCGCCGACAGCGCCGCGTCGTCGATGTTGTCGGGGTCGGCCACCCCGTCGCCGTTGGCGTCGACCCCGAATCGCTTCCAGGTCTCGGGAATGAACTGGAACGGTCCCATTGCGCGGTCGTACTTTGTGTCGCCGTCGAGTTTGCCGCCGTCGGTGTCGAGGATCTCGCGATTGCCGTTGGTGCCGTCGAGTTGCGGACCGCGGATCCGCGGTCGGACGTCGCCGTTGGGCGCGACGCTCGCACCACCGTGCCTGCCGTGCTTGGTCTCCACGGCCGCGATCCCGGCGAGCGTGGTCCATCCGATTCCGCACTCGGGATGCTGCTGCCGCTGGATCTCGGCGGCGTTGCCGTACGCCTCCAGGGAGGTCAGCGGAATGGCGGTCGCCTCGGAGATCGGTTCGGCCCACGCCCGCATCTTGTCGGCCGTGCGACCCGGCGCGTTCACGTCGATGTACGGCTGCTGCACGCCCATGCCCGGTGGCAGCCCGTCCGGGATGTCGGGACGCTCCCACGGGAGGCGGATGCTGCACGAGGAGACGGTGACCGCCACCGCCAGCGCGACCGGCGCGATCCGCCACCCGCGTCGCAGCGCCGTCGAACTCCCTGATCGGGACACACTCTCCCCATTTCCCCATGCAGAACCGATTTCGGCCCATGGCGTTCGCCGTCCGGGCCGCGCAAAAGCGTCCCACATCATCTGGTCAACTCCGAAACGGGCGCGCGGGTTCCCGGCGTCGCCCCGAATGTGATGTGCGACAGGCCTACGAGGCGGTGGGCCCTTGGCCCCCAGCCGCTGACTCCCTTTGCACTCTTCGTACGAAATGTCGATGCGGCAGTCAAATCCGATTAGGACAGGCTCACCCAACGTGCGTTATTCTGACCCGGTTATCCGGCTGCCAGGATCGTCGGAGGCGCAGACGGAAGGGACCTCGATGACGACGTTCATCGCGCAAGACGCACCGTCGGTGGTGACCCAGATGGTCGGCAGCGGGCTGATCGGCATCCGCGAGGGATTCGAAGCCGGGATCGTCGTGATGGTGCTGGTGGCCTTCGCCGTCAAATCCGGACGCCGCGATTCGCTCAAGTGGATCTGGCTGGGCGTGGCCGCCGCCCTCACCATGATGATCGGCACCTTCCTGATCATCCAGTTCGGGTCGTCGACCATCTCGTCGCTGGCCGCCGAACTGCTCGCGGGCCTCGCCTCGTTGGTCGCCGTCGCGATCGTCACGTTCATGGTCCTGTGGATGCGCAAGGCCGCCGCGCACATCTCCGGCGACCTGAAGTCCGGGCTCACCGATGCGATGGCCGTCGGCGGCGCCGCCGTGTTCGGTCTGGCCTTCCTCGCCGTCGGACGCGAGGGCTTCGAGACCGCGCTGCTGATGGTCGGCTACGCCGAGAGCGTCTCCGGCGGGGTGTGGCCGCTGATCGGGTTGCTGCTGGGCATGGTCGTCGCCGTGATCTTGACCTGGCTGCTCTACAAGGGCGCCATCGCCATCGACTTCGGCAAGTTCTTCACCTACACCGGCATCTTCCTGATCGTCGTCGCCGCGGGCATCCTCGCCTACGGCGTCCGGGCGCTGCAGGTGTACGGATGGCTGCCCGGCCTGCACGCCGTCGCCTTCGACATCTCGTCCTGGTACGACCAGAGCGCCTGGTACGGCGTCATCGCCTCGGGAATCTTCAACTTCCGGCCCGAGCCGACGGTGCTGCAGGTGATCGCCTGGGTCGGGTACGTGGTGATCGTCGGCGGACTGTTCATCCTCCGCGGCCGCTCGGTCGCGCCCAAACCCGCCGAACCCGCTCTCGAAGACGTCGCGTAAGCGGCTCGCTCCTCCGCGCCGGCCCCGCCGCGCCATCACCTCCCGAAAGGAAAATCATGGCCAAGCTCTCCCCTGCTCTGCGCACCGCCGTCGTACTCGGCGCCGTCGTGGCGACCCCGCTGGCGCTGGCCGCCTGCGAGGCCAAGTCGAGCAGTGACGGCGCCGTCACCGTCACCTCCACCGACGATGCCTGCGAACTGTCGAGCACGTCGCTGCAGACCGGACAGGTGAACTTCGAGGTCACCAACTCCGGCAGCAAGGTGACCGAGTTCTACGTGTACGGCCAGAACAATCGGGTGCTGGCCGAAGTGGAGAACATCGGCCCCGGACTCAAGGGCAAGCTCGGTGTGGAGTTCGCCGAACCGGGCACCTACACCGTCGCCTGCAAGCCGGGCATGGTCGGTGCGGGCATCCGCAAAGACGTGACCGTGAGCGGCGAGACGAAGGAGAAGAGTCAGGCCCCGGCCGACGTCGAGGCCGCCAAGGAGCGCTACCTGGAGTACGTGCGCGGACAGCTCAACGGCCTGGTCGCGCAGACCGAGACCTTCGTCGGCGAGGTGAAGGCCGGCAATCTCGATGCCGCGCGCAACCAGTTCGGCCTGGTCCGCACCTTCTACGAGCGCGTGGAGCCGGTCGCCGAATCGTTCCCCGACCTCGATCCCAAGATCGACATGCGCTGGGACGACACCGAGGACGGGAAGGTCGACTTCACCGGCTTCCACCGGATCGAGCGCTACCTGTTCCCGCCGCAGCCCGCCGAGGTCGGCGAAGGCGAGGGCAAGGTGGCACCGGCCGATGCCGCGAACGCCAAGACCGCCGACACCAAGGAGAAGATCGCCCCGATCGCCGACCAGCTGCTGACCGACGTCAAGGCGCTGCGCGACGAGGTGTCGGCGCCGGGCTTCGAGTTCGAGACGCAGATGTTCGTCCACGGTCCGCAGGCGCTGATCGACGAGATCGCCAAGACCAAGGTCGGCGGCGAAGAGGACCGCTACAGCCACTCCGACCTGTGGGACATCGCCGCCAACATCGACGGCTCGGAGACCCTGATCGCCGAACTGCAGCCGATCATCACCGCCAAGAACCCGAAGCTGATGGACAAGATCACCGAGCAGTTCGCCGGCGTGCGGTCGTTCCTCGAACAGTTCCGCGAGGGCGACGGCTACGTCTCCTACGACAAGGTGACCCCCGAGCAGCGCAAGGAACTGTCCGGCAAGGTCGACGCCCTCTCGGCCACCCTGTCGCAGGTGCCGGGCCTGGTTCTGCAGAAGTGAGAGTGACCGTCGCATGAGTGATCGCGAAGTGACGCCCGACGGGGCCGTCGACCCCGGCAGGGGCGGATTGTCGCGCAGAACTGTCCTCGGGGCGGCCGGCGTCGGCATGGGTGTGGGCATCGCCGCCGGGCTGGCCGGCGGCGCCGCCCTCGGTGCGACCGTCGGCCGCGAGGACGAGCCGGACCGGATCGTCGCCTTCCGCGGCGAGCATCAGGCAGGCATCGTCACCGAGGCGCAGGACCGGCTTCACTTCGCGGCGTTCGACGTCATCACCGACTCGCGCGAGGCGCTGGTCGACATGCTCAAGAAGTGGACAGTCGCCGCCGAGCGGATGACGCGCGGGCAGGAGACCGAACCCGACGGCGCCCTCGGCCTGGGCGACTACCACCCGCCCGCCGACACCGGCGAGGCGCTGGGCCTGTCCCCGGCGCACCTGACGCTGACGATCGGTTTCGGACCGGGGCTGTTCGGGCCCAGCGCGTCGGACCCCAACCGGCCCGACCGGTTCGGCATCGCCGACCGCAAGCCGGCCGCGCTGGCCGACCTGCCGGCATTCGCGCAGGAGAAGATCGAGGCCTCGCGCTCGTACGGCGACATCTGTCTGCAGGCCTGCGCCGACGACCCGCAGGTGGCCGTGCACGCCATCCGCAACCTGGCGCGCATCGGCGTCGGCGTCGTGTCGGTGCGGTGGTCGCAACTCGGGTTCGGGCGCACGTCGTCGACGACGCGGTCGCAGGACACCCCGCGCAACATGTTCGGGTTCAAGGACGGCACCGCGAACATCCGCGCCGAGGACACCGACACCCTCGACAAATGGGTGTGGGTGGCGCCGGAGGACAATCCGCCGTCGGCCCAGTGGATGACCGGCGGCACCTACCTGGTCGCGCGCCGGATCCGCATGGACATCGAGCCGTGGGACCGCGCCAACCTGCTCGAGCAGGAGAACATCATCGGCCGGACCAAGGGGTCGGGCGCACCGCTGGGCAAAGACGGGGAGTTCGACGAGCCCGACTTCCAGATCACCTCGTACGGTGCGCCGATCATCCCGGCGACCTCCCATGTGCGGCTGGCACACCCCGATCAGAACGGCGGCGTGCAGATCCTGCGCCGCGGCTACAACTTCACCGACGGCTCCGACGGCTTCGGCCATCTGGACGCCGGCCTGTTCTTCATCGCCTTCAACCGCGACACCTTCAAGCAGTTCGTGCCGATCCAGCACCAGCTGTCGCGCAAGGACGCGATGACCGAGTATCTGATCCCGAACGGCTCGGCCAACTTCGCCGTCCCCCCAGGCGTCGAACCGGGCGAGTACTGGGGCCAGCGCCTGTTCGAGAAGTAGTCGGCCGAGCTCCCCGGGCCGGTCGAGTAAGGGCCCGGAGCGAAGCGCAGGACCTACCCAGGCTGGTCGAGTAAGCGCCCGGAGCGAAGCGAAGGACCTACCCAGGCTGGTCGAGTAAGCGACCGAAGCGAAGCGAAGGACGCGCATCGAGACCCCCGCACCAGGCCTCGATACGCCGCCTCGCTGCGCTCAGTGGCTACTCGACCACCCTGAAAAAGAGCCCAGCCCAGACGAACCCAGGCCAGTGTAGCGAACGAGCTACCCAGGCTGGTCGAGTAAGCGCCCGGAGCGAAGCGAAGGACCTTTCCCAGGATGGTCGAGTAAGCGACCGAAGCGAAGCGGAGGACGCGCATCGAGACCCCGCCCGCCCCTTCTGGCACCCTGGAAACACCCTGTCCGTCGACCGCTGAGGAACCCGCCCGTGACCGCGACCCTCGACCGATTGAAGGCGCTCGGCGCCCGCTATCACCGTGTTCGGCACACGCATCGGCTCGGGTGGGTGCTGCGGTACGTCACCATCGGCGTCGGTTTCCTGGTGACCCTCGTCGGCGCGATCACCATCCCCTATCCGGGACCGGGCTGGGCCATCGTCTTCCTCGGACTGCTGATCCTGTCGCAGGAGCTCGAGTGGGCCGCACGTCTGCGCAAGTGGGTGATGGCCCGACTCAACAGCTTCTACACCGATTACATCGACGGCAACCGCCTGGCGCAAGTCGCTCTCGGCGTCGGCACCTGCGCCATCGTGCTGGGCACGCTCTGGGTGACGGGGGCGGCGGGGCTCGTCGGCGGTTGGGTCGGGATCGACGCCGACTGGCTCCGATCGCCGCTCTCCGACTAAGGAGATCCGCCCTCGTCCGAGGCGAGTCGATCGACGGCGGTCAGTGTCACCATCTCCTCGTGCCCGACGGCGGCGGCATGCAGTCCGCGACCCGGTGATCGCATGGTGATGCGGACCCGGTCGGACCGGAACAGGTCGTGCGAATACTCGAACGGCTCACCGACGTCGTCGTAGGTGATGCGCTCGATGGACACCAATGGGAACCCCACGTCGACACCGAGCACCTGCGCCTCGTCATCAGTTGCGTTGACCACCTCGATGGTCTCCGCGGCCTCACCGATCCGCAGGTCGAACCGCTCCTCCAGCAACGAGTACAACGACCCGCCGAGCGGCAACTCCAACAAGCCTTGAAACCGCGATGAGGGAAACAGCGCGCGGTCCAACGACAGCGGTCGTCCGTCTGCCAGCCGAAGCCGCTGAATCTCGGCGACGAGATCGCTGCCTCGCAGCTTGAGCGCTGTGCGGGTCTCGTCGTCCGGCGACGCGAGCCGAGTCGACAGCACCCGGGTGCCCGCCGCGTAGCCCTGGCTGGCCAACGACGCCGGGAGCCCGATCACCTCGGCGGAGTCGCGTGCCACCTTAGGGTGGCCGACGAAGGTGCCGCCGCCGCGGCCGGCGACCCGTTCGACGAGTCCGGCCTCCTCGAGGCCGCCGAGTACCTGCCGCAGCGTCGAACGGCTCACACCGTACGCCTCGGCGAGGTCGCGTTCACCGCCGAGGCGGGTGCCCGGAGTGAGGATCCCGGAGCTGATCTCCGACACGATTCGCCGACGCAGGGTCTCGACAAGCGACGTCGACTCGCGCGTCCCGGTGCCCATCGACTCCGCTGACATCGATCCCCCTCCGCCGACTGGTACTCCCGTCAAGGGTATCGCCGTGGCGCTCACATCTGTTCGAGAGCCTCGGGAGACTCCGGCAGCACCTGCCCGCCGTCGACGACGAGGGTCTGTCCGGTGACGTATCCGGTCTCGGGCGCAGCGAAGAACAGCGCCGCATGTCCGATGTCGGCGACGGTGCCGAGCCGACCGGCCGGGACTGCGGCCGCCATGCCCGCCAGGTAGTCGTCACCGAGCCCGTCCAGGCCCTCGGTCGCGATGTTGCCGGGCATCACCGCATTGATCGTGATGTGGCGTTTCGCCAGTTCGAGCGCCGCACTGCGCATGAATCCGAGCTGGGCGGCCTTGCTCGCCCCGTAGTGCGACCAGCCCGGATATCCGGTGAGCGGGCCGGTGATCGACGAGGTGAGGACGATGCGCCCGTGACCGGATGCGGCCAGCGCCTCCGTGCACGCCTGGACGGAGAACACCGTTCCGCTCAGGTTGGTCCGCATCACCAGATCCAGGTCGTCCTGCGTCATCTCCGACAATCGATGCTGCGGGAAGATCCCGGCGTTGCAGCACAGCACATCGATGCCGCCGTGCCGCTTCACCACCTCGGCCGCCATCTCGCGGCACTGGTCGCGGTCGCCGATGTCGGCGACCACGTAGTCGGCCCGCTCGCCCAGTTCACCGGCCGCCTTCGCCAGTTCTGCGGCATTGCGTCCGACGAGAACGACGCGCGCCCCGGCGTCGGCGAACACGGTGGCGATCCCGCGTCCGATCCCTCGGCTTCCGCCGGTCACCACCACGGTGTGGTCTGTCATTGAGGAGAACATCTGCCGGTCCTTGCTGTCAGGCCGCGCTGTCGCGGTCGATCGAGTGGCCGTCGGTGGCCAGATAGCGGTGAGCCAGAGTCATGGTTCCGGCCGTGAAACTCGTCCCGAGCGCCGCGGCTTCGGCCGAGTGCGAATGCGAGCCGATCCACGCGACCAGCATCAGCCGCCGCAGCATCACGAACGTGGCGAGCATCTGTTCGTGCTCGACGCCGAGGTCACGAACTTCGCGGTAGCCCGCCAGCCAGGCCGTACGCCACTCGGGGACGCGCGGATCGTCTTCGATGAACGAGACGGCGGTGCCGAAGTCGTACATGAACCACGAGAGCCCGCAGTCGTCGAAGTCGATGACGGTGATCTTGTCGTCGATGATCAGCAGGTTCGCCAACCGCAGATCGGCGTGGACCAGCCCGTAACGGTCCGGTCCGGCACCGTAGTCGCGCAGCTTGCGGTGGATGAGCTCGCTGGTGCGGCCGAGCACATCGAGTTCTTCGGTGCCGATGCCGACACCGTCGCTCCACCGGCCCCAACGGGGTTCGTCGCCGAGGAAGGCCTCCCAGTTCCATTCGAAACGGGAGAAGGTCGACGGCCGCTGCCACGTCGAGGCGTGCTCGTGCAGTTTCGCGGTGAGCCGACCGAGTAGCTCGAAGTCGGACACACGGAGCAGTTCTCCGTCGGGCTCCACACCGGGTGCCAAGTCGAACAGCACCACGTAGCGGTCCACGTCGCCGTCGTGCACTGTCGTCACCCGGCTGCCGTCGCGGGCCGGGATCACCGCAGGCGTGGCGATTCCGGTGTCCTCCCGCAGCGCGGTGGTCCAGTCAAGTTCACTCTCGACCGACGCCTTGTCGTGGTAACCGATGCGGTGGACCCGCATCACGGCCTTGTGGTCACTGTCGGTGGCCGTGACCAGGAAGGTCGCGTTCTCCGACAGGTTGATGAGCTCGAGTTCGTACGGTTCAGGGAACTCGTACGCCGCCATCGCCGTATGCGCGAGGCCCTCGGTGGCATCGATACCGATGTTCATCGAATCGGTCATGACTCACTGCTCCCGACCCTTGATGGAGGCGAGCACCTCGGTGATTCGGTCCCGGGCGGCCGTGACCTCGTCGGTGGTCCCGCCCAGGTACAGCCTGCCCGCCGCACCGATCATCTGGACGTCGATCACCGACAGTCCCGGCGCCACCCGCTCGGCCTCGTTGGCGGCCACCGCCGCGAACAGAGCCGGCGTCATCTCGTAGACGAGCAGCGACTGGCCGGGAATCAGCATCGATCCCTGCCGGTTGCGGTTGATCAGCACGGCGTGCTGATCGGTCACGTCCTCGATGATGTCGTGATAGAGCACCCGCGGCCGGAGCTGATCACCGGCCGCGGATCCGGTGCCCGCGAGCACCGCCTCACCGGCACGGGTGACCTCGGCGAGATCTCGTCCGTGCAGTTCCAGGACCCCGAACTGTCGTTCGACGAACAGGATGCCCGGCTCCACGCTCGGCACGGCGCGGAGGGCGAGGTCGATCACGCGCTCGATCGCGAGGGCCGGAGCGACCTCGATGATGAGTGCGTGATCGCCGGCGTACGGCGGGTACCCGCGGGCGCGCGTCGGGGTTCCCAGGTATGCGGCGAACTGTTCTTGAAGGTCTTCCACCATCAAGTAGACGCGCAGTTCACTGCTGATCGATGTGTCGGACATCGGCGACTCCTGTCTCATGTCACGGCCGGACGAGGTGAGGGCTCACCGAGACGGCCGGACCTCACCGGGTGGGGCAGAACTCACTTCGCGGACACGTCGAAGTGGTTGCCCAGCTCGGCGTGCGGGCGCGGGATGACGTGGACGCTGACGAGTTCGCCGACCTGCGACGCGGCTTCGGCGCCGGCCTCGGTGGCGGCCTTGACCGCGCCCACCTCGCCGGTGACGATCACCGCGACGAGGCCGTCGCCGACTTCCTGGCGGTCGGTGATGACCACGTTGGCAGCCTTCACCATCGCGTCGGCGGCGGTGAGAGCGGCGACGAATCCCTTGGTCTCGATCATTCCGATTGCGGTGCTCGACATGATGTGTCTCCTTGCTTTCTTCCCCGGTCCGGCGGATCGGGGTGGGTGGTTTCCAGGTGGGTGATTTCTGAGGGGGTGAAGCTGCTCGGGGGCTGCGGCCCTTCGGGGGCTGCAGCTACTCGGGGTCGACCGAGCCGATGATCAGCGCGTCGACGGGTGGCGGGGTTCCGGTGAACCATGCGGCGGCGACCGAGCCCTGGGTGATCAGGACCTCCTCGCCGACTCCGCTGCCCAGGACGTCGAAGGCGACGAGGTCGTCTCCGCCGGCGGTCCGCACCTTCAGGAGTGCGCCCGGCGGCATGCCCTCGATCCGTTTGGTCGACCAGACGGTGCCGGTCACGACTGCCTGCTGCATCAGCGTGTCTCCTTCTCGATCGGGACTCTCAGCGCTCGGGCGCGTTCACGGGCGAGCGGGGTGGCCACGGCACGGCGAGCCAGGACGATCCGTCGTCCCTGCTCGTGCGCGGTCTCCACCTGCCGCTCGGTCAGGGCGCCCGACTCGACCCGCATCACCGGGCCGGCGTCGTCGGCCAGCGTGGAGCGGCCTTCGAGCCGGAAGCTCAGGCGGCCGGCTTTGATGTCCTGGCGCACCTTGGGGTTCTCGAACATGGTCACCAGGCGTCGGACGAACTGGTCGAGGTCGGCGTTGTCGGAGATGCGGACGCTCTCGACCGTCTGCCGGTCCGGGGCGCGGACCACGTACTCCGCTCCGGCCACCCCGGTCGATTCGGGTATCGGCGACGGCGGCTCGGGCGGCGGGGTGTCCGCGACCGCCCCGGACACCGCGTCCCGTACCGAACCGGCAACCATCTCCGCGACCACGTCGCGGACGGTGTCCGCGATCATCGCGCGAAGATCGAGCTGGGGCTGGTTCATCACAGCCTCCGCAGCGCGTCGAGTGCGGCCTCGGCGGCCTGCCGCACGTCGGCTTCCTTGCCCGCGAGGTAGACGCGGCCGGTGGCGCCGATCATGCGGTAGTCGACCACCTTGATGTCCGCGGCCTTCTCCGCCTCGTTGGTGGCGAGGATGGCGTACGACGCCGGCTGCACCTCGAGCACGAACAGCGATTCGCCGGGCACCACCATCGACCCGATCTTGTTCCGGTTGATCAGGAACGCGTGCTGGCGGTCGATGGACGAGATGATCTCGTTGGCCAGCACCTTCGGCCGAACCGCCGAGCCCGGGTCGGCGCCGATGACGTCGAGCACCCCTTCGGCCGCGGCCTTGACCGAACCGGTCTCGCCGTGGAACTCGAGGTAGCCGAACTGGCGTTCCACCACCAGGATTCCCGCGGACACCTCCGCGTATTTGAGGGCCCCGTCGGTGATCTGCTCGATGTCGATGCCGGGCGCCACCTCGATGATCTGCGCGGCCATGCCTGCGCGCGGCAGCGTGCCCTTGATCCACGTGGCGAGATAGCACATCGTCTGCGGCGCCAGCCGGTCGATGAAGATGAACGAACGCAACTCAGTCATGTCAGCCCTTGATCAGTTGGGACAGTTCTTCGGCGACCAGGCGACGGATCTCCTCGCGGACGAGGCCCTGGTCGGCCCCGCCGGCGCCCGCGCTGCCGAGACTCGACAGCGCCGACGATGCGGACAGACGCTTGCTCACCTGCGCGACGGCGTGCGCGGCGACCGCGTCGGGATCGTTGGACGCCACCGGATAGGCGGGCACCGGGTTCGGATGCTCGCGGCTCGGGTCCTGGTTCGCATACGACGGCATCACTTCGGCCGGATCGGAGTTGTACGCGATCCGCGCGATGTCGACCAGGTGCTCCGGTTTGAGGTTCTCGCCGAGCGAGCTGCGTCCGGCGAACCCGGTGCCGATCGTCATCGAGATCGGCAGGTTGGTGTCCAGACCCGAGCTTCCGGTGCTGTTGCCGACGTTCACCGACACGCGCAGCACCGGCACCTTCGCCGTGAAGGTCATGATCGTCTCGGGGTCGGCGCTGTGGATCGAGGCACTGTGGCCGGCGCCGACGCCGCGCACGATGGCCCGGGCGGTCGCGATGCCCTGCGCGCGATCGCGGACGGTGATCAGGCCGAGCACCGGCGAGAGCTTCTCATGGGTCAGGGGCTCGTCGGGGACGGCGACGTGGAACGGGGCCAGCAGCACCTTGGTACGCGGTCCCACCCGTATGCCCGCACCGGTGGCGATCACCGCGGCGTCCTTGCCGACCACGGCGGTGTTGAGTTGCCCGTCGGGGAACATGTAGTCGCGAAGCTGTTCCGTCTCACCGGCATTCAGCAGTGCCGCGCCGATGTTCTTCATCTCGCGGATCAGCCCATCGGACACCGACTCCTCGACGATCAGAACCGATTCGTTGGTGCACAGCACCGAGTTGTCGAAGGCCTTGCTCTCCACGATGCGGCGGGCGGCGGCACGCAGGTCGGCGGAGTGGTCGACGAACACCGGGACGTTGCCCGGGCCGACACCCATCGCCGGGTTGCCGGAGCTGTAGGCGGCGCGGACCACGCCGGAGCCGCCGGTGGCGAGAATCAGGTTGGTCCGCTCATCGGCCATCATCGATTCGATCAGCGGAATCGTCGGCTCGGCGACGACCTGGATCACTCCGTCCGGGGCGCCCGCGGCCACCGCGGCGTCGGCGAGCAGTTCCGCGGCTTCGGCGCAGCAGCGCTTGGCCATCGGATGCGGCGAGACCACCACCGCGTTGCGCGTCATCAGCGCCAGGAGCACCTTGAAGTACACGCTGGCCACCGGGTTGGTCGACGGGGTGATCGCCAGGACCACGCCGGCCGGTCGGGGCACCTCGACGATCTTGGCTTCGGTGTCGATCCGAGGCGTGGCGAAGTCGCTGCCGGAGTAGGCCTCGACCAGACCGCGCGAGCAGGCCTCGTTCTTCTGGACCTTGTGGTCGACGACGCCGAACGTCGTCTCGGCGACGGCCGCCTCGGCGAATCGACGCGCATTGACGAAGGCGACGTCGGCGACGGCGCGGACGATCTTGTCGACGTCGCGCTGCGAATAGTCGGCGAACGCCCGGGCCGCCCATCCGGCACGTTCCAGCAGGTGGCCGGCGGCCGCCGTCTGTGACATCGTCGCGATGCTCTCCAAGCCCATCAGCTCGCCTTCCTCGTGGTGCTGCCCACCGCCGCCTCCGCGCGGGCGATCGCCAGCGCGGTGCGGTCGAGCAGTTCTTCGGTGATGTCGGGGGTCAGCAGGATTCCGGGCTTGTACTGCAGCACTCGGGGATCGAGCGTCGAGAAGATGGCCCACACGCCCAGCTGGTACAGCTCGCGCATGACGAACTTGGCGCCCTCAGGATGGGCGAACTCCAGACCGAAGATCACACCGTTCTGTCGGATGCCAGTAAACCAATTCGGATGATCTGCTTGAATGTCGCGCAGACCCGAACCGATGACGTCGGCGATGTAGTGGACCATCGACCGCACCGCCGGCCGCTGAGAGATCTCCAGGGCCTTGAGCGCCGAGATGCAGGCGAGTTCGGCGCCGCCGAAGGTCGACATGTGCGCGAACCCGTCCTCGCGCAGCCACGAGCCGGAGCGTTCACTCAACAGAGCCGCGGCGATCGGGTACATGCCGCCCGAGATGCCCTTGCCGGTCACCAGGATGTCCGGCTCGATGCCGCGCTTGCTGATGCCCCACATCTCGCCGGTGCGCATCATGCCGGTCTGGACCTCGTCGGCGATGTAGAGGGAGCCGTACTTCTCGCACAGCTTCTTGACCTGTTCGAGGTATCCGGGTTCGGGGAGCGGGAAACCGTACGTCGCCGGAATCGTCTCCATGATCACCGCGGCGGCATTGCGTCCGCGCAGGGCGGCCTCCATCGCGGGCAGGTCGTTGAACGGCACCTGGTGGAACTCGGGCCGGTCAGACAGGAAGAAGTCCGCAAACCGTTCGTCACCTGCAGCAACGGCCAACCCGGTATGCCCGTGGTAGGCCTTGACGATCGAGACGATGTCGCGCCGCTTGGTGGCGTGCCGGGCGCTCTTGAGTGCGATGTCGATCGCCTCGCCGCCGCCGGAGGCGAAGGCCACCTTCGTCAGTCCCGGTGGAGCACTCTTCACGAGCTCTTTCGCCAGGGCCGCCCGCGCCACCGAGGGGAAGTGGTGGTTGCCCATGTCGAAGTGATCCATCGCCACCTTCAACGCTTCGACGATCTCCGGGTTGCGATGACCCAGGTTGTAGGTGCCGCCGTTGAGGTGGGTGTCGATCAGCCGTCGCCCGTCCATGTCCCACAGGAAGTAGCCCTCGCGTCGGTCGATGACCAGATCGACACCGCTGTCGGACCAGAACTGAGTCTTGTCGGGGTTCCAGTACTCCTTCGACGACTCGAGGACGTCCGCCTTCGACTCGAAACTGAACGCTCCGTAATCGTGCATCGATTCACCGTTCTCCTCGCCTGTCCTCACCCCATTCGTATCGCCGGGGAGGTCGTAACTAGAAGCTATACGGTCCAGACCAATTAGCGCAATGGTTTTGGAAAAGTTAAACCAATTCTCCTGAAACCATTGAACCGAAACGGAAAACGGTGTAATCATCGTGGGTGACCTACGACACAGCGGGTCCCGAGGCACACTTCCAGGAGGATCTCCCCCATGTCGCCTGACACTCCCCCCACGACATCGACCGCGTCGGCCGCCGCCGATTCGGCGACAGCCGACTCCGGACCCCAGGTCCAACGATTGAAAGCCAACGCCGTCGGCCTCACCGGAGTCGTGTTCATGGCGGTTGCGACCGCGGCTCCCATCACCGCCATGATCGGCAACGTGCCCATCGCGGTGGGCTTCGGCAACGGCGCCGGGGCCCCGGCCGGCTATCTGGTGGCCACGGTGATCCTCGGCCTGTTCGCCCTCGGATACTCGGCGATGAGCAAGCACATCACCTCCACCGGCGCGTTCTACGGCTTCATCTCACACGGACTCGGCCGCATCGTCGGGATGGCCGCCGGATCGCTCACCACCCTCGCCTACGTCGTCTTCGAGGCCGCACTGGTCGGCATCTTCTCGTTCTTCGCCAACAACTTCTTCAAGAACCACATGGGAATCGACATCTCGTGGGTCTGGTACGCGCTGGCGATGCTGCTGGTGAACACCGTACTGACCTACTTCGACGTCAATCTCACCGCCAAGGTGCTCGGCTTCTTCCTGATCACCGAGATCCTGATCCTCGGTGCCATGACCGTGTCGGTGATCGGCAGCGGCGGCGGCCCCGAGGGCTGGTCGTGGTCGTCGCTGAACCCGCTGAGCGCCTTCGACAGCCTCTCCGGCGTCGTCGCCGATCCGCTCCACGCCGGTTCCACCATCGCCGTCGCCGGATCGGCCGGCATCGGCCTGTTCTTCGCCTTCTGGTCGTGGGTCGGCTTCGAATCGACCGCCATGTACGGCGAAGAGTCCCGGAACCCGAAGAAGATCATCCCGATCGCAACGATGGTCGCAGTGCTCGGAGTCGGCATCTTCTACGTCATCGTCTCGTGGTCGGCGCTGGTCGGCACCGGCCCGAGCCGGGCGATCGCCTACGCCCAGCACCCCGACACCGCGGGCAACATGTTCTTCATCCCGATCGAACAGCACCTCGGCCACTGGTCGCTGATCCTGGTCGAGTTCCTGATGATGACCGGTTCGTACGCGTGCGGCATGGCCTTCCACAACTGCGCCTCGCGCTACATCTACGCCATCGGCCGCGAAGACCTGATCCCCGGCATGTCCAAGACGCTGGGCGCCTCGCACGCCAAGCACGGATCGCCGCACATCGCCGGATTCATCCAGACCGCCATCGCCACCGTGATCGTGCTGTTCTTCTTCTTCAGCGACCGCAACCCGTACACCCAGCTGTACACGCTGATGGCGATCCTCGGGACCACCGCGATCCTGATCGTGCAAGCCCTCGCCGCGTTCTCCTGCGTCTCCTACTTCCACGTGATGAAGATGCATCCCGAGTCGGCCAACTGGTTCCGCACCCTCGTCGCCCCGCTGCTCGGCGGCATCGGGATGCTCGGCGTCGGCTGGCTGTTGATCAAGAACGCCGGATTCGCCGCCGGTGACGCGGCCTCCGACCTCGTCTTCAAGCTCTCGCCCTGGGTCGTCGGGGTGGTCGGCCTGTCCGGTCTGCTCTTCGCCCTCTGGACCAGGAAGTTCGCGCCCGCGAAATACGAGATCATCGGTCGCGTCGTCCTCGACGACAGCAGCGAGCGCGATGAGGACCTCTCCGCCGCCGACTGAATCCGCCTCCCGACATCACGTTGGCGCATCGGCTCGACGTCCACGGACCGACCGTGGTCCCGAGCCGATGCGTCGACGCGGGGCTTACGATGATGCCGGAATCGTCACTCCCGACCGACATGAGGTCTTCATGCGAATCTCCCTGCCGGCGCGACGGATCGTCGTCGCCTGCGCCGCACTGATGATGACGGCAGGCGTGGCCGCGTGTTCGTCGGACGAAGCCGGCACCTCACCGGCGTCGACGTCGAGTTCGGCCGCAGCGCAGACTGTCGACGTAGCCGCGCTGAAGGCTCGGCTCCCCGAGCGCGTCCGCACCTCGGGCACGCTGATCGTGGGCACCAACGCCCCGTTCGCGCCGATGGAGTTCGAGCAGGACGGCGAACTGACCGGGTTCGACATCGATCTGGTCGAGGCGATCGCGCAGACCCTCGAGCTCAACACTGACATTCGGCAGTCACCGTTCCCGCAGCTGCTCCCCGATGTGCAGAGCGGTGCGGTCGACATGGCCGCGCGAGGACTGTTCGACACCCGGAGCCGCGAACAGCTCGTCGACATGGTGACCTACATGCGCGCGGGCACCCAGTGGGCACAGCGCACCGGCAGCGGCGTCGAACCGGAGAACGCGTGCGGCAAGAAGGTCGGGGCCGAGGCCGACACCGTACAGCTGACCGTGGAGCTGCCCGCGAAGAGTCAGGCGTGCAAGGCCGTCGGCGAGGAGCGGATCGACGTCGTCGCCTTCGATTCCGAGCAGGCGGCGATGGACGGGCTGCTCGCCGGCGAGGTGGACGCCATTTCCGCCGACTCCCCCGTCATCCGCTACTCGGCGCGCCGGTCCGGCGGCCGGATCGAGGCCGTCGACAACGCCTTCGACACCCAGCCGTACGCGTTCCCCGTCGCCAAGGGTTCACCGCTCGCGCCGGTGCTGCAGCAGGTGATCCAGCATCTGATCGACACCGGCGAGATGAAGGCCCTCGCCGACCGTTGGGGTCTGCAGGGCCTGATCGCCGCCTCCACCGTCAACGCCGCGATCAACTGAGGACCACGATGCGCTCCGTCTCCCGAACCGTCGTCACCGCCGTCGCCACCGCGGCCGCACTGCTGATCGCCTCGTGCTCGTCCCCCGATCACGACGATTCACCGGCGGCCTCGCCCGCGCACCCGGGGAAGGCGGCCGCCGATTTCGCGAAGGTGCACGCGTCCACCAAGATCGACGCCACACGGTATCTGTACCCGACCACCACCGGCAGTCGCGACGACGATCAGAACTGGGCCGACCTGTTTCTGCCCGAGGGCGAGCACCCGCCGAACTCCGTGCCGCTGGTGGTGCTGATCCACGGCGGGGCCTGGCAATCCGAGATCGGTGCCGACGTGTTCGTCACGTTTGCCCAGCGGCTCGCCGAGCGCGGTCTGGCCGTCTACAACGTGGAGTACCGGCGCGTCGGCGCGGGCGGCGGCTGGCCGACCACCTTCGCCGACGTCGCCGCGGCCCTCGACTACATCCCGAGTGTCGAGAAGGCCGTTCCCGCGCTCGACACCGACGCCGTCGTCGTCGCCGGGCACTCGGCCGGCGGACAGTTGTCGATGTGGGCGGGCACCCGGCACGAACTCGACGGCGACCAAGTGGGCGCGAACCCCAAGTTCCGGCCGACGCACGTGATCTCCCTGGCCGGACCGCTCGACATGCGCACCGCCGTGCAGATGGGCGACCACAACATCGTCAAGGCGCTCGGCGCCACGCCCAAGCAGGCACCTGCGCGGTACGAGGCCGTCGACCCGATCCAGAACATCGACCCCTCCATGCCCACCATCGCGATGAACGGCGACAAGGACCACATCGTCCCCGCCGTCCTGGGCCAGAACTACGTGGCGGCCGCCAAGAAGGCCGGCGCGGAATCGACGTTCGTGATGATCCCCGGCGGCAATCACGTCTCCATCGTCGACGTGAACAATCCGCAGTTCCAGGTGGTTCTCGAGACCATCAGTCGGGCCTCGCACAGCGCGAATCGGTGAGTTGAGGCTCCCGGCCCCGCACCGATGGTCGGCAGGGTGTGCGCGGCGTCGGACTGCGCCCTCGGGCTATTCCTGTTCGCGATCGACGCCACGTCGGCCTCATCCACGCCGACCGCATCGATCCTTGACGGCTCCGGATCCATGGCCACCGCCGACATCATCGCAGCGGGCGGCAGCAAAGCCGCCCAATTGCGGGCGGCCACCGAAGCCTCCAGCAAGGCGACCGATTCCTCGTTCAAGGGGCAACGTCGACGCGTCGGATGCTGTCCCCGACCCGCCTGTCATCACCGATAGCAGTGCTGGCACACCGAGCCTCACCAAAGGCTTCGAGGTCTGCTCGGGTTAGGTCTGTTGACGGCGTTCGTCGGCCGATTCCAGTCGGCGGGTGAGGGCTCCACGCATCTCATGGACTGCTGCTGTGCATGCCGCCTCCCGCCGGGAGAGCTCGTCGTGGTGTCGTGGGCAGCCTTCGATGCCCGGCCCGCAAGCGTCCTCACAGATCACTCGAACCTCGGAGACCTGCTCCGCCAACGTCTGCACCCGATCCATCTCGTCGGCCACCGGGCACGGCACGGCGGGGCGCGGGTGCGCGGTGAGGAAGTCCAGTGCCGCCCGTTTGGCGTGCACGCTCATCGCCCACGCTCGCGCTTCGTGCAGACACGCTTCGGCCAGTCCGTCCTTCCCGCCGCTCGCCTCCACCAACAGCGGGTCCGGGTTCCCGGTGCGAGCCGCCAGCGCATCCGCTGCCCACTGCTCGGCCTGCTCCTCGTCCTCTTCCAGCAGTGCGGTGATGAACACCGGATCGTTGCCCAGAAGGAACGCAACCTGCTCGGCGGTGAGCGCCCCGATCGGCTCATCGAGATACATCAGGGCGACACCGCCGGGGTAGGCGTCGGTGTCTCGGGCCGAGCCGGTGAAGTCAAGTTCTTGATCCATGCGAGGACCGTAGCGTCAGGGTGTGACATTGATGATGGTTAGTAGTTCCGTGGTGGTCGTGACTCTGGGTGTGACTGACGCCCTGCTGGGTTGTCTACCAATTGATCTGTCCGACCGCTACGGAGCGTTCGAATGCTCACGGGCGGACGGTGGCCATGACCTAATCAGGAGCCTGGCCGGTGCCTAACCAATGTCTTGTCTGACCGCCGCCGCCCGGAGCGCCCACTTCACGAAGGGACATCTCCATCATGGCAGTCGACGGTCTCGGTAGGAACATCGCTGGAATCGGGTAGTGCCCCTTAGAGTGGTGTAACCGCGGTGACCAGCTGCTCGGTACGAGAGCGGTCACCGTGTGATCCTTCGAGTCAACCTTCCACAGAATCCTCGAACGGAGTCATCACGATGACCGCACCTC
>NZ_JBCDWL010000009.1:0-159920 GCF_039946255.1 Gordonia aichiensis | reverse complement strand
CGAGCTGACAAGTCGAGACGAAGCCCACCATGATGGCCGCACATACGACACCAGTCCCACTCGGACAAGGAGCTAGAACCAAGCCTTCCAGCTAGCACCAGACCAGCCAATACCCATTAGAGATACGTCGCCTCGCTGCGCTCGGTGACTACTCGACCACCCTGGAAGGCACACTCGGTGACGCACGACCGGACTGAGGACCAGCGACCCGACACAGGGTCTCGATACGTCGCCTCGCTGCGCTCGGTGACTACTCGACCACCCTGGAAGGCACGCTCAGTGACTACTCGACCACCCTGGGAGGCGCGCTCGGTGACCGCACAACCGGCCTGGGGCCACGCTCGGTGACCGCACGACCGGCCTGGGCGGACGCTCGGCGACCACACGACCACCCTGGGCGGACGCTCGGCGACCACACGACCGCCTGGGGCCACCCCAGGCTGATCGAGTAGTCCGCGAACGGAGTGAGCGAACGTATCGAGATCCCCGGACGCTCAGCCGACGTGCGCGCGGACCGCCTCACCGAAGGCCCGGGTGCCTGCGGTGCCCCCGAGGTCGGCGGTCGCGGTGCCGTCGGCGAGGACGTGGGCCACGGCGCCCTCGATCGCGTCGGCGGCGGCGTCGACGCGCGTGTCACCGGTGCGGCGGGCGTGCCACCGCAGCAGCATCGCCACCGAGACGATCATCGCGACCGGATTGGCCACGTCGAGGCCGGCGATGTCGGGGGCGGCGCCGTGCACCGCCTGCGCCATCGCCTGGGTGGCCGAGGCGTTGATCGACGGCGCCAGCCCCAGCGAACCCGACAGTTCGCCCGCCAGGTCGGACAGGATGTCGCCGAACAGGTTCTCGGTGACGATGACGTCGAAGTCGGCCGGCCTGCGCACCAGGTGCGCCGCCATCGCATCGACGTACTGTTCGTCGACGCGCACGTCGGGGTAGCGCTGCGCGACTTCGAGGCACGCATCGCGGAACAATCCGGTGCTCAGTCGCAGCACGTTCGCCTTGTGCACGATCGTGACGTGCCCGCGCCGTCGCCGCGCCGCCTCGAAGGCCTCCACGGCGATCCGTTCGGACGCGGCGCGGGTGATCACGCCGACGGCCATCGCCACATCGGGGGTCGGCATGAACTCGCCGCTGCCGATGGTCATGTTGCGGTCGGCGTACAGTCCCTCACTGTTCTCGCGCACGATCAACAGGTCGATGTCGGCCGCGACGGCCTCCACTCCGCTCAGCGCGCGGGCCGGCCGGAGGTTGGCGTACAGACCGAACTGCTTGCGCAGCACCGCGCCCGGCGCGGGACTGCGCAGATGCGGCGGATACGAGGCGCTGTGATGCGGTCCGACGACCCACAGCTCGAAGTCCTCCAGTGCATTGAGCGTCGCATCGGGCAGCGGCCCGCCGTCGGCGTCGATGGCCGCCGCACCGAAGTCCAACTCGGTCGCCTCGATCGTCAGGCCCTGCACGGACAGCGCCCGCTCGGCCACCGCCATCGCGACCGGCACCACCTCGGGCCCGATTCCGTCGCCTCGAAGAACCGCGATCGGCAGTGTGTCGGTCATTCTCCACTCCTCACATAGCAGGCGCCCTCGGCGAATTGAGCGCACACCTGGGCCGCTTCGGCCCGCGACGCCGCGGCTCGAACGACGACGTACCTCGTCGACAGGCTCAGCGTCGATCCGGGCAGGATGATCCCGCCGTAGTGGCGGGCCGCTTCCGCCTGCGCATTGCCGTAGTCGTTGAACGCCCCGAACTGCGCATACCAGGTGCCTGCCGTCACGTGTTCGGTCGCAGTCGGGTTCTGCCCAGTCGGGTTCTGCCCGGCCGGGTTCTGCCCAGCCGGGGTCTGCCCAGCCGGGTTCTGCCCAGTCGGGGTCTGCACGGTCTGGCTATCGGGCGACGGGGCTTGCGGCGGCAGTCCGGGTGCCGAGACGACGACGGCTTCACGCGCCGGCGCCGCCGCGGCGTCGTCGTGCATCAGCAGCCAGACCAGCAGGCCACCCAGCCCGAGGACGAGGACGCTCATCGCCGAGACGGCGATCAACAGCCAGTGCGTGCGGCCGGCCGGCCGCTGCGGGTGCAGCGGTGGGGGCGGGGGCGGCGGCAAGGGCAGCGGTTCGCCGTGCAGGGTCGGCGCGCGGCCGAACTCATCGTCGCTCATCGTCGCCTCCTCCCCGGCTCGGCGCGGTCGGGTGGGTCCCGTCAGTGCGCAGCATCGTCCCAACTGCGACCGTAGCCGACCGAGACCTCCAGCGGCACAGACAGTTCGATTGCGCTGCCCATCTCCTCGCGCACCAGCTTCTCGACCTGTTCGCGCTCCCCGGCGGCGATCTCCAGGACCAGTTCGTCGTGCACCTGCAGCAGCATCCGCGACGACAGTTGCTCGGCGCGCAGGCGGTTCTGCACGTTGATCATCGCCACCTTGATGATGTCGGCGGCGGTCCCCTGGATCGGCGCGTTGAGCGCCATCCGTTCGGCGGACTGACGTCGCTGGAAGTTGTCGGAGTTCAAGTCGGGCAGGTACCGGCGACGGCCGAAGAGCGTCGCGGTGTACTCGTTGCGCCGCGCCTCCTCGACCACGTGATGGAGGTAGTCGCGCACGCCGCCGAAGCGGTCGAAGTACTGCTCCATCTGCTGCTTGGCCTCTTCGCGGCTGATGCCGAGCTGAGCGGCCAGCCCGTACGCCGACAGACCGTAGGCCAGACCGTACGACATCGCCTTGACCCGCGAACGCATCTGCGCGTCCACCTGGTCGACCGGCACGCCGAAGGCCCGCGAGCCGACGAAGTTGTGCAGGTCCTCGCCGGTGTTGAAGGCTTCGATCAAGCCCTCGTCGCCCGACAGGTGTGCCATGATCCGCATCTCGATCTGCGAGTAGTCCGCGGTCATCAGGGTCTCGAACTGCACGCCGGCGCCACCGGACTCGCTCACCACCGCTCCCGGCGCCACCACGAAGGCGTGGCGGATCTGCCTGCCGGCCTCGGTGCGGACGGGGATGTTCTGCAGGTTGGGCTCGGTCGACGAGAGCCGCCCGGTGGCGGCGACGGTCTGGTTGAACGTGGTGTGGATCCGCTGGTCGTCGGCGATCGTCTTCTGCAGGCCTTCGACGGTGACGCGCAGCCGGGTGGCGTCCCGGTGCTCGAGCAGGTGCTTCAGGAAGGGATGCTCGGTCTTCTCGTACAGCGAGGTGAGCGCATCGGCGTCGGTGGTGTAGCCGGTCTTGGTCTTCTTCGTCTTCGGCATGTCGAGCTTGTCGAACAGCACGGCCTGCAGCTGTTTGGGCGAGCCGAGGTTCACCTGTTCACCGATGACCTCGTAGGCGGCCTCGGCCGCATCGCGCACACGCTGCGCGAACTCCGATTCCAGCGCGTCGAGGTGCTCGACGTCGACGGCGATTCCCGCCGCCTCCAGGTCGGCGAGCACGAAGGCCAGCGGCAGTTCCATGTCCGTGAGCAGCGCCGAGGAGTCGATGCGGGCCAGTTCGGTGTCGAGGGTGTCCGCGAGTTCGGCCACCGCCTGCGCCGACAGCATCAGCTGGTCGGCGGCCCGCTGGACGTCGGCGTCGTCGTCGAGCAGCGAGAGCTGACCGTCGTCGCCGCCCGGCTCGTCGGCCTTCAGCTCGCGCCGCAGGTAGCGCAGCGTGAGGTCGTCGAGGTTGAAACTGCGCTGCCCGGGCCGCACGAGATAGGCGGCGAGCGCGGTGTCGGAGGTGACGCCGGCGAGCGTCCACCCGCGTCCGTGCAGCGCGTGCAGCGCCCACTTGACCTCGTGCACCGCCTTCGGCTTGGCCGGATCGGCCAGCCACTGTCCGAGTGCGGCGTCGTCGTCGGCACTCAGCTCGGTCGGATCGACGAAGGCGGCCTCGCCGTCGGCGGCGCCGATCGCCAGGTACTCGACGTCGCTGCCGACCACCCGGCGGGGCGCGGTCACGGCCAGCCCGCTGCGCCCGGACGCGGCGTGCTCGGCGAGCCACGCGCCGACCTCCCCGGAGCCGAGGCGGGTGCCGCGCAGGTCGAATCCAGAGTCCGCCTCCGGCTCGACGGAGGTCAGCGTGGAGAAGAGGCGATCGCGGAGCACCTTGAACTCGAGGTCGTCGAACAGCTTGTGGATGCGATCGCGATCCCACGCGTGCAGAGCCAGTTCGTCGGGGCCGGCCGGCAGGTCCATCGTTCGGATCATCTCGGTCAGTTCACGGTTCATCAGCACCGACGCCAGGTTGGCGCGCAGCGAGTCGCCGACCTTGCCGCGCACCTCGTCGACGCGATCGACCAGGGCCTGCAGCGAGCCGTACTCGACGATCCACTTGGTCGCCGTCTTGTCGCCGACACCGGGGATGCCCGGCAGGTTGTCGCTCTTGTCGCCGCGCAGCGCCGCGAAGTCGGGGTACTGCGCGGGCGTCAGACCGTACTTTTCCTCGACGGCCTCCGGGGTGAAGCGGGTCAGCACCGAGACGCCGGTCTTCGGGTACAGGACCGTGATGTTCTCGTTCACCAGCTGCAGCGAGTCACGGTCGCCGGTGACGACCAGGACGCGGTAGCCCGCGGCGTCGGCCTGCGTGGCGAGGGTGGCGATGATGTCGTCGGCCTCGTAGCCCTCGACCGCCATCACCGCGATGCCCATCGCCTCCAGCACCTCTTTGGTGATGTCGACCTGGCCGCGGAACTCGTCGGGCGACTTGTCGCGCTGCGCCTTGTACTCCGGGAACATCTCCGACCGGAAGGTCTTGCGCGAGACGTCGAACGCCGCGGCGATGTGCGTGGGCTCTTCGTCGCGCAGCAGGTTGATCAGCATCGACGTGAAGCCGTAGACGGCGTTGGTGCTCTGTCCGGTGTTGGTCTTGAAGTTCTCGGCGGGCAGCGCGAAGAAGGCCCGGTAGGCCAGCGAATGGCCGTCGAGGAGCATCAGCGTCGGCCGATCCCCCGCCTTCCCCTTCGTCCGGTCGCCGCCACCCGAGGTGGTCGTGGTCTGCCCTGATCTGCTCGTCGCCTGCGCTGCACTCACGCCCCCGAGTCTAGGTGGTGGCTCCGACAACGACCGACGGCGTCGGACGTCTGCCGGCAGTCCCGGTTCGGCTCACCGACGCGTCCGGCGAAGGACCTGGACAGACGCGCGGGTCTCAGCGCTCGCCGAGCGTCTCGACGACGATCTCGGCGACGGCCTTCATGGTGGCGCGCTTGTCCATCGCATTGCGCTGAATCCACCGGAACGCCTCGGGCTCGCTCAGGCCCTGCTTGTCCATCAGCAGACCTTTCGCGCGGTCGATGAGCTTGCGCGCTTCGAAACGACCGGAGAGGTCGTCGATCTCGGCCTCGAGGACCTTCAGCTCGCGGTAGCGGCTCAGCGCGACCTCGATGGCGGGCACCAGGTCGGCCTGGGTGAAGGGCTTCACCAGGTAGGCCATCGCGCCGGCGTCGCGGGCGCGTTCGACGAATTCACGCTGACTGAAGGCGGTCAGCATCACCACCGGTGCGATGCGTTTGCGGGCGATCTCGCTGGCTGCGTCGATCCCGTCGCGCACGGGCATCTTGACGTCCATGATCACCAGATCGGGTCGCAGCTGTTCGGCGAGGTCGACGGCGACCTGTCCGTTGGCGGCCTCACCGACGACGTCGTATCCCTCGTCGCGGAGCATCTCGATCAGATCCATCCGGATCAGCGAATCGTCCTCGGCGACAACGACTCTGCTCGCTGCGCGCGTCGACTGGCCGGGGTCGTTCATCGAGGCGGCTCCGATCGACTCGGCAATGCGTTGAATCCTGTGGTGACTCTGGGTGCCCCGGGCCGGACTCGAACCGGCACCTCGTTAGAGACCGCATTTTGAGTGCGGCGCGTCTGCCAATTTCGCCACCGGGGCCGGTGGTGGTGCGAGAAGTCAGTGTACTCACACCGCCCGCCGAGCCCCGAATCCGCCCCCGCGTTCGTCTGCGGGGTATCGCACCACCTGTGTTGTGCGCCCCGTGTCGCGACAGGGAGCGCAGAACGAAAGTGGTGCGACACGCGGGCGTCAGGACAGGAGCGCGCCGCCCTGCAGGGCGGCCTGTGACGCGAGCGTCCGGTACCGGTCGCCGATCTCCACGGTGTAGAGCCCGGCGACGGGGACGTTCGGCATCTGGAAGCCGACCAGGCAGATGCCGCTGCCCAGCTTTCGGAACTCATCGAGCTTCGCCGATCCGTACAGTTCGCCGGACTTCGCATCGACGATCCGGACGGGGGCACCCTGTCGCAGATCCGGCGCGAAGGGCTTCGCCCGAGAAGCGCAGTCCACCTCCACCGCCCCGGAGGCGGTGAAGTGCGCGCTCGCGTTCACCCCCTGCGCGACGGCGAAGACCGCGGCGCCGACGAACGCCGCCCCGACGACGACGCTGCCCACGCGGATTCCCGTCTTCCAGCGTCGCTGCCAGCGCTTGGGCGGCAGCGGCGGCCCCTGCGGCAGGAAGAAGCGCACGTCGGGGGCACCGGCGACCGACGCCGGAGAGCTCGTGGTGTGCTCGGTCTCGGGGTCGCTGTCCGTCATCGTCGTGACCTCAGCCGCGCGGCGGGAAGTACTTGATCAACGCTTCCTGAACCACCGAGGTGGCGAGCGTTCCGTCGCGTTTGAAGAAGCGTCCGGACCCGATTCCGCGGGAGCCGGCCGCGACCGGCGACTCGGTGGCGTAGAGCATCCACTCGTCGAACCGGAACTCGCGGTGGAACCACATCGAGTGGTTGACGGTGGCGGCGAAGAGCCGATCGATGCCCCACGAGAGGCCGTGCGTGGTGATGATCGAGTCGAGCACCGTGGTGTCCGACGAGTAGGCCATCGCTCCCACGTGCATCAGCGGATCGTCCGGCAGGACGCCGTCGGCCTTCATCCACGCCCGATTGTGGTTGAGCTTCTCCCCGGTCTCCTTCATCACCCAGGTGGGGTCGTTGGCGAACCGGATGTCGACGGGGTGCAGTGCGTTGACGAACGCCTCGATCTTGTCCTCGTAGCCCTTGAACCGGGCCTCCAACGGCGGCAGCTCCTCCGGATAGGGCACCTCCGGGATCTCGACCGCGTGCTCGAGGCCGGCCGAGTTGTCCTGGAACGCCACCAGCATGGTGAAGACGACCTCGCCGTCCTGCTTGGCGGTGACCTGCCGGTTGGCGAAGGCACGCCCGTCGCGGTAGCGGTCGATGTGGTACTCGAGCGGTTTGGAGACGTCGCCGCCGCGGATGAAGTGGGCGTGCAGGGCGTGCACGGGCGGGGCGCCCTTGGTGATCGACCGACCGGCCGCCACCACGCCCTGCCCGAGCAGCTGGCCACCGAAGGTTCGAGCCATCACCTGCTCGGGATGCCTGCCGACGAACAGGTCTTCGTCGACTCGTTCCACATCGAGCAGATCGATCAGCTCGGCGAGATCGCCGGAAGCGGTCGCCACGTCATCGGTGTTGCCGTTGGTCATCGTTCAACCCTATGTCAGCGGTGCGACCCGCAGCCGAGCCGCACCGCCGCTCGGGGTCAGTGGTCCTGCTCACCGATCCGGTGCACGTGCACGAAGTTGGTCGAGCCGATCACCGAGGCGGGTGCGCCGGCGATGATGACGACGGTGTCGCCCTTCTTGACCCGACCGTTCGCGGTCAGCACCTCGTCGACCTGATCGATCATCGAGTCGGTGTGCTCCTTGCGCGAGACCAGGTGCGAGTCGACACCCCAGCTGACGGCGAGCTGCCGATGGGTGTCCTCGGTCGCGGTGAAACCGAGCAGCGGCACCCGCGAGTGCAGGCGGGCCACGCGGCGCACGGTGTCGCCGGACTCGGTGAACGCGATGATCGCGGCGGCACCCAGCCGCTCGGCGATGTCGCGCGCGGCGTAGGTGACGACGCCGCGCCGGGTGCGGGGCACGTGCTTGAGCGGCGGCACGTCGCGCGTGCCGTTCTCCACGGCCGACACGATGCGGCTCATGGTCCGCACCGTCTCGTGCGGGTACTTGCCGACGGAGGTCTCGCCCGACAGCATCACCGCGTCGGCGCCGTCGAGAACGGCGTTGGCGACGTCGGACGCCTCGGCGCGGGTGGGTCGGGAGTTCTCGATCATCGAGTCGAGCATCTGCGTGGCGACGATGACCGGCTTGGCGTTCTCGCGCGCCATCTGGATGGCCCGCTTCTGCACCAGCGGCACCTCTTCCAGCGGCATCTCGACGCCGAGGTCGCCGCGCGCGACCATGATCGCGTCGAAGGCCAGGATCACCGCTTCGAGGTTGTCGATGGCCTCCGGCTTCTCCAGCTTGGCGACCACCGGGACGCGGCGGCCGACCCGATCCATGACCGCGTGCACGAGTTCGATGTCGGCGGGGCTGCGGACGAACGACAGTGCGACCAGGTCGACGCCCAGTCCGAGCGCGAACTCGAGGTCGGCGATGTCCTTCTCCGACATGGCCGGCACCGAGATCTTCATGCCGGGCATCGACAGCCCCTTGTTGTTGCTGACGGTGCCGCCTTCGGTGACGGTGCACACCACGTCGTTGCCGTCGACCCGGTCGACGATGAGGCCGACCTTGCCGTCGTCGACGAGCAGCCGGTCGCCCGGCTCCGCGTCCTCGGCCAGCTTCGAGTAGGTGGTCGAGACCCGGTCGTGGTTGCCGATGACATCGTCCACGGTGATCCGCACCTGCTCACCGTCGTTCCAGTCGACGGCGCCGTTCGGGCGGCCGTTGTCCTCGAACTTTCCGAGCCGGATCTTGGGGCCCTGCAGATCGGCGAGGATGCCGACCGGCTTGCCGGTGGCCTCACTGGCCGCGCGGACGGCCTCGTAGACGCTTTGGTGATCGGCATGGGCGCCGTGGCTGAAGTTCATGCGCGCCACGTCCATCCCGCACTCGACGAGTTCGGTGATGGTGGCGAGGGTATTGGTGGCAGGACCGAGGGTGCAGACGATTTTCGTACGACGAGTCACTCCATAAGGCTAGCCGTCTGGCCGTGGCATGTCGCCTCAGTCTCAATCCCCGCTGGCTGCGGGACCACCCACCGTTTTCCGACTCTTCGGTAACCTGCCGGGAACGGCGACCGTCAGTCCTTGTCGTCGGCGCGGCGGATCTCGATCGCGCCCGCCGATCCACCCGGATTCTCCTCGATGATCGTGATGCCGGACAGCTCCTCGTCGTCGGCGGGGACGATCGTGTACCCCTGGGCCGACACCGAATCGGTGATCGACGGTTCGCGTCCCGGGATCACCCGGCCGGTCGGTTCGACGGCCGGGGTCCCGGACTCCTCGGCGGACTCCTCTGCGGAGGTCTCGCTCTGATCGGGTTCAGCTTGCTCGTCGACCGCGGCCGCTGCGTCCTCGGACTCATCGGTCTCCGGTGCCGCGTTCGCCGGCTCGCCGCCCTCAGGCCCTGCGGACTCCGCAGGCTCTGCCTCGGTCGGCCCCGCATCGGTCGATGCGACTTCAGTCGGCCCTGCTTCAGTCGGCCCTGCGTCGCCCGGCACTTCTTCGGTCGATGCCTGCGCGGTCGGCTCGGATTCGTCCTCGTCGGCCGCGAGCACCTCTGTTGCGACGGCCGGCTCTGCATTCTCGGTCTCGGGCTCGGGCTCCGCCTCAGAAGCGGTCTCCGATCCGGATTCCGACGCCGATTCCGACTCAGACTCAGACTCAGACTCGGCTGGTTCCCCCAGGTCCGAATCCTCCTCGGCGAACAGTGCAGCCCGGGTCGCGGCCACCTCGAACTCCGGCTCGGCCGCTTCCGGTTCAGCAGGCTCCGAAGCGGCGTCGTCCGACGTGTCACTCTCGGGCCGTGCCCATGTCGAGTCGGCTGTTACCGAGTCGGCCGCCGATCCCGAGTCAGCCGGTTCAGCGTCCGCGGCCTCACCAGCGGCTTCGGAAGCGTCCCCCTCCGGCACCGTCGCCGCTGCGGTAGCTGCCGCCGCGCCCGCCGCCGCTGCCGCAGCGGTGCCCTCGACCTCGTCACGATCGACCGCACCGCGGTCGCCCTCGTCCCCGCCCTCGCCCTCGTCGGCGTCCTCCTCCGGTACCTCGGGGGTCACATACCCGGTGGCTCCCTCGGCGGCGAGTTCCTCGGCGCGGTCGGGCCAGTACATCGTCAGACCGGTCTCGCGGCCCTTCGGCGCCATCACCACGTACAGCGCGGCGCAGAGGAAGACGATCGCGGCGGTGAAGACGTTGATGCGGACGCCGAAGATGTGTGTCGCGAAGTCGTCGCGCATCAATTCGACGCCGAACCGGCCGACGCAGTAGCCCGCGACGTACATCGCGAAGAGCCTGCCGTGACCGATGCGGAAGCGGCGGTCGATGAGCACCAGGGCGATCACGACGAGGACGTTCCAGATCATCTCGTACAGGAACGTCGGATGCACCACCGCGTAGACGTGTCCGGTGGACACGCCGTCGATCAGCTTGTAGGAGACGATGCCGTTGGCGTCGACGCGGTCGTAGATCTCCAGCCCCCACGGCACGGTGGTCGGGCGACCGAAGAGCTCCTGGTTGAAGTAGTTGCCGAAGCGGCCGATGGCCTGCGCCAGCAGGATGGCCGGTGCCAGCGCGTCGCCGAAGGGAGGCAGCTTGATGCCCATGTTCCGCGCACCGATCCAGGCACCGACGGCACCCAGTGCCACCGCTCCCCAGATGCCTAGTCCGCCGTCCCAGATCCGGAACGCTCCGCCGAGCCCCTTTCCACCGGGACCGAAGTACGTGTTCCAGTCGGTGAGGACGTGGTACAGACGTCCGCCGACCAGGCCGAAGGGCACCGCCCACAGGGCGACGTCGATGACCTCGCCGGGCTGCCCGCCGCGCGCCCGCCAGCGTCGGCTGCCCCACCAGACGGCGACGATGATGCCGACGATGATGCAGAGGGCGTAGGCGCGAATCGGCACGGGCCCGAGATGCCACACTCCTTGCGAGGGGCTCGGGATGTACGCGAGGACGGTTCCGTCATTCACAGCTGCCACAGTATCTTGCAACCGCGCCATGATCTTCCCCGGACCTCACGGCGCCGACCGGCGGCCGCGGCGGGTGCGCCGCGGCCGGCTGTCTCAGCTACGGGCGCGGCGCACGCCTGCGGCGAGGTCGGAGACCAGTTCGGCCACCGCGGCCTGTCCTCGATCGACCGCCGAGACGATCGCCGATCCGACGATGACGCCGTCGGCGTATGCACCGATCTCCGCGGCCTGGTCGCCGTCCCGGACACCGAGGCCGACACCGATCGGGATGTCGGAGTATTCACGGACGCGGGCGCACAGTTCCGGCGCCGCATTCGACACCGAGCTCCGTGCACCCGTCACACCCATCGTCGAGGCCGCGTACACGAAGCCGCGGCACGCGTCGACGGTCAGGGCGATCCGTTCCGGCGTGGACGACGGCGCGACCAGATAGATCCGGTCGATGTCGTGGGCGTCGGAGGCGGCATGCCATTCGGTGCCCTCCTCCGGGATCAGGTTGGGCGTGATCAGGCCCGCGCCACCGGCTGCCGAGAGGTCCCGGGCGAAGGCGTCGACGCCGTACTTCAGGATCAGGTTCCAGTAGCTCATCACCACCGGCTGGGCGCCGGCCTCGGCGATCGCCTCGGCGGCGACCATCACGTCGCGGACCCGGGTGCCGCCGGCGATGGCCTTCTCGGCGGCTCGCGCGATGGTCGGTCCGTCCATCACCGGGTCGGAGTACGGGACACCGATCTCGACGATGTCGCAGCCGGCCTCGACCATGGTCCGCACCGTCGTCACCGAGGTCTCGAGGTCGGGGTAGCCGACCGGGAAGTAGCCGATGAGCGCGGCGCGGTTCTCGGCCCGGCAGGCGGCGAAGGTGTCGCCGAGGCGCGACGCGGGTGCGGTGTGGACGCTCACTGGTTCTTCTCCCCTGCGCTGTTCTCGTCTGCGCTCGGCTCGGCTGCGTTCTGCTCGGCTGCGTTCTTCGCGCCTGCCGCCAGTCGGGCGGCGTACTCGGTCTCTGACGGCGGCTTGTCGTACAGGCCGAACCAGTGGGCGGCGGTGTCGACGTCCTTGTCTCCGCGACCGGACAGGTTCACCACGATCACGGCGCCCTCCCCCAGCTCGCGCCCGAGCTTCAGCGCGCCGGCGACGGCGTGCGCCGACTCGATCGCGGGGATGATGCCCTCCTTGTGCGAGAGCAGGGCCAGCGCCTCCATCGCCTCGCTGTCGGTGACCGGACGGTACTCGGCCCGCCCGATCGACAGCAGGTAGGCGTGCTCGGGTCCCACGCCCGGATAGTCCAGGCCCGCCGAGATCGAGTGCGATTCGATGGTCTGACCGTCGTCGTCCTGCAGCAGGTACGAGTAGGCGCCCTGGAAGGCGCCGGGGCTGCCGCCGGCGAAG
This sequence comes from Gordonia aichiensis, assembly GCF_039946255.1. GTDB lineage: Bacteria > Actinomycetota > Actinomycetes > Mycobacteriales > Mycobacteriaceae > Gordonia > Gordonia aichiensis_A. The sequence goes on along the minus strand of NZ_JBCDWL010000009.1, from coordinate 147,620 downwards.
GTCGCCGCATGCCTGCCGGTCTCGACGCCGTCGCCGCCGGCCTCGAAGCCCACCATCCGGACGCTCTCGTCGTCGAGGAACGGGTGGAACATGCCGATCGCGTTGGATCCGCCGCCGACGCACGCGGTCACCGCGTCGGGCAGGCGGCCGATCCTCTCCAGGATCTGCACCCGGGTCTCCATGCCGATGATCCGCTGGAAGTCGCGCACCATCATCGGGAACGGATGCGGTCCGGCGGCGGTGCCGAAGCAGTAGTAGGTGTTGTCGGCGTTGGTGACCCAGTCGCGAAGCGCCTCGTTGATCGCGTCCTTGAGGGTGGCCGAACCGGTCTCGACGGCGACGACGGTGGCGCCCAGCAGCCGCATCCGGGCGACGTTGAGCGCCTGCCGCTCGGTGTCGACGCGGCCCATGTAGACGAGGCATTCGAGCCCGAGCAGCGCGCAGGCGGTGGCCGTGGCGACGCCGTGCTGGCCGGCGCCGGTCTCGGCGATGATGCGTGTCTTGCCCATCTTCTTCGCCAGCAGCGCCTGGCCGAGCACATTGTTGATCTTGTGCGAACCGGTGTGGTTGAGATCCTCGCGCTTGAGGAACAGGCGGGCACCGCCGGCCTCGGCACTCATCCGCTCGGCCTCGTAGAGCGGCGACGGACGACCCGTGTAGTCGCGCTGCAGACGGTCGAGTTCGGCGAGGAAGTCGTTGTCGGCGCGCAGCTTCTCGTAGGTGGCGGTGACCTCCTCGATCACCGCCATGAGCGCCTCGGGAACGTGCCGGCCACCGAAGTCGCCCCAGTGCCCCAACTCGTCGGGCCCGATCGGGTGGACGTTGCTGACGCCGTCGCTGGCGTGTGGGAATTCTTCGGGATTCGCGGTCACGTTCTTCAGTATCCTCATCGTGTCGTGCGGGCGGCAAGTCAATTACCGACGGCCTCGATCCCCCTGCGGCACAGGCGGATCGAGGTTTCGAGAGTCGGTTCGGGCGCGGGTCAGCGGGACGGCTTGGGGCACGACGGGTGCGCCCCGGCCGCCACCAGGTCGGCGACCGCCAGACGCGGATCACCGCTCGTCACGACGCCCTCGCCGACGAGGATCGCGTCGGCGCCGGCACCGGCGTACGCGAGCAGGTCGGCCGGTCCGCGGACACCCGATTCGGCGACCTTGATGACGCTCGACGGCAGGCCCGGCGCGATGCGGGCGAAGCTGTCGCGGTCGACCGTGAGGGTCTTCAGGTTGCGGGCGTTGACGCCGACGACCTTGGCGCCGGCCTCCAGCGCGCGGTCGGCCTCCTCCTCGGTGTGCACCTCGACCAGCGCGGTCATGCCGAGCGACTCGGTGCGGTCGAGCAGCGAGGCGAGGACCGGCTGCTCCAGGGCGGCGACGATCAGCAGGATGACGTCGGCGCCGTGCGCGCGGGCCTCGTGGATCTGGTACGGCCCGACGATGAAGTCCTTGCGCAGGATCGGGATGTCGATCGCGGCGCGGACGGCGTCGAGGTCGGCGAGCGAGCCGCCGAATCGTCGTTCCTCGGTGAGGACGCTGACGATCCGCGCGCCGCCGTCCTCATACGCCTTCGCCAGGTCGGCGGGATCCGGGATGTTCGCCAGCACGCCCTTCGACGGGCTCGATCGCTTCACTTCGGCGATCACGGCGATGTCGGACTGGCTCAGCGCGGCCATCGCGTCGCGCGGTCCCGGCGCTGCGGCCGCGGCCTTCTTCACGGCGGCGAGGTCGAGCACCGCTTCGCGCGCCGCGACGTCAGCCTTGACACCCTCGATGATCGAATCGAGCACTGACTGATTGCTCACGGCTATCGGCCCCTTTCACTGCTTGTCATCAAGAGTAGGCACGAGCGTTCCCGCGCGGGAGTCCGGGGTCACTTCGACGCGGTCGGCGACGATCGCGGCACCCGGTGTCGGCTCGTCCACACTCGTCCTCACTTGCGGTCGGCGTCGTCGGTCGGGTCGATTCCTTCGTCGAGCGAGTCCCACAGGAGTCGCTCGTTGGTCTCGGGCGCCGACTGCTCGCCGGTGGCGGCCGCTCGCTCCCGCTCGGCGAAGATCTGCCGTTCGAGTTCGTCGCGGCGCGCGGCCGGCGAGGAGTACTTCGAGGACATCCCGCCCTGCCGGGCCGTGCGAATCATCAGGACGGCGCCGACGATCGCGCAGATCGCCGCGGCGATGACCAGGTATCCGGGCGTCGACTCGGTCGGAATGCCGAGGACGGCCTTGCGCGTGGAGACGCCCGCCATCCGCGCGACGTAGTTGTTGTCCTGCCCCTCGGTCAGCAGCGAGACGGCCGGGAAGATCGCCAGCACGCCGCCGAGCGCGACCAGGATCGCCAGCGCACGCAGCACCCAGCCGCGCACGGCGAACGCCGCGACCACCGCGGCGGCCATCGCGATCGCGACCGGCACCAGCCACGGACTCCAGTCCGACCCGCGGACGGTCACCTCGTAGCCGGGTCCCAGGTCCTCTCCGACCAGGACCGTCGCCCACGTCATCTGCGAGGCCCCCCACAGCCCGAGGGCGGCGAGCAGGATCAGTACCGAGGAGATCGCCTGGAGCCGGCGGTTCACCGGCTGCGGGGACGATCCCGAACCGGTCGTCGTCTCGGCCGCGCCCTGCTTCTCGCTCATCGGTCCTCCTCCGACACAGTCTTCATCGTGCTTGTGGCCGACACGGGTTCCATCGTGCCTGCGGCCGCGACGGCCGCGAGTACCGCCGAGGCCTTGTTGCGGGCCTCGTTGAACTCGTATTCGGCGTCGCTGTCGGCGACGACGCCGCCGCCGGCCTGCACGTAGGCGGTCTGTCCCGACATCAGCGCGGTCCGGATGGCGATCGCGGTGTCGGCGTTGCCCGCGAAGTCCAGGTAGCCGACCACGCCGCCGTACAGGCCGCGCCGGGTGAGCTCATTGGCCTCGATCAGTTCCATCGCCCGCACCTTCGGCGCACCGGTCAGCGTGCCCGCCGGGAAGCAGGCGGCGACCGCGTCGAGGGCGTGCTTTCCCTCGCGCAGGCTGCCCGAGACCGTCGACACCAGATGCATCACGTGGCTGTAGCGCTCCACCCGACGGTAGTCGGTGACGCGGACCGAGCCCGGTTCGCAGACCCGTCCCAGATCGTTGCGGCCGAGGTCGACGAGCATCAGGTGCTCGGAGTTCTCCTTCTCGTCCTCGAGCAGCCCCTTCGCCAGCAGCTGGTCCTCCTCATCGGTGGCACCGCGCCAGCGCGTGCCCGCGATGGGGTGCGTCGTCGCGACCCGATCGGAGACCGTCACGAGCGCCTCCGGCGACGAGCCGACGATCGTGAACGACTCGCGCCCGATTCCCGGCATCTGCAGCAGGTACATGTACGGGCTCGGGTTCGACGCCCGCAGCACCCGGTACACGTCGATCGGGTCGGCGTCGGTGTCGATCTCGAATCGCATCGACGGGACCACCTGGAAGGCCTCTCCGGCCTCGATCTCACCGACGAGGCCGTCGACGATCTTCCGGTAGTCGTCGAGCGATCGCTGCGACCGGTACTCGGGGGCGGGCCGGGTGAAGGTGGAGACCGTCGACGGGTCCGGCGCGGCGAGGGCGCGCGTCATCGCATCGAGCCGGGCCACCGCGTCGTGGTAGGCCTCCTCGACCCGCTCGTCGCTGCCGTCCCAGTTGACGGCGTTGGCGATCAGCGTGATGGTGCCCTCGTGGTGGTCGAAGGCGGCGAGGTCGGCGACCAGCAGCCAACACATGTCGGGCAGGTGCAGGTCGTCGACGGTCGTCTCGGGCAGCCGCTCCAGGCGCCGCACGAAGTCGTAGGCCATGAAGCCGACGAAGCCGCCGGTCAGCGGCGGCATGTCGGCGAGGGGCTCGGTGTGCAGCAGGCGCAGGGACTCCGCCAGGGCCGCGACCGGGTCGCCGCCGACGGGGGCGCCGGCGGGCACGTCGCCCCACCAGTGGGCCTGCCCGTCGACCACCGTGAGCGCCGACCGCGTCCCGGCGCCGATGAACGACCAGCGCGACCACGACTGCCCGTTCGGCGCCGACTCGAGCAGGAAGGTCCCGTCGCTCCGCTCGGTGGGCGCGTCCGCTCCGGACCGTGCCAGCTTCCGGTACACCGACAGCGGTGTCTCCGAGTCGGCCAGCACCTTGCGCGTCACCGGGACGACGCGGTGGTCGACCGCGAGGTCCCGGAAGGTCTCCAGGGAGGTGGTCTCCGCGTTCATGCTGCTGCCCCGTTCATGCTGCTGTCCCGTTCTGCTCGCGGCCGCGCGCATCGCGGCCCGTGACGGCGGTCATCCGAGCGGTTCTCCGCCGACGCCCCAGTGCTGGCGCGGCACCTCGGTGATCGTCACCCACACCGAGTCCGGGTTCTTGCCGGTCGCCTTGGCGTACGCCTCGGTGACCGCGGCGATGGTCTCGCGCTTGACGCGGTCGGACAGACCCGGGGTCTGTGAGATCTGAATCAGCGGCATGGTCTCACCGTCCCTCGTCGTCGGACAGGCTCGACGGGACCCCGAACTCCAGGGCGTCCGTGTCGAAGCAACTGTGGCTTCCGGTGTGGCAGGCGGCGCCGACCTGGTCGACGGTCAGCAGCAGGGTGTCGCCGTCGCAGTCGACGCGGATGTCGTGCACGTACTGGGTGTGTCCGCTCGTCTCGCCCTTGACCCAGTACTGCTGCCGCGACCGCGAGTAGTAGGTGGCCTGACGGGTGGCGAGGGTGCGTTCGAGCGCTTCGTCGTCCATCCACGCCATCATCAGCACGATGCCGGTGGAGCGTTCCTGCGCGATCGCGGCGAACAAGCCGTCGTCGTTCCGTTTGAGCGATGCTGCCAGCTGTGCGGGCAACGCCATGGTCTTCCTCTTTCCGTGAATAACGCCTGTGCCGGACGGGGCTGTCAGCGAACGGCGTGTCAGCCAACGGGTGTCAGCGGACGGTGATGTGCTCGGCCCGCATGGCGTCCTTGACCTCGCCGATGGTCATGTCGCCGAAGTGGAACACCGAGGCGGCCAGCACCGCGTCGGCGCCCGCCTGAACGGCCGGCGCGAAGTCGGCCACCCGGCCTGCGCCGCCGCTGGCGATCACCGGGATCGACACCGCGGCGCGGACCGCCTCGATCATCGGCAGGTCGAAGCCCGCCTTGGTGCCGTCGGCGTCCATCGAGTTCAGCAGGATCTCGCCGACGCCCAGTTCCTCCCCGCGGCGCGCCCACTCGATCGCGTCGATGCCCGTGCTGCGGCGACCGCCGTGCGTGGTCACCTCCCAGCCCGACGGGGTCGGTTCGCCGCCCGCGGGGACGGTCCGCGCATCCACCGACAGCACGATGCACTGCGAACCGAAACGCTGGCTCATCTCCCGGAGCACCTCGGGCCGGGCGATGGCCGCGGTGTTGACGCTGACCTTGTCGGCGCCGGCGCGCAGCATGGTGTCGACGTCGTCGACGGTGCGGATCCCGCCGCCGACGGTCAGCGGGATGAAGATCGCGTCGGCGGTGCGGCGGACCACGTCGAGCATGGTGCCGCGCCCCGAGCTCGAGGCCGTGACGTCGAGAAAGGTCAACTCGTCGGCGCCCTCGGCGTCGTACCGGGCGGCCAACTCCACCGGATCGCCCGCATCGCGCAGGTTCTCGAAGTTGACGCCCTTGACCACTCGGCCGTCATCGACGTCCAGACAGGGAATGACGCGGACTGCCACGCTCACGGGAGGGTCTCCTTAGTTCTCACTTGCGGGGATGATTCAGGCCGGTGCGGCCGCCACCTGATCGGGCATGGCCTCGGCGACCACGTCGAGCAGCTGGCGGTGCAGCAGCTTGTTGCCGGTGACCAGCGAGGTGGAGTGCACGGTCCACGGCCGCCCGGCGATGTCGGTCGCGACGCCGCCCGCCGCCCGGACCAGGGCCGCGCCCGCGGCGTTGTCCCAGGGTTTGGCGCTGAACGAGACGGCCCCGCCGAACACCCCGGCCGCCACGTAGGCGACGTCGGTGCCGTTGGAGCCGGTCATCCGCAACCGCCCGGCGCGATAGCTCAGCCGACGCTGCAGTTCGGCGCGCGCGGCGCCCGGGTAGCGGCCGCCCGCCTTCGCGTTGAACGCCCCGAAGCCGATCACCGCCGTCTGCAGCGGGCTGTCGGCCACCGGCGGCATCTCGACGCCGTTCACCACGAGCGGGCCGTCGACCTGCCCGGCGAAGCTCTGCCCGATCAACGGCAGGCGGGTGAGGCCGAGGACGGGTTCGCCGTCGACGGTCAGCGCCAGCAGCATCGCCGCCAGCGGCATCCCGACCGAGTAGTTGAAGGTCCCGTCGATGGGATCGAGGATCCACATCGCGCCGGTCTCCGGTGCCGGGCCGCCGAACTCCTCGCCGTGCACTTCGATGCCGGTGCGCTGCTCGAGCAGTTCGCCGATCCGACGCTCGAGCGCCAGGTCGACGTCGGTCGCGAAGTCGCCGACGCCCTTGACGTGTGTGCCCGGCGAGCCGAGTCCGTCGATGAACGCACCCGTCACCTCGTCGAGCACCGCACCCGCTGCGGCCAGCAGCTCGGGCAGGTCGAGGTCGAGGCGGTCTGTCATCTCGGAGGTCACCGGCCCCCGACCGCGGCGACGGCGTCCAGCGCCTCGCGCAGCGTGAAACGGCCCGCGTAGAGCGCCTTGCCGATGATCGCGCCCTCCACCCCGAGGCCGGTCAGTTCGGCGATCGCCAACAGATCGTCGATCTGCGAGATGCCGCCGGAGGCGACGACCGGGGAATCGGTGGCGCGCGCCACCTGCTCGAGCAGTTCCAGATTCGGTCCGGACAGCGTGCCGTCCTTGCTGACGTCGGTCACCACGTAGCGGGCGCAGCCGTCGTTGTTGAGGCGTTCGAGCGTCTCCCAGAGATCGCCGCCCTCGGTGACCCAGCCGCGGCCGCGCACGGTGTACGAGTCGCCGTCACGGGTGACGTCCAGGCCCACCGCGATCTGGTCCCCGTACTCGGCGATGGCCCGGGCGCACCACTCCGGGTTCTCGATCGCGGCGGTCCCGAGGTTGACGCGGGTGCACCCGGTCGCGAGCGCCGCCTTGAGCGAGGCGTCGTCGCGGATGCCGCCCGACAGCTCGACCTTCACCTCGACCTCGGCGGTCACCTGGGCGAGCAGTTCGCGGTTGTCGCCGCGACCGAAGGCGGCGTCCAGGTCGACCAGATGGAGCCACTGGGCACCGTCGCGCTGCCATGCGAGCGCCGCGTCGCGCGGCAAGCCGTAGGAGGTCTCCGATCCGGCCTCGCCCTTCACCAGGCGCACCGCCTGCCCGTCGACGACGTCGACGGCCGGGAGGAGTTCGAGGGTGCCCATCAGTCCAGTTCTCTTCTCTGTCTCAACTATCGGTGCGGTCCGGGGCGTCCGGGCCGCGCTTCTTGCTTTCCAATTCGGCGCGCCTGCGATCGATCTCGCGTTGCACGCCGGCCATCATCCGTCGTGACACCAGTGCGATCGCGACGACCATGCCGATCACCGCGGCGAAGGCCACGCAGAGTGCCGCAGTCGGATACGGCCGCGCCAGCAGCAGCACGATCGGCAGCATCACCCCCAGGACCAGGGCCCCGGCACCCAGCGCGTAGAACACCAGCTTCCCGATCGAGAACTGCTGGGCCTCATCGCTTTTCGCGCTCATGTCAGGCCAATCCACCGACCCAGTTGCGCAGCAGCGCAGCGCCGACGTCGCCGGACTTCTCGGGATGGAACTGGGTGGCCGACAGCGGCCCGTTCTCCACCGCGGCCAGGAACGGTCCGCCGTGGTCGGACCAGGTGAGCTTCGGCGCGTGCAGCGGCGATCCGGCGGTGTCCATCTCCCACTCCTGCACGGCGTAGGAGTGCACGAAGTAGAAGCGGGCGTCGTCGTCGAGGCCGGCGAACAGGACGGAGTCGGCCGGCGCGTCGACGGTGTTCCAGCCCATGTGCGGCAGGACCGGCGCGCGCAGCCGCGTCACCGATCCGGGCCACTCACCGCAGCCGGGGGTGTCGATGCCGAACTCGACGCCGTGGCTGAACAGGATCTGCATGCCGACGCAGATGCCGAGGACGGGACGACCGCCGGCCAGGCGACGTCCGATGATGCGGTCGCCGCGGACCGCTTTGAGGCCGGCCATGCAGGCGGCGAAGGCCCCGACGCCGGGGACCAGCAGCCCGTCCGCGTTGATCGCGGTCTCGAAGTCGGAGGTGATCTCCACCTGTGCCCCGGCCCGTTCGAGTGCGCGTTGCGCCGATCGGAGGTTGCCCGAGCCGTAGTCGAGCAGTGCAACTGAGGTCATGCTCTACAGGGCGCCCTTCGTCGACGGGATGCCGCTGGTTCGCGGATCGGGTTCGACGGCCTCGCGCAGTGCGCGGGCCACGGCCTTGAACTCGGCCTCGGTGATGTGGTGCTGGTCGCGCCCGTACAGCACACGCACATGCAGGGCGATCCGCGCATTCAGGGCGATCGATTCGAAGCAGTGCCGGTTCAGCACGGTCGCGTAGGAGACGACCGGCTTGTCGCCTCCGGAGTACCCGCCGATGACGGCGGTGAGCATGTGGTCGGGTTCGCCGGTGTGCACGCAGTAGGGGCGACCGGAGACGTCGACCACGGCTTGGGCGAGGGTCTCGTCCATCGGGATCCAGGCGTCGCCGAAGCGGCGGATGCCCTTCTTGTCGCCGAGGGCCTGACCGATGGCCTGACCGAGGACGATGCAGGTGTCCTCGACCGTGTGGTGGGCCTCGATGTCGATGTCGCCGCGGGCGTGGACGGTGAGGTCGAAGCTGCCGTGCGCGCCGAAGGCGGTCAGCATGTGGTCGAAGAAGGGCACCGAGGTGTCGATGTCGGTCTTGCCGGTGCCGTCGAGGTCGATCTCGACGGTGATCGACGACTCGCGGGTGGTGCGCTGGACGCGGGCGATCCGGCGTTCGGACGGGGCTGTGCTCACTGCGGTCACTGCTGCTTTCGGTCGGTGTCGGCCAGCTCGGCGCTGACCGCGAGGAAGGCGTCGTTCTCGGCGGGTAGTCCAATGGTCGCACGCAGCCGCCCGGGAATGCCGACGTCCCTGATGAGGACGCCGCGGTCGAGGTAGCGCTGCCAGGTGGCGGGTGCGTCGGCGAACTCGCCGAAGAGGATGAAGTTGGCGTCCGACTCGGTCACGTCGTAGCCCTGCGCGACGAGCGCGGCGACGACGCGCCGGCGTTCGGCGACGATCGCGGCGACCCCGCCCAGGGTCTCGGAGGCGTGCTGCAGGGCGGCGCGCGCGCCGGCCTGGGTGAGGACGGACAGGTGGTACGGCAGGCGCACCAGCAGCAGCGCCTCGATGACGGCGGGTGCGGCGGCGAGGTAGCCGAGGCGCCCGCCGGCGAACGCGAAGGCCTTGCTCATGGTGCGCGAGACGATCAGTCGGGCGCCGTACTCGTCGAGGAGTTCGACGGCGCTGGGCTGCGAGGAGAACTCGCCGTAGGCCTCGTCGACGATGACCACGCCCGGTGCGGCGTCGAGGATCGCGCGCAGGTCGTCGAGGGCGACGCTGCCCCCCGTGGGGTTGTTCGGCGAGGTCACGAAGACCACGTCGGGCCGGTCCGCGGCGATCGCCTCGATCGAGGCCTCGACGTCGAGGGTGAAGTCGGCGGCGCGCGGCACCGGGAGCCACCGGGTCTGGGTGCCGTCGGCGATGATCGGGTGCATCGAGTACGACGGTACGAAGCCCATCGCGCTGCGGCCGGGTCCGCCGAAGGCCTGCAGGATCTGCTGCAGGATCTCGTTGGACCCGTTGGCGGCCCAGATGTTGTCGACGGTGAGGTCGACGCCGGTCGCCCCACTCAGGTAGGCGGCGAGGTCCGAGCGCAGGCCGAGGGCGTCACGGTCGGGGTACCGGTGAAGCTGCTCGGCGGCTGCGGCGACGGCGTCGGCGACGTCGTCGATCAGGGCCTGGCTGGGCGGATGCGGGTTCTCGTTGGTGTTGAGCACCACCGGCACCTGCAGCTGGGGGGCGCCATAGGGCGACTTTCCGCGCAGGTTGTCGCGCAGCGGCAGGTCGGTCAGGCGCACCTGCTGTCCGGGGACGGTCACCGGGCGCCCCCGGCGAACCGTGCCTGGACGGCCTCGCCGTGCGCGGGCAGATCCTCCGCGTCGGCGAGCGTGATGACCCGATCGGCGATCTCGGCGAGCGCATCCCGGTCGTAGTCGACGACGTGAACGCCGCGCAGGAAGGTCTGCACCGACAGTCCCGAGGCGTACTTGGCCGATCCGGAGGTCGGGAGGACGTGGTTGGAGCCCGCGCTGTAGTCCCCCAGGCTGACCGGCGAGTAGGTGCCGACGAAGATCGCGCCCGCGCTGGTGACGCGGTCGGCGACGGCGCGGGCGTCCCGGGTCTGGATCTCGAGGTGTTCGGCGGCGTACGCGTCGACGACGGACAGACCGGCCTCGATGTCGTCGACCAGCACGATGCCCGACTGCGGTCCGGCCAGCGCGGTGAGGACGCGCTCGGAGTGCTTGGTGGCGCCGGCGGCGCGCGCGAGAGCCTCGTCGACGGCGTCGGCGAGGGCTTCGCTGTCGGTGACCAGGACCGAGGCGGCGAGCACATCGTGCTCGGCCTGGCTGATGAGGTCGGCGGCGACGACCGCGGGGTCCGCGGAGTCGTCGGCCAGGATCGCGATCTCGGTGGGGCCGGCCTCGGCGTCGATGCCGACCACTCCGCGCACCAGACGCTTGGCGGCGGTGACGTAGATGTTGCCGGGCCCGGTGATGAGGTCGACCGGATCGAGGAGCCTCGAGACCTCGGTGTCGGTGCCGGTGTCCGTTCCGCCGTAGGCGAGCAGGGCGATGCCCTGGGCGCCGCCGACCGCCCACACCTCGTCGACGCCGAGCAGCGCGCACGCGGCCAGGATGGTCGGGTGCGGCCAACCGCCGAAGTCGGCCTGCGGCGGCGAGGCGACGACCAGTGACCCGACGCCCGCCTCCTGTGCGGGTACGACGTTCATGATCACACTGGACGGGTAGACGGCGTTGCCGCCCGGCACGTACAGGCCGACGCGGCGGACCGGGATCCACTTCTCGGCCACGGTCCCGCCGGGGACGACCTGCGTGAGGGTGGTCTGCCTGCGCTGGTCGGCGTGGACCAGGCGGGCCCGGCGGATCGACTCCTCGAGTGCGTCGACGATCGCCGGATCGAGGTCGCGGCGGGCCTGCGCGATCACCTCGGCGGGCACCCGCACAGAGGTCGGACGGACGCGGTCGAACTTCTCGGTGTAATCGAGGGCGGCGGGGACACCATGTTCGGCGATCGCTTCGACGACGGGGGTCACCGCAGGAAGCACGGCGTTGACGTCGGTTCCGCCGCGCGGAAGCGCGCGACGCAACTGGCTGAGCGTCGGGACGGCACCTCGCAGGTCGGTTCGGGTGAGCATGATCGTCGAATCTCCGAATCCTGTGTCGTTTCCACAAGCCGAACCCCGGGCAGAGAACGGTACTCACCAGGATATGCGCCGCGGCAAATCCTTTCCTCGCCGGTCCCGCGAGTGACGACGACCGAGCCCCGCCGAACTCGTTAAGTTAGCTAAGCCTATGCTACTAACTTGATGGGATTGCGGTTGACTAGCGCGATCGAGGAGTCAGGAGACACCGATGGGGACCGGGGACAGCACACCAGATCCATACGACTACCCGAGTGACGAGCCGCAGCCCGATCAGCGGACCGCTCAGCGCGCGAGGCCCGCGGCCGGCTCATCGGTCAGTTGGCCGACGGTGCTCGCGGCGGGCGGGGCGGCCGCGGTCATCGCCGCCCTGGTCCTGGTCATCGGGATCACCGGGATGATGGTTGCGCGCGATCGCGGCGCCGCGACCGCAGCGCCGGCGACGGTCGTTCAGCTCGGTCAGGCCGCGGCCGCCGCCCCGACCGCGGCGACTGCGCCGACCGCGACGACCTCACCGGCGGCCGGCAGCGAAGCACCCGCTCCGGGCGCTGCGGCCGCGCCGGCGCCGCCCGCCGCGGCCTCGAATGCGCAGGCCGCGGGCTCGCCGACGTCGTCGGCGGCAGCCGGCCGGGCGTCATCGTCGTCGCCGACCGATCCGAACTTCCGCGTGACGGCCGAACGACCGACGCTCACCGACCTGACGAACATCGTCAACTTCCTGGTCGCGACCCCGGCGTCCGATCAGGCCAAGGCCGCGAACGTCGAGGGCGGGATGGCGGCGGTCGTCGTCCCGAAGACCGTGTACAGCCTCGGCCTGTTCCGGCCGCCGCTGGGCTGGAACAAGGTCACCGGTCCCCTGGTCCAGAACGGCGACACCGTCTCGGCGACGCTCAACAGCGGCTCGGCCGGACGACCGACGATCCGGATGACCATCCAGTTCAAGCGGATCGACGGCAACTGGCGGCTCGCGGCGAGCTCGATGTGCGAGGGCGTCAAGACCGTCGGCCTCAACATCTACTGCAACCGATGATCACGACCGCCGAGGTCTCGGTGCGGTACGGGCGGACCACGGTTCTGCGGGAGGTCAGCACTCAGATCCCCGACGGCCGCCTGACCTACCTGCTCGGACGCAACGGAGCGGGCAAGTCGACCCTGCTGCGGACCATGTGCGGAATCGTCCGGCCGAGCGACGGATCAGTTCGCATCGACGGTCGAGCGCCGCGCACCCTCGCCCGACCTGCCGCCGCGATCGGCGTGCACCTCGGGGCCGACGCGGCGGGCTCCCCCGCCGGCCCCGATCGCTCGCACACCGGTCGTCGTCATCTGCGGTGGCTGGCCGCTGCCGGCGGCATCGACGCCGCGCGCGTGGAGACGGTCTGCCGACGCGTCGGGCTCACCGACGCCGCCGACCGTCGCATCGCCGACTACTCCCTCGGCATGCGACAGCGCCTCGGCATCGCCGCAGCGCTGCTGCCCGACCCGCCGAATCTGATCTTCGACGAGCCGACGAACGGCCTCGACATCGACGGCATCCGGTGGATCCGGACGCTCCTTCGCGGGCTGGCCGACGAGGGTCGCGCGGTGGTCATCGCCTCCCATCTGTTCGACGAGGTCGTCCGCACCGGCGACGCGGTGATCGTGCTCGATCGCGGTCGCTTGGTCGCCGACACGTCGGTGACCGATCTGATCGGTGCCCACCCCGACCTGGAGTCGGCCTACCTCGACCTGATCCGGCCCGCCGCCGCCGGTGTCCGAGCTGCTTCGAGCGGAGCCCCGCAGTGACCGCGGTCGCGCAGCTGTGGCGTGCCGCCCGCGCCGAGTCCGTGCGGTTGGGCGGGCTCCGCGGACCGCTGGTGCTGGCCGCCCTGCCCGGAGCGGTCCTCGCACCGCTCGCGGTGACCTTCGCCATCGCCGCGGTCGCCGAACGCTTCGCCACCATGTCGTCGGGCATCCGGGTGACGTCGGTGCAGACGTCGAACTCCGTCTACTGGGTGCTGACCTTCACGGTGATGGTGTCGGCGGTGATCGCCGCGGCCGCGCAGGCCTCGTCGGCGCGCGGCGCAGCGGCCGACCTGGAGCGATGCCTGTTCCCGCGGGCGTGGACCGTCCCGGCGGCACGCTGGCTGGTCTGCGGCGGATGGGCGGCCACGGCGGGCCTCGTGTTGGTGATCGTGGTGATGACGGTGCTGCCGTCGGCGTTCCCCGCGGTGTACGGCGGCGTCGATCTCACCTCGTCGCAGGGCCTGCGCTTTCTGGCCACCGTGCCCGTCTACGCGTTCGTCGCCTGTGGCGTCGGCGTCGGGGTCGGCGCCCTGATCGGGCAGCCGGTGGTGGCCGCGGCGGTCCTGCTCGGGTGGGCGTTCCTCGTCGAGAACTCGATCGCCCTCGCCCCCAAGGGGTACACGCTGCAGGGATACATGCCCTTCCTCAACGGCCAGTTCGGCACCGGGCAGGAACTGGCGTTCACCCCGCCCTGGGGTCCCGGCGGCGCCCTCCTCTATGCGGCGGCGGTCGCCGCGGCGCTGTTCGCCGCCGGATGCGGCGCGCTCGCCTGGCGCCGCCGGGCCGCGTGAGGCGACGCCGTCATTCGGCCGCCCGCCGGCGCAGCGGCACGTGCGGGATGCCGTCTTCGACGAACTCGGGTCCGTCCGGCAGGTAGCCCCACCGCGCGTACATGTCGACCAGGTGCGACTGCGCGTCCATGACGCTGCCGTCCCGGCCGATGTAGGCGACCGCACGGTCCAGCAGGGCGGCGATCAGGCCGGTCCGCCGTCGGTCGGGGCGGGTGCAGACGCGGCCGATCCGGTACTCGCGACGGCCCGGGGAGGCGTCGTCGAGCAGGACGCGAAGGGTGGCGGTCGGGCGGCCGTCCTCGTCCTCGCACCAGAAGTGCAGCGTGGTCGATTCGGCATCGCGCCCGTCGATCTCGGGATAGGCGCACCGCTGCTCCACCACGAAGGCGTCGACGCGGAGTCGCAGGATCCCGTGGAGGGTGCGGGCATCGAGGTCGGTCAGGATCGCAGAGCGCACGGCGTGGTTCATCACGAGCCATCTTGCCCGAATCCGACGGCCCGCGATGCGCGAGGCTCTACCCGGAGGCCTACCAGGACGTCAGGGCGACGCGCCGGAAGTTGCCGCCGAGCAACTGCGCGATGTCGGAGTCGCGCCAGCCGCGGGCGGCCAGTTCCCGCCCGAGGGTCACGAAGGTCTCCGGCGGCATCCACCTGATGACGCCCCAGCGGGTGTAGCTGTCGTCGAAGGCCTCCGGGTGGTCGGCGATCTCGGCGAGGAAGTCGGCGGCGTCGAAGGAGTGGTCGGTGCTGACGCCGACGTGGTCGATGCCGATCAGGTCGACGGCGTACTCGATGTGCCGGATCATCGCCTCGATGGTCGGCGTGTTGGGGCCGAGGAAGATGCCGACCCCGGTGATGCCGACCACGCCGCCGCTCTCCGCGCAGGCGCGGGCCTGAGCGTCGGTGATGTTGCGCGGATGACGCCACACCGCGTTCATGCACGAGTGGCTGTAGATCACCGGCTTGGTCGAGATCGCGCACATGTCGAGTCCGGTGCGTTCGCTGCAGTGCGAGCCGTCCGGGACCATGCCGACACGGTTCATCTCGGCGACCAGTGCCCGTCCCCACGCGGTGAGTCCGGTGTCTTGCGCGTCGAGGCAGCCGCAGCCGGCGGCATTCGCGTGGTTGTACGACGGCAACATGGTGCGAACGCCGAGGTCGAAGAACCGAGCGAGATTGTCGAGCTCTCCGTCGAGCGGACCCGAATCCTCCAGATCGAAGCCGATCGCGATGTCGCCGGCCGCCGACACCCGGTCGACGTCAGCCACGGTCGGTGCGAGCGCCAGTCCGTCGGTGCGATCGACCTCGGACCGGAAGTGCGCCAGCAGTGCCGCGGAGTCGGCGAACGACTGCGGCGAGTAGCCGACGTTCACCGAGACGTAGGTGGGCGCGGGGCTCTGGAACCGGAGCAGCGGGTCGACGGCCGCGTCGCGCTGCAGCGGAAGGCAGGCGTGTTGATCCCAGATCAGCGTCATGACAGTGATCTTGACACCCGAGGCGAGTCGATCGCGGGGGTTCCGGGCCGGGGCCGGTCGGCCCCGCGGCGCCCGGACCCGAATTGTCGGACCCGAATTGTCAGACCCGAAACCTATCATCGAATACGAGTTCGATCGCCGTTGCCGCGGCGGAGACCGGAGGGGGAATCATGAAGGCCGACGTCTCGAACACCGGATCGCCAGTCACCGGGTCACCAGTCACCGGGTCAACCGTCACCGTGACCGACGAGGCGATCGTCATCATGATCGCCCGACCGGAGACCTCCGGCCGAGACCGGGACGGCCGGGCCGCGATGCTCGCCTTCGCCGCGCGCGCCGACTCGTACGAGGGCCTGGTCCTGTGGCATCGGTACGAGGCCGTCCACCGCCTGCTCCAGGTCAGGCTCGACGAGGCTGCGGCCCTCCCGGACGCCGACGTCTTCACGCGCCTGTACGACCCTCTCGCTCAGACGGCGGCGTCGTTCGCCGTGGCCGCCGGCCTCAGGCAGGGCACGGCCGAGAACTTCGTCGATCGGGCCGTGGCCTGCCTGGAGCGCATCCCGGCCATCGGCCGGCTGATGCGGTCCGGCGTCATCACCGCCTCGTGGTTCCATCGCGCCATCGAGCTCACCGCGCTCGTCGACGACGCCGACCTGCTGGCGCTGATCGACGCCGAGGCGGCACACCGGCTGTCCACGATCGGCGACCTCACGCGGAGCCGGCTGGAGTCGACGATCTCCGCGGTGGTCGCCGGGGTGTGCGAGAACGACCCGCGGACGCGGCCGCAGTTGCGTTCGGACGCCGCAGTCGCCGCGATGGCGCGGCGGCCCTTCGGCTGCGGCTGCGGCGAGCAGTCGTGCGCGGCGACCCTGTCCGACCACGACGTCGCCGAGCGATGCGCGCGGATCGTCCTGCACGTCGTGGTCCGCAAGGAGACGCTCGCCGGTGCCTCGACGACTCCCGCCTTCCTCGCCGGAGTCGGCCCGCTTGCGGCGCCCCGGGTGCGTGAGATCGCGACACGCCCGGACACCGTCGTCCGAGAAGTCGCCGTCGACTCGCTGCTCGGCGCGTCGGCCCAGTCGGCCGACCCCTACCGGCCCACCGCCGCCTGCGACACCCTGGTCCGCGGACTGTTCGGCGAATGCACCACAGGCGGTTGCACGGCGTCGGCGTGGCACTGCGACCTCGACCACGTGCAGGAGTTCGACCACGCCGACCCCGCGGCCGGCGGCCCCACGTGCTGGTGCAACCTCAACCCGAAGTGCCGGTTCCACCACGGCGTCAAAACGCACGTCAGCGGCTGGCTCGACGACCAGATCGTCGACGCGAACGGCGTGGTCTGGACGGAGACGACCACGCCGGAAGGACTCGTCGTCCGCGCGCAGGCGCTCAACTCCTGGCTGCTCCCCGAGCTCGGCCTGCTCTCCTGCGGGCATCCCGCGGCGAGCGCGACACGCCCGGGCTCGTGCGGTTCGAGTGTCATCACCGAACCGGCGCGTCGCCCTCGGTCGCGGACCGAGGCCAAGCACCGCTACCGCATGCAGCAGCGGGCGGCGCCAGGCCGGGTCGCGCGAGCTACATGTCCAAACCGAAGTCCAAGACGGTCACCGAGTGGGTGAGTGCTCCGACCGCGAGGTAGTCGACGCCGGTGCGCGCATAGTCGGCGGCGACGTCGAGCGTCAGCCCGCCCGACGATTCGAGCTTGGTCTCCGGCGACGTCGCGTCCCGTCGGGTGACGGCCATCTGTGTGGCCCAGGGCTCGAAGTTGTCGAGCAGGACCAGCTGGGGTGCCAGGGCGAGGACCTCGTCGAGCTGATCGAGGGAGTCGACCTCGACTTCCACCGGAATGTCGGGGGCCGCGGCGCGGACCGCTTCGAGCGCCTTGCCGACACCGCCCGCGGCGACCACGTGGTTGTCCTTGATCAGCGCCGCGTCGCCCAGTCCCATGCGGTGGTTCACGCCGCCGCCGGCACGAACCGCGTACTTCTGCAGGGAACGCAGGCCGGGCAGCGTCTTACGGGAGTCGCGGATCTTCGCCTTGGTCCCGTCGACGGCGTCGACCCACGCCGCGGTCGCCGTCGCGATCCCCGACAGGTGGCACAGCAGGTTCAGTGCGGTGCGCTCGGCGGTGAGCAACGACGTCGCGGGTGCTCGCACGGCCAGGGCGACCGATCCCGGCTCGACGCGCGAGCCGTCGTCGAGCTGCTCGGTGACGACGTAGTTGTCGGGCCCGACCACCTCGTCGAGCACCGCACGCACCACCGGCAGCCCGGCGACCACGCCGTGCTGCCGCGAGACGAACCTCGCCTCGGCGACGGTGTCTGCGGGCACCGTCGCGAGCGTCGTCACGTCGGGTCCGTACCGAAGGTCTTCCAGAAGGGCGGTTCGGATGAGGGCGAGCAGATCCTCGTCGACGTCGAAGGTGAGGTCGCCGGTGGCCTGCTGCTGTCCGATGAAGGAGTTCACCCGGCCTATTCTCCGCTACCCGGATTTCCGATCGCGATCATCCTCTCCACCGACAGGCGGGCTCGCTCGGCGACGTCGGGCGCCACGTGCACCTCGTCGCGCCCCTCGGTGAGGCAGCGCAGCAGCGCCGCGGGGGTGATCATCTTCATGTACGGGCATGCGGCCTTCTCGTTGACCGGCTGGAAGTCGATCTCCGGTGCGGCCTTGCGCAGCTGGTGCAGCATGCCGACCTCGGTCGCGACCAGCACCTGCCCCGACTTCGACTCGCGGGCGGCATCGATCATGCCTCCGGTCGAGAGGATCTTGACGCGCTCTTCCGGGACGATGCCCTCGCCCGACAGGTACAGCGCCGAGGTCGCGCAGCCGCACTCCGGGTGGATGAAGAGCTCGGCCTCGGGGTGGTCGGCCGTCTGCGCGGTCAGCTCGTCGCCGTTGATGCCCGCGTGGACGTGGCACTCCCCGGCCCAGATGTGGATGTTGTCGCGCCCGGTCTCGCGCTTGACGTGCGCGCCCAGGAACTGGTCGGGCAGGAACAGCACGTCGCGGTCCCGGTCGATCGAGGCGACCACGTCGACGGCGTTCGACGAGGTGCAGCAGATGTCGGTCAGACCCTTCACCTCGGCGGTGGTGTTCACGTACGAGACGACGACGGCGTCGGGGTAGTCGGCCTTCCACGCGCGCAGGTCGTCGGCGGTGATCGAGTCGGCCAGGGAGCAGCCCGCACGCTCGTCGGGGATCAGCACCCGCTTGGTCGGGCTCAGGATCTTGGCGGTCTCGGCCATGAAGTGCACACCGCAGAAGATGATCTCGTCCGCGTCGGTCTCGGCCGCGATCCGCGAGAGCGCCAGCGAGTCGCCGACGTGGTCGGCGATGTCCTGGATGGCGGGTACCTGGTAGTTGTGGGCGAGGATGGTCGCATTGCGCGCCTGCGCCAGCCGCTTGATCTCGGCGGCCCAGGCGGCGTCGGCCTCGACCCCGCCGTAGGCCGGCGGGATGCCGTGCCGGGGGTCGGGCATCCCGAGGTCGGTCTCGGTCCGAGTGATCACGGTTCCAGTGGTCATGACGACTCCCATCGCATGGTCTCTCCGGTGCCGGGGCTGCGGCCCGGAGGATGTACCGGGGTTTTCGACCATTGGTCGAAAACATGTCGCCATCGTAACACCTGTGACCGTCGACGCATTCCGGCGTCGCCCCGCCGACCGCCGCCGCCCCGACGGACGGCCGGCACGATGCGGCCGGACCGCTCCCCCGAGCACCCCCGCGAGCGGACTCTCTACTGTGGTTGCCATGGCCGAAACCACCGTGCGCGTCGAGGTGCTGACCGCCGTCTTCCAGGTCCGCGAACCGGAGTCGGGCGAACCCGTGCTCCGCGTGCTGCTGCGCCGCTGCGAGCACGCGGGGTGGTCGTTGCCCGGCGGGCCGATCGTCGAGCGCGAGACGCTCGGCGCCGCAGCGGTGAGGTGGCTCGGCACCCGCGCGGGGCTGACCCGCGTGGCGCATCTGGAGCAGTTGTCGGTGTTCTCCGATCCCGACCGGGTGCCGGGCGATCGGACCGTGGCCTCGACCTTCCTGGGGCTGGTCCCCAGCGACATTCCTACCGAAACGGTCGCCGACGCCGAGTGGTTCGCCGTCGACGCGCTCCCCGATCTCGCCTACGACCATCGCGACGTCATCGACCTCGCCAGGGCTCGGCTGGCCGGAAAGCTCTCGTACACCAACATCGCCTTCGCGCTGGCGCCGAGCCAGTTCCCGATGTCGGAGCTGTCGGAGATCTACGGCGCCGCACTCGGGTACCCGGTCGATTCGACGAACCTGCTGCGCGTACTCTCGCGCCGCGGCGTCGTGGTCGCGACCGGGACCGTCGGCCGCACCGGCCGCACCGGCGGGCGGCCGCCCGCGCTCTACGCCTTCGCCGACACGCGCCTGCGGGTCACCGACGAGTTCGCGGCTCTCCGTCCCCCGCTGTGACGTCCCCCGCTGCGCTCTCGCCCGGGGTGATCCCTCCTGGGGCGATCTCTCCGGGGGCGCTCTCCCCCGGAACCGCGTGTACCGCCGAGTCATCGGGCAAGACGCCGTCGGTCGGGACCGGGGTGAACTCCGACCGCTCATCGGGCAGGTCGCCGACGCCGAGGTCGGCGTGCGCACTGGAGATCACGCAGACGAGGTAGATCAGCACGCCGGCCGTCGGCGCGCACAGCAGCAGCAGCCACGGCGGGCCGACGGTGCCGTCGAGCCACAGGTTGACCGTGCCGCGATAGTCGCCTGGCACCGCCCGGTCGATGGTGTCGTGTGCGCGGGTGCCGAACCGGTCAGCCAGATCCAGGGCCAGCCCCGACGTCGCGATCGACATCAGCACGACGAACGCCAGCCCGCCCGGACCGCGCGAGGACCGGAGCCCGAACCAGGCGGCCAGGGCGATGAGCACGCCGAGCCCGAAGGCCAGGAAGGCGAAGGTCGCGACACCGTCGAAGAGTCGCGCCGGGTCGGCCTCGGTCGCGAAGCCCAATCGGCCGCCGTGCGAGACGACCAGGTCGGGGGTGGGGGCCAAGACCACCCAGAGCCCCGCGACCGCGATCGCGGCGGCCAACAGTGCCACGACCACCGCGGCCACCCGGCGCAAGTTCATCGCCGGCCCAGCTCCGCCGAGTCGACGGCGCCGTGCCGCGAGCATCGCGCGTCCCATCCGTCGGGGCGCACCTGCACGATCATCCGCCTCCCGCACTGTCCGCAGTAGCGGGGCGGTTCCAGGCCGAGTCGGGCCGCGGCCGGCACCGCGTCGGGCGCCTGCAGCTCGAGTTCGACACCGGTGTAGACGCCGTACCGCATGGGCGGCTGCAAGGGCGTGGGAATCGCACTCGTCATACCGGACGCCTCCTGAGATCGGGTGGTCGCGAACCTGACGGCTGCCGCCGACGGGCCACGACCTTCGAGGCTACCGCTGCCGGTCACAGCGTGTCGTTGAGGGCTTTGATCGGCATCTGCAGATCGTCGAGCAGATCCAGGTCGGTCTCCGCTGGCCGGCCGAGCGTCGTCAGGTAGTTGCCAACGATGACCGCGTTGATGCCGCCGAGGATCCCCTGCTTGGCGCCGAGGTCGCCGAGGGTGATCTCGCGGCCACCCGCGAACCGCAGGATGGTGCGCGGCAACGCCAGCCGGAAGGCGGCGACCGATTTGAGCGCTTCGGCGGCGGGCAGGACGTCGAGGTCGCCGAACGGGGTCCCCGGCCGCGGGTTCAGGAAGTTCAAGGGCACCTCGTCGGGGTCCAGTTCGGCGAGGTCGGCAGCGAACTCGGCCCGCTGCTCGAGAGTCTCGCCCATGCCGAGGATGCCGCCGCAGCAGACCTCCATGCCGGCCTCGCGAACCATCTTGAGGGTGCCCCACCGCTCCTCCCAGGTGTGGGTGGTCACGACCTTCGGGAAATGGCTGCGCGCGGTCTCGAGGTTGTGGTTGTACCGGTGCACGCCCATCGCCGCGAGCTCGTCGACCTGTTCCTGGGTGAGCATGCCGAGACTGCAGGCGATCTGGATGTCGACCTCGTTGCGGATCGCTTCGATTCCGGCCGCCACCTGCGTCATCAGCCGCTTGTCCGGGCCGCGGACCGCGGCGACGATGCAGAACTCTGTCGCTCCCGTCTTGGCGGTCTGCTTGGCCGCTTCGACCAGCGACGGGATGTCGATCCAGGCGCTGCGCACCGGCGAGGCGAACAGTCCGGACTGGCTGCAGAAGTGGCAGTCCTCCGGGCAGCCGCCGGTCTTGAGCGAGATGATCCCCTCCACCTCGACCTCCGGACCGCACCAGCGCATGCGGACGTCGTGGGCCACCTGCAGCAGCTCGGTGAGGCGGTCGTCGTCGAGGCGCAGGACCTCGAGGACCTGCTCGCGGCTCAGTCCCTCGCCGCGCTCGAGGACCTGGTCGCGCGCGACGTCGAGGATGTCGGCAGCGGCGGCGGCGGACTCGGCGGAAGCCGCGGTGTCGGCGGTGGTGGTCATGGTCGGGGTCTCCTCTTGCTTCGACGGATACTTCAACGGTCGTGCGATTACGTCAGCGGTCGTGCGGTGTGCGGCGGGGTCGACGCTGTCCGGGGTCAGCGCGGTGCCGGGGCGACGAGGTCGGGGTGCACCCAGCCCGGTGCCGCGGACCGGAAGTCGGGTTCGGGAAGGCGACCCGATCCCGCGGGCACCCGCGCCACGATCGGCGTGCCGGTCAGGCGCGGCAGGTCCTCGAGGTTGCAGCGCATCGCCAGGTCCGGGTCGGCGGGCCACGATCCGATCACCAGGCCGCGGACTCGCACTCCGGCCGATTCGGCCGCCCGGACGGTCAGCTCGGTGTGGTTGAGCGTGCCGAGCCCGGGATCGGTGACGACGATCAGGTCGGCGGCCAGGTGCGCGGCGACGTCGAGGACGGTCAGGTCCGGGGCGAGCCGGACCAGGACTCCGCCTGCGCCTTCGACGAGCACCAGGTCGGCGACGGCGGCGAGGTCGGCGACGGCCGCGGCGATCGCCTCGAGGGTCACCGGCGCCGTGCCCGCGCGCGCGGCAGCGGTCTCCGGGGCCAGCGGCTCGGGATACCGTGCGGGTTCGCGAACCGGAAGCGGACCGACGAGGCGTTGCACCTCCGCGAGGTCGCCGGGCTCCCCCGGCGCCACCCCGGTCTGAGCGGCCTTGCAGACGCCGACGCGCAGCCCGGCCGCGGTCGCCGCAGCGGCGAGCGCGGCGACGGCGACGGTCTTGCCGACGTCGGTCGAGGTGCCGCTGACGACCAGGAGCTGCGCGGTCATGCGGCGACCGCCTCGCGCAGGGCGCCGCGGACCACGCCGGCGACGAAGTCGAGGGTGTCGTCGTCGAGGTCGGCGCGGACGGTCAGGCGCAGGCGCGAGGTCCCCTCCGGCACCGACGGCGGGCGGAAGCAGCCGACGAAGACGCCCTGTTCGCGACACCGTGCGGCGGCGCGCACGGCAGCGGTCGGATCGCCCACGACGAGCGAGACCACGGCGGCGTCGGGCACCTGTCCGCCGCACGCCAGCGCCAGGCGACGCACTCCGGCGCGGAGCCGATCGGGCATGGCCGGGTCGGCGCGCAGCACGCGCAGCGCGGCACGGGCGGCACCGACGGCCGCCGGATTCAATCCGGTGTCGAAGATGAAGGTCCGGGCGTGATCGATGAGATGTTCGCGCAGCAGGCGCGTGCCCACCACGATGCCGCCCTGCGCACCGAGCGACTTCGATGCGACGGTGGTGAGCACCAGGCCCGGCGCACCCGAGAGTCCGTGCTCGGCGGCCACGCCCCGGCCGCCGGGACCGCGCACCCCGAGGGCGTGCGCCTCGTCGGCCAGCAGCACCGCATCGTGTGCGCGCGCCGCCTCGTAGTACGCGCCGAGCGGCGCGACCATCCCGTCGATGCTGTAGATGGAGTCGGTGACCACCAGTGCCCGCTCCTCGGTGCGCTCGGCCAGCGCGCGACTCAGCGCGACCGCGTCGCCGCGCGGAACCACCACCACCCGGGCCCGCGACAGCCGGCAGCCGTCGATGAGCGAGGCGTGAGCGCCGGTGTCACTGACGATCAGGTCGCCGCGGCCGACGAGGGAGGTGATGGCGCCGACGTTCCCCAGGTAGCCCGAGGAGAAGGTCAGCGCCGCTTCGAAACCGAGGAAGTCGGCGATCTCGGCCTCGAAGTCCAGGTGCGCCTGCGTCGTGCCCGCGACCAACCGCGACGCGGTGGCCCCCGTCCCCCAGGCGTCGAGGGCGGCGTGCGCCCCGGCGATCACGTCCGGGTGCGTCGAGAGGCCGAGGTAGTCGTTCGATGCGAGGTTGATCTGCGCCGACTCCGACTGCCGGGTCACCGGCTCGCGGTGCAGTCCCGCCTCGCGGGTGCGGTGGGCGATCGCTGCCAGCCACGGTGCGCTCATGATGTCGACTCCTGATCTCGGTGACCCCGTCGGATTCTCTGTCCCCCAGCGGATTCGGTGGCCGCCAACGATGCCGCGACCGCCGCGCCGATGCCGTCGACGAGGACGTCGAGCTGTTCGTCGCTGATGATGTAGGGCGGCATCGCGTAGATCAGTTTGCGGAAGGGCCGCAGCCACACCCCCGAGGCGACGGCGGCGTCGGTGGCGGCGACCAGGTCGACGTCGCGGTCGAGTTCGACCACCGCGATCGCGCCGAGGACGCGGACGTCGACGACCCCGTCGACGTGGGCCAACGGCGCCAGCCCCGCCGCCAGCCGCGCACCGATCTGCGGCACTCGCCGCCGCCAGTCCGACGATTCGAGGACGTCCAGGGAGGCGCACGCGACCGCGCACGCGAGCGGGTTGGCCATGAACGTGGGCCCGTGGGCGAGCCCGCCGGCCTCACCGCGGCTGATGGTCTCGGCGATCTCGGTGGTGGTCAAGGTGGCGGCCAGCGTCAGGTATCCCCCGGTCAGCGCCTTGCCGAGGCACATGATGTCGGGGCTGATCCCGGCGGCGTCGGAGGCGAACAGGGTCCCGGTACGGCCGAAGCCGGTCGCGATCTCGTCGCAGATCAGCAACACCTCGTGTGCCCGGCAGAGGCGACGGAGACCGGCGACGAGCGCGGGCGAATGGAACCGCATGCCGCCTGCACCCTGCACGACCGGTTCGACGATGACCGCGGCGAGCCGATCCCCGGCGGCCGCGAGTCGGGTGTCGAGCATCGTCAGGTAGCGCTCCTGCGCGCCCTCACCGTCCCGCGCGTCGGGCGGTGCCGGAACGAACATCTGCTCGGGCAGCACTCCGCGCCACATGGCGTGCATGCCGCCCTCGGGGTCGCAGACGCTCATCGGCGCGAACGTGTCGCCGTGGTAGCCGCCGCGCCAGGTCAGCAGGGCGTTCTTGGCGGGTCGGCCGCGGCTGCGCCAGTACTGGATCGCCATCTTGACGGCCACCTCCACCGACACCGACCCGGAGTCGGCGAAGAACACCTTCTGCAGGGGTTCCGGAGTCATCGCCACCAGACGCGACGCCAGACGCGCGGCCGGCTCATGCGTCAGGCCGCCGAACATGACGTGCGACATCCTGCCCGCCTGGTCCGCCAGGGCCGCATCGAGCTGCGGGTGCCGGTAGCCGTGCACCGCGGCCCACCACGAGCTCATCCCGTCGACGAGCCGGCTGCCGTCGGCGAGCCGGAGATGGACGCCCTCGCAGTCCGCGACCACCCGGGGTGCCGTCGAGGCCGGGAAGCCGCCGTAGGGATGCCAGACGTGCTCTGCATCGACCGCGGTGATCGTGGCGTGATCCACACCTGCCTCCTTCATGTCGCTCGACCCACCCGAACCCCACCCCTGGACACCGTACAGGAGGTTCCTGAACGCCGTACAGGCGCACCTGAACAACGTCCAGTGCAGGTCGGCGTCCAATCCGCGTCGGATAGGGTGACAGGGTGAGCAACACGAGGTCGGACATTCTCGCCGCGGCGCGCGGCATCCTGGCCGAGCACAGCCTGGCCGACCTCACCATGCGGCGCCTGGCCGCCGATCTCGGTGTGCGTCCCAACGCCCTCTACTGGCATTTCCCGGACAAGCAGACGATGCTCGCCGCCCTCGCCGAGGACATCCTGGCGGCGGTCCCGGGACCGGTCGACGACGCCGACTGGCTCGTCGAACTGCACCGACTGGCCACCGACATGCGCCGGGCGCTGCTCGCCGTGCCCGACAGCGCCGAGATCGTCTCGTCGGCCTGGGCCTCGGGCCTGGCCGCACGCGACATCGAGACCGCGATCGCCGCCGTCGCCCGCCGAGGAGACCTCGACCCCCGCGTCGCCGCGGGTCTCGCGACCGCCGTCTGCCAGTTGACCATCGGATTGACGATCGAGGAGCAGACCCGCACGCAGATGGAGCGGCTGGGCGTCACCGGGCCGTCCGGCCGCGTCTTCGACGCCGAGTTCGGCGATGCACTCGAGGTCATCCTGGACGGCGCCCGGGCCCGCAGCACCGCCTAAGGAGATTTCGCGTCGCCACCCGCGGGCACGTAGATTACGAGGCGGCCACCCGGCTCTGGAGGGCCGCGTACGCGTACCCCCGAGAAGGATCGACGACAGTGCACGCCCCGACCGACCGCAGCACGGACCCGCCCGCACCGGCGCCGACGGCGCCGACGAAGAGGTCCGGGCCGACGACAGCGTCCGGGCCGACGACGACCGCGGCGGCGGCGGCACCCGCCTACCGCACCGACCTCGACGGTCTGCGGGGCATCGCCATCGCCCTGGTCGCGTGCTTTCACATCTGGTTCGGCCGCGTCTCCGGCGGCGTCGACGTCTTCCTGACCCTGTCGGGATACTTCTTCATCGGGTCCCTGGTCCGGCACACCGTGCATGCGCAGTCCGCACGGATCGGATTCGGCGAGACCATCAGCCCCTGGCCTCGACTCAAACGCCTGCTCAAGCGGCTGCTTCCCGCCCTCTACACCGTGTTGATCGCGGTCGCCGTGCTGACCGCCCTGGTGGTGCCGCAGACCCGCTGGCTCAACATCGGCCGCGAGATCTTCGCCAGCGCGCTCTACTACCAGAACTACTATCTCGCGCAGAACTCCCAGGACTATCTGGCCGCGAGTTCGGCGAACAGTCCCCTGCAGCACATCTGGTCCATGTCGATGCAGGGACAGTTCTTCGTCGGCGCGCTGGTGGTGCTGCTGGCCGTCGCGGGGCTGATCAAGCTCGCCGGTCGTCGCCTTCCCGCCCTCACCCGCCCCGGGGTGATCCGCGCGATCTTCGCCGTCATCGTCGCGGCCGTGGCACTCGCCTCGTTCGCGTGGGCCCAGTACCGCCTGCACATCGACCAGCCGTTCAACTACTACGACACCCGCTCGCGTCTGTGGGAGCCGCTGGTGGGCGGGCTCCTGGCGATCTGGATGCCGGCGTGGCGGGTCGCCGCGTGGTTCCGCAACACGGTCACCGTCGTCGCGCTGGCGCTGATCGCCACCTGCGGTTGGTGGCTCGACGGCGTCGCGCAGTATCCGGCCGCGCTGGCCTGGGTGCCGGTCGGTGCGACCCTGATGGTGATCTGGGCCGGTCAGGTGCCCGCGGGCCAGTCCCTGCCCGCCGCCAACCGGATCCTGGCCGGGCGGCGCGCGGTATGGCTCGGCAGCCTGGCGTACGCGCTCTATCTGATCCACTGGCCGCTGTTGATCTTCTACCTCACCTGGCGGGGCACCGAGCGTGCGACCTTCGCCGAGGGCACGGTCATCCTGGTCGTCTCACTGGGCCTGTCGTGGCTGATGAAGCGGTACATCGAGGACCCGATGCGCGGCGGCGGCCGGTCGGCGCTGCGGTACATCCGCTGGCCCGCTCATCCGCGGATCACCTACACCGCCATCCTGACCGTCGCGCTCATCGCGCTGTCGGCGGGTACGGCGGGTGCGATCAAGGCGTGGGACCGGCACATGTCGACCGTCGCCGTCGACACCGCGAACCTGGATCCCACGTCGTATCCGGGTGCACGGGCCCTCTTGGAGGGTGCGCCGGTGCCCGCGCTCGATCCCCAGCCGACGCCGTTGGCGGTCGCCGACGATCTGCCGCAGACCGGACCGGACGGCTTCATGAGCGATTTCGCAGCCACCGAACCCGCCGTCGGCGTCTACGGCGATCCCGACGGGGCGAAGACCATCGCCCTGGCCGGCGGCTCGCATGCCGAGATGTGGATCGGCGCGCTCGACGCGATCGGCAAGGCCAACGGCTTCAAGATCCTCACCTACCTGAAGATGGGCTGCCCGCTGACCGCGGAACCCGATCCGACTCGACTCGAGGGCACGCCGTATCCGGAGTGCCGCGTCTGGGTCAACAACGTCATGGCCGAGTTGGCGCGCACCCGACCCGACGCGGTGTTCACCAACTCGACCCGGCCCGACCCGGCGGGTCCGGCCGATCACGTCCCGGCGGGCTACGTGGGGATCTTCGACGAATTGACCGCCCAGGGCATCCCGGTGGTCGGGATCCGCGACATCCCGTGGCCCCACGGCCCCCGCGGTGCGATCAACACGCCCGAATGCCTAGCGGCGGGCGGCACCGCGCGCTCGTGCGGCACCGACCGCGCCACCGCTCTTCACCCGATCGACCCGGCCGTCGACTACGCCGAAGGCAATCCGCTGTTTCACCGCCTCGACCTGTCCGACGGGGTGTGCGATGCCGACCGGTGCCCCGCGGTCGTCGGTAACATCATCGTCTACAAGGACTATCACCACTTGAGCGCGACCTATGTCCGGACGCTGACCCGGGAACTGTCGCGGCAGTTGGCCGCAGCGCTGCCGTGGGCGGGGCCGGAGCTGCCCTGACCCGCGGCGAGTGCAGGCGGGCGGGCGAGAGCTGAAGGAGGGGTATGACCGGGACGCGGATCGACCCGGTGGCCACCTACCGCGTTCAGCTCACCCCCGAGTTCACCTTCGCCGAGGTCGTCGGAATCCTCGACCACCTCCGCTCGCTCGGCGTCAGCCACCTGTACCTGTCGCCGATACTGGCGGCCATGCCGGGCTCCACGCACGGTTACGACTGGTCACCGCCCGCTCGCATCTCCGAGGTCCTCGGCGGCCCCGACAGCTTCCGGCTGCTCCGCGAGCACGCGCGGGCCGTCGGGATCGGCGTCATCCTCGACATCGTCCCCAACCACGTCGGCATCGCCGACCCCGATCACAATCAGTGGTGGTCGGACGTCCTCACCCACGGCCTCGAGTCCCCCTACGCCGGCTACTTCGACCTCGACACGGCGGCCACCGACGGCCTGATCAGCCTGCCGTACCTGGGTCGGGCCGATGACCTGGCCGACCTGAGCCTGGACGATCGCGGCCGACTGGTCCTCGGTGACATCGTCTTGCCGACCGCACCCGGCACCGTCGCCCCCGGCGACGACCCGAACGCGGTGCATCGGCTCCAGCACTATCGGCTGGTCCCGCACGACAGCCGCCGGGTGGGCTATCGCCGATTCCTCGCCGTCAACGAGCTCGCCGCGCTGCGCCAGGAGATTCCCGAGGTCTACGACGCGACCCACGCCTGGCTGCGCGAGCTGATCGCCGACGACCTCGTCGACGGAGTCCGTGTCGACCACGTCGACGGTCTGCGCGATCCCGTCGGCTACCTGCGCAGGCTGCGGGCCGACCTCGGAGACGAGCGGCTGCTGTACATCGAGAAGGGCCTCGCGATCGGCGAACGGCTCGACCCCGTCCTCCCGGTGCAGGGAACCACCGGCTACGACCAGCTCCAGCTGATCGAATCGGTCTTCACTGCGCCGACCGGTGCCATCGAGCTCGAGGAGACCTTCCGGGCCCTGTCGGGTCGGGCCGGCGACGGCGATGTCCTGGGAGCCCGGGCCCGCGAACTGCGTCAGATGGTCCTCGTCGACTTCTTCCCGGATCGGATCCAGCGGGCCACCGACCTGCTCAGCGCGCAGGCCCCGCAGGTGCCCGCACCGCTGATTCACCAGGCGGCCTCGCTGCTGATCTGCTCGGCGTCCGTCGCCCGCGCCGACTACCCGTCCCTGCTCGGCACGATCACCGCCGACATCGCGCGCCTGGCCGACGAGAACCCGACGCAGCGCGAGGGTCTCGCGGTGCTCGACACCGCTTACCGCGAGCCGCAGCGCTTCGGGGAGGCGATCGCCCGGATCGGCGAGGCCGCCGTCGCCGTCTACGCGAAGGCGATCGAGGACATCGGCTATCACCGGACCGCGCGACTGGTGTCGAGTCAAGAGCTCGGCTGCATCCCGCTGGTCCCGTCCATCAACCGCGCCGACTTCTTCCACCGCAACACCTGCCGGGCCGCCGACTGGCCTCAGGCCATGAGTGCGCTGTCGACGCACGACACCAAACGCGGTGAGGACGTGCGCGCCCGGATCGCGGTGATCGCCCAGACTCCGCAGCGGTGGCGGATGTTCGTGGCCGAGCTGTGGGCGCTCGCGCCGCCGCCCGACACCGTCGTCTGCTACTTCCTGCTCCAGAACGTCGTCGGCGTCTGGCCCGCCGACGGGCGGCCGGATGCCACGCTCGCGCGCCGCCTCGCCGACTACGCGCGAAAGGCGATGCGCGAGGGCGGTCTGGTGTCGTCGTGGACGGCCGTCGACGACGCGGCCGAGGCCGCCGTGCAGGACTGGCTCGCCCGACTGCTCACCGGCCCGGCGGCCGACCTCGTGGCGGGATTCGTTGCGCTGATCGCCTCGGCCGGCCGGACCGAATCGCTGTCGCGCAAGGCGCTGTCGCTGCTGCTGCCCGGTGTCGGCGACATCTATCAGGGCACCCAGTGGTGGGAGGACTCCCTCACCGATCCGGACAATCGGCGGCCGGTCGATCACGACCGCAGTCTCGATCACCCGAAGGCCCGGATCATCCAGACCTGCCTGACCGTGCGGCGACGCCACCCCGGCGCCTTCGGTCCCGGCGGGGACTTCCGGTACGTGCCGGTTCGCGGCACCACCACCTCGCACGTCATCTGCTTCTCGCGCGGCCGCGACGACGTCGCCGACGTGGTCGTCGCCGCGGTCCGGTTGGCGTTGATGTTCGACACCGCAGGCGCCCGGTCCGAGGCGCTGATCTCGCTGCCGCCCGGCCGCTGGGTCGACGCGGCATCGGGCGCCGAGTTCACCGGCGAGATCGGCGCCGACGTCCTCCTCGCCGACCGAGCGGTGGCCGTCCTGGAACGGGCCTAGCCGTACCTCAGCCGCCCGGGCTCGGTGCGGGCGCCGGCGCCGGCGCGCCCGCATTCTGCTGTGCGGCGACCGTCACGCCCGGGCCCGCTTCGATGGCACTGACCAGCCACTGGCCGTCGACCTTCTGCATGCTCAGCGCGAGCAGCATGGCGTTCTTGCCGCCGCCCGCGCTGATCGCGCTGGTGCCCGACACGTCGACGCCCAGGACGACCGTCGCACGGTCGGCGTCGAACGATTCGACCATCGACGAGGTGACCGCGGTCTTGATGTTCTCGACCTTGTTCGCTTTCATGAACTCGGTGCTGACGACGGCGTCGGACTGCAGCCGCTTCTTGAAGTCGCCGGTGCTGAGCGGACCGACCGCCTTGCGCAGCGAATCGGCGGTCGCGTTCTGCCCGCCCATCGCCTCGAAGTAGGTGACGACGAAGTTCGACGCTGCGGCCTTGCTGTCGTCGAAGGCCGCCAGCTGCTGGTCCTTCTGATACAGCTGCCAGCCGCCGACCGCGATCACGGCCAGGACCGCGATCACCACGAGGGCGGCGGCGATCCGCTTGATCAGCCGCATCGAGATCGTCACCGCGGCACCGTCGGAATCGGCTCGCTGCACCCGGCGGGCGGCCCGCCGGTCAGCATTCGTCGGATCGCGACGATCCTCGTCGGCGACGGTCTCCGTCGTTGCCGACGTTTCGTCGTCCACGTCGACCGCCGCACCGTCTTTCGAATCAGCTGAACTCATGCGTCCTTCATCACTTGTCTGCGTACTTCATCACTTGGCTGGGTTCTCGATCACTTGTCGAGCGGAACCGTTCGCGCATTCGGATCGTAACCGGGCGGCGGGCCCGCGGTGTCGTCCCCCGCCGGGCGCGGCGCGTTCGCCGCCCCGCGCACCTGCAGGCTGGGATCCTCGGTGACGCAGTACAGGTTCTTGGGGACCGTCAGCTCCAGGATCTTCGTCGGCCGCACCGGTGAGAGCTGGTAGTTGCATGACGGTCGCGGATACAGCGATGCGATCGCCCACCACGCGCCGCCGTGGAACATCTTCTGCGCCTGGATCGAGCCGTCCCGGATCGACGGGAACAAGGTCGCGAGCGCGGGTGCGCGCAGGACGCCCTGGCGGGCGACGTCGAGGAACTGCGCCAGCACGTCGGTCAGCGGATCGGTGATGGTCGCCAGCGAGCCGGTGAGACTGGTGAACTGGGCCGGACCGTTGCCGAGCAGGCTGCGCAGTTCGCCGTCGGCGGCCGCGGCCGCAGCGAACAGCTCGTCCAGACCGCCGGCCAGCCGCCCGAAGTCGGGTTGGATGTCGGCGGTGGTCTTGAAGACCGTTCCCAGGTTCGAGATGAGCTTGGTGGTCTGCGGCAGCACCTTGGCCAGGTCGGCGAAGATGACGCCGCCGGAGTTGAAGATCGACTTGAGCTGGTTGGGGCCGCGGTCGTTGAGCGCGATCTCCAGTTCCTGCAGCGTCGCGGTCAGCTTCGGCGCGTCGATCTGACTGATCACGTCGAGCGTCGACTGCAGCATCCCCGCGAAGGGGGCCGTCACGTGGGTCTGGCCCACCTGGATCTCGTCGCCACCGCTCAGGTAGGGGCCCTCGTCGGTGGTCGGGGTGATGTTGACGTACTGTTCGCCGGCCGCCGACAGGCCCAGTGCCGAGAACTTGGCACCCTTGTTGATCTTGAACTCGTCGCGCAGCCGGAGGGTCACATCGACGCTCTTCGGCGTCACCTGAATGTGTCGGACCTCGCCGATCTGGGAGCCGCGGAGCATCACCTTGCTGGTGTCCTGCAGGCCGCCGGATTCCGGGAAGTGCACGGTGACCTCGTAGGTGTTCTGCCACGGACGCCAGCTCAGACTGTTGAACGCCAGAAACGCCAGCCCGAGGATCATCACGCCGATCAGGGCCAGGTTGCCCAGCATGATCTTGCGTTTGCGCAACCACGTCATCATGAGCAGCACCCCTTGGTTCCGGTGAGCCGCGCGATGATCCGCGCCAGTGTCTGCTCCATGCTGTGCATCCCGTTGGTGATGTCGGCGCCCTCCGGCAGCCGGGTGGCCGCGTCGAAGCCGACGCCCGGCGTCAGCCAGTACACCTTCGCCGAGACCGCGGCCGCACTGCCCGAGGTGGACTTGGCCCACTTCGGGGTCAGTTCGGCAAGCCGGTCGGCGAGCGGACCGAAGATCGGCGCCGAGTTGTTCAACGCGACCAGCGTGGTGTTGAGGTGGCCGAGCAGCTCGGTGAAGTCGGCCTGCTGCGAGTTCAGGAAGTCGTTGGTCGCCGCGGTGACCTTGTTCGACTTGTCGAAGGTCGTCAGAATCATCTCGAGTTGGCTGTTCACGGTGTTGATCGCCGCAGGCAGCCTGTTGACCGCGGCGGCGATCTGCGCGCGACCGTCGGCCAGTTCCTTCGACCATGCGGCGGTCGTCGCCATCGCCTCGTCGACGGCCGCCGAGTTCTTGTTGAACTTGTCGATGGCGGTGGTGAAGCCGTCGATGGCGCCGCGCAGCTCGGGCGCGTTGCCGCCGATCGCGGTGCTGAGCTCGGTGAAGATCCGCTGCAGCGAGCTCACCGACCCCGAGTCGACCAGGCCGGTCATCGAGACGAGCAGGTCCTCGATGGTCGCCGCCGCCGAGGTGGGTCCGGTGAGCGATCCGCCGTCGGTCACGAAGCCGCGCGAGGAGTCGGCGGGCGGCTGCAGGGCGACGAAGACGTCGCCGAGCGGGGTCGCCTGCCGGAGTTCGGCTCCGGTGCCGATCGGCAGCCGCGTGTCCTTCGACACCTTCATCGTCACCTCGGCGCGATAGTTCTTCGCGACGATCGACTCCACTTCACCGACGTTCATGCCGCCGAGCTTCACCTTGGCCTTGTTCGGCAGGTTGAGCGCGTTCTCGAACGAGGTGTGCACCGTCATCGCGTCCCCGATTCCACCGGGAGCGGGCAGCGGGATCTGTTCGACGGTGACGCCGGGAACCACCCCGCAGGCGCTCAGGCAGACGGAGGTGAGCAGCGCGACGGCCGCGATCCCGGCCTTCTTGTTCAGCATCATTTCCTACTCAGCTCCAACAGTCCGGAGTAGATGCCCAGGTCCGGTCCGAAGTCCTTCAACTGGCCGGTGTTGCAGCCCTTGCGATCGAGGTTGATGGCCTCGCACAGCTTCGACAGCGACTCGTTGTCGAGCAGCGACTTGTCGAGCAGCACCGACGCCCGCCAGGCGCCCTGCTCGGCCGAGATCGAATTCGACAGGTTCTGGAACAGCAGCGGCGCCACGTCGATCGTCTCGACCACTTCGCGGGAGAAGTCCGACAGGTTCGCGATCACGGCCGCCAGCCGACCCGTCGAGGCGCTGATCGCAGCCGAGTTGCCCGAGAGAAACTCCGAGGTGTTCTGCAGCATCTGATTCAGATCGTGCAGAGAGGCGACGAGCCCGACCGACTGATCGCCGAACATCTGCGACACCTGCGTCATCGACGCCGAGAACTGCTTCATCTTGGGATAGTTGTCGGTCAGCGCGGTCGTCAGGGTGCTCAGCGATTTGATGATCGAGGCGATCGCGTCGCCGTTGTCGGCGCCGAGCTTGCCCGCCTTCGACAGCGAGTCGAGGGCCTGGCGCAGCTTCTCGCCGTTGCCCGAGGCGATCCCTGAGGTCACGTCGACGAAGTCGGCGATCGGCCCTTCGCCGGGCCTGTCCCCCGACATCGACTTGACGATCTTGTCGATCGAGTCGAACAGCGTCCCGATCTCCACGGGCGCCTCGGTGTGCTCGATGACGTCCCCGTCGCCGAGCTTGGGCCCGCCGCGGTAGGTGGGCGACAGTTCGATGTGGCGGGTGGTGACGATCGACGTGTTGACGATCGCCGCGGTCACGTCGGCGGGCACGTCGATGCTGTTGTCGACGGTCATCGTGACCTTCACGCGCGTGCCCTGGGGTTGGACCGACGTGATCCGACCGACCGGCATCCCGAGGATCGCGACGTCGTTGCCCTCGAAGATGCCGGAGACGTCGTCGAAGTAGGCGGTCACCGTGTTGGCCTGCCCGAGCGCCGCGGTCCACGTCGCGGGCACCAGCGAGCATCCGGTGACCGTCAGCGCGGTCGCCATGGTGACGGCGGCAGCGGCCAGTCCGCGCCGGAGTCGGGTCGAGGTCAGCATCCGTCCACCACCCGGGCCGCGCACAGCCAGTTGTCCGGGAACAGGCCCCACGGCAGGTAGCCGTTGGCGTACGGACCGTCGGCCATCAGATTGGTGGTCAGCCGTGCGGTCACCGGCAGCACCTCCAGCAGCTTGCGCAGGTTGTCACGGTTCTTCTCCAGCCCGTTGGCGATCGTGTTCAGGTTCGCCATCACCGGGCCGAACTGGTCGCCGTTCTCCTCGGCGACCGCGGTGGCCTGGTCGGTGAGGGCCGCGACCCCGTCGAGCATCCGGGTCACCAGGCGCTCGCGGGCGACGATCTTGCTCGCCAGCTGAGCACCCTGACCGACGATGATCGACAGTTGGAACTGACTGTCGGTGACCTGCTTGGTCACCGCATCGGTGTCCTTCAGCAGCTGATTGATCTGATCGTGGCGATTGTTGAGCACCTCCGACATCCGCGTCAGCGCATCCAGCGTCGGGCCCATGACGGCGGGCGCGCCCGCCAGCTGCGTCGAGAGGGTGCGGATGCTGTCGGTGAGTTCGTCGGGCTTGATGCCCGCCAGCACCGGCGTTCCCTTCGCCAATGTCTGCTGCAGGTCGTAGGGCACGTAGGTCTTCGCGATGCGGTGGTTCGGGGCGCTCTTCGCGCCGGTGCCCAGCACCACGTCGATGTACCGCTGTCCCAGCAGCGTCGACATCTTGATCTCCGCCGATCCGTCGTCCTTGACGTCGACGTCGTCGGAGATCAGCATGTCGATCTTGACGTGGTCACCGGCCAGAGTGGTCTTCGAGACCTCGCCGACGTCGATGCCCGCGACCCGCACCTTGTCGCCGGGACGGATGCCGCCGGCTTGCGCGAAGTCCGCGGTGTATGTGCGCTTGCCGATGCCTGCGGTGCTGAAGCCGACCACGGCCACCAGCACGACGATGATCCCGATGGCGCCGAAGATGCCGTACCAGAGACCGCGGTTGCCGTTGAACGATGCTGCCAGGCGGTTCCTCATCGACACACCACCGAATGGTTGGTGCCGCCGATCTGGGTGATCAGACCGGGCGGGAAGAAGACGTCTCCGATGGAGATGTCCAAGTCACAGGCATAGATGTTCAAGTACGCACCCTGCATCATCACGTTCGGGAAGTGGCCGAGGAAGATCGGCAGCTGGACGGCCAGGTCGTCCATCTTGGCGCCGCTGGCGATCAGCTTCGTCGTCGCCTCACGCGCCGCCGTCCCCGCCGACCGGAGGCTGGCGCGGTTCTTGGCGAAGACGTCGGCGAAGCCGGCCGCCGTCTGCCCCATCTGGTCGACGGCCCGGCCGAACTGCTGCGAATTGCCGTTGAGGCCTTCGACGAGCTTGCCTGCGCCGTCGAGCAGGGTCTGCATCTGGTTGCCCTGCGATGCGAGTTCGCGCATGACCACGCCCAGGTTGGTGATGATCGCGCCGAGCACCTGGTCGCGGTCTGCCATGTCGGAGGCCACCTGCCCGATCTCGGCGATCGTGCGCGAGAGCGACACGGAGTTGCCCTGGAAGGTCTGGATCAGACTCTCCGACAGCGAGTTCACCTGTTCGGGGGTGAGGGTGTCGAACACCGGTTGGAAGCCGGCCAGCAGCTTGGTGACGTCGAACGAGTCCTCGCCCGGCAGCCGCAGCTTCGATCCCTTCGACAGCTGCGCCTGCGGGGTCGGCCCGTCGAGCGAGAGCGCCAGATAGCGCTGGCCGATCAGGTTCTGGTAGCGGATGGCCGCACGGGTGTTGGCGTACACGCGCTGGTCGTCCTGGACTTGGAAGTCGACCTCGGCGTGCCCGCCGACGAGCGAGATCGACTCGACCCGGCCGACGCGGACTCCGGCCATGCGCACGTCGTCGCCGACCGCGAGTCCGGAGACGTCGTTGAACTGGGTGGAGAAACCGCTGGTGGATCCGGTGACCGACCGTTCCAGCGTCGACCAGATCAGGTAGGTCATCAGCAGCGCCACGACCGCGAACAGGGAGAATCCGATCAGCGGTTTGCGGATGCTCGATTTCGCCTGGCTCACTGGCCTCCCTCCTCGGGGGTGACGGCCGAGACCAGCGGCCCCAGCATCAGCTGGTCGGCCGAGGTCGGCTTGCGGCCGAGGGCTCGCTTGAGCGTCTTCCCGTCAGTGCCGGTGGTGACCGAGCTGACCGGCTTGCGGGCCGCGGCACGTCTCATGCCGGGCGGATACACCGTCAACGGTCCCGACATCGTGGGTCCGGTGCCGGTTCCGGGCCCGACGCATCCGGGACCGCGCAGCTGGCCGTAACGACCGCCGTCGTACACCGGGCAGTTGACCCGGGTGTACTGCTGGTAGGCGCCGAAGTTGACGCCGAGGTTCAGCTGCACGTGCCCGTTGACACCGGTGAACACCCCGAGCACCCGGCCGGCCAGCACGTAGAGCTGCTGCAGCGCCTCGGGCATGGAGTCCGGCTCCAGCATCATCGCGCCGAGCATCGTATTGAGGTCGCGGACGATGCGCTTGCCGCCGTCGCCGTTCTTGGCGAACAGCGTCTGGGTCTGATCGAGCATGCCCTGGCTCGCCGACAGCAGCGCGGTGAGCTGCTCGGAGTTCTCGGCCAGTGTCATCGCGGGCACCACCGACTTCCCGATGGCGTCGAGGAGTTCGGGTGTCGAGGCCGCAAGTCCCTTGATGGCGCGGTTGAAGTTGTCGAAGCCCGACGGCGCGCCCGGCGGGAACTGGTCGTTGATCGCCTTCCAATAGGTGTCGAGGACCCCGACGAAGGTCGAGAACGTGGCGCCGCCGCCCTGCAGCGCGTCGGCGATCGTGCCGAGCACCATGCCCAGATCCTCCGGCGGGACGCTGCGCAGCAGGGTGCGCAGTTCGTTCTGCGCGTCCTGCAGCCGGATCGTCGGTTCGGAGGTGTCGGCCTTGACGACGTCGCCGCCCGCGAGCGGTGTCGACGCCGGCGTCGCGGGTGCGATCAACTCCACCGAGTTGACGCCGAACAGGTTCGACGGCACGGTGCGCGCGGTGGTGTTCGACGGGATGCCCGCCGCCTGCTTCGGATCCAGGATCAGCGCGACGTCCTTGGTCGGATTGTCCCCGGTGCCCACCAGGGTGAGCGAGTCGACCGAACCGACGATGAAGCCGTTGTAGCGGACGTCGGCGCCGGAGACGAGGCCGTCGCCGACGTCGGTGAGCTGTGCGGTCACCTCGGTCCGACTGTCGAACTTGCCCTCGTACCGCGCCAGGAGCAGCCCGAAGACCACGGCGGCGACCGCGAGGAAGGCCACGCCGCGGATGAAGTACGCCTTAACTGACGGATCTCTGCCGCCGGTGTCGATTCTCATCAGCTATCCCGATATCTTGATGCCGGCGGAGGTGCCCCAGAAGACCAGGGTCAGGATCAGGTTCGCGAAGACGATCGTGATGATCGACAGCCGGATCGCGTGGCCGGCAGCGACTCCGACGCCCTCCGGGCCGCCCGAGGCGAAGTACCCGTAGTAGCACTGGATGAAGGTCGTCAGCAGCACGAACACGATCACCTTGAGGAACGAGAAGAAGACGTCTCGCGAGAGCATGAACTGGTCGAAGTAGTGCAGATAGGTGCCGGTCCCCTGCCCCGACTGCAACTGGAACATCACCTGGCAGGCGACGTAGTTGGCGGCCAGCGAGATCGCGTACAGCGGGATGATCGACAGTACGGCCGCGGCCATCCGAGTAGTCACCAGGTACGGCAGGGGCCGGATGGCGATCGATTCGAGGGCGTCGATCTCTTCGCTGATCCGCATCGACCCGAGCTGGGCGGTGAACCGGCAGCCCGACTGCGCGGTGAAGGCGGTCGCCGCCAGCAGCGGGGCGATCTCGCGGGTCGTCGCGAATGCGGACAGTCCGCCGGTGATCGGCGACATGCCCAGCAGGTTCAGCGCCGTGTAGCCCTCGATGCCGACGGTCGCACCGCCCATCACGCCGAGGATGATCATCACGCCGACGGTGCCGCCGCCGACGACGATGGCGCCGTTGCCCCACGCCACGTCGGACAGCAGTCGCCACACTTCCTTGCGGTAGTGGGTGAAGGTGATCGGTGCCAGACCGATCGATCGGACGAGGAAGGTGATCAGGTGCCCCATCGCGACGATCGCGTCGCGCGGGCCCTCCCAGAGCTTCTTGAGCCATTCCATCGGCCGCAGCAGCGGCGGCACATACCGGGAGGCGGTCATCTCACACCACCTTCGCGGGAACGACGAGGGCGAAGACCTGGGTCAGGACCACGTTGACGGTGAAGAGCAGGATCACCGAGTTCACGACCGCGGCGTTCACCGAGTTGGCCACGCCGGCCGGACCGCCGCTGGT
This sequence comes from Gordonia aichiensis, assembly GCF_039946255.1. Lineage (GTDB taxonomy): Bacteria > Actinomycetota > Actinomycetes > Mycobacteriales > Mycobacteriaceae > Gordonia > Gordonia aichiensis_A. The sequence goes on along the minus strand of NZ_JBCDWL010000009.1, from coordinate 108,633 downwards.
CGACAGGCCGCGGTCGCAGGCCACGATCGCCACGATCGCCCCGAAGATCACCGCTTTGACCAGCGCGAAGAGCAGGTCGGGCACGCCGGCGAAGGACGCGAAGGTGCCGGTGTAGCTGCCGGGGGTGCCGCCTTGGAAGTACACGTTGAACAGATAGCCGGTGATGAAGCCGACGAAGCAGACGAAGCCGCAGAGCAGGAAGGAGACGACCATCGTCGCCAGCAGCCGCGGCGAGATCAGCCGCTGGATCGGGTTCACCCCCATCACGCGCATGGCGTCGATCTCTTCCCGGATGGTGCGCGAGCCGAGGTCGGCGGCGATCGCGGAGCCGACGGCGCCGGCCAGCAGCAGGGACGTCACCAGCGGTGCGCCCTGCCGGATCACGCCCAGCCCGGTCGCCGCACCCGAGAACGAGGTGGCACCGATCTGGCCGGCGATGTTCGACACCTGGATCGACACGATGACACCGATCGGAATCGCCACCAGCAGCGTCGGGAACACCGACGTCGACGACATGAACGCGCACTGGCGAACGAATTCCTTGAATGGGAACCGCCGCTTGACGATGTCCTCGATCAGAACTTTGAAGACCTCGACGAACATGGCCAGCTGACGACCGAAGGTCTCGAACGACTTCTTGATGTGCTCGTCGAACCATCTGCGCGCACCGTTGTCGGACCAGCGTCGCGCAGCAGTACGCGGCTCCGGCTCCACCGTGTCTGTGCTCACTCCCCTGCCTTCGCCTCTCCACCCACCTGGCGTCGGCGGCGGTCTCCGACTCACGTCGGTCCCCGCCGCTGCGGTCCATCGGGCCGCTCGGACGTAATATACACAGCAAATTCTTACGTGTGTGCGCGGCGCCACACATAACTTCACCTATGTAGGAAAGCCCCAGGAACGGGTCCGGATTGTGCGGTACAGAGTCGTTGGTCCCCAGCAAACCGGGGCCCTTCAGCACCCCCGGTCGAATGCGGCGAACTCGGACGAATGCGATGATGCAGTGGTGGGTTCACGCAACGACGACCGCGACCGTCGGACGGCCGCGCTGACCGCCATCCGCAGAGTGCGCGACCGAATCGACCGCGAGTACGACCGCCCTCTCGACGTCGAGGAACTCGCCCGCGGGGCCTACATGTCGGCGGGCCATCTGAGCCGCGAGTTCAAGCGCGTCTACGGCGAGTCGCCGTACTCGTATCTGATGACCCGGCGCGTGGAGCGGGCCATGACCCTCCTGCGACGGGGCGACATGTCGGTCACGGAGGTCTGCTTCGCCGTCGGCTCCTCGTCGCTCGGGACGTTCAGCACTCGCTTCACCGAGCTCGTCGGCGTGCCGCCGAGCGTGTATCAGCGCGGCGACGTCGACAAGTTGCACGGTGTTCCGCCCTGCCTGGCCAAGCAGGTCGCCAGACCGGTCAGGAATCAAGAAGCGCGGACCGGTCACACCACTTAGCGTGGAGCGCATGAACATTGAGATCAATTACGCCTTCCTCCCCCACACCGATGCCGAGGCGGCGCTCGGCTTCTATCGCGACGCGCTCGGTTTCGAGGTCCGCAAGGACGTCGGATACCAGGACATGCGCTGGCTCACCGTCGGCCCGGCCGGGCAGCCGGGCACCTCGATCGTGCTGCACCCGCCGGCCGTCGATCCCGGCATCACCGACGCCGAGCGCGAGACGATTCTGGACCTGATCGCCAAGGGTTCCTACGGCGCGCTCACCCTGTCGGCCGACGACCTCGACGCCGTGTTCGACACGCTCGTCGCCGCCGGTGCCGACGTCGTCCAGGAACCCACCGACCAGAACTACGGCGTGCGAGACTGCGCCTTCCGCGATCCCGCGGGAAATCTGATCCGGATCAACCAGAGGTGAGGCTCGGGCCGGGCGCAGACCGCGAATACGCGATCTGCGCCCGATGTCGGGGTCACCGGCTACGGTTCATCGCAATGGCCGAGCAAAGGAGCCCCGATGCGACCGACCGATACCTCGCAGCTCACCGCACCTGAGTTTTGAAGCCCGCCGCGACCCTCTCGCCGCCTACTCGCTTCTGCGGCCTGGGCGGAGGAATGCGATCCGATACCTCGGCCCCGCGTTCTTCACGAAGTTCCTGTACTTCGCCGGGGGTGGCGACCCGCATCATCGATCGTTGATCCTCGACTCCCGCGTTGCCTCGACACTGCGCACACATGGTTGGGACTCGTTGCGAGCCGGCGGCAACTGGCCTGCCGCGACGTACTCCCGCTACACCGAGCTGATCGCCAGATGGAGCAGCGAGCTGGGATGCCGTGGCGACGTGATCGAGATGTGGCTGTTCGATTCGCGGATCGCCGGAGCAGGACACTAGGTCAGGTAGCGGTACGCCGGCGTGCCGGGCTCCAGCCACTCGACGTCGAGCCGGGACCGGTTCATGCGGTCCTTGAGCCCGTCGATCCCGGTCCGGTCACCGAGTTCGATGCCGACGAGCGCGGCCCCGGTCTCCCGGTTGTTGCGCTTGACGTACTCGAACAGCGTGATGTCATCGTCCGGGCCGAGCACCTCGTCGAGGAAGCGGCGCAGCGCACCGGGCTCCTGCGGGAAGTCGACCAGAAAGTAGTGCTTGAGACCGCGGTGGACCAGCGACCGCTCGATGATCTCGCCGTACCGCGAGACGTCGTTGTTGCCGCCGGAGACCAGTGCGACCACATTGGCTCCCGCGGGAAAGTCGAGTTCCTGCACCGCGGTGACGGCGAGCGCGCCGGCCGGTTCGGCGATGACCCCTTCGTTCTGATAGAGCTCGAGCATCGTCGAACAGATCGCGCCCTCGCTGACCGTCATCACCGTGACGCTGCCGGGCGCGAAGTCGATGTCGGCCTTCGCGATCACCGGAACGTGCGGCTCGCCGGGAATCTCGTCGAACACCGGGTGCTCGACGACGCGCGCGCCCGCCGCGGCCATCACATCGTGGCCGAGACCGCCGACCCGTTTGACGGCGGCACCGTCGACGAAGGAGTCGACGGTCGCCAGGGTGTACGGCTCACCGTTCACCAGCGCCGCCGCCAGCGAGGCGGCGCCGTACGGCTCCACGCCGACGATCGCCACGTTCGGGCACGCGTCCCGCAGGTAGGTGACGATCCCCGCCATGCATCCGCCGCCGCCGACGGGCAGGATCACGACGTCGGGATCGACGCCCAACTGCTCGGCGATCTCCTTGCCGATGGTCCCCTGCCCCGACGCGGTGCGGGGGTCGTCGAAGGCGTGGATCCAGCTGGCGCCGGTGCGCACCACGTCGCTCTGCGCCGCCGACGCGGCCGCGTCGTAGGTGTCGCCGACGGCGATCAACTCGACGAAGTCCTTGCCGTGCCACAGGATGCGATCGCGCTTCTGCTTCGGCGTGGTGGTCGGGACGTAGATCCGCCCGGGCACCTTCATGGTGGCGCACGCGAACGCGACTCCCTGTGCGTGGTTGCCCGCGCTGGCCGCCACCACGCCGGCCGCCAGCTCCTCGGGGGTCAGCTGTGCCATCACGTTGTAGGCGCCGCGGATCTTGTACGAACGAACCGCTTGCAGATCCTCGCGCTTGAGGTGAATCCGCGCGCCCGTGTCCGCGCTGAGCCGGGGGCAGCGTTCCAGCGGGGTACGCCGCACCACGCCGTTCAGTCGGCGGGCCGCGTCCTCAATGCTCGCCGGAGTCAGACCGAGATCAGCGGCGGGGGCGGTTTTCGGCGATGAAGTCACGCCCTCCATCGTCCCACCGCACCGCGAGGAGACGGAAGCCGCCCCACCACACGGCCAGCACCACGACCGCGCTGACCCACATGGCGGCGACACCGGACGCGGTGATCGCAAAGGTCAGCACCGCCGCGAGCACGCCGGCGACGACGGCAGCCAGCTTGTTGACCGGCCACGGCACCCCGAACACCGGAACCGACGCGATCGAGCGCGGCGTTGCGGGTTCCGGAATCAGGTCGGTCAGCGTGGTCATGACTCCGATTGTAGCCGACCCGGCAGAAAAGTTTCGGCGACCCGAAACTCACCCCGTTCCGCTACGCCAGGCAGCCGGGACCCAGCAGCGCCTTCAAGTCGCCCATCAGCGCCGATGTGGGCGCCACCCGCAGCTCCTCGGTCAGCCGCAACTGCGTCTGCTTGCGTTCGCTGACCAGCGTCACGTGGACGTCGGACGTGCCGGGGTGACGGACGAGGATCTGCTTGAGTGCACTCACCCGGTCCGGCGTGCACACGCGCGCCGACAGGGTGAGGTTGAGCGGCTTGGTGGTGCCGACCGCCGACAGGTCCGGGACGGCGAGATCGTTGGCGCTGATCATCGTCGAGTCGTCACGCTTGTTGACGCGGGCACGCACCAGGACGATGTTGTCGGCGACCAGATCCATGCCGTACGCGACGTAGGCGCGGGGGAAGAAGTAGACCTCCACCCCGCCGACCATGTCCTCGATGGTCACCGCCGCCCACGGCTCGCCCTTCTTGTTGACCCGGCGGGTGACCGAGGAGATGATGCCGCCGATGGTGATCTGCGCGCCGTCGGCGACTCCGCCCTCCAGCAGCGAGGTGATGGAGGTGTCGGTCTGCGCAGCGAGCGCGTGCTCGACGCCGGCCAGCGGATGCCCCGAGACGTACAGGCCGAGCATGTCGCGCTCGAGTGCGAGCTTGTGCTTGGACTCCCACTCGTCCTCGGGCACCTTGACCGCGAAGACGTCGGTGGCGGCGTCGTCACCGCCGCCCGCGCCGCCGAACAGGTCGAACTGCCCGATGGCCTCGGCCTTCTTGGTCGACAGCACCGCGTCGATCGCATCGGCGTGCACCAGGAACAGGCCCTTGCGGTCGTGCCCGAGGGAGTCGAAGCCGCCGGCCTTGATGAGCGATTCGGTGACCTTCTTGCTGCAGGCGTGGACGTCGACCTTGCCGAGGTAGTCGGAGAAGCTGGTGTAGGCCCCCTTCTCCTCACGCGCGGCGATGATCGACGAGACGACGCCCGTGCCGACGTTGCGGATGGCGGCCAGACCGAAGCGGATGTCCTCGCCGACGGCGGCGAAGTCCGCACGCGAGGCGTTGACGTCGGGCGGCAGCACGGTGATGCCCATCTTGCGGCAGTCCGACAGGTAGATCGCGGCCTTGTCCTTGTCGTCGCCCACCGAGGTGAGCAGACCGGCCATGTACTCGGCCGGATAATTGGCCTTGAGGTAGGCGGTCCAGAACGAGACGAGACCGTAGCCGGCGGCGTGCGACTTGTTGAAGGCGTAACCGGCGAAGGGCAGGACCGTCTCCCACAGCGCGGTGATGGCCTCCTGGGAGAAGCCGTTGTTCCGCATGCCCTCGGCGAAGCCGTCGTAGGCCTCGTCGAGGATCTCCTTCTTCTTCTTGCCCATGGCGCGACGCAGCAGGTCGGCCTGCCCGAGGGAGTAGCCCGCCACCTTCTGAGCGATCTGCATGATCTGCTCCTGGTAGACGATCAGACCGAAGGTCTCCGAGAGGATCTCCTTGAGCGGCTCCTCCAACTCGGGGTGGATCGGCTTGATGTCCTGCAGGCCGTTCTTGCGTTTGGCGTAGTCGGTGTGCGCGTTGACGCCCATCGGACCGGGCCGGTACAGGGCCAGCACGGCGACGATGTCCTCGAAGCCGGTGGGCTGCATCATCTTCAGCAGCTCGCGCATGGCCGCACCATCGAGCTGGAAGACGCCGAGGGTGTCGCCGCGGGCCAGCAGCTCGTAGGTCTTGTCGTCTTCGAGTGGCAGCTTGTCGAGGTCGAGGTCGATGCCGCGGTTGGTCTTGATGTTCTCGATCGCATCACCGATGACGGTGAGGTTGCGCAGCCCGAGGAAGTCCATCTTCAGCAGGCCGATGGCCTCGCACGACGGGTAATCCCAGCCGGTGATGATGGCGCCGTCCTGAGCACGCTTCCACACCGGGATGGCGTCGGTCAGCGGCTCGCTCGACATGATCACCGCGCAGGCGTGCACGCCGGCGTTGCGGACCAGCCCCTCCAGCCCGAGGGCGGTGTCGTAGATCCGTTTGACGTCCGGGTCGGTCTCGATCAGCGTGCGGACCTCGGTGGCCTCCGAGTACCGCTCGTGCTTGGGATCGGTGATGCCCCAGACCGGGATGTCCTTGGCCATGATGGGTGGCGGCAGCGCCTTCGTGATCCGGTCGGCGATCGCGAAGCCCGGCTGCCCGAACTGCACGCGCGCCGAGTCCTTGATCGCCGCCTTGGTCTTGATGGTGCCGAAGGTGATGACCTGCGCCACCTTGTCGTGGCCCCACTTGTTGGACGCGTAGGTGATCATCTCGCCGCGACGACGGTCGTCGAAGTCGATGTCGATGTCGGGCATGGACACGCGTTCGGGATTCAGGAACCGCTCGAACAGCAGGCCGTGCGGGATCGGGTCGATGTTGGTGATGCCCAACGCCCACGCGACGAGCGAACCGGCCGCGCTGCCTCGGCCCGGCCCCACCCGGATGCCGACCTCGAGCGCGTGCGCGATCAGGTCGCCGACCACCAGGAAGTACGCCGGGAAACCCATCTGGTTGATGACGCGGAGCTCGTACTCGGCGCGCGAGACGTAGTCGGCGGGCGGCTGCCCGCCGTCGAAGCGGCGGTCGAGGCCGGCCATCACCTCTCGCTCCAGCCACGTCTCCTGCGTGTAGCCGTCGGGCACCGGGAAGATCGGCATCCGGTCGTGGTGGGCGAAGACCTCGGCGTACGACTGGACCCGCTCGCCGATCTCCAACGTCGAATCGCAGCCGCCGGGCACCACGTCGTCCCACAGCGCCCGCATCTCCTGCGCCGACTTGAGGTAGTAGCCGTCGCCGTCGAACTTGAATCGCGTCGGATCCGACAGCGTCTTACCGGTCTGCAGGCACAGCAGCGCCTCGTGCGCCTCGGCGTGATCGCGGGTCACGTAGTGGCAGTCGTTGGTGACCAGCGGCTTGATCCCGAGCTTGCGGCCGATGTCGAGCAGACCCGACCGGACCCGCTGCTCGATCTCCAGCCCGTGCTCCATCAGCTCGAGGTAGAAGTTCTCCTTGCCGAAGATCTCCTGCCAGCGGCCCGCCGCCTCCAGCGCCTCCGCCTCGTGTCCCAGCCGCAGGCGGGTCTGGACCTCGCCGGACGGGCAGCCGGTGGTCGCGATGATGCCCTCGGCGTGCTCGGCGATGATCTCGGCGTCCATTCGCGCCCACTTGCCCAGCTGGCCCTCGAGCGAGGCCAACGACGACAGCTTGAACAGGTTCCGCAACCCGGTCGCGTTCTCGGCGACCATCGTCATGTGCGTGTAGGCGCCCGAGCCCGACACGTCGTCGGACTTCTGATCGCGGGTGCCCCACAGCACGCGCTTGGTGTTGAACCGCGAATCGGGCGCGATGTACGCCTCGATCCCGATGATCGGCTTGATGTCGTGCTTGCGTGCGGTGTTGTAGAACTCGCTGGCGCCGAACATGTTGCCGTGGTCGGTCATGCCGATCGCGGTCATCTCCAACCGCTGCGCCTCGGCGAACAGCGGCGACATCTTCGCAGCACCGTCGAGCATCGAGAACTCGGTGTGATTGTGAAGATGAACGAACGACCCGGACACGCGGCGGCTCCCCTTTAGACGATCGGACCGGGATCAGGGACGTGCGGTGACGACGGCCGATCCCGGTTGAGACCACTCCACTGTAGAGAAGACCACCGACAGTCGTCGCTCACACCTCGCGCAGCACGTCGAGCGCGTGCTGCAGATCATCCGGGTACTCGGCGGTGAACTCGACGCGCCGACCGTCCGCCGGATGCGCGAAGGCGAGCATGCGGGCGTGCAGCCACTGTCGTTCCAGGCCCAACCGGGCCGCGAGCTTCGGATCGGCACCGTAAGTCGGGTCACCGCAGCACGGATGATGCATCGCCGAGAAGTGCACCCGGATCTGATGGGTGCGGCCGGTCTCCAGGTGCACGTCCAGCAACGAGGCCGCCGCGAACATCTCGACGGTGTCGTAGTGGGTCACCGACGGGCGTCCGTTGGCGGTGACGGCGAATCGCCAGTCCGCGCCCGGATGCCTGCCGATCGGAGCGTCGACGGTGCCCGACGAGGGGTCCAGATGCCCCTGCACCAGCGCGTGGTACCGCTTCTCCACCGTCCGCTGCTTGAACGCCCGCTTGAGGAGCGTGTACGCCCGCTCGGAGGCGGCCACCGCCATCACCCCCGAGGTCCCCGCATCGAGTCGGTGGACGATGCCCTGGCGCTCGTGGGCGCCCGAGGTCGAGATCCGGAAGCCCGCCGCCGCGAGCGCTCCGACCACCGTCGGTCCGGTCCAGCCGACCGACGGGTGCGCCGCGACGCCCGCGGGTTTGTCGACCACGATGATGTCCGAGTCGTGGTAGAGCACCTCCAGGTCTTCCACCGGCGTCGGCTCGACCGTCAGCGGGCGCTCCGGCTCGGGCAGCAGCACGTCGAGCCAGGCGCCGGCGGCCAACTTGTGCGACTTCCCGACCGCGACGCCGTCGACGGTGATGTCGCCGGCGTCGGCGAGGGTGGCCGCCACCGTCCGCGACACGCCGAGCAGCCGCGACACGCCGGCGTCGATCCGCATGCCGTGCAGGCCGTCCGGGACCGGCATCGCCCGTGAGTCACGCATCCTGGTCCTCTTCCTTGTCTGCGGCGTCGGTGTCGGCCGACGCGTGCGCACCGCGGCGGGCCGCCCAGCCGGTCCGCGTGCCGTCGTAGTCGTATCCCAGCAGTGTCAACGCCACCAGGAGCACCGCTCCGCACACCACCGCGGAGTCGGCCATGTTGAAGGTCGGCCACCAGCTGCCGACCTGAATGAAGTCGACGACGTGCCCGCGCAGCGGTCCGGGGTCGCGGAAGAGGCGGTCGGTCAGGTTCCCCAGCGCTCCCCCGAGCACCAGGCCGAGGCCGATGACCCAACCGAGCGAGCCCAGCCGTCGGGCGTAGCGGATGATCACCGCCACCACCGCGAGCGCGACGAAGGTCAGCACCCAGGTGTAACCGGTCGCCATCGAGAACGCGGCTCCGCTGTTGCGGACGAGCCGGAAGGTCAGCAGGTCGCCGATCACCGACACCGTCTCGCCCGGCTCCATCCGAGCCACGACGAGCACCTTGCTCAACACGTCGACGAGGTAGGCGAGGATCGCCACGGCGACCAGGATCGGGATCAGGGCGACCCCGTTGCGACCCTCCGGGGCTCCGGCGCGCGGCGCCGCGGGTTCGTTCATGCCTCCAATTGTCCACAACGGCGGTCGGACGTCACACCCCGCCTCTGGCGAACCGGTGGTCGCGCCACACTACGCTGGCTCGAGTGAGTGCCTTGTCCCGCAATCCCGATCACGCCCGCCCGCGCCCGCGGACGGTGGGCGCCGTGACCGCCGCCGCCATCGTCGCGGCGACCCTGACCGCCTGCTCGACGACCGACACCGCCGACGATTCGCCGTGCGCGCCGACGGCGGCCAGCAAGTCCGACGGCGCCCGATCGATCGCCATCCCCGACGCCGACGTCACCGTCGTCGACCCCGGGCAGGGCCCGGCGCAGGCGCTGACCTCGTCCCCGGCGGTCGACAGCCCCCAGCAGGTCACGCTGGAGACCTCGTCGCTGGAGACGTCGGTCGCACCGACCTCGCGCACCAGCGACACCAATCAGGTTCAGAAGACCGAGCAGCAGCTGGTCACCCCGCTCACCGCGCGGACCGTGTGCGACGACCCGGCGAGCCTCGAGTTCCGGATCGGCGCCCCCACCAGCAAGGACACCGAACTTCAGGGATTGCTCGGCGCACTCGACGGCACCACCGGCGGCATCTCGTACACGGCGGGGATGGCGCCCACCCGACTGCGGCTCAAGCCGACCGACGCGGCCGAGTCACCGGCCCGCAGCGCCCTCGAGCAGTCGCTGATCGGCGCTCTGGACTACGCGGTTCCGCTGCCCACCGTCCCGGTGGCCCCCGGCGCGGTGTGGCGGTCGGTGCGGACGGTCTCCGCCGCGGCGACCGTCACGCAGACCATGACGGTCACCCTGACCCGCCGCGACGGCGATGTGGCGACCCTCGACGTGACCGTCGACGAGGCGCCCGTCAACTCGGTCTTCGCGATTCCGGGCTCGCAGGCGACCCTGCACATCGCGCGCTATTCGATGGCCGGGTCGGGAACGGTCACCGTCGACCTGCGACGACTGCTCCCGACCGCGGGCACCTTGCGGGTCAAGGGCGCGCGCGAACTGGTCGGCGACGATCCGAACCGCCCGATCCTGCAGCAGAACGAATTCACCCTCACCTGGCGGAAGTCGCAGTGACCTCCACCCGGTGAGGGTGAATGCGGGGCTCTCGGCGCTCGGCCGGCCTACTTGCTCGTCGGCGCCGAGCTCTTGGCCTTGGTGCTCGCACCGGTGTCGACGCACAGCGGCGACTTGACGTCGGCCTGCTGCAGCAGCGGGCAGACGGTCTGCTTCGAGAGCTTCCAGCGGCCGTTGTCGAACACGATCGATGCGTCGATCTTGGTCGGCGGGTTGTTGGGCAGGGTCACCTCGACCTTGACCTTGGCACGGTTCGGGCCGTCCTTGAGGATCGGCTTCTTGATCTCGTAGGTGACGTCGGGGTTGTCCTTCTTCGCCTTCACCAGCTCGTTGAAGAGGTTCGGATCCACCTGGGATCCCTCCACCAGGTCGACCTTGTCGGCGGGCTTGATCTTGGGATCGAGTGCGGTCTGCAGCATGCCGTTGAGCGCTTCGACGCCGGGGACCTGGTTCTTGTTGGTCATCTCGGCCTCGGTCCCGGTCGCCGCGCTCGTCGTCGCGGAGGTCGCGGTCGCGCTCGCAGTCGGCACGGGCGGCAGGTCGGAGTTGCTGTTGCCACCGCACGCGGCAGTGGCGGCCAGGGCGCCGGCCAGCACGGCTCCGGTCACGAATTTGCGAATGTTCACCGAATTGTCCTCACAGTCGTCGGTTGTCGAGCAGGGCCGCGCGGGCCCGAACTCAAACCACTATGCCAAAGGTCCGGCGACGAGTGCAGGCGCCCCGGACCCGCACAGAGGTCTCTCAGGCTCGTCTCATCTGTCTCGTCCGCACCAGTGGACCTGCGCACATCATTCCGGCGGGGATGCGAGAATCGATCTCATGAGCACTCGTCAGGTCGTGATGATCACCACTGGCGGTACCGCCGCCTCCCGAACCACCGCCGACGGCGCGGTCCCGGTCCTCCACGCCGCAGACCTGCTGCCGACGACGGCCGCAGACGTCGATGTGACACCCGTGGAGCTGATGGCGAAGGACTCCTCGGCGATGAGCGTGCGCGATCAGTTCGCGATCGTCGCGGCGATCGCCGAGGCCCTCGCGGACCTCGCGGTGAGCGGGGTCGTCGTCACCCACGGCACCGACACGCTTGAGGAGACCGCCTACCTGGCCGACGTCTTCGCCGCCGATCCGCGACCGGTGGTCTTCACCGGGGCGCAGTTCCCCGCCGACCACGAACTCTCCGACGGCCCCGCCAACATCGCCGCGGCCGTCGCACTGGCCGCCGATCCCGACACCCGCGGGCGCGGCGTGCTCGTCGCCCTGGGCGGCCGGGTGCTCGGGGCGCGCGGCACGTTCAAGCTGTCGACCACCGACGTCGTGGCCTTCGACACCGTTCACCCCGACCTGCCCCGACCGTTGGTGGCCGACGTGCTCCCCGACGGCCACCCGGCCCGCGTCGACCTGCTCGCGCTGTACCCCGGAGTGTCGCCGGGCACGATCGCCGCCGCCGTCGCGCAGCGGGCCGCAGGCATCGTTCTCTCGGCGACCGGCTCGGGCAACACGCATCCGGACATCACCGCCGAGGTCAATCTCGCGGTGAAGCGGAACGTGGTGGTCGTCGTCTCGACTCGCGTTCCGTACGGTCCGGTGGAGCCGACCTACGGCGGTGGCGGCGGCGGTGTCGACCTGGCGCGCGCGGGTGCGTTGTTCTCTCCGTGGCTGCGTGCCCCGCAGGCGCGGATGGCGTTGATCGCCCTGCTGTCCTCGGGAGCCGACGCCGCACAGATCGACGCCTTCTTCCGCGCCTCGGCGCCGGCCTGATCGGCCCCTGCCCCGCTCGCCCCCACCCCGCTCGCCCCGCAGCCCGCTCGCCCCGTCTCCCTCAGTCGCCGAGTTCGGCATCGGTGAGCTCCCAGTCGAGGCTGTCGAGCGGGTCGGCGCGCGACAGCCCCGGTTCGGGCAGCCGGAAGGTGCGTGCGCGGCCGGGGCCGCTGGCGCGGGTCTCGAAGCGGACGGTGACGAAGCCGTGCCCGCCGCCCTGCACCCAGCCGTGACCGTGCTCGACGTGCACGACGTCGGTCCCCGTCGGCCAGTCCCGGACCGCCGCCGGTTCGTCGCCGTCGGGTCGCTCCTCGGGCACCGCGTCGGGCGGGGCGGCCGCCTCGGTCGCCGCCTCGCCCAGTCCGGGGAACAGTGACTCCTGGGCGGTGTCGGACAGGCCCGAGTAGCCCACCCCGACCAACCGGATGGGTCCCACCTGCAGCGGGTCCAGCGTCACGCGGTGCGCTGCCGCCGTCAACGCCTCGAGGTCGGCGGTCGCGGCCGACAGGGTGGTCGACCGGGTCAGAATCGACATGTCCGACCGCCGCAGCTTGACGACCACCGTCCGGGCGCTGCGACCGTCGGCGACGAGTCTGCGGTGAGCGTCGGAGGCCGCGCCGGCGACCGCCGCCCGCAGGTGCGGAAGGTCGACGATGTCGACGGCGAAGGTCGATTCGGCGCTGATCTGCTTGGCTTCGGCGCGCTCGGCGACCGGACGGTCGTCGATGCCCTGCGCGAGCCGGTGCAGCGACGGGCCGACGGTCGCGCCGAGCACCGACACCACTTCGGCCTCCGACAGCGCGGCCAGCTGCCCGATGGTCTCGACGCCGAGGCGCGCCAGCCGGTCGCCGGTCACCGGTCCGACGCCCCACAGGCGTCGCACCGGCAGGGCCTGCAGGAAGTCGATCTCCATCGACGGCGGAATCACTTTGACGCCATCGGGTTTGGCCAGCCCGGAGGCGATCTTCGCGATCTGCTTGCCCGACCCGAAGCCGACGGAGGCGGGCAGCCCGGTCTGCTCGCGGATCGCCGCCCGCAGACGCTGCGCGAACGCCGCTGCATCGCCGACCGCGGCGCCCGCCAGCTCCCGCGGTTCACCGAAGGCCTCGTCGAACGACAGGGTCTCGATCACCGGGACGAAGCCGCGCAGGATCGCGAACACCCGCGCGCTGACCACCCGGTACACCGCGCCGCGCGGCGGCACGACGACGGCCCCGCCGCCGACGAGCCGGCGCGCCTGGTGCATCGGCATCGCCGACCGCGCGCCGTAGACCCGGGACTCGTAGCTGGCCCCGGCGACGACCCCGCGTCGGCCCGCCCCGCCCACCAGCACCGGACGGCCAGCGAGCGTCGGTCGGGTGAGCTGCTCGACGGACGCGAAGAAGGCGTCCATGTCGATGTGCATCACCCAGCGCTGACTGCGTTCGGCGTCGGCGTCAGTCACGTCGTGCGCGGCACAGGGCCAGGACCCGGGGATCGCTGCTGGTGAACCGATCCACCTCCTCGCCGGCATCGCACCTCAGGAGCGCGATGGTCGCCGAGTCCGGACGAAGGGCGACGACCTCCCACTGCGCACCGTTGTCCTCCCAGCGCTGAAGTCGTTCCAGGTCGTCGCCGCTCATGTCCGCAGTCTATCGCCGGCGGCGTCAGGCCTTCGCGATGTCGACGCTCACCCCGTGGCTGAGCTCGATCGCCGCAGGCTCCCCGGTGACGACCTCGAAACCGGTCGCCAGCACCTCGCCGGCGATCAGCCCGGCGTGGGTCTGTGCGGTCTGCACGCAGTCGTCCGGGACCACCATCCGCACCGAGATGCGGTCGGAGATGTCCAGGCCCAGGTTGCGGCGGGCGTCCTGCAACTCGCGGACCCGGTCCTTCGCCCAGCCCTCGGCCTCCAGTTCCGGGGTGACCGTGACATCGAGGACCACCAGGCCGGCGCCACCGGGCATCTCGGCGGTCGAGTCGGGGGCCACCGCGACGAGCTTGCGGGAGAACTCCTCCCCCTTCAGCTCGATGCCGTCGGCGACCACCGTCTGCTCGCCGCTGTCGGCGTCGACGCCGAACGACCAGGCGCCCGACTTGACGGCCTTGATGGCGCGCTGGACGTCCTTGCCGATGCGCGGACCGGCGGCCCGCGCGTTGACGGCGACCTCCACGCGGCCCACCGAGTCGACGTCCTCGGACAAGATGACGTCCTTGACGTTCATCTCGTCTGCGATCAGGTCGGTGTACGGCGCCAGCTGCGCAGCGCTCGGCGAGGCGACCGTCAGTGCGGGCAGCGGCAGCCGCACGCGCAGCTTGTTGGCCTTCCGGACGCTCGAGGCGGCCGAGCAGACGGCCTGGACCTGGTCCATCGCCGCGACCAGGTCCTCGTCGGAGGTCACTTCCTCGGCGGTCGGCCAGTCGGTCAGATGCACCGAGCGGCCGCCGGTCAGGCCGCGCCACATCGCCTCGGTCGCCAGCGGCAGCAGCGGCGCCGCCAGTCGCCCGGCGACCTCGAGCACGGTGTACAGGGTGTCGAAGGCGTCGGGCTCGGCGTCCTGACCGGCCCAGAAGCGGGCGCGCGAGCGACGCACGTACCAGTTGGTCAGCGACTCGCAGAACTCACGGAACGACTCGCACGCGCCAGCGATGTCGTACACGTCGAGCGCCTCGGTCATCTCGTCGCGGGTGACCGCCAGCTTCGCCAGGATGTACCGGTCGAGCACACTCGGCGAGTCGGTGCGCCAGGTCGCCGGACGGTCGGCGTACAGCTGCAGGAAGCTGTACGCGTTCCACATCGGCAGCAGGGCCTGGCGGACGCCCTCGCGGATGCCGCGTTCGGTGACGATCAGGTTGCCGCCGCGCAGGATCGGGCTGGCCATCAGGAACCAGCGCATCGCGTCGGAGCCGTCGCGGTCGAAGACCTCGTTGACGTCCGGGTAGTTCCGCTTGGACTTGCTCATCTTGGCGCCGTCGTCGCCGAGGACGATGCCGTGTGCGGCGACCGTCTTGAAGGCAGGGCGGTCGAACAGGGCCGTCGCCAGCACGTGCAGGTTGTAGAACCAACCGCGGGTCTGCCCGTTGTACTCGACGATGAAGTCGCCGGGGTTGCGGGCGGGCTCGCCGGTCGCCGGGTCGCCGTCGAACCACGCGGTGTTCTCGAACGGGTAGTGGACCTGCGCGTACGGCATCGAACCGGACTCGAACCAGCAGTCCAGCACCTCGGGGACGCGGCGCATCGTCGACCGGCCGGTCGGGTCGTCCGGGTTCGGCCGCGTCAGCTCGTCGATGTGCGGGCGATGCAGATTGTCGGGCCGGACACCGAAGTCCCGCTCCAACTCGTCGAGGCTGCCGTAGACGTCCACGCGCGGGTGCTCGGGGTCGTCGGAGACCCACACCGGGATCGGCGCACCCCAGTATCGGTTGCGGCTGATGTTCCAATCCTTGGCGCCGGCCAGCCACTTGCCGAACTGGCCGTCGCGGATGTGCGACGGCGACCAGGTGATCTCCTGGTTGAGTTCGAGCATGCGGTCCTTGATCTTCGTGACGGCGACGAACCACGAGGGCACCGCCATGTAGATCAGCGGCTGACCCGACCGCCACGAGTGCGGGTACGAGTGCTCGATCGTCTCGTGCCGGAGGATCCGACCGGCGGCCTTCAGGTCCTTGATGATGTTGGGGTTGGCGTCGAAGACCATCTGTCCGACGTACGGCGGAACGAGCTCGGTGAAGCGGCCGCCCGGATCCAGCGGCTGCACCACCTCGATGCCGTTGGCGGTCGCGACGTCCATGTCCTCCTCACCGAAGGCGGGCGCCAGGTGCACGACGCCGGTGCCGCTGTCGGTGGTGACGTAATCGGCCAGCAGCACGCGGTGCGCATTGGGGTGGCCGAGGAAGAAGTCGAAGGGCGGACGGTAGCTCAGCCCGGCGAGCTCCTCGCCGGTGTAGGTGCCGACGGTCTCGGCCTCGCCGAGCTCCTTGGCGTAGCCGCCGGCCAATGCGGTGGCCAGCAGGTACTCGGTGCCGTCGGCCGCGCGCACGTGCGAGTACTCGGTACCCGGGTGCACGGCGATCGCGAGGTTCGACGGCAGGGTCCACGGCGTCGTGGTCCAGATGAGCGCGTTCACACCGTCGAGCGCACTCAGGTCGCGCCCCGATCCGGCGGAGGCGCCGGCGGGCACCGTCAGCGGCATGGTCACCGTGACGGCGGGGTCCTGCCGCATCCGGTAGGCGTCGTCGAGCTTGGACTCCTGATTGCTGAGCGGGGTCTGCTCGTACCACGAGTACGGCAGCACGCGGTAGCCCTGGTACACCAGCCCCTTGTCGTGCAGGCGCTTGAACGCCCACATCACCGACTCCATGAAGTCCAGGTCGAGCGTCTTGTAGTCGTTGTCGAAGTCGACCCACCGCGCCTGGCGCGTCACGTAGTCGCGCCATTCGCCGGTGTAGCGCAGGACCGAGTCGCGGCAGTACTCGTTGAACTTGTCGACGCCCATCTTCTCGATCTCCGACTTGTCGGTGATCCCGAGTTGGCGTTCGGCCTCCAGTTCGGCGGGCAGCCCGTGCGTGTCCCAGCCGAACCGTCGCTCGACCTTCTTCCCGCGCATCGTCTGGTACCGCGGGACGACGTCCTTGACGTAGCCGGTGAGCAGGTGGCCGTAGTGCGGTAGGCCGTTGGCGAAGGGCGGGCCGTCGTAGAAGATGAACTCCGGGGCGCCCTCGCGGTTCGCGATCGACGCCCGGAAGGTGTCGTCGTCGTCCCAGTACTGCAGGACGGTCTCCTCGACCTTCGGGAACGACGGCGCTCCTGCCCCGGTCCCGTCCGTCAGGTCGACGATCGGGTAGGCGTGCGCCCGCCCGGTCTGATCGAGATCCGCCTGATCGAAATCTCCGTTGTGCTCGCTCACGCACCGCTCCTCGTGCCTCATGCTCGCCGACCGACGTCGGCCCTGTCCGGCACGGGGACGCTCGACCGGCTGCCCGAGCAGCCTGGTCACGCGCGGTACCACCCCGCTTGCACACCGATGCGGCGTGCCTCTCATCATCGCGGCTGTGTCGGGCCGCACCCGCCCGGCTCTACTGGGACCCGCTGGGTCTGTTCTTCCGGGAGCTCACCGGTGATTGCCGGATCATCGCTGCGTTCCTTGGATTCTACTGCACGCGACGGGCGACCCCGTCAGCGGCGCGGCTCCCCGTCGCCCGCCTCGCCCCGGTGCTGTTCTGCATCGCCCCGGTGCTGTCGGCCGGTTCCCGCGGTGTCCTCCCACACGAACTGCATCGCGGGCAGGTCCGGGTCGGACGAGCGGACGACGATGTTCTCCGTCGGGTCGCCGTCGAGCCTGCGGCGGCCGACGTAGTCAGACGGCGGCACCGGGTCAGACGGCGGTACCGGGTCAGACGGCGGTACCGGGTCAGACGATGGTGCCGGGTCAGACGGTGATGCCGGGGGTTGCGGATCGGTGTACTGCTGCCCGGGATACGGCTGAGGCGTGTATTGCTGACCGGTTTGCTGCGGATCGATGTGCGGCGGAGCCGGCACGGGCGGGGGCGGATTGTGCGCCGGTGCCGGCGGCGCTGGGCGCTGCGCCGGGAACGAACCGGTCGATCGCAGATAGTCGTTGACGTCACCGCCCGCCGGCGCTGTAGTCGGCGGCGGGGTCGGGTTCGGCGGCGGATCCGCCGGCGCAGACACGACCGAACCCAGCCCGATGGTCGTCTCCAGATCGTCGCGGTAGCCCGAGGGGCCGTCGTCCGGCTGCGCGTCGTCGGCGCGGTCCTGCGACTCCACCGGCGGCTCGACGTCGAGCGGTTCCTCACGGGCTGCCGATTCGCGGCCGCGAATGGTGAACAGCGGCTCGGCGTCGGACCCGTCGGCACCGCGCCGGTTGGCGCGCAGCGTGTCGATCACGAGCAGAATCAGCCCGATCACGCACACCACGACGCACGCGATGGCCAGGATCAGATTGCTGGTCACCAGCGCGACCACGAGCAGACCGAAACCGACGAGGGTGGCCGCCAGCGCGATAGTCAGCATGTCACCCCCGTCGGTTCGGAGAACGATTCCGTATTCACGAAGTCAGATTCTTGGTCTCAGCCCTGCGGGTAGCCGCCCTCGGGCGCGTAGCCGCTCGCCTGGCCGTTCTCGACCGGAGCTGCGCTGCCGCGCTGCTGCAACTCCTCGAGC
Organism: Gordonia aichiensis; assembly: GCF_039946255.1. Classification (GTDB taxonomy): domain Bacteria; phylum Actinomycetota; class Actinomycetes; order Mycobacteriales; family Mycobacteriaceae; genus Gordonia; species Gordonia aichiensis_A. The sequence continues at coordinate 90,453 of NZ_JBCDWL010000009.1, read as the reverse complement.
TGCGACTCGAGGTAGGTCTTCAGACGGGTGCGGTATTCGCGCTCGAACGTCTTGAGCTGCTCGATCCGACCTTCCAGCACCGTGCGCTGCTGGTTGATGGTCGTCATGATCTCGGTGTGCTTCTGCTCGGCGTCGCGCTGCAGGAAGTCGGCGCGTTCCTGCGCCTGGCGCACCTGCGTCTCAGCGCGCGTCTGCGCGTCGGCAAGCAGGGCCTCACTGCGCTGACGGGCGTCGGCGAGCGTCGCATCGGCGTTCGCCTGGGCGTCCGTGACCATCGCTTCGGAGCGCTGACGGGCGTCGGACATCAGGCCCTCGGCCTCGCTGCGCGCGCTGCCGGTGACCCGGTCGGCCGTGTCCTGGGCCAGCGCGAGCACGCGAGCCGCACGCATGCTGGCCTCTTCGTCGGTCGCGGCGGGTGCGGCCGGCGCCACGGGGGCGGGTTCGGGTGCCGGCTCGGGAACCGCGGTGAAGGCCTGGGTGCGGCCTTCCGGCGCTCCGGATCGGGCCTCGCCGAGTTCGGTCTCGAGTTCGCCGACGCGCTGCTTCAGGTCTGCGTTCTCATCGATCAGACGCGCGAGTTCAGCCTCGACGAAGTCGAGGAACTGGTCGACCTCGTCCTCGTTGTAACCGCGCTTACCGATCGGCGGTTTGCTGAACGCGACGTTATGCACATCAGCTGGTGTGAGCCGCATTTTCGCCTCTCCCCTTGGTGATCTTGTACGTGACGGTTGTGCACGTCATCTTCAGGCGCGGTCCGACCGGAACCCGCATCCGCCCCAGCGGGCACGAACACGTCCCAAATCTTGATCGCGTTTCTATTAATACCAGTACCACTGCGTAACTAGCGTGTCATCTCGTCACACGGGGACCAAGGCGTGTTGCCTCCCCGCGTCCTGTTCGCAATCAAATCTAGGCCGACCGGAAGTCCGCTCGCCGATGACGGAAACGACACGGTGACACCCCGATCCGCCCGCCCGAACCGTTCGACCTGGGACTATGGCGCAGCTCACATCTAGGTGATTCACATGGTGTTCATCGCGAACCCGAGAACGACGCGCATCGCGATCGACAGGACGATCAACACGATCAGCAGGGACAGATCCAGCCGCACCGGCCCCAGCGGCAGCGGCGGAATGAGGCGACGCAGGAGTTTGACCGGCGGATCGGTGACGGTGAAGACCACCTCGATCACCACGACGGCGGGGCCGGACGGGTGCCAGCGGCGCGCGAACGACTGCACCATCTCCACCACGAAGCGACCCAGCATCAGCAGGACGTAGCAGAACAGCACGAAGTACAGGATCCAAAGGAAGGTGCTCACCCCTCAAGGGTGCCTGACGCGCCGCAAACGCGCCGCGCCGCCCCGGAGATCCGGGACGGCGCGGGAACGACCCAACGGTCGCGACGATGGACGACGGCGTCAGGGCTGACTGTAGAAGCCGCTCTCGGCGATCCGCCTGCGCTCTTCCGGCGTCACGTCGACGCCGGCCGGCGACAGCAGGAAGACCTTGGTGGCGACCTTGTCGAACGATCCCCGCAGGGCGAAGACCAGTCCGGCGGCGAAGTCGACCAGGCGCTTGGCCTCGTCGTTGCTCATGTCGGCCAGGTCCATGATGACCGGGCTGCCGCCGCGGAACCGCTCACCGATCGTGCGGGCCTCCGAGTAGTCGCTCGGCCGCAGCGTCGAGATCTTCTTCATGGCATTCTCCGACAGCGGTTCGAGGTCGACCTGAGGTTCGAGTGCGACGGCGTTGGCGCCGCGGACGGCGACGTTCGACGACCGGTTCAGCGGCTCGAGACGACGCACCGACTCGGCGTCGGGTGCACGTCGGCTTCCGACGTACGGCCGGTCGCGCTCGGCGTGGGCGGCGTACCCGCGATCGTCGCCGGCCCGCGCGAACTCCGGCTCGCGGTAGGCCGCCTCGCGGTACCGGGGCGACGCTTCGGCGCGCACGCGCTGCTCGGGTTCGCCGTAGGGCTCGCGGTACTCGGACTCGCGGTCACGGTAGTCGCGGTCACGGTAGGAGTCGTCGCCGGCGTAGAAGGCCTCGCCGCGATACCCCTCCTCGCGCGTCCCGTTGCTGCGGTACTTGTCCATGTAGGCCCGTTCCCGTGCAGACATGCCCTGCGGCTCGTCGGGGTCGGCGAGGTAGTCGTCATCGAACTCGCTCGGAGGCACCATGCCGAAATATGCCTTGAACTTCTGCATCGTCGTCATTACGTGCCTTCCTCAAACGGTGACGTCGGTGGGTGTGGGAGCTACGCCTGATCGCTAGTGGTTCTGCTGTGACCAGTGTGACTAAAGCGAGAGTATCGGCCGCGTGCCCAGAATTGCGGTTCCGACACGCACACACGTCGATCCGTTCGCGATCGCCGATTCGAGGTCTCCGGACATGCCCGCCGAGAGCTCCAGCGCATCCGGATACCGCTCCACGAACCCCGCTCGGATGTCCGCCATCTGCCGCATCGCCTCGCCCGGATCCAGCCCCAGCGGCGCGATGAGCATGAGCCCGTCCAAGGTCAGGGCGTCCGGCGCCGCCAGGACCCGATCCGCGGCTGCGGCCAGGTCGGCCTCGACCAGCCCGCCCCGGTCGGGATCACCGTCCAGGCTCACCTGCAGCAGCACCCCCAGCCGGTCGTCCCGGTGGCCGGCGTCCCGAGCCCTCGTGGCCGCGCCGGACAACGCGTCGATCAACGGCGCCGAATCGACGGAGTGGACCCGACGGGCCCACCGCGCCACCGAGCCCGCCTTCTTGCGTTGGACGCGGCCGATCATGTCCGCGCTGAAGTGTTCGCACCGCGCGGTCGTCACCTCGACCATCTTGCGGGACGCCTCGGGCTCCCGGGACTCGCCGAACTCCCGTTCGCCGAGATCGATCAGCCGCACCACGTCCGCAGCCGGAAAGTACTTGGTGACCACGAGCAGGGTCACCTCCGACGGATCCCGACCCGCGTCGCGGGCCGCCGCGGCGATCCGCGACCGAGCCTGTGCCACGCCCTCTCCGAGCTGCGCCGACCGCGCGTCGGCGACGCCCCGCTCGACCTCGTCGATCATCGACGCGCCCCGCGGGTGTCCATCCAGATCACCGAGGCCAGCCGGCCGGTTGGCGCTGCGCGCCGATGACTGAACAGCGTCGTGTCCGAGATCGTGCATCGGGGATCGATCGCGACGCCGGCGACGCCCGCGGCGAGCAGCTGGCGCCGGATGCCTGCGCGCAGGTCGAGTCCGGTGGTGCCCTTGACGGTTCGGCACGCGCTGCCGGGCAGATGCCTCTCGACGTCGGCCTGCATCGCGGGCGGAACCTCGTAGCGATCGCCGCTCGCGGCCGGCCCGAGGAAGGCCCCGATCCGCTCCACGCGTGCGCCGAGTCCGACCATCGCCGACAGGGTCGCGGGCACGATGCCCACCCGTGCACCGACGCGGCCCGCGTGGACCGCGGCGATGACACCGGCCTCGTCGTCGCTGAGCAGCACCGGCACGCAGTCGGCGGTCAGGACGGCGAGCGCGAGGTCGCGCTGGTCGGTGACCAGCGCGTCGGTGGCGGGAACCGGCGCCGGCCGCGGGCCGTCGACGACGGTCACGGTGCGTGTGTGCAGCTGTTCCATCCAGACCACGTGTCCGGGCCGCACGCCCAGCTGGTCGGCGAGCCGCTCCCGGTTGGCGCGCACGGCATCCGGGTCGTCACCGACGTGGTCGCCCAGGTTGAACGAGTCGTACGGCTCGGGTGAGACGCCGCCGGCGCGCGTGGTGACCGCGCGCCGAACGGTGAACTCCGCTGATCCCCCGGTCACTTCATGAAGTCGGGGACGTCGACGTCGTCGTCGTCGAACCGAATCGAGTTGCGACGCGGCGCGGGCTCGCCGAACGGATCACCGGTCCGCTCACGCTTGGGGAACAGCGGATCCTCGGCGGGCGGCTTGGCCGGCTCGGCGGCCCTGGCTCGCGTGGCGGTCGCAGCGCTCGCCGCCCCCGGGGCCTCGTGCTGACGCTTCTGCGGTGCACCCCCGTCGAAGCCGGCCGCGATCACCGTCACGCGCACCTCGTCGCCGAGGTTGTCGTCGATGACGGTGCCGAAGATGATGTTGGCGTCCTCGTGTGCGGCCTCCTGGACCTGCGAGGCCGCGTCGTTGATCTCGAACAGGCCCAGGTCGCTGCCGCCGGCGATCGACAGCAGCACGCCGCGGGCGCCTTCCATCGAGGCCTCGAGCAGCGGCGAGTTGATCGCCGATTCGGCCGCCTTGCGGGCACGGCCCTCACCGCGTGCGGCGCCGATGCCCATCAATGCGCTGCCCGCATCGCTCATCACCCCCTTGACGTCGGCGAAGTCGACGTTGATCAGACCGGGGGTGGTGATCAGGTCGGTGATGCCCTGCACACCGTTGAGCAGGACCTCGTCGGCGCTGCGGAAGGCGTCCATCAGGCTCACCTGCGCATCGCCGAGGTGCAGCAGTCGGTCGTTGGGAATGACGATGAGGGTGTCGCACGACTCGCGCAGCGAGGCGATGCCCGCCTCGGCCTGGTTCCCGCGACGCTTGCCCTCGAACGAGAACGGCCGCGTGACGACGCCGACGGTCAGCGCGCCGAGCTTCCGGGCGATCGATGCCACCACCGGTGCACCGCCGGTACCGGTGCCGCCTCCCTCGCCCGCGGTCACGAACACCATGTCCGCGCCCTTGAGCAACTCCTCGATCTCGTCCTTGGCGTCTTCGGCGGCCATCCGGCCGACGTCGGGGTTCGCACCGGCGCCCAGACCGCGGGTCGACTCCCGGCCGATGTCGAGCTTCACGTCGGCGTCCGAGATCAGCAGCGCCTGCGCGTCGGTGTTGATGGCGATGAACTCAACGCCCTTCAACCCCTGCTCGATCATGCGGTTGACAGCGTTGACGCCACCGCCGCCGATGCCGACGACTTTGATGACAGCCAGGTAGTTGTGGGGTGGCGTCATGATGCCTTCCTCGTTGAAACAGAAACCCTAAAGCTAAACTGTAGGGTTATAGTTATGTCAAGTAGTGGTGTTGTGATTGACGGTATTGATCGCAGCGCCACGGTGCCAGCAGGCGCGCCGCGTGTCGGCGAATCCGTGCCGCTTTTCCGCGGCCCGCCGACGATTCCCGGGCTCGGACATCGATCACGGTCACCGGACCGATGCGAATTCCGGGCTGGACACGTTGTACTCGCGGCCCTCGACCGTCAGCAGGTGGCGCAGCGCCTCGGCCTTGTCCGGGGTGCGCTCGGCGTCGCCCCAGACCACCTTCCTGCCGCTGCGCAGCTGCAGCGAGACGTCGGACGGGGAACCCGCCTCGACCACCGTGACACGGCTTCGCAGCCAGTCCGGCAGCTCCTGAACCACGGTGAGCGCGGCGACGGTGGTCGGATTGCCCGCCGCCGGATCGGACATCTGCAGCATCGGCAGGCCCCGCAGATCCTTCGGCAGCGCCTTCACCGAGTCGAAGGTCAGGTAGACCATGCCCAGGCGGTCCATCACGCCGATGCCCGGCGGGCGTTCGACGACGACCGCCGGCGTCCGCTCGGTGACCTCGATCGTCAGCGTGGAGGGGTAGCCGCGTGTCACATTCACCGACTCGACTGCGGGCAGCTTCGAGACGCGCCCGGCGATCACTGCGGTGTCGACCTGCAGCAGCGGCGCACCCTGCGGAACCTGCGCGACCCGCAGCACCTCGTCGGCGCCGACGGTCGTGGCTCCGGTGACCTCCACCGACCGCACCGACATCAGCGGGGTGAAGTAGGCCAGCGCCACCAGTCCGCCCAGCACGAGCACCAGGACCGCCGCCGACACGATCACCCGCCACCGAGATCCCGGCGGGCGCTTGGCCATTGCTCGCCCGCCCATCAGACGCCGGTCCGCCGCCCTGCCGCGCCGTCGAGCGCCTCGAGGATCGCCGGCGCCTGCACCGTGATGTCACCGGCCCCGATGGTCAGGACCAGGTCGCCCCGACGGGCACGGTCGACGACCGCCTGAGCGATCTGCGACACCTCCGGCACGAACACCGCAGGCGCGGTGACCCGTTCGGCGATCAGCAGACCGGTGACACCGGGTTGCGGCTCCTCGCGCGCACCGTAGACATCGGCGACGATCACCTCGTCCGCCAGGCTCAACGCCTCGGCGAACTGCACGGCGAACTCGGCCGTGCGGGAGTAGAGGTGCGGCTGGAAGACCGCGATGACCCGGCCCGAGCCCGCACCCACCATCTCGCGAGCTGCGGTGAGCACCGCGCGCACCTCGGTCGGGTGATGGGCGTAGTCGTCGTAGACGTCGACGTCGGCGGCCCGTCCGCGCAGCTCGAAACGCCGGTGCACTCCCCCGAAGCCCTCGATGCCCTCCGCGGCCAGTTCGGGACTCTGCCCGGTCCGGACCGTCGCGATGAACGCGCCCAGCGCATTGAGCGCCATGTGCCGTCCCGGCAGCGTCACCTCCAACGACCGCGTCTGCTCCACGTCGACCAGGGGCGCACGCAGACGCACGGTGGCGGTGCTGCCCGGTCCGTGCGGTACCGCGTCCACCAGTTCCACCGCCAGGGGCACCTCCGGGACCGGATGTCGGGCCGCACTGCCGTACCCGAGAACGGTCACCCCGCGCTCGGCGCACTCGGCGGCCCGCCGGGCGCCCAGTGCGGCCGCCCCCGGATCGTCCAGGCACAGCACCAGCGTTCCGCCGGGACGGATCAGCCGGACGAATTCGTCGAAGACCCGGACGTAGGCCTCCTCGGAGCCGAAGAAGTCCAGATGATCGGCCTCGATGGTGGTCAGCACGACGATGTCCGGCGTGTACTGCAGCAGCGAGCCGTCGCTCTCGTCGGCTTCGGCGACGAAGATCTCGCCGCTCCCGTGGTGGGCGTTGGTGCCCGATTCGTTGAGCTCCCCGCCGATGGCGAACGACGGGTCGGCACCGCAGTGCTGCAGGGCGACCACCGTCATCGACGTGGTCGACGTCTTGCCGTGGGTGCCGGAGATCAGCACCGTCCGGTGCCCCTGCATCAGCAGCGCGAGGACGTCGGGACGATAGACCACCGGAATGCCCCGGCGCCGAGCCTCGACCAGCTCGGGATTGTCGTCGGGCACCGCGGCGCGCGTGGTGACGACCACCGTCGGACCGTCGTCGAGCAGATCGAGCGCTTCCGGCGCGTGGCCGACGCGCACCCGGGCGCCGCGCGTCCGCAGTGCGAGGACCCCGCGGGAGTCCTTGGCGTCGGACCCGGAGACCTGACCGCCGCGGGCCAGCAGGATCCGCGCCAGCCCCGACATGCCGGCACCGCCGATGCCGACCATGTGCACCCGCTGCAGCTGCGGCGGCAGCTGCCCGTCGGTCACCGCCGCGCTCATCGCCGGGTCTCCCGGCTCGTCGGGCCGCCGCGGTGTGCGGCGGCCGCCTGCAGGGCGGCGGTCGCGACGGCGACCGCGGCGTCGTGGTGTCCCAGGCTCGCGGCCGCCCGGCTCATGGACTCGAGCCTGTCGGTGTCGGCCAGCAGCGCGGGGATCTCGCGGGCCACCCACTCGGCGGTGACGGCGTCGTCGTCGACGATAAGCGCCGCGCCGACCTCCTCGGCGGGAACCGCGTTCAGCCGCTGTTCGCCGTTGCCGTGCGGCAGCGGCACGTAGACGGCGGGCAGGCCGGTGGCGGAGATCTCCGCCACCGTCATCGCGCCGGAGCGGCACATCACCAGGTCCGCGGCCGCATAGGCGAGGTCCATCCGGTTCAGGTAGCTGACGGCCACATACGGCGGCGCACCGGGCGGCGACACCGGCTCGACGACGTTCTTGGGCCCGTAGGCGTGCAGCACGCCGATGCCGGCCTCCCCCAGTGCGGTCGCAGCCGGCGCGACGGCCTCGTTGAGTCGCTGGGCCCCCTGCGAGCCGCCGAAGACCAGCAGTGTGGGCGCGTCGGCGGCCAAGCCGAAGAAGGTGCGGGCGTCGGCGCGCGTCGTGTCGCGGTCCAGATGGGTGATCGCTGCGCGGACCGGGATGCCGACGACGTCGGCGCCCTCCAAGCCGCAGCCGGGGACCGCCGCGAGCACGCGGTCGGCCAGGCGGGCGCCGACCTTGTTCGCGATGCCCGCGCTGGCGTTGGCCTCGTGCAGCACGATCGGCAGCCGGCGGCCACGACGGACGTGGCCGCGCGCCGCCAGATAAGCGGGCAGGGCGACGTAGCCGCCGAAACCGACCACCACGTCGGCGTCGACCTCGGCCAGCACCTTTCGGGTGGCCGCCACCGAGCGAGCCACCCGCCACGGCGTCTTGGCCAGCTCGACGCCGGGCTTGCGAGGCAGGGGCACCGGCGGGATCAGCCGCAGGTCGTAACCGCGCTCGGGCACGATCTTGGTCTCGAGTCCGCGATGGGTACCGAGGGCCGTGATCCGCGCCGTCGGATCCAGGTCGCGGACGGCGTCGGCGACCGCCAGCGCGGGTTCGATGTGACCGGCGGTCCCGCCGCCGGCGACCACCACCGACAGCCCGGTTCCATCCTCTTGCGACCGACTGCGCGTTCTCACCGGCGACCGTTCTCCCATTCACCTCGGCCGGATCGGCGCGATCGATCGCGCGGGGCCGAGTAATTCGATTCCTGCCACGACCGATTCGGCCGCGCACTCCTTGCAGGATAGTGGATCTCGCCCGACGTCGACTCGGGCCACCGGCGGCCGCGGCGAGGCGCCGGACGTTCCGGAGTCCGCGGGCGGGTGGCCCAGTTGCGCGGGGCCTCGCTCCGGGACGAACCGGCCGGGCCGCGCACCGGCGACGGCCGCCGCCCACCGCTCGGCGCGCCGGTGCGACGGGTCGCCGCACGGCGCTCCGGCGTCCGGTACGGCTCGGGCTGCGGGAGGCGCAGGAGCCGGGACAGTCCCTTCGGCGCGGGGCCGACCATCGCGGCGATCGCGGCGGGCTCGTGCCGCGCCGCATTGGCCAGCAGCCCGAGCATGGCGAGCATCGTCAGGGCCGAGGTGCCGCCGTACGACAGGATCGGCAACTGGATGCCCGTGACCGGTAGGACGCCGACCACGTAGCCGATGTTGATGAACGCCTGCACCAGGAACAGGATCGTGATGGTGGCCGACATCAGTCGCAGGAACGGGTCGACGGACCGCTGCGCGATCCGCATGCCGACGTACCCGAGGAGCAGGTACAGGCCGAGCACGATGAGTCCGCCGAGCAGCCCCAACTCCTCGCCGATGATCGCGAAGATGAAGTCGTTGTGAGCGTTGGGCAGGTAGTTCCATTTCGCCGTGCTCTGGCCCAGCCCCTTGCCGAACAGCCCGCCGTCGGCGAGCGCGTACTTGGCCTGGTTGGGCTGATAGTCGGCGCCGAGCGGATCCGAGCCGCCGCCGACGAAGCTGAGCAGCCGCGACGCGCGGTAGGACTCGGCGAAGGCCAGGGCCACACCGCCGACGGCGAGGGTCAGGATGAACGCGCCGAAGTAGCGCATCGCCAAGCCGCCGAACCACAGCAGGGTGGCCACGATCATGCCGAGGATCATCGTGGTCGACTGGTTGGGTTCGATGATCACCAGGAAGGCTACCCCGATCGCGACCGGCACCAGCGGCAGCAGCATCTCCTTGGTCGTCGCGGTGCGCGGATCGCGTGTGGAGAGCACTGCCGCCCCCCAGATGCAGAGCGCGGCCTTGGCCAGCTCGGACGGCTGCAGCGTCAGTCCACCGATCGAGAGCCAGCGACGAGCACCCCCGCCGGCGACGCCCAGTCCGGGCACCATCACCAGGATGAGCAGGACCACCGACAGCAGAAGGAAGGGCAGGGACGCCTTCTGCAGGGTGCGCACGGGCAATCGGAGAGCCACATAGAACAGCACCAGCCCCATCGCGACGAACATCACCTGGGTGGTGAACATGCCGTAGGCCGAACCGTCCTTGGCGTACCCTTCCACCGCCGACGCCGACAGCACCATCATCAGGCCGATCGCGATCAGCACGACCGTGATCGAGACGATCAGATGAAAAGAGGTCAGCGGCCGGGCGAGCAGGTTGCGGACGCCGCCGACCAGGAAGAGCACGCCGGACTTGATGTCGGAGGCACGAACCAGTCGCAGGCGACGGAGCGGTTCGCCGCCCCGGGCCGACCGATCCGAGCCGCGGCGACGCGCGGTCGAACGCCGGCGCCGCGGCTTCTCCTCGCCGGCCTGCTCACCCGATGGGGTCTCCGATTCAACGGTCTCGGGCTCGGTCGGCTCAGCTTCTGCGGTCTCACCGTCGGCGGGTCCGGCGTCTGCTGATTGGGCGTCGCCCGGCCCGTCAGCGTGCGCGACGGCTTCGGCGTCGGTCTCGGGGGCCACGACCTCGTCGGCATCGATGCCCGCGTCGTCGCCCCGAGTCATCGGTTCGCAATGCTGTCGGCGAGCGCCGCGGAGGCCGCGGCGAAACTGTCTCCGCGCTGGGTGTACCCCGCGAACATGTCCAGCGAGGCGGCCGCGGGCGCCAGCAGCACGGCGTCGACGCCGCCCGCGTCGGCCTGCGCCACCCGCCAGGCCTCGGCGACGCTCTGGCGCATCACCGCGTCCGCCGATCCGTCCGGATCGACCGCATGTGCTTGTTCACCGGTCCGCTGAGTCATCACAGAACCATCGTCCCCTGTGAATACTGTGACTGCTGGGACCTGAGGTGCGTGTCGCGCGATCGCATCGAGAATGATCTGCCGATCGGCGCCGATCGCGACGACGCCCGCCAGGCGCGTGCGCGCGGCCTCGACCAGTTCGTCGACGGGCGCCCCCTTCAGCAGTCCGCCGGCGATCAGGACCACCCGGTCGCGGGCGGCGATCGCGGCCGCCGCCGCGTGCGGATTGGTCGCCTTGGAGTCGTCGACGAAGTCGACGCCGTCGATCTGCGCGACCACCTCGCCGCGGTGGGCCGCCGGTCGGTACGCTCGCAGACCGCGCGCGACGGCGTCGGCGTCGATGCCGACGGCGCGGGTCAGGGCGGCCGCCGCCAGCGCGTCGGCCACGCCGGAGGGCCCGGCCGGACGGACCTGGTCTTGCGGGAGCAGAACGGTCCGGCCGTCACCGAAGGCGAGATCGACGAGCATCCCCTCGCTGACTCCGAGCGCGCCGGCGGCCGGCTCGCCGAGGGTGAACTCCACGCGGCGGGAGTCGCTGCCGACGCCGAGCGCGGCCGCACCGACGTCATCGGCGCCCACGATCGCGATCGGCCCCCGCAATGCACGGGCCTTGGCCGCGGCGTACGCCTCGAACGAGCCGTGCCAGTCCAGGTGGTCGGCCGCCACGTTGAGGACCACTCCGGCGTCGGGCCGGACCGAGGGCGCCCAGTGCAGTTGGAAGGAGGACAGCTCGACACACAGCACCTCGGCGCGAGGCTCCGCGCGCAGTGCGTCGACGACGGTCAGGCCGATGTTCCCGCAGGCCAGGCCGGCGCGCCCGGCGGCGTTGACGATGGACTCGACCATGCCGGTCGTCGTCGTCTTGCCGTTGGTGCCGGTGATCACCAGCCAGGTCCGCGGCGGTCCGAACAGTCCCGCCCGGTCGGCGCGCCAGGCCAGTTCCACATCGCCCCACACGGGGACGCCCGCGGCCGCGGCCGCCACGAGCAGCGGGGTGTCCGGGCGGAACCCGGGCGAGACGACGATCAACTCGATGCCGCTCGGCACCCGGCTGATCCCGTCGGCGTCGAGGAGGTCGGCGGGTGCGTGCAGTGCGATGCCGCGTTCGCGGAAGGCGGCGCCGGCGGCCGGATCGGCGAAGGTCTGATCCATCACCTCCGGGATCGCGCCCACCTCCAGCAGCAGGTCGACGACGGCGGCGCCGGTGGCCCGACCACCGGCGACCAGAACGCGGGTCCCGCCCAATGACAACGTCATGATCAGCTCGCGTGCGAGATGAACTCGCCGTAGAACAGGGTCAGGCCCAGCGCACACGAGATGGCCGTCAGCAGCCAGAATCTGATGATGACCGTCGTCTCGGCCCAACCGCCCAACTCGAAGTGGTGGTGGAAGGGCGCCATGCGGAAGACGCGCTTGCCGGTGGTGCGGAAGAAGATGATCTGCACGACCACCGAGACCATCTCGGCGACGAACAGCGCGCCGATGACGACCATCAGCAGCTCGGTACGGGTGGTCAGCGACAGTCCGGCCACCAGACCGCCGAGCGCCAGCGAACCGGTGTCGCCCATGAAGATCTTCGCCGGCGCGGCATTCCACCACAGGAACCCGAGGCAGGCGCCGCCCGCCGCGACCGCGACGATCGCGAGGTCGAGCGGATCGCGGACGTCGTAGCAGGCGCTGGCGTTCTCGGCGTTCGCGGGCAGCGGCGCACACGGATTGCGGTACTGCCAGAAGGTGATGAGGACGTAGGCGCCCATCACCATCGCGGCCGAACCCGCGGCCAGGCCGTCGAGCCCGTCGGTGAAGTTGACGGCGTTCGACCATGCCGCCACCACCAGCCAGCAGAACAGGACGAAGCCGACCGCGGTCAGCGAGATGACGTTGATGTCACGGGTGTACGACAGGTACTCGCTGGCCGGCGTCTGTCCCTCGGCGTTCGGGAACTGCAACAGCAGGACGCCGAAGATCACCGCGGCGATCATCTGGCCCACCGACTTGGCGGTCTTGTTGAGTCCGAGGTTCCGCGACTTGTAGATCTTGATGAAGTCGTCGAGGAAGCCGACCGCGGCCAGCGCGGTCGCCAGCCCCAGCACCAGCAGTCCCGACGCCGACGGCCCGCTGCCGTCCTCGAGGAAGCCGAACAGGTGCGCGCCCAGGTAGCCGAGCCACAGCGCCGCCACGATCGCCACGCCGCCCATCGACGGTGTGCCGCGCTTGGCCTGATGACTCTGGGGACCGTCGACCCGGATCTCCTGGCCGAAACCCTGCCGGGAGAACACCTTGATCAACACGGGCGTCAGCAGAATCGACACTGCCAGCGAGATCGCGCCCGCGATCAATATCTGGGTCACTGCAAGTCCTTACTCGTCGGTACCGGTAAACATCGAATCTATCGCGGCGGGCGGGGTCCGCCGGTCATCGGGTGAGCACCTCGACGGTGAGGCCGACCTCGTCGCGCCAGTAGGCCAGCAGACGATCCCCAAGTTCACCCGCCGACATCAACACGAGGTCGCCGGCGGCGGGTGCCTCGTCGGGGCGGGTGCGCAGCAGTTCGACGACGCCGTCGACCGACGGCGCCAGCACCGCCTCGTCGCCCCACGATCCCTCCATGACCGCGCCCTGGTGGAGGGCGCGAACGGCGCGCACGGTGTCGCCGACGGCGATCACCTTGTCGACCGCCAGGCGGACGATCTGCCTGCCGAGGCCGTCGTGCTCCAGGCAGCGGATGTTCTCGTCGCGGCCCTGTCCGTCGTCGAACTCACCGAAGACGACCCAGGTGCGATGCGCGCGGGCGGCGCCCCGGTGCGCGCTTCCCGCGCCGCTGTCGGCGGCCGACTCCACGAGCTCGCGGACCAGCATGCGCGCCCGACCGATGTCGGCCGTGGGATCTGCGAGCAGGACCCGCAGGGGCGCCGGCGTACCGGTCGGTGCGGCGGCCAGCAGTTCGGCGAGCACCTCGCGGTCGTCGAACGGGTGCTTGACGCCGTCGATCTCCTGCCCGGTCTCGTGTCCCTTGCCCGCCACCAGGACCACGTCGCCCGGCCCGGCCCACTCGAGCGCCGCGGCGATCGCCTCGCGGCGGTCCCCGATCTCCCGGATCTCGCCGCCCTCGCGCACCTGCCGCGCACCCGCCAGGACGGCCGCGCGGATGTCGGCGGGGCGCTCCGACCGCGGGTTGTCGTCGGTGACGATGACCAGGTCGGCCCCGCGCGCGGCGGCCGCGCCCATCAGGGGACGCTTCTCGGTGTCGCGGTCGCCGCCCGCGCCGAGCACGACGGCGATGGCACCGCTGGTCTGTCGGCGGAGCGTGGCGAGAACCGCCTCCACCGCGGCCGGCTTGTGCGCGTAGTCGACGACCGCGAGGAAGTCCTGTCCGCCTTCGACCTTCTGGAGCCTTCCGGGCACCGCGACGCGAGCCAGCCCGGCGATCGCCTCCGCCGCGTCGACGCCCGCGGCGGCGCACGCGGCGACGGCCAGCAGCGCGTTCGCGACGTTGTACGCGCCGGGCAGCGGCACCGTCATCTCCAGTTCGGCGCCCTGCGGTGTGCCGATGAGAACCGTCTGCGACCCCGGATCGCTGCGCAGCACCCGCAGCACCGACCAGTCGGCCGGACCGGTGGTCGACACGGTAATCGCCGACTCGGCCGCGGCCGCGACCACCTCGGTCATCCGCCCGCCCCACTCGTCGTCGATGCAGATCACGGCCTGCTGCGCCTGGACCGGCGAGCCGTCGGCGAACAGCCGGGCCTTGGCGGCGAAGTACTCGTCCATCGTCTTGTGGTAGTCGAGGTGGTCCTGCGAGAGGTTGGTGAAACCGCCGACCGCGAACCGGGTGCCGTCCACTCGCCCGAGCGCCAGCGCATGGCTGGAGACCTCCATGACGACGGTGTCGACACCGCGCTCGACCATGACGGCGAACAGACGCTGCAGATCCGGCGCCTCGGGGGTCGTCAGCGTGCTCGGCACCACGGTGCCGTCGATGCGGATCTCGACGGTGCCGACCAGTCCCACCACCCGTCCGGCTGCGCGGAGCGCGGCTTCGGCCAGGTACGAGGTCGTGGTCTTTCCGGAGGTGCCGGTGATCCCGATCAACGTCAGCTTCGCCGACGGATCGCCGTAGATCCGCGACGAGACCTCGCCCAGGACGGTCCGCGGCTGCTCATGGACCAGCACCGGCAGCTCCAGTCCCGCACCGCGGACCAGTTCCAGTCCGGCGGAGTCGGTCAGCACCGCGGCGGCGCCGGCGGCTTGCGCCTGCGCTGCGTAGCGGGCGCCGTGGGTCCGGTCGCCGGGCAGCGCGGCGAACAGGTAGCCCGCTCCCGCGTCCTGGGCGCGCAGCGTCGCTCCCGACACCTCGACGTCGGCGCCGTCGAGTCGCAGTCCCGACTGCTGCGCCAGCACCCCCAGTGCCACCGGTCGATTGTGCTCGGGCCGAATCGGCCCGCTGCTGCCCTCACCGGCTCGCGGCTCCACCACTACCCTCTGACCTCCGCCTCGATGTCGTTGTTGCGCCCGTTCACAGTCGGCCGCGGTCGTGTCGTCGGCGCCGCGGGCCCGTTCGGGCGCCGGTTCGCGTTCGCGACGACACATGAATCTACCGTGGATTCCGTGCCGCTCACGCCTCCAGTCGCAGGCGCGGGGCGGGTTCGGCCGAGAAGGGCACCTGATCGTGCCGCAGCAGCCATGAGCCGATGGTGCCGAACAGCGGGGCCGCCGACTGTCCGCCGCCGCCGTCCGAACTGCGCACCGGATTGTCCATCATCACGCCGATCACGAACCGCGGATCGTCGGCGGGGGCGATCCCGGCGAACGTGATGTTGTAGCTGGACCGCGAGTAGCAGTTGCACGCCGGATCGACCTGCTGGGCGGTACCGGTCTTGCCCGAGGTCTGGTAGCCGGGGATGGCGCCGGAGTAGCCGGTGCCGCTCTGCACCCCGTTCGGGTCCTTCTGCATCACGGCGCGGAACATGTCCCGCACGGTCTTCGCCGTCCGGGGGCTCACCACCCGCACCGACTCGGGTGCGGGCACCCCCGCCTCCTCGTCGTCGTCGGAGGCGATGATCCGCGGCTGAATGCGCACGCCGTCGTTGGCGATCGCCTGATACATGCCGGTCATCTGCAGCAGCGTCGTCGACAGGCCCTGCCCGATCGGCAGGTTGGCGAACGAGCCGCCCGACCACTGGCTCAGCGCGGGCACCGCTCCGGGGCTCTCGCCGGGCAGGCCGACGCCGGTGCGCTGCCCCAACCCGAACCGGGACAGCATGTCGGCGAACCGTTCCTCCCCGACCTTCTGCGCCAGCATCAGGGTCCCGACGTTCGACGACTTGCCGAAGATGCCCGTGGTGGTGAACGGGGCGGTGCCGTGCGCCCACGCGTCGTTGACCGTGATGCCCGACATCCGGATGGATCCGGGCACCTGGTGGACCTCGTCGGGATTGGTGACGCCGTACTCGATCGCCGCCGAAGCGGTCACGAGCTTGTTGACCGACCCCGGCTCGAAGGGCGAGGTGACCGATCGGTTGCCGAGGTCGGCCTTGGTCTGTTCGGACAGGGGCCGCGACGGGTCGAAGGTGTTGTCGTTCGCCATGGCGAGCACTTCGGCGGTCTTGGCGTCGAGCACGACCGCCGAGACGTTGTGGGCGCCCGATCGCTGCTTGGCGAGATTCACCTGGCTCTGGACGAACCACTGCAGATCCGAGTCGATGGTCAGGTGCACGGTCTTGCCGTCCACCGCCGGATGCACGTTGCGCTTGCTGCCCGGGATCACCGCGCCGTCGCGCCCCCGGTCGAAGGTCTCGGTCCCGTTGGTGCCCGCCAGGACCGAGTCGAGCGACGATTCCAGCCCGATCAGCCCGTTGCCGTCGAAGTTGACGTCGCCGACCAGGTTGGCCGCCAGCGACCCGCCCGGATAGAGGCGGTTGCTCTGCCGCTCGGCGCCGACCTCGGGGAACTCGTCCTGGATCTTCTTCGTCACGTCCAACGACACCAGTCGGGCCAGGTAGACGAAGTCCTTGTCGGACTTGAGCTGCGCCAGCAGGTCCGCCGACGCGATGCTGCCGCCGAGCGCGGACGACACGCCGTCGGCGATCTGCTTGAGCCGGACGTCGACCCCGGGAACCGCCGGATCCTGCCGGTGCGCCTCGGCGATCTGCTTGCGCACTGCCTTGGGTTGGAAGGTCAGCGCTCGCGCGTCGTCGGTGTGCGCCAGCAGCCTGCCGTTGCGATCGACGATGCTGCCGCGGACCGCGGGCAGGATGTCGGTGACCGACCGCTGCTGGGCGGCCTGGGCCGCGATCGAGTCCGCAGCGATCACGTGGACGTAGAGCATCCGGCCGGAGATCACCAGCACGAACGACAGCAGGATCGCCCACAGGACGCGCTGCCGCACGATGAACGGCGACGGCCCGTCGTCCCCTCCGCCGCCGGAACGCCGAGGCGGTCGGGGTGGCGGCGAGGCCGCGCGGTTGCGTCCGCCGAGTGCCGGTCCATCCGGCCTCCGACCGGTCGGGCGCGGGGAAGCAGTTCGGGTCATGATCAACCGATTGTCCCCCGCATCAACGCGCGGGTGCGGTATTGGGTCGCGGCGTGGCGGGCGGCGGCGCGACATTCGTCGTCACGCTCACGCGGGTCCGGTTGTCAGGACGCACCGACGTCCCGGGCAGCGGACCGGCCGGGACCCGCACCGTGGACGGCGTCGGGTTCGGCGCCGGCCGCGGGGCCGGGTTCGGCGCCGAACTGGGCGCCGCCGACGACTGCTGATCCGTGCCGCCGTCACCGCCCAGGCCCACCGAGTCGTCGACCTTGTTCTTGTCGATCTTCTCGACCGGGTCGGGTTCGGGGTTCAGATCGGGCAGCGCCTTGCCGGTCGCGGCGGTCGGGGTGCCGCGCAGGCGCCCCTTGCCGTCGGCGCCGACCACGATCTCTGCCGAGTCGAGGGCCGGAACCATCCCCTGCCGAGCGGCCGCCTTGGCCAGCGCCGGCGCCTGATCGCCGGCGTCGACGTCGGCCTTGAGAGCGCTGGCACGGGCCAGGAGTTCCTGATTCTGCTTACGCAGGGCATTGATCGCGTACGAGTCCTGCGCCGACTTCGTCGTCAGGAACAGGGTCAGGGCCAGCGCGCCGAGCACGAGCATCAGCACCGGGACCACCATCGGCATGCCGACGATCCGCCGGCCGGTCAGCGGGAGCTTCCCGCCCGTTCGCTCACGCCGACTGCGGCGGTCGAGCGCACGCTGCGCAGCCTTCGACCGTGACGCCCGTTCACCGGCCGCGACTCCCGCGCGGCGCGGTCGAGTGGAGTTCTCGCGCGCACCGGTGGCGGTGCGAGTGTCGGTCAGCGTCACGGCCTCTCCCTTCCTCCCGAGGTGCCGCCGTCGTCCGGATCGTCGGCGGCGATGCGTTCAATGGCACGGATCCGAACCGGCGCCGACCGCGGATTCGCTTCGCGTTCAGCGGCATCGGCCTGCTCGGCGCCGCGAGTGATGAGCGAGAACCGGGGCGCCGTCCCGGGCAGGTCCATCGGCAGGCCGGCCGGCGTCGTGTTGGCGACGGCGCGGGCGAAGTCTCGCTTGACGATGCGGTCCTCGAGCGATTGATAGCTCATCACGGCCAGTCGTCCACCGACCGCGAGCACGTCGAGGGAGGCCGGGATCACCGCGCGCAGCGAGTCCAGCTCGTGGTTGACCTCGATCCGAAGCGCCTGAAAGGTCCGCTTGGCCGGATGACCGCCGGTGCGACGGGTCGCGGCGGGGATCGTCGCGTACAGCAGTTCCACGAGGCGGCCGCTGGTGGTGAACGGTTCCTTCGCGCGTTCGCGCAGGACCGCGGAGGCGATCTTGCCCGCGAAGCGCTCCTCGCCGTACTCGCTGAGCACCCGTGCCAGCGCACCGTGATCGTAGGTGTTGAGGACGTCCGCCGCGGTGAGATCGTCGTCGGCGTTCATCCGCATGTCCAGGGGCGCGTCGACGGCGTAGGCGAATCCCCGCTCGGCCTGGTCCAGTTGCATCGACGACACGCCGAGATCGAGGAGGACCCCGTCGACGGTCCGTCGTCCCGCGGCCTCGACCACGGCGCCGATCTCGTCGTACCGGTGATGGTGGAACTCGATCCGGTCGCCGAACCGTGCGAGGCGCTCCGCCGCGGACTCCAGCGCCGCGGTGTCACGGTCGATCGCGAGCACGCGCAGGCCCGGAAGCCGGTCGAGGAAGTACTCGCTGTGGCCGCCCGCACCGAGCGTGCCGTCGACCATCACCGCGTCCGTGCCGTCGTCCGCGACTCGCGTGAGGGCCGGCTGCAGCAGCGCGAACATGCGATCGGCCATCACGGGAATGTGCCCGTGCTCGCCCTGCTGCGATGCGTTCACCTGCACCCTCCTGCCGTGAGTAGACCGTGCCGTGAGGACCTCCCGGCGGCCCTCGATGCCGAACCTGTGAAGATCACGCGCATCGCCGGTGATGAAGACTGCGATGAGACGGGGTCCCCGCCCGAGCAGACCTGACGTTGGGGAAGTACGTCAGGGCCGATCGGACCGAGGCCTCGACTCACCGCAGCGGCCGTGATCTCCGATGTTCAATTCACGTGTGATGCCGACCCCGTCAGAGGATCGTGTCGAGGGCCGACGATCCCGCAGACGAGAACGCCTCCTCGTGCTGGGCCTGGTAGTCGCGCCAACTCTGCGCGTCCCAGATCTCCAGGTGGTCGTACGAGCCGATGACCACGCATTCCTTCGTCAGACCTGCGTAGTCGCGATGCTCGGCCGAGAGGTTCACTCGCCCCTGACCGTCGAGCCGCTGTTCGTCCGCGCCTGCGAAGAAGTACCGCAGAAAGGCGCGGGCCTCCGGGTCGTTGCGCGACGCCGTCACCGCCTTCTCTGCGATGGCGTCGAACTCCTCGGCGCGGTACACCGACAGGCTCCGGTCCTGGCTACGTGTGACCATGACCCCTCCTGCCAATGCGTCGCGAAACTTCGCAGGCAGCGTGAGCCGCCCCTTGTCGTCGAGCTTGGGCGTGTAGGTACCGACGAAACGAGCCACGTCGATGCCTCCTCACCCTCCCAGGATCAGCGGTTTCGACCCCCCGTCACCCAGTGATGCCCACAGTACCCCACTTTCCACCACTTTCCACCCAACAATCCCCACCACGGTGGACTGCCAAGCGATATCCGCAGGTCAAAGGCTTGACGTTTCATGCAACTCTCAGGAATCGGCGCGCAGGCACCGCGTGTCCAAAGTGGCAGAAACATACAGAAGTGCTAGTTGTGACCGCATTTCAAGGGCGATTCACGGCTGTCGAGCCGGTTGTGGGGTGAAGTGGGGACCGGCGTGGGGCGAAGTGGGAATCGGCGTGGGGCGAAGTGGGGATCGGCGGCCCGACCGACGACGAAAGGCGGGGTCGCCGCTTCCTTTCGGAAGTGGCGACCCCGCCTCATCAGAGATCCCTAGACGGGAGTCACGAGCGCTGACGCACCCGCCGACCGCGACTCACAAGTCGCGATCTCCTCCCTCGAATCGACGATTGAATCGGTGTTCCATCCGCTGGCTCAGCGAGCCGTGACCGCCCGCAGCTCCAGACTTGCCCTTCTTCGGCGCCTGACCGGAGACCGGTCCGGGCGCCCCACCGCGTCCGCCCACGAGTCCGTAGACGGCGGCGCCGAACATCACTAGAAATCCAACGAAGCTCAAGATCTTGAGTCCGCCGACCTCGAGGTCGACCATCAATCCGCCGACCAGCAAAGCGAGTCCAGCCAATACACCGAGCGCGACCACGATCCGACGACGCGCGTTCGGCAAGCGAACCCGGTGACGGGTCACACTCGACGCGAACTTCGGGTCTTCGGCGTAGAGAGCGCTCTCTATCTCATCGAGCATGCGCTGCTCGTGCTCGGAAAGCGGCACCGCTCCTCCCTTACTGGTCATGGGTGAGTTGTCGGTTCTCAGCCCCTACCGACCATGATACGAGCCCGGGCGCCGCACTACCACTATTGCGCGACTATGCGTTGACAATCACGCCACAGTTCCGCGCACGGCACCCGGCCGGGCACCGCACTTGCCCTGCTCGTAGGCCAGGAGCGTCGAATCTGCGACGTCGAGGAACTCGACGGCACGTCGCTCGACCCGCGCACAGAGCGTCGGGTCGATGGACCTGACCAGCCCCGCCTCGACGTGTGCCCGCATCGTCGACAGTCCGCCGAAGTACTCGGCGAGTTCGGCGCACTGCGGCGCGTACGCCTTCACCCGACTCCAGGCGTCGGCCGCACCGCGACGACGCCGGGCCGGCTCGCAGACCTCCAGCACCGCCCCGGCCGCACGAATGGCCGCGAGGTAGAGCAGCCGGAAGCGTTCGGCTTCGTCGTCGCCGACGGTCGCGGCCTGGTCGAAGAGCTGCTCGGCACGCTCGAGCAGGCCGCGACCGCGGTTGACCAGACGCGGATCGGCTTCGGTGCCACGCGAGCGAGCAGCCGCGACCGAGAGATGCCGTTCGGTGGATCGCCGACCGGTGACCTGTCGTCCTCGCACCGCAACTCCCCTTCCGTCGTCGCCCCGAGCGCCCCGAGGCGTTTGACACGACCATGACAGAGGGGTACGACATCGGCCCCGCACCCGATGCGAACGACGGTGGCCCGGCGATGTCTTCCCCATCGCCGGGCCACCGGTTCCATCGGCCTGATGCGAACATCAGTTCGATGATTTATCGTAGCCGGATGCAGCCGCGGCGACAAGTGCGGTTATCCTCCCAAAGGCTGTACCGCGACACCGGAGGAAAGGACTGGCGATGCTGTCACATCTGACCTCGGCTCCGGTGCGGATCAGCGCGCTGCCCGCCGAACTGTCTCATCTGTGGCTCGACCCGGCCGTGCACGTCTACATCACCGCGATGCACTATCCGCGCGGCAGCGAGGCCGGCCGGACACCGCTGTGGCGAGACCACATCGCTCGGCCCGGCTGGGCCGCCTACGGCGCGTTCACCACGCTGTCGGCATTGGATTCGCTGCGCCCCACCTATACCCCGCTGCGCGTGCGCACACCGCTGGCGGCGTCCGACCGCGAGGTGCTGATCGGGGTGGCCTACGGCTACCGGGGCGCACCGGACCAGTGGTGGAACCGCCAGCTCTACGCGGGGCTGCTGCGGGCAGGCGTTCCCGCGAGCGAGGCCCGCGAGTTCACGCGCGACTACTTCGAGCTCACCGAACTGCACGTGCACCCCGTCGGCCAGGGCCGGGGCGTCGGCGAACGACTGCTCACCGCATTGCTCGCCGACCGCACCGAGGCCAAGGTCCTGCTGTCGACGCCCGAGGTGCGCGGTGAGGACAATCGCGCGTGGAGCCTGTATCGGCGGCTCGGCTTCGGCGACGTGCTGCGAGACTTCACCTTCGTCGGCGACGCCCGCCCCTTCGCCTTCCTGGGCCGCGGGCTCCCGCTGCCGCCGCCCCGCGCCACCTGAATCGGCGGCCACCCGCTCTCGATTCACCGCACCGCGGACTTCCGACGCACCGCGGCCGCACCGCCGTCGCGACGCTCCTCGTCTGGCACGATGAGTCGGTGACCTCGATCCGCCGCGCTCCCCTGCTCGCTCTTGTCGGACTGCTGTCGTTGATCCCCCTGCTCAGCGGTTGCCTGACCAAGTCGACGACCGTCGGCGACCAGTTCTCGGGCACCGTGATCGTCGCGACCTCGCCCGAACTGCATCCGCAGAAGCCCGCGTTCGACATCCCGGCCTCGCTCGGCAACCAGGTCTGGACGGCCGACTACCCGGCCGCCGACCAGACCTCGACGCCGCCCGCCTCCCCCGCCCCACGCAGCGGCGGCTCACCCGCCCAGTCGCCCGCGGGCAAGGTCGGCGCGGAGCTGACCTTCGACCGATTGTCTGCAGGCCAGTTCAACCAGCTCGGCGACATCATCGCGGCCGCGCTGCCCGACCCCGGCGCGACGGTCGACTTCAAGTCGACGCGCAGCGGCGACATCGTCCGGTTCCGCGGCTCGACGTCGTTGACCGGCGTCGAGGCGGAATCGACCTACTTCGAGATCACCATCACCTTCGGCGGCGACGTGGTCGCGACCAACGGTCGTCAGCTCGGCTCGAACACGGTCGTCTGGACTCCGCAGCCCGGTCAGAACGTCGATCTGCAGGCCGACTCCGAGTATCCGGACCCCGCGACCGCGGCGGTGCCCAGCTGGAGCTGGTTCATGGCGCTGCTGTGCGCGATCGTGGTGGCGATGGTCGTGTACGCGGCGTACCAGAGTCGCGACCGCACCCCGCGACCGGGCGCGACCACCGGCTCGACCCTCCGGCCCGCCGCGCTGCGCAGGCTGCGCGACCGGACCGCGGGCGCCGCCGACCGGGACGAGGTGCCCGGCGAGAAGCCCGCGTCCGACCGCAAGCCGGTCTGACCGGGCGCGGCCAGACCCCGGCGCTCAGACCCCGGCGAGTGCGCCGCGGGTGTCGATGCCGATGCGCTCGAGCACCTCGCTGGTGGCCTTGGCGAAGTTCAGCGTGCAGAAGTGCAGGCACGGCACGCCCTCGGAGATCAGCCGCAGGGACGCCTCGGCGCACAGGTCGATGCCGACCTCGCGGACGGCCGCACGATCTTCCTGGGGGCCGTCGCCTGCCGCGCGGGCCAGGCGCTCCTCGATGGCCGGCGGGATCTTGCTGCCCGACAGCTCGGTCATCCGGCGCGCCGACGCCAGGGAGGTGATCGGCATCATCCCCGGGATCAGCGGTTTCGCGCCCTGCTCCGGGTCGGCGGCGACCAGTCGGTCACGGAGCCGGAGGTAGTCGTCGACGTCGAAGAACATCTGCGTCACCGAGTACTCGGCGCCCGCCCGGAGTTTGCGGACCAAGTTGCCGGTGTCGGCCGCCAGGTTCGGCGCCCGATGATGCCCCTCGGGGAAGGATGCGACGCCGACGTGGAAGTCACCGAGCTCGGCGATCAACCGGACGAGCTGCTCGGCGTAGGAGACGCCGGCCGGGTGCTTGATCCACTCGCCCAGCGGATCGCCGGGCGGGTCGCCGCGCAGCGCCAGCAGATTCACGATGCCCTTGTCGGCATAGGCGCCGACCAGCCCGCGCAGCTCGTCGATGCTGTGGTTGACCGCGGTCAGGTGCGCCACCGTCAGCAGGGTGGTCTCCGTGGCCATCTGCCCGGCGATCCGGACGGTGCGATCGCGCGTCGACCCGCCCGCGCCGTAGGTCATCGACGCGAACGCGGGGTTCATTCGTTCGAAGATCCGGACCGCGCGCCACAGACGACCTTCCTCCTCGGCGTTTCGCGGGGGGAAGAACTCGACGGAGAACGGCACCGGCCCCGAGTGGGGGTCGGCCAGACGCTCGACCACCGACTGTCCAGCGTGAGCGCGGACATCGGGGCCGGTAAGGATCGGATCGGTCACCTGCTCCATCATACGGACGCCGGGCCGGGGCTCGGCGCCACCGCCGCCCGGCCTGTGCCGCCGGTCACCGCGGCGCCCGCGCCCGGTCGGTGCGGCCGTCTGCGACCGGTAACGTTGCCTGTCGTGGTCAACATTGCGGCGGTGCCCGCGGCAGTCGACGAGGTGCTGGCGAAGTACTTCGCAGCCAACCGAGCGACGCTCGCCGACATCTATCCGGTCGTCGCCGAAGCCGGTGAGGTGCTCACCGACTTCGTGCTCACCGGGGGCAAGCGGGTCCGGCCGCTGTTCGTGTTCGCCGGCTGGCAGTGCGGGCGCCCGGATGCAGACCCGGACGGGGTCGACCCGGACGGCGCCGACTCCGATGCCACCGACTCAGATGCCACCGACTCCGACGAGGAGTCGTTGGTGCTGCGGGTCGGCGCGGCCATCGAACTGATCCAGGCGTGCGCGCTGATCCACGACGACATCCTCGACCGCTCCGACACCCGCCGCGGCCGACCGACCGCCCACCGTCGATTCGAGGCCTCCCACGCCGCACGCGGCTTCACCGGCGACCCCGCGCATTTCGGGGTCGGCGCCGCCATCCTGCTCGGCGATCTCGCCCTGGCCTGGGCCGACGATCTGGTCCACGGTCTCGCCCCGACCGCCGACTGGGCCGACCAGCGGCCGCTGCCGCGGCCGGTCGCGCAGGTGTGGTCGCAGATGCGGACCGAGGTGCTGGGCGGTCAGCTCCTCGACATCACCAACGAGTCCGCAGGCGACGAGTCGATCGTCGCCGCCTACCGCGTGATGGAGTACAAGACCGCGGCGTACACGGTCGCCCGCCCGCTTCAGCTCGGCGCCGCGCTGGCCGGCGCCGACGACGAGCTGTCCGGGCGCCTGCACGGCATCGGCATCGATCTCGGGGTCGCCTTTCAGCTGCGCGACGACGTCCTCGGTGTCTTCGGCGATCCGGCGCAGACCGGCAAGCCCTCCGGCGACGATCTCGTCGAGGGGAAGCGGACGGCACTGCTGGCCGAGGGACTGCAGCGCGCCACCCGCGCCGGGCAGCACGTGCTGCGGTCGAGCATCGGTCGCGAGCTGACCGCCGACGAGCTCGCGGCGGCGCGGGCAGTGCTGACCGAGTCCGGCGCCCTGGCCGCCGTCGAAGCGCAGATCGACGACCGGCTGGAGTCGGCGCTGCGCGGGATCGACGCCCTCGACGTCACCGACCGGGCCCGCGCCGATCTGGCGCAGCTCGGCCGCCGCATCACCCATCGGCAGCGGTGAGCCGATGACCTCCCACGTCATCGTCATCGGGGCGGGCCTGTCGGGCCTGACCGCGGCGGCCCACCTGCGTGCGGCCGGGCACGAGGTCACCGTGCTCGAAGCGGAGTCCGGTCCCGGCGGGCTGGTCCGCACCGAGACCATCGACGGTCACCGATTCGACACCGGCGCAACGGTTCTCACCATGCCCGAACTGATCGTCGACGCACTCGAAGTACTCGGCGTCCCCCGCGACGAGGCCCGCTCGCGGCTGGCTCTGAAGAACGTCGACCCCGGGTACGTCATGAACTATGCGGACGGCTCGTCGCTGTCGATCCCCCGGGATCCGCACGCGATCCCCGCCGCCGTCGAGCAGGTGTTCGGTCCCGTCGCCGCCGCGGGCACCCGAGAGCTGCTGACCTGGCTGCGGCAGGTGTACGACGCCGAGTACGAGGTCTTCATCGACCGCAACTACGACGGTCTCGGCGACCTGGCCGGTGCGCCGACCCGTCGCGCCGCCCGGCTGCTCGTCGGCCTCGGTGCCCTCCGCGGACTGACCGGCGCGGTCGGTCGTTTCATCACCGATCCGCGCCTGCAGCGCGCCTTCACTTTCCAGGCCCTCTACGCCGGGGTTCCGCCGCATCGTGCGCGGGCGATCTACGCGATCATCGCCGACATGGACATCGGCCGCGGGCTGTCGGCCCCGGCAGGCGGCATGGGCCGGATCGGCGAGGTGCTCGCCGCCGCCCTCACCGACGCCGGAGTCGCCGTCGAGTACGGGGCCCGCGTCGATCGCATCCTGCGCCGCGTCGACGGCACGGTCTCCGGCGTCATCGTCGACTCGCACCGGCTGGCGGCCGACGCCGTCGTCGCGACCCTCGAGCGCGACACCGTCGCGGATCTGCTCGGCGCATCGGGCAGACGGCCTCGCTTGCGTTACTCGCCCAGCGCGGTGGTCGTGCACGGGCTCGTCCCGGCCGAGGTCGCGGCCGGCTGGCGGGCCGGTCATCACACCCTCGACTTCGGCGCGGCGTGGACGCAGACCTTCGCCGAGCTCACCGGCACCCCGGGCCGGCTCATGTCCGACGGCTCGTTCCTGCTGACCCGGCCGGCGGTCACCGACCCGGACACCTTCGTCGTCGACGGCCACGAGTCGGTGTCGGTGCTGGCGCCGACCCCGAACCTGCAGTCCGCGCAGCTGGACTGGGAGGTCCTGGCCGAGCCGTACGTCGCGGAGTTCCTCGCCGAGCTGGACGGCCGCCGCCATCACGGTCTGGCGTCGATGCGGGTGCTGCGCATCGACCATCCCGGCACCTGGCTGCGGGCCGGGCTGCCCGCGGGCACCCCGTTCTCGGCAGCGCACACGGTGAGCCAGACCGGGCCGCTGCGCACCCCGAACGTGTGGCCCGGCGTGCCGAACCTCGCCCTCGGCGGCAGTGCCACCGTCCCCGGCGTCGGCATCCCACCGGTGCTCGTCTCCGGCGGCCTCGCCGCGGCACGGGTCGACGACCACCTGCGTCACCGTCGGAAGGGATAGGTGCCGATGACCGACTGGATGCGTCGATATCCCGATGCGCTGATGGGCTTGCTCGGCGCCCTGCTGGTGACCGCGGGCAGCTACGGGCTCTCAGACGTGCCCCGCAACGACTCGACCCTGGCAGATCTCGGCCTGGAGCCGATGACCTACGGCCACGGCAAGACGCTGTCGGGCTTCGCGTTCTGGACCGGGGCGGCGCTGATGGTGCTGGCGTGGGTCCGGATCGGCCGCGAACCGCAGCGGATGAGCCTGCGGGCCACGATGGGCACCATCGGCGCGTGGACCGTGCCCCTGATGGTGGCCGTCCCGACCTTCAGTCGCGACGTCTACGCCTACCTCGGTCAGGCGACCGTCCTGATGGAGGGCTTCGATCCGTACACGGACGGTCCGGCGCATCACCCGGGCCCCATCGTGGATTCGATGGCCCAGATCTGGGCGCCGACCACCTCGCCCTACAGCCCGGGGTTCATGCTCCTGCTGCGCGGGATCGTCGGGATCACCGGCGACAACGTCTTCGCCGGGATCTTCCTGATCCGGGTCGCGCTGCTGCCGGGACTGCTGCTGACCATGTGGGCGGTCCCGCGGATCGCCGCGCATTTCGGCGCGAGCCGGCGCCTGGGCCTGTGGCTGGTGCTGGTGAACCCGATGCTGTTGATTCACCTGGTCGGCGGCCCGCACCTGGAACTGCTGATGATGGGCTTCCTGGCCGCCGGGGTGGCGCTGGTGCTGCAGGGCCGACACCTGCCGGGGCTGCTCACCCTGGGGTTGGCGATCTCGGTGAAGATCACCGCGGGCATCGCGATTCCGTTCGTGGTGTGGATCTGGCTCGATCACCTGCGCAAACGTCGACTGGCCGACCCGGACCGGACGGGACCGGCGATCACCTGGCGCGACCGTGCCGGGGTCTTCGCCGCCACCGCCGCGGTCCCGGCCGCGGTGTTCGGGGCGTTCACGCTGATCCTCGGACTGGGCGTCGGCTGGCTGAACGGCCTCTCGTACGCCTCCCGGATCATCAACCCGTTCACCATCCCGATCTTCATCGGGCACATCGTCACCTACGTCGCAGCGCCGTGGACCATCTGGAACCTGCAGGAGGTGCTGGTGGTGACCCGCGCCATCGGCAGCGTCGCACTGGCGATCATCCTGGTCTGGTTGTGGTGGCGATCGCGTCACGACGAACGGTCGGCGATGGCGGGCATGGCGTGGGCGATGCTGGCCCTGCTGCTGCTGGAGCCGTCGACCCTGCCCTGGTACTACACCTGGGTCGCGTGCGTGGTGGTGGCCTTCACCCTCCCGATGTGGGTCCGACAGATCGTCGTCGGCGTCAGCACCTTCTATCTGATCGTGTTCCAGCCCGACGACTCGATCCTGTTCTACAAGCCCCTGGAGACGCTGATGGCGCTCGCCTTCGCGACCCTGGCCGCGGTCTCCCTGCGCCGACGCGATCCCCTGCGCCTGCGGCGTTTCGGCTCGCTCCTGATCCATGGCTGACCTCGCGGCCGCCGACGCCGCCCGCGGCTATCGGCTCGCTCAGCACGTCACCCGCGCGGCCGGGCGCA
Source organism: Gordonia aichiensis (assembly GCF_039946255.1). Taxonomy (GTDB): domain Bacteria; phylum Actinomycetota; class Actinomycetes; order Mycobacteriales; family Mycobacteriaceae; genus Gordonia; species Gordonia aichiensis_A. The sequence continues at coordinate 62,151 of NZ_JBCDWL010000009.1, read as the reverse complement.
CCTATTATCTGGCGTCCCGGCTGCTGCCCGCCGCCGGACGTCGCGGGGTCTTCGCCCTGTACGCGTACGCGCGGATGGCCGACGACGTGGTCGACGAGCCGGGCACCCCGGCGGTCCAATCGGCCCGCCTCGACGTCCTCGAAGCCGGTCTGTCCGCCGCACTCGCCGGCGCCGCGCCGCCGGCGGTCGACCCCGACACCGCCGACGTCCTCGCGGCCCTGGCCGACACCGTCCACCGGTTCGGCATCCCGACCGACACCTTCGCCGCCTTCGGCCGGTCGATGCGGATGGACCTGCCCGGACATCCGAGCTTCCGGAACCGGTACGCCTCGTTCGAGGAGCTCGCCGAGTACACGTACGGGTCGGCGGCGGTGATCGGGCTGCAACTGCTGCCGATCCTCGGCGCGGACGTCGGCGACGAGGCCACCGCGGCGGGCGCCGCCCTGCTGGGCGAGGCCTTCCAGCTGACCAACTTCCTGCGCGACGTCGGCGAGGACGCCGCCCGCGACCGCATCTACCTGCCCGCCGACCATCTCGCGGCGTTCGGCGTCGACGAACAGACGCTGATGGCCGACGCCGCGCGGCGCCGCGCGGGCGAACCGCTGCGGCACGCGGTCGCGCACCTGATCGCCGTCAACCGCGATCAGTACCGCCGCACCTCGGCGGCGATCGACGCGCTGCCGCGCCGCACGCGCCCGGCGATCAGCGCCGCGGCCCGCTCCTACAGCGCCATCCTCACCGAGATCGAACGACTCGACCACGACGTCTTCGCCCGCCGCGCCGTGGTCCCTCGGCGTCGGCGGCTCGGTCACGCGACGCTCGCCCTGAGCGGGCGACCGATCACGCGGTGGTGAGGGTCAGGCGGTGGTGAGGGTCAGAAGGCCTGTGCCTGCGCGCGGCGGATCACTTCTCGCGCCGAGTGGGTGTGCAGCGCGTCGGCCGGCCGCAGTCCCAGATCCTCCTGCTCGGTGAACAGCCACTCCATCGCCTCGTCGCGGGTGTAGCCGCCGTCGAGCAGAATCGTGACCAGCCCTTCGAAATGCTTGGCCAGCCCGGCCTCGCCGAAGAACGCCTCGGGGATCACCGGGGTGCCGGCACGCGAGGCGGCGAGCAGGTTGTGCTCGCGGATCAGCGTGCGCAGCCGGTTGCCCGAGACGCCGAGGCGTTTGGCCGCCTGGTCGAGCTCCAGCACGGGAACGTCGTCGGGAAGGATGTCGATCGAAAGCGGAAGGGAACCCACGGTCAAAGCGTACCCGGCGCGGGCCCCGCACACGTAAACGCCGGGCGACGCCGCCACCCGACCCGCCGGCCGGGTACGGGTAGATTCGAACATCGTGACCACCCCCGACGACCCCCTCCTGAACCGGGTACTGGAGCGCCGCTACCGAATCGATGCGCCGATCGCGCGCGGCGGCATGTCAGCGGTCTACGTCGGCACCGACCTCCGCCTGCATCGTCGGGTCGCCATCAAGGTGATGGACTCGCGTTACGTCGGCGATCCACTGTTCCTGCGCCGGTTCGAGTTCGAGGCGCGCGCGGTCGCCGGCCTGAGCCATCCGGGGCTGGTCGCCGTGTACGACCAGAGCGTCGACGGCGACATCGCCTTCCTGGTGATGGAGCTGGTCCGCGGCGGCAGCCTGCGCGAGCTGCTGCGTGAGCGCGGCCCCATGCCGCCGCACGCGGTGGCGTCGGTGGCGATCGGCATGCTGGGCGGGCTGGGGACTGCGCACCGCGCGGGTCTGGTGCACCGGGATGTGAAACCGGAGAACGTCCTCGTCTCCGACACCGGCGACATCAAGGTCGCCGACTTCGGTCTCGTTCGCGCCGTCGCCGAAGCGGGCGTCACATCGGCCAGCGTCATCCTCGGCACCGCCGCGTACCTGTCGCCCGAGCAGGTCCACTCCACCGACATCGATGCGCGCAGCGACGTCTACTCCGCCGGCATCCTGCTGTTCGAACTCCTCACCGGACGCCAGCCCTTCCGCGGCTCGACCCCGCTCGCGCTCGCCTACCAGCGACTGACCTACGACGTGCCCGCCCCCAGCGACCTGATCGAGGGAGTGCCGCCGCAGTTCGACGAGATCGTCCTGCGCGCCACCGAACGCGAGCGCCGACACCGGTTCGCCGACGGCATCGACATGCAGCACGCGATCCTCGACGCGGCCGACGACCTCGACCTGCCCGCCTTCACCGTGCCCGCCCCGTCGCAGGCGTCCGCGCGGGTGACCTCGGCGATCGCGCGACCGGTGACGCGGTCGGTCCGCGACGCCGATCGGGACGACGACGATCGAGACGGCGACTGGTACGACCACCGCGGGGACGACGACCCCGACGGCGACGACTGGGACCGAGGAGCCGACTGGGACAGGGAGGACTGGGACAGGGAGGACTGGGACGAGACCGACGGGCCCGAGTGGGACGGGGCCGAGTGGGACGGGGCCGAGTGGGACGGGGCCGACGATGTGCTCGACTCCGGACTCGATCGCTCCAACGGTCGATTGCTGACCGTCGTCTGGTTGACGATCGTGGCCGCCGTCGCCGCCGGCTTGGGCGCGGTGGGCTGGGCCGTCGGCACCGCACTGGCCTGATCCGCCCGGACTCAGCGTCGGAACTGCGACGGCGTCACGCCGTAGCGCCGTCGGAACGCTGCCGCGAAGCGACTGGGATTGCTGAAACCCCATCGGGCCGCGATGTCGGCGACGGTGCCGACCCCGGCCGCGAGGTCGTCACGCGCCCGTTCCAGTCGGATGTCGGACAGCGCGCGACTCGGGGTCGTCCCCAGATACTCGGCGAATCCCTCCTGCACTCGGCGAATGCTCGTGCCGGACCGGGCGGCCATCTCCCCCAGCGTCCACGGATGGCCGGGGTCCGCCTCGATCGCGTCCAGCACGCGGGTCACCATCCGCGGGGTGAGGGGCCCGCCCGCACCGTCATCGGCATCGTCGAGCGCCACCAGCAGCGCCGTCGCGACCGCACTCGCCAACCGCGCGCCCACCCGCGGATCGAGGGGCGGGCTCGCGGGTCCGCACATCGAACTCGACAGCGAGTGCACCAGTTGCAGCCACGCGGCCCCAGCCCCCGCCGTCACATCGATCTGCTGCGGCAGCGCCAGCCCCGTCCGGACGCGACGCCTGCGGATCGCATCGGCCTCCGCGGCCAGGTGCTCGGCGTCCAGCTTCACACCGAGCACCTCGCAGTCTGCAGACCAGGTCGTGATGTCCGCTCCGCTGCCCGCCGTGAACACCGTGCCGCGGCCGGGCGCCGCGACCAGCTCCGACCCGTCCGCCGACCGTGAGTGCAGTCGGCCGCTCAGCGGCACGTTCACCTCGAACGCCCCGGGGTAGTCGCACGAGATCGCCACGTCGGTCCCCCACGACAAGCGACCGATCGTCACGCTCCCGAGATCGACGCTCACCATCTCCAGCCCGACCGTTTCGTCGCCGCCCAGCACCGTCAGCTCGTGCGGGAAATAGGTGTTCGCCACCGCCTGCTGTGCCGTCTCCCGGTCCTGGGTTCGATCCTGGTGCTCCATCGCCTCGGCTTCCGACTCGCTCTTGGTCGCATTCAGCCGACCTCGCTGCGCGACCGACATGCGACACCTTTGATTTGTATCTCACATCGACCCTCGATTGCGTCGTCGATCACATCCGGTCGCGCATCCGGTATCGCCTCCGCGTCTCCGGTATCGCCGTGCGTCTGTGCGGCCGGTTAGCGTCTGGACCCATCGCATCGCAGCGATCAGTGAGCCGTCGACGGCGGCTCGGCAGGAAATCGTCGAAGGAGTACCCGTGACCACCACCGTGTCCTGGTTGGACGAGATCACCATGGCTGAACTCGAGCGCAATCCGTATCCGATCTACGAGCGGCTCCGCGCCGAACACCCGCTCGCCTACGTTCCGGTCCTCGGATCGTATGTGGCGAGCACCGCGGACATCTGTCGGACCATCGCGACCAGCGACGACTTCGAGGCCGTGATCACCAAGGCCGGCGGGCGCACGTTCGGTCATCCCGCGGTGATCGGCGTCAACGGCGACATCCACACCGATCTGCGCTCGATGGTCGATCCGGCGCTGCAGCCCCGCGAGGTCGATCGTTGGATCGAGGACCTGGTCCGGCCCATCGCCCGCAGGCACCTCGAGATGTTCGAGGACGACGGAGCCGCCGATCTGGTCAGCCAGTACTGCGAACCGGTCTCGGTGCGGGCGCTCGGCGACCTGCTCGGTCTGGCCGACGTGCACGCCGACACCCTGCGCGACTGGTTCCACAAGCTGTCGAGCTCATTCACCAACGCCGCGGTCGACGAGGACGGCGAGTTCATCAACCACGAGCGGTTCGCCGAAGGCGATGCGGCCAAGGCCGAGATCAAGGCGATCCTCGATCCCAAGATCGACCACTGGATCACGCATCCGGACGATTCGGCGATCAGTCACTGGCTGCACGACGGAATGCCCGCGGGACAGACCCGCGATCGCGACTACATCTATCCGACCCTGTACGTCTTCCTGCTCGGCGCGATGCAGGAGCCGGGGCACGCGATGGCGTCGACGATCGCCGGACTGTTCACCCGCCCCGAGCAGTTGGAGCAGGTGATCGACGAACCCGGTCTGATCCCTCGGGCGATCGCCGAGGGCATGCGCTGGACGTCGCCGATCTGGTCGGCGACCGCGCGCACGACCAAGCGCGACGTCGAGGTCGCCGGAGTCCACCTCCCGGCGGGCACCGCGGTCATCCTGTCGTACGGGTCGGCCAATCACGATGCGGGCCAGTACGGCGCCCCGACGGCCTACGACCTCTCCCGGCCGCCGCTGCCGCATCTGGCCTTCGGCGCCGGCGAGCACGGCTGCGCGGGCATCTACTTCGCCAACAACGTGTGCCGGATCGCCTTGGAGGAGCTCTTCGACTCGATTCCGAACCTCGAACGCACCGTGTCCGACGACGTCGAGTTCTGGGGGTGGGGCTTCCGCGGGCCCACCGCCCTGCACACGCAGTGGGAGGTCTGAGCCATGTCCGTACGCCATCGCGTGCAGGTCAGCGGATCGGTGTCGGCGAGCGTCGAGTGCGCCGACGATCAACGGCTGCTCGACGCCTTCCTCCGCAACAACGTGTACCTGCCCAACTCGTGCAATCAGGGCACCTGCGGCACCTGCCGGGTGAAGGTCACCTGCGGATCGGTGTCGGCGCCCACCGTGGACGACGACGTGCTGACGCCCGAACTGCAGGCCGAGGGCTATGTGCTCGCCTGCCAGTCGACCCCCGACTCGGACGTGACCATCGAGGCGCCGACCGAGTCGTCGGCGCCCCGCCATCGGCTCCGCGATCTGACCGGCACCGTCTCCGAGATCCGCGCCCTCGCCCGGGACACCGTGGCGGTGTTCGTCGACGTGACCGAGCCGTTGGACTTCTCCGCCGGGCAGTACATGGAGATCACGGTTCCGGGGGCCGGCCTCTCGCGGCCCTACTCGATGGCCAATCCGCCGTCGACGGACTCCACGCTGGAGTTCCACGTGCGACGGGTGGCGGGCGGAACCGCGACCGACCGCTGGATCTTCGACTCGTTGTCGAGCGGCGACCGGGTCGATCTGCGCGGCCCGTGGGGCGATTTCGTCCATGACCTGGAGACCACCGGCCCGATGATCCTCCTCGCCGGCGGCACCGGACTGGCGCCGTTGAAGTCGATCGCGCTCGAAGCGCTCTCCCTCGACCCCGAGCGAGAGGTCCACCTCTACCACGGCGTGCGGTATGCCGACGACCTCTATGAGAGCGACTTCTGGCGGTCGATCGGCGTCGCGCATCCCGGCTTCCGGTACCAGCCCTGTGTCAGCCGCGAGACCGGCGTGGGCCGCCCGGGTTACGTCGGCGACGCCGTCGCCGACGACTTCGCCACCCTGCGCGGCGCCGTCGCCTACGTCTGCGGCCCGCCCGCGATGGTCGACGGCGCCATCAAGGCGTGCCGACGCAGGCGGATGTCCGCGCGGCACATCCACCGCGAGAAGTACACCCCGGCGACCGAACTCGCATCGGTCGAGGGGTGAGAGAGGCGGGGGCCGCTCGAGGCGTCAGCCGCCGCGCCTACCCGCGGAGCATCTCCGCGACCAGGAACGCCAGCTCCAGCGACTGCTGCGTGTTCAGCCGCGGATCGCAGGCCGTCTCGTAGCGGCCCTCCAGATCCAGATCCGAGATGTCTTGGGCGCCGCCCAGGCATTCGGTGACGTCCTCGCCGGTGAGTTCGATGTGGATGCCGCCGGGATGGCTGCCCAGCGCGCGATGGACCTCGAAGAAGCCCTGCACCTCGTCGACCACCCGGTCGAAGTGGCGGGTCTTGAAGCCGGTCGACGCGGTGTGCGTGTTGCCGTGCATCGGGTCGCACTGCCAGATGACCTTGTGCCCGCTCTGCTCCACGGCCTGGACGATCGCCGGGAGCACCTCGCGGACCTTCCCGTTCCCCATCCGCGAGACCAGGGTGAGCCGCCCCGGACGGTTGTCGGGGTCGAGCGCCTCGACGTACTCGACGGCCAACTCGGGGGTGGTGGTCGGACCGATCTTGACCCCGATCGGGTTGTGGATCATCTTGGCGAGCGCGATGTGCGCGCCGTCGAGCTGACGGGTGCGCTCCCCGATCCACAGGAAGTGCGCCGACAGGTCGTAGAGCACCTTGTCGGCGCCGCCGCGCGGGTCGGCGGCCAGGCGCAGCATGGCCCGCTCGTAGTCCATGACGAGCGCCTCGTGCGAGGCGAAGATCGACGCCGACTCCAGGCTCGAGTCGGTCACGCCGCAGGCGTCCATGAACCGCAGACCGCGGTCGATCTCGGCGGCGAGCGCCTCGTACCGGGCGCCCGCGGGCGAGGTCCGGACGAACTCACGGTTCCAGTTGTGGACATGCGCCAAGCGCGCCTCCGAGCCGGTCAGCGCACGCACCAGGTTCATCGCCGCGGCGGCGTTCGCGTAGGCGCGGACCAGCCGTGACGGATCGTGGACGCGAGCCTCCTCGGTGGCTTCCAGACCGTTGACCATGTCGCCGCGGTACGACAGCAGACCGAGCGCGTCGGTGTCGGCCGACCGCGGCTTGGCGTACTGCCCGGCGATGCGAGCGACCTTCACCACCGGCAGGCTGGCGCCGTAGGTCAGCACGACGGCCATCTGCAGGAGGGTGCGGATGTTGCCCTTGATGTGCGGCTCGGTGTTCGCCGCGAAGGTCTCGGCGCAGTCGCCGCCCTGCAGCATGAACGCGCGTCCGTGGGCGACCTCGGCGAGCTGATCGGCCAGTGTCTCGACCTCGGACGGCATGCAGATCGGCGGCACGCTCTCGAGCACCGTCCGCATCTTGTGCGCTTCCGCCTCCGGCCAGTTCGGCTGCTGCAGCGCGGGACGCGCGAGCATGTCGTCGAACTCCTCGGCGAGATGTCCCGGCAGCGGAGGCAGCTCCGGAAGCTCGTTGATGGGCACGTCTACGGTCCAGTTCACCACTGCACCAGCCTAGCCTGACCGACCCGCCCGCGGTGCGCTCGACCCGCTGCGCGGACCCGGCCCGCCGACGGCTACCGCGCCGGGGCGTGCAGGACCGCCTCGATGGCGCGCCACTTCACCAGGTTGTGCCGGGCGTCGGCGAGCGCGTCGTGGGCGTTGGCAGGCGCCGGCGGCAGCTCCGGACGCCCGGCGGCCTCCCAGTGCTGCCGGAGTTCACGGGTGAATCTCGGCATCTCCCTGGGCAGTTCGGTCATCGAGCCCCACAGCTGACAGAGGACGACGTGGTCGTAGGCGCCCACCCACGCCCACAGTTCGACACGATCGGCGGGCTCGGTGAGGAATTCGAACAGGCTCTCGCGGATGGCCCGGCGACTCCGCCACGCCTTGTCGGCCGGGGAGGGCAGCTTGTCGAGCACGTTGGACCGCACCCAGTCGCCGGCCTTCGCGGGATCGAACTCGGTCGACACGGCGTAGAACTCGCGACCGTCCTCGCCGATCACCCCGATCGACACCAGCTCGATCGTCGTTCCGTCCTCGATGAATTCGGTGTCGTAGAAGTAGCGCACGGGTTCTCATTATCCACCCGGGGCAAGGAATACTGACTGTCATGCTCACTCCACGCGGTCAGCGGCCCGCGCCGCAGGCCCCAGGCGCGCCTGCGTTCGATCGATTCCAGCGGCGGCTGAGCGACTGGCGTCCGGGCCCCGCCACGCGGATCGGGATCGCCGTCGCCTTCCTCGCCTCGGCCGTCCTGCAGATCGTCGGCGTGCCCTTCACCTCGAGCTTCGCCACCCGCACCCGCTTCGACATGGACGTCTACCGGCTCGGCGGGCAGATCTGGCATCAGGGATTGAGCCTGTACGCCGACGGTTCGATGCCCTTCACCACCGACGGCATCTGGCTGCCGTTCACGTATCCGCCGTTCGCCGCCCTCCTCTTCACCCCGCTCGGCGCCATCCCCCTGTCGGTCGCGAGCATCGGCGTCTCGGTGGTCACGGTGCTGCTGATGATCTTCGTCACACACCTGTCGCTGACCGTGCTCGACCTCGGTTCCACCGCCAACCGCTGGTCGCTCGCCACCGCGCTGTCGATCGTGACGATCTGGTTCAACCCGTTCTGGATGACGCTCGGCTTCGGCCAGATCAACGTGGTGCTGATGGCGATGATCATGGTCGACGTCTTCCTCGTCCCGCGGCTGGGCCGGGGCCGGGCCCAGGGGGTGCTCATCGGATTGGCCGCCGCAATCAAGCTGACGCCGCTGGTGTTCCTGGGGATCTTCCTGCTGGCCCGCCGCTTCCGCGCCTTCCTGACCGGTGCGGCGACCTTCGTCGGTGCCGCGGCGATCGGCTGGCTCTGGATGCCCGACGACTCCCGCACCTACTGGACCGACACGCTGTTCCACACCGCGCGCATCGGGCAGCCCGAGGGCCGCATCAATCAGAATCTGAACGCGGCGTGGTTGCGCGTCTTCGGCGACGCGGGCAGCACCGCCGAGATCTGTTGGATCGTCTCGAGCCTGGCGGTCACCGGCCTGGCGATCGCCGCCGCGCTGCGGGCCCGCCCGGCGGCGGCGTTCAAGCCCGGTCCGATCGTCGGGCGCATCGACGCGCTGACGGTCACCTGCATCGTCGCCGTGTGGGGTCTGCTGGTCTCACCGACCACCTGGGCCCACCACTGGGTCTGGTGCATTCCCGCGGTCCTGAGCTGCGTGGCGATCGGCCTCACGGCCAGGCGGCGCGCGCAGCGCATCACCTACTTCACCCTCGCCGGCGTGGGCACGGTGCTCTTCGCCGTCGGCCCGTTCCAGCTGCTGCCGCCGATCGAACGCGGATGGGGACTGTGGCAGCACCTGGTCGGCAATTCGTTCACCCTCTGGGGGCTGGCGCTGCTGCTGGCCCTGTGGCTGCTGCCCCACCGGGACGGCGCCGTCCAAGCGGGCCGGCCTCAGACCGTCGACGACGATCCGCTGCCGACGTCGCCGGCCCGGCCCTGACCGATCAGGCCGCGTCGCCCGAGTCGACCCCGCGGACGCTCGGCGCCGCGGGCTTGGCGGTCCCGTCGGCGTTCTTCAAGCTCGCCGCGTAGACGTCGACGTACTGCTGACCGCTCAACCGCATCAGCGCATACATGATCTCGTCGGTGACCGCGCGTTCGATGAACCGGTTGCCCGCCATGCCCTCGTAGCGCGAGAAGTCGAGCGGCTCACCGACGCGGACGACGATCTTGGTGGGACGGGGCAGGATCGTGCCGGGCGGGTTGATCCGATCGGTGCCGACCATCGCCACCGGGATCACCGGCACACCGGTCTCGAGCGCCATCCGCGCGAGCCCGGTCTTGCCCTTGTAGAGGCGACCGTCCGGGGACCGCGTGCCCTCCGGGTACAGACCGAGCAGGCGTCCCTGTTCCAGCACGCGCTTGCCCGCGAGCAGCGCACCGGCCGCCGCGGTCGCCCCCGACCGGTCGATCGGAATCTGTCCGGAGGCGCTGAAGAACCAGCGCTGAAAGCGCCCCTTCAGTCCGGTACCGGTGAAGTACTCGCTCTTGGCGAGGAAGAAGATGCGTCGCGGCACCATCAGCGGCAGGTAGAAGCTGTCGACGACGGCCAGATGATTGGACGCGAGCAGCGCGGCACCGGACTTCGGAATGTTCTCCAGCCCCTCCACGCGCGGTCGGCCCATCAATCGCAGCCCGGGGCCCATGAAGATGTATTTGAAAAGGTAGTACCACATGTACGTTCCTGCCCCTCGTGCTCAGAATCCCAGTGCGTCGTCCAGAACGGCGCATCGTCGAAAACCGCTTCCGACAAGTCTGTGGTGCCGGGCGCCGGCGAGTGCGCTCCTCACGGTGCGCTCCTCACTGGGCGCTGTCGCCGATCGCGGCCAGCCCCTGGCGCGCCACCTGCGCGGCGCCGATCACCCCGGCGGCCTCACCCAGCTGGGTGCCGCGGATGCGCGCCAGCTGCCGATGGCCGGCGCCGGTGATCGCCGACGCGTAGTGCTCGCGGGCGTCGTCGAGGAACAGGCCCGAGGCCGCGCCGACGCCGCCGGCCAGCACGATCAGGTCGGGGTCGAAGACGTCGGCGATCATGCCCAGACCGTAGCCGAGCCAGCGTGCCATGTCTTCGTAGGCGGCCAAGGCCGCCGGATCCCCGTCTGCGGCGGCCGCCGCGACGCGTCGGCCGGTCAGCGACCCCGGATCGGCCGCCGACTCGGCGGCCAGCACGCTCCGCGGATAGTCCTGCGAGGCGAGGTACTCCAGTGCGGTGTCCACCAGGGCGGTCCCACTGCAGTAGCGCTCCCAGCAGCCGCGTTTGCCGCAGCTGCACGGGCGCCCGTTCGGCACCACCGTGAGGTGCCCGAACTCGGGTGCGACGCCGAAACTGCCCCGGTAGATGGTGCCGTCCATGATCATGCCCGCGCCGATGCCGGTGCCGATCGACAGTACGAGGGTGTTGTGCCCGCCCGCGGCGGCGCCGAAGTGGAGCTCGGCGATGGCCGCCGAGTTGGCGTCGTGCTCGGCGAAGACCGGCAGACCCAGCCGTTCGGACATGAGCTCGGGCACGCGCGTCTCCCGCCAAGCCAGGTGGGGCGCGTATCGGACCGTCTGCCGGTCCGGCGTCAAGAACCCGGCGATGGCCAGGCCGACGGCCGACACGGCCCACCGGTCGCGCAGTTCGGTCACCAGCCGCTGCAGGCAGTGCTCGAGCGATTCGGCGGTCGGCGGGGTCGCCGTCCGCAGTGTGTCGAGTTGACGGCCCTGGGCGTCGACGACGCTCGCCCGCACGCTGGTGCCGCCGATGTCGATCCCGATGGTCAGTTCACTGCTCACTCGCGGCTCCCCTTCACCGGCCCGGACGCGCGATGTCGACCGTGATCGCCTGGAACCGGGTGGACGACTGCGCTTCGCCACCGGGCTCGGACCGCAGCATCTCCGCGATCGCCTCGAGGACGGCGATGAACGCGGCGATCACCCGGGCCAACAGGTCGCCGAGTTCTTTGATGAGCGAACCGACCTCGCCGAGCAACTCGGGAACCGGAGACGCACCGAAGGTCGGACCGCCGACGCCTGCGATGAGGCCTGCCAGTTGATCGATCTGATCGGCGAAGCCCAGCAACAGGGCCTGCACCGGATCGCCGGCGCTCCCACCGCTCTGGTTCTCGCTCATCGTCAGTCGATTCCTCATCAGTCGGGCCGACCGTTCGGGCCGGACATTCACGGGGCGGACACCTGACGCTACCGGTCTGGGCGACGCTACCCTACGGCCGGACACCGCCCGGGTGATCGATGCCACATCGCCGGACTCGGGCGGCAGACGACTCGGGCGGCAGGTGACTCAGGCGGCGGGGTCCATGCGCCCGATCTTAACCGGCGGCTCCGACAACTCGGCTCCGACAGCCCCTCCGACAGGAGGGCGCAGGACACTGGTGTCCTGCACTACGCCCCGCCGGTGTCCGGCCGCACGGGCCAGACCGCGGGGTCGGGTCGGAAACGCAAGACGAGCGCCCCGTCGCGCCATTGCGCGGAGACCACCACACATCGCCTGAGCACCGACGGAAGCCGTACGGGGTACCGGAACCCGGACACGGTGACGAGCAGATCGTCACCGGACCGGCCCAGCTCCAGGCGGTCGGGGTCGGGCAGGCCCTGAATCCAGGACAGCTCGAAGACGCTGTCGAGTCCCTCGCCGGAGACGTGCGCGACGGTCAACGCCTGCGAGCCGCGCGGCCGACCGGTCGGTCGGGGCAGTTCGACGTCGATTCGACGGATCCGGGCGAGCCGATCGACGGCCGCCTCCCGCGGAACCGGTGCGACGGCGACCGCGGGGTCCTCCCGCATCAGCGCGCGGGCCTGCGCGAGCGCGTCGTCGGCGCCGTCACCGATGCCCGCGTTGACCAGCACCGAGCGGAGCGGCAGCCCCATCAGGTCGGCCACGGCGACGAAGTCGGGCAGCGCGCGACGGCCGCGGTCGCCGGCGTCGACGACCAGGTGGACCGCGACACCGTGCGGGTCGGCGAACAGTTCGATGAGGTCCTGACAGTCACGGTCGATCCCCTCGACCGCCGCCGACAGCTGCGCGACCGCCGGCTTCTCGGCGGCCTCGGCCAGCCGGGTATGGCGCGGCCACAGTCGTTCGAGTGCGGCCGAGAGCACTTTCGGAGCCCGCAGCAGCTCGAAGGGGTCGCCGACGCCCGACAGGTCGACGACGACCCGCTCCCATCGCCCGGCGGTCGCGGCCTCGCGGATCTGCCGCAGCAGCAAGAACTCCTGAGCACCCGGCAGCACCGTCAGCTCCCCCGGCGCCACCGAGGTCAGGGTGCCGACGAGCGGCAGCGGCGCCTTTCCCCCGACGACCGCCGTCAGTGCCGCCGTGAACTCGCCCCAGGCGGTCTCCACGACGGCGAGCGGATCCAACTGCAGCAGATCGGTCTGTCCGGTCACCGGCACCGGGTCGCCCGGGAGACGGAGAACCCCCAGCCGTTCGGGGAGGTGCGACCGGGATCCCAGCGACATCAGCACGGTCCCGCGGTCGGCGCCGACGCGCACACCTGCGGGCAGCCCGACGTCACCGCGAAGCGCCGCGGCCGCGGCCACGACGGACACGCCCGAGCCCCCCGGGCCGAGCACCAGATGGATGGGCGCGAGGTCGATCAGCCTTCGACCCTCTTCTTGAGATCGCCGAGCGCCGACTCGGTGATGGCCTTCTCCGCACGTCGCTTGAGCTGGCTGATCATCGGGATCTGCAGGTCGACCATCAGTGAATAGGTGACCTTCGTCGACCCCGGCACCTGCTGCGTCAGACGGTAGCTGCCCTCTTGTGCACGCTGCAGGTCGCTCGACACCAGCGACCAGGACACGCCGGCGCCGTCGTCGTCCCAGACATAGCGGAGCTCGTAGGTGTCGGCCAGGACGCCGGCGTCGACCACGAACCGCACCCGCACCCCGCGGCCCCGGGCGTCCCGCTCGAGCACCGTCGCCGAGCGCGCGGCGGTCACCCACTGCGGGTAGTTGTCGAAGTCCGCGATCACCGCCATCACGTCGGCGACGTCGGCGTTGACGACGATCGACTGCTCGGTGTGGTCAGCCATGCCTACTCCTTCGCGGCCGTGGCGGGCGCCCCGACTTCGCGGTCGCCTTCCAACAGCCACTTGACGTGGAACGACATCTCCTTGCCTGCGATCCGGCGCACCCGATTCATCTCCGCCAGCGCGTCCCAGCGTTCGCGGTCGTCTGCCGGGAGCGCCGAGAGCGGCTCGGCATGCAGGTAGTAGTGCAGGATGAAGCCGTCCATGCACGTCTCGCACCAGATCTCCATGGTGCCCTCGAGCGGACCGGTCACGGTCCACCGCACGCCCTGATCGCCTCGATCCTCGACGACGGTCAAGGACAGATCCGGCCACCACTGGCGCCACCGTGCCCGGTCGCCGACCACCGCACCGGCAAGGGAGGGCTCGGCAGCCACGAATACCTCGTCGGCAACCTGAATGCTCGTCACCGTCTTAGCTTCACACACCCGTCGCCGTGGGAGAAACCCGACTCGTGCGAAGAGTACGTCACCCTGGGGCTAGGATCACTGAAGAGATTCAGGTGATTCTGAGATTTTTCGGTTCGGGAAGGTGTATTGAATGGCCGAATGCCGCGTGCCCGCGAAGTTCGTAATCCCCGAGGAGCGGAATGCGTCCGACGTGCTTTTCGACATCGTCGAGAAGCAGCCGGGCAAGACCGTCTTCCGTAGGCAGCAGGGAAGCCAGTGGCTGCCGGTGACCGCGGGCGACGCCGGTGCGCAGGTGACGGCCTTGGCCAAGGGTCTCATCGCCTCCGGCATCAAGCCCGGCGACCGCGTCGCGCTGGTCTCGTCGACCCGTCTGGAGTGGACGCTCCTCGACTTCGCGATCTGGTCGGCTGGTGCGGTCACCATCCCGATCTACGACTCGTCGTCGGCGGCGCAGATCGACTGGATCATGCGCGATTCCGGCGCCATCGCGGTCATCGTCGAGTCCGCGGCCCATCGCAGCGTCCTCGACGACGTCGAATCGGTCACCGACGCGATCCAGATCTTCCAGATCGACACCGCCGACGGGCCGGGCGCAGTGGAGTCGCTCACCGCGGCGGGCGCCGGCGTCTCCGACGACGAGGTCACCGCGTGCCGCCGCACCCTCACCGCCGCCAGCCCCGCGACGCTGATCTACACCTCCGGCACCACCGGCCGCCCCAAGGGCTGCATGCTGACGCACGCCAACCTGCTCGGTGAGATCGGCGGCGTCATGCAGACCTCGCTGAACACCCTGCTCGGCGACGGCAAGCGACTGCTGCTGTTCCTGCCGATGGCGCACGTCCTGGCGCGCGCCATCAACCTGGTCGCGATCGAGGCCGGCGTCGAGGTCGGCTACACCTCCGACATCCCCAATCTGCTGCCGACCTTCGCGGTGTTCAAGCCGTCGCTGATCCTGTCGGTGCCGCGCGTCTTCGAGAAGGTCTACAACTCGGCGCGCCAGAACGCGCACGACGGCGGCAAGGGCAAGATCTTCGATCTCGCCGCCGATGTCGCCGTCGAGTTCTCCACCGCCAAGCAGGCCGGCGATGTCGGTCTGCTGCTGCGGGCCAAGCACGCGCTGTTCGACAAGCTCGTCTACGGCAAGCTGCGCACCGCGCTCGGCGGCGAGTGCGAGCTCGCCATCTCGGGCGGCGCACCGCTCGGCGCACGCCTCGGCCACTTCTTCAGCGGCGTCGGCATCCCCGTCTACGAGGGCTACGGCCTCACCGAGACCACCGCGGCGATCGCCGTCAACACCCCGGGTGAGGTCAAGGTCGGCACCGTCGGCCGCCCCATCCCGGGCAATGCGATCAAGATCGCCGACGACGGCGAGATCCTGCTCTCCGGCGAGGTCGTGTTCACCGGATACTGGCAGAACGAGGAGGCGACCGCCGCCGCGATCACAGACGGCTGGTTCCACACCGGCGACCTCGGCGATCTCGACGCGGACGGCTTCCTGCGGATCACCGGCCGTAAGAAGGAGATCATCGTCACCGCGGGCGGCAAGAACGTCTCGCCCGCCCCGATGGAGGACATCATCCGCGCCAGCGCGCTGGTCTCGCAGGCCGTGGTCGTCGGCGATCAGCAGCCCTTCATCGGCGCGCTGATCACCATCGACCCGGAGGCCTTCCCGGCCTGGAAGACCCGCAACGGCAAGCCCGCCGACGCCAGCGTCGCCGATCTCGCCGTCGACCCCGAACTGATCGCCGAGGTTCAGCTGGCCGTCGACGCCGCCAACGAGACCGTCTCGCACGCCGAGACGATCAAGAAGTTCCGTGTCCTCCCGTCCGACTTCACCGAGGAGTCCGGCGAGCTGACCCCGACCCTCAAGGTCAAGCGGAACGTCGTGGCCGACAAGTGGGGCGCGGAGATCGCGGCCATCTACGCGAAGTAGCAGTTCGGCTTCCCGCCGTGGCTTCGGGCGGGCGTTCTCGGTTCGGCAATCCGCACCGGGACGCCCGCCCGAACCTCTTCGGTCTCATGCGCCCTGCTCGGCGAGCGTCTGTGTCACCGAACTGACGAACGCGGGTCGAGGGCCGGCGGCGGGGATCGTGAGCCCTCCGCAGCGACGAGGCGCCAGCCGAGGAGCGAGGACTGCCGAACGAGCACCGCCGCCGGCCCTCGACCCAGAACCGACTACAGCAGACGCATCAGCCGAGCCGCCTGACTTCTCCACTGCCAGTTCTCCACCGCCCACTCGCGCCCGTGCCTGCCCATGGCGGCGGCGAGTGTCGGGGAGGCGAGGATCTCGATGATCGCCTCGGCGATCTCGTTGCGGCTGCGTCCGTCGACGACGGTGCCGGTCAGGCTCTCCCGAACGGTTTCGGGGGCGCCGCCGGAGTCGCCGGCGACGACGGGGACGCCGCTGGCCGAGGCCTCCAGGAAGACGATGCCCAGGCCCTCGACGTCGAGCCCGCGGCCGCGGGTCCGTGTCGGCATCGCGAAGACGTCGGCCATCGCGTGGTGCATCGGCAGTTCGGCGGCGGGCACGCCGCCGGTGAAGGTCACCGAATCGGTCACCCCGGCCCGTCGGGCCAGGGCGTGCAGCTTGTCCGCGTAGGGGCCGCCGCCGACGATCACCAGCCGCGCGCCGGGGATCGCCGCGCGCACCGTCGGCCATGCGTCGATGAGCGCGTCCTGCCCCTTGCGGGGAACCAGGCGGGACAGGCAGACCACGGTCGGCGCCTCGCCGAGCCCGTAGCGTTCGCGCAGCAGCGCCCGGGCCTGCGGGTCGGGCGCGAACCGCTCGACGTCGACGCCGCAGGAGACGTATTCGAGCGCCGCCCGCGGCCCGAACGCCGACGCGAACCGCCCGCGCGTGTAGCGGCTCACGTAGGTGATGACGTCGGTGTTGTCTCCGATGTACCGGAGCACCTGCCGGGCGCCGGGGAGCATCGACCAGCCCACCTCGTGCCCGTGGGTGCTGGCGACGACTCGACGCGCCCCCGCTTTGCGCAGCGCGGGTCCGAGTACCGCCAGGGGTGCCGCCGCACCGAACCAGACCGTGTGGATGTCGTTGTCGCGCACGAGTTTCGCCGCTCGGCGTCGGACGGCCGGGGTCGGCAGCATGAGGCTGGTCCGGTGCCGCACGATGCGATACGGCGCGGCCGCGTCATAGGCCTCGCAGCCCTTCCAACGCGGTGCGTAGACGATCACCTCGTCGGGCGGCAGGAAGGCGACCAGGTTCTCCAGGTACGACTGGATGCCGCCGGGGCGCGGCGGGAAGTCGTTGGTGACGAGCAGGGTGCGGCGCATCAGCGGACCTGCCCGCGCAACCACGTCTGCCAGTCGGCCACCACTGCGCTCTTGTCCACGCCGAGCGCCTCCTTCATCGCGGCATCGGTGGTCGCGGTGTCGCCGCCCCTGCCGACCCCGATGTACATCTGTTTGAGTCGGTCGTCGCCGAAGGTCTTGCCGACGTAGGCCGCGAACGACCATGCGCTCTGGTACGCCACGCGGGCGGCATCGGTGTCGACCGAGAAGGATCCGTCCGAGGGCAGCGCCCGCGGAACCTGGCCGCCGGCGACGGCCGCAGCCAGTTCCGGGGCGGCGTCGACCAGATCGCGGTAGGTGCCCTTGCGGCCGACGTACTCCGGAACGCCCTCGGTGAGCCACAGGGGCGCGCCTTCGGCGGTGGTCAGTCGCGAGGCGACGTGGGTCAGTTCGTGGCGAAGCACGACCGCCAGCGCCGCCGGCGACAGGCCACGGGCGGCCGGGGTCAAGACGATCCGCTGTCCGACGACCTGCCCCTTCTGCCGGTCGATCATCGTGAACACGGTGGCCGCGGCCGCCGCGGCGGTGCTGCCGGCGTCGGTCCGCGTCAACGCCGCGAACTGAGCGTCGGTGGCGGTGGCGACGACGGCGGCGCGCCGGACCCAGTCGGTGCCCCAGAACTTCGAGACCTCGTCGACGGCGCCCGGCAGGATCTTCGCCGCCGACACCGCGGTGCGTTCGGCGCCCGGGTACGACAGCACCGTCGAGGTGCCGCCCGCCGTCCGGACGTCGGTGGCCGCGAGTCCGGGGAACTCCCACGGCCCCACCTCGGGGGCCTTCGGACTCTCCCGGGCCTGTGCGGTCGGGTCCGGGGCCAGACCGCCGTCGCCGACGACCTTCCAGTCGTCTCCGTAGCGGGCGAAGGTGAAGCTCTGGTGCAGGGTGACGGTCGGCTCGTCGAGCCCCGGTACGGCGGCGCCGCCGAGCGCGTACTCCAGATCGACCGGGCTCACCCAGGTGTCGGAGGCGCCCGCCTGTTCCAGGCGGGTGGCGAAGTCCTGCTCGAGCAGATGCTCGGGGCCGTTCTGCGGCGCGACCCGGTAGCGGAACTCCTTGAGCTTCAACGGCTTCCGTGTCGGCTGTGACGAAGGCGTCGCGGCCGCCGGGCCGCCCGCGAAGTCGGCGGCGATCGTCTGCATGTGCTGCCGGAACTCGGGCGTGGCCGCGGCGTCGATCAGGCCGGCCAGACCGCCGCGGTCACCGTTGACGAGGGTGGACGAGAGTTGGTCGAGCAGGGCGCTCACCCCGTCGTACCGCTGCTGCTCGTAGGGGTTCAGCGGTGTCGTCGACGCGGCCGATGAGGACGGCGCCGGCTGCTCGCCGTCGGCGCCGCACGCCGTCACCGGCAGCAGCAGCGCGATGGCCAGAGCCGGGGCCGCCGCGACGCGAAGGGGCCGCACTCAGTACCGTCGCGCGGAGTTGAACGGGCCGGCCTTGTCGATCGGCACCACGGCCACCGGGACGCCGAAGGTCGATGCGTGCACGACGTAACCGTCGCCGACGTACATGCCGACGTGGCTCGCGTCAGGGTAGTAGATGATCAGGTCGCCGGGCTTGAGGTCGGCGCGGTCGACGGCGGTGCCTCCCGCGAGCTGAGCCTCGCTGGTCCGCGGGATCGTCCGACCCGCCTGCCGATAGGCCCACAGCATCAGACCCGAGCAGTCGAACTGGTTCGGCCCGGTCGCACCCCACACGTAGGGATCGCCGATGCGCGAGATCGCGGCCTGGACGGCGACGAGTTCGGGCGAGGTGCCCTTCGGCACGGCCCGGGGATCGAAGTCGTAGCGGGGACCGCGAAGCGCTGCGAGCTGCCTGCCGGTCATCGACTGGTAGATCGCGCGGATCTGCACCGCTTCGATCTGCAGGTCGGCCTGCTTGGCCTGCAGTTCGCCGCGCTGCTTCTCCGAGGCGGCGATCGCCTGGGTCGCCGCGGCGGCCGTGCGTTCGGCGGCGGACTTCGCGGCACGTGCGGCCCGTGCCGTGGCGACGACACTGCGCAGATCCGCTGCCGACTGCCTCGACATGACCTCCAGGCCCGACATGTTGTCCAGGAGGCTCTGGGGCGAATCGCTCACCAGCATCGCGTACAGGCGATTGATCCGCGCACCGCGGTAGCTGACGCGCGCGAGCGCGTCGACCTTCCGCTGCGCGGCGTCAACGTGGACCTGCATGTCGGCGAGCTGCTTGGCGGCCGCATCGGCCTTCTTTCGCTCCCGGACGACGATCCCGCGCTGCTTGTCGTACTCGACCTGCGCAGCGTTCATCGCCTCGGCGGTCTTCTCGGCGTTCACCGAGAGCGACTTGTACTGACTCAGCAACTGGTCGGAGGTCCGCACCGGATCAGCGGTCGCGGGAGACCCGATCAGGGCGGCGACGGAGACCGTCACCGCCACCCCGACTGTCGCGGCACGACGACGCGCCCGCAGCTTCGCACTCGATGAGACCACTTGCACTCGATCCTTCAGACACGTGAGGGCGGGCCGGTGTGTGTCACACCGGCCCGCCCTGCACCGAACTCAGTCAACCGGCGTCGCTCAGTAGCGGCGGATACCGGTCAGGCTCCACTCCTTGACCTTGTCGCGCTTCACGGGCACGCCTTCGGTGGACGAGTGAACGAAGATGCCGTTGCCGGCGTAGATTCCGGCGTGGCCACCGCCGTTGAAGATCAGGATGTCGCCGGGCTGCGCGCTGGCGAGCGAGGCGACCGGAGTGCCGCCGCCGAGCTGTCCGTAGCTGTCGCGCGGGATGATCTTGCCTGCCTGCTTGTACGACCAGTAGAGCAGTCCCGAGCAGTCGAAGGCGTTGGGGCCTGCGGCGCCGTAGACGTACGGCGAGCCGATCTTCGACTCAGCGTTGGCCAACGCCTGCTTGGCGCGCACCTGCTGAGGAGTGCCGAGGTCGACCTTCGGCGCCTTCGGCACGATCTGCGACGGCAGACCGGGGATGTCGAACGTTCCGACGTTCGGGATCGTCACGGGCGCGGCATCTGCAGCGGGGGCAGCGGCGAACGCCAGCGATCCGCCGATGGCGATCGAGCCGGCGAGGACTGCGGACTTGGCGGCCTTGCGGCCGATGCCGGGCTGCTCCAAACGGTGTTTGGCCACGAAAACACGTACTCCTTGTTGTCTCCCTGTCGCCGACCGGGTTAGCTGTCGGGTTCGGGCCGGAAGAGACAGGCCCTACGCGCACAGACCAGTACCCTGGCGGGCACTGGCGCACTGCGATTCACCCCAATCCGCATGCCGGTTCCGGCATCGCGGAGGAAGTGGTTCCCCGGTTCGCACTCCTTTGGTGAGTGCGATTAGGCGATGACCCTCAGGACCCACCCGGACTACTCCGGGAGAACCCTGACTTGAAGGTCTCGAAAAGATTACGAAACCCCGTGGGCGATGTCTACCGCCTCCCGCAGAACGTGCCATCGCCCCGACACTCACACCGCACGCGGCGTTCGCCGAATCCGCCCGCCCACAGCGTTGTCACCTGCATGAATGACGGACATCGCGGCTGCGGCGGCGGCATCGGACATCAATTCCGTGTCAGCGAACACATCGACCGCCGCAGCCAGTTCCGAGACGCTCGGGTCATCGATGCACGACGACGCATACTCGCTGGTAGCCGGGTCGAAGAAGACTCGCATCATGCAGTCGCCGCACTCGTACCCGCGGGCCGGGCACCGCGCACAATCAATCTTCATGTGATCTGCCTCTCAGCACGTGTCGAAGCCTTCGCCATCCGGGCAATCGACGTGGTCGAGGACCGTCCGGAGACCGCTCTCGAATGATTACGCTCGGCAGCATACGAAGAGCCTCCGACATCGGCCGTCGCCCGAGCCGCCGGACGGTTCGGACCGGCGGCGTCGTATCGGTGGCCTCGCATCGGCGATGTCGTAGGCGACTCGTACCGTGCTGGCATGAGCGCCGAACAGCTGTCGTTCTCCGACCTCCCCGACTCAGACGAGTTCGGGGCCGCGGCCCTCGCCGCCACGACCTTCGTCGTGGTCGATCTGGAGACCACCGGCACCGACCCCGAACGCGACCGCATCACCGAGATCGGCGCCGTTAAGATCCGCGGCGGCGAGGTGCTCGGCGAGTTCGCCACGCTGGTCGACCCCGGGCGCGCGCTGCCGCCCCAGATCGTCGCCCTGACGGGGATCACGACGGCGATGCTGTACGACGCGCCGCCGATCGAGCAGGTCCTGCCCGCCTTCATCGAGTTCGCGCGCGGCAGCGTGCTCGTTGCCCACAACGCCCGCTTCGACATGGGCTTCCTGCGGCACAGCGCAGCCCGTCTCCGATTCGAGTGGCCGTTCGGCACGTCGCTGTGCACCGTCGTCCTGGCGCGCCGCGTGCTCGACAGACAGGAGGCCCCCAGTGTGAAGCTGTCGGCGCTGGCCGACCTCTTCAACGTGTCGGTGCGGCCCACGCATCGTGCGCTCGACGACGCCCGCGCCACCGTCGACGTCTTCCACCGATTGCTCGAGCGAGTCGGGAACCAGGGTGTGCACACGGTGGGCGAGCTGACCGGGTACCGGCCGCGAGCCTCACCGCGAGTGCGGGCGAAGCGGTCGCTGTCGGCCGGGTTGCCGCGCCGGCCCGGCGTGTACCTCTTCCGCGGCCCCGCCGACGAGGTCCTGTACGTAGGCACTGCAGTCGACCTGAACCGCCGCGTCTCCGGGTACTTCAACGGCAGTGATCCCCGGCCTCGGATGGACGAGATGGTGTCGCTGGCCAGTCGCGTCGATCATGTGGTCTGCGCGCATGCCTTGGAGGCGGGCGTCAGCGAGCTGCGTCTGCTGGGTGTGCACAAGCCGATGTACAACCGACGATCGCGCAATCCGCAGCGCGGTTGGTGGATCACCCTGACCCCCGGCCGCTTCCCGCGGCTGAAGCTCACGCGCTCGGCCGGAGCCGAATCGCTCGGTCCGGTGTCGAACCGGACGGTCGCCGCCGAGGTCGCCGACGTGATCGCCGGAGCCGCCGGACTGCGCACGTGCACCGCGGAGCTGAAGAACGCGTCCCATCACTGGTGCGAGGGCCCCAGCGCGGCAGCCGCCCTCCCCGACCCCCTCGTCGCCGCCGTGCCCGGCGCGTGTCGCGCCGCGAGCGATCGCCCGCAGACCCTCGCCGACTACCTGTGCCGCGTCGAAGCCGCCCGCGATCTGATCGCCGGCCGCTCCGACGCGCTCCTCGTCTCGCTGCACGAACGGCTCGACGTGCTCGTGGAGCAACGCCGGTTCGAGTCGGCGGCGCGAGCGCGGGACCGCCTCTCGTCGACGATCGAGGTCCTCGCGCGCTGTCAGCGGCTGACCGCTCTGGCACAGCGGTCCGAGATCATCGCCGCGCGCCCGGACGGCGACGGCGGATGGGAGTTGAGCATCATCCGCTTCGGTCGGCTGGCTGCGTCAGCGCACGCCGCTCGCGGGGTGCCACCGATGCCGGTCATCGATCGACTTCGGATGTCGGCGACCACCGTCGCCTCGCCCGCCCCGGATGCGGGCCCCCTCGCCGGCTGTTCCGCCGACGAGCTCGCACTGATCGAACGGTGGCTGTTCCAGCCGGGCGTCCGACTCGTCGAGGCCTCCGAACCGCTCTCGGCGCCCATCGGTTCGGCTCAGCGCTGGATGTCGTTCGCGGCGTCGGCACGACAGGCCCGCGAAGGCCTGGTCGCCACACCGCAGGGGTGAGCGTCGATGCAATAGAGTCGAGCCATGATCACCGCCATCGTGCTCATCGGAGCCGACATCCATCAGATCCCCGAGACCGCCCAGGCGGTCGCCGACATCCCCGGCGTCACCGAGGTCTACTCCTGCGCAGGCGACGTCGATCTGATCGCCAAGGTGCGCGTGCGCAACCACGAGGAGATCGCCACCGTGGTGACCGGTCAGATCAACCGCATTCCCGGCGTCCGCTCCAGCGCCACCCACATCGCCTTCCGCAGCTACGCCAGTTCCGAAGTCGAGGGCGGCTTCTCCATCGGCGAAGCCTGACATCGGCGTCGGCGGTCAGCCCTGCTGGGCCGCCAGACGATTGCTGACCGCCTGCCACCGATCGAGCAGCGCCGACGCGTCGCCGGAGTCGATGACCTGCGCCACCCGCTCGCGAGCGGCGCGCATCGCCTCGACGAACTGCTGCTGTGTGAACAGTTCGCGCTGTTCGAAGGCGACCACGGCCGCCGCCGCGTTCAAGGTCACCGCATCGCGCACCGGTCCGAGTTCGCCGGCGAACAGCTCTCGCGCCACCTGAGCGTTGACCGTCGCGTCGCCGCCCTGCAGGGCAGACAGTTCGACGAGGTCGATGCCCAGTTCCCGCGGATCAACGGTCAGTCGGCCGATCCGCCCGCCGACGACCTGCCAGACCGACGAGGTAGTCGTCGTGGTCAGCTCGTCGAGACCGTCGTCACCGCGCACCAGCAGCACGCGGTTCCCGCGTTCGGCGAAGGCCTCGGCCAGCACCGGCGCCAGATCGCTGAACGCGCACCCGATGAGTCCGGCTTCGGGTGCGGCGGGGTTCGTCAACGGACCGAGCACGTTGAACACCGTCGGGATCCCGATCTGGCTGCGCGGAGGCCCGGTGAACCGGAACGCCGGGTGGAAGACCGGCGCGAAACAGAAGCCGATGCCGGTCTCGCGCACGCACTCCTGCACCGCGGACGGACTCAGGGTGATCGAGACGCCGAGCGCTTCGAGGACGTCGGCGCCGCCGCTCTTCGACGACGCCGCCCGGTTGCCGTGCTTGACCACCGGGATTCCGGCCGCGGCCACGACCACCGAGGTCATCGTCGAGATGTTGACCGTGTGCGATCGATCGCCGCCGGTGCCGACGATGTCGAGTGTCGGGCCCGCGACGGTCACCCGGTTGGCGAGCGCGAGCATCGCCTCCGACAGGCCGCGCAGCTCCGACGACGACGCGCCCTTCATCTTCACTCCGACGCCGAATGCCGCGATCTGCGCGCCGGTCGCCGCATCGGACATGATCTCGCGCATCGCCCATGAGGCCTCGTCGACGGTCAGGTCGAACCGATCGGTCACCTTCCCGAGAACATACGGCCAGGTGTAGGCGGGATCTGTACCGGTTGCGTCCACTGCAGTCACGCGATCAACCCTAACGGCACACTCGGACGGCCGTCACGCCATATCAGCCGACCGCAGCAGCGCCCAGCCCTCCACGCGACCGGACGCGCGCGACGCCACACTCGACACCCTCGCGCGCTCGCGCGAAAGCACCACCGGGTCCACGACGACCGTCTGAGCCACCGCCACCAGCACGAGCCCGTCCTCCGCGGTCGCCGCGCTCACCGATTCGTCGGCTCGATACCCGGCTGTCGTGAATCGCGCCATGATCTCCTCGACGCGAGCCGACGGCAGCCACAGGGTGTGGCGGAGGACGACCGGCTCCGCGGCCGCGAAGCCGCCCTCTGCCAAGGCCGTCGAGCTCGCCGTCGCCTCGCCGCCTTCGGCGACCACCACCAGCGTCGGATCGCCGACCACCGGCGCCGGCCGCGTGCGACGGCGTCCCCGACGACGAAAACCCCAAGAAGCCATCAAGACACCTCCAACCATGACGTCATGGTCTTCAAGGTAACGCTCATCGGAGTCTCAGGACACGCCGGTATCCTACTTCTGCACTGCGCCGACCTGCGGAAAGGCACCGGGTTCAATCTATTTTCCGACCCGGGTGGTCAACGGTTACTACGAACCGTCATACTTCTCTTGTGACTAGCGCTGTGGGTAACTCAGAAACCGCCATCACCTCACGCGTGCACTCGCTGAACCGTCCGAACATGGTCAGCGTCGGCACCATCGTGTGGCTGTCGAGCGAATTGATGTTCTTCGCTGGCCTCTTCGCGATGTATTTCGTCGCGCGGGCCAACGCATCGGACGGCTGGCCTCAGCCGCCGACGCACCTCAACTTGTGGCTGGCCGTGCCAGTGACGACGGTGCTGATTCTCAGCTCCTTCACCTGCCAGGCAGGCGTCTTCGCCGCCGAGCGCGGTGACGTCTTCGGCCTTCGCCGCTGGTACACGCTGACGCTGGCGATGGGCACGTTCTTCGTGATCGGGCAGGCCACCGAGTACTACTCGATGATCAACGAGGGCACCACCCTCTCGTCGAGCGCCTACGGCTCGGTCTTCTACATGGCCACCGGCTTCCACGGTCTGCACGTCATCGGCGGCCTCGTCGCGTTCGTCTTCCTGCTGGTGCGCACGCGACTGTCGAAGTTCACCCCGGCGCAGGCGACCGCAGCGATCGTCGTCTCGTACTACTGGCACTTCGTCGACGTGGTGTGGATCGCGCTGTTCGTCGTCATTTACTTCATCCGGTAGCCCCCGGCGGCCGCAGAACCGGCAATAGTTCGGGCCGGTTCACATACATTCAGTCCAAACCGCTTAGTAGAGAGTCACAGATGAGATCATCTCCACCGAGTTCGCCGGAAGGCCGCGACGCCACCGACGTCTCAGCAGAGCGCGTGTCGACCGCCGGATCCGCAAAGACCGCAGGCGCACGCGCCAAGTCGCGCCGTAAGCTGCGTCGCCGCGCCAGCGGCACGATCTTCCTGCTCCTCGGCCTGCTGGCCGCCGGCCTCATCGCCGCGCTGGTCTCGCCCAAGCCGCAGGTCGCCACCGCCGACGACAAGAGCGTCGCCTCGGTCGCCGCAGGCAAGCAGCTGTACGACACGTCCTGCATCACCTGCCACGGTGCCAACCTCGAGGGCGTCGCCGATCGCGGCCCGTCGCTCATCGGTGTCGGCGACGCCGCCGTGTACTTCCAGGTCTCCACGGGCCGTATGCCCGCGGCCCGCAACGAGGCACAGGCGCTGCGCAAGCCCACCAAGTTCACCGAGGCTCAGATCGACCAGCTCGGCGCCTACATCCAGGCCATGGGCGGCGGACCGTCGGTCATGTACGAGAAGGACGCCGACGGCAACATCAAGTACCAGGACGGCTTCCCCGTTCTGGCCATGGATTCGCTGCGCGGCAACGACATCGGTCGCGGCTCCGAGCTGTTCCGCCTCAACTGCGCCTCCTGCCACAACTTCACCGGTCGTGGCGGCGCGCTCTCGAGCGGCAAGTTCGCTCCCCCGCTGACGGACGTCAACCCGCAGCAGCTCTACACCGCCATGCTCACCGGCCCGCAGAACATGCCGAAGTTCTCGAACCGTCAGCTGTCGGTCGACGAGAAGAAGGACATCATCGGCTACGTGCGTTACGTCGATTCCGCCAACCCCAGCGGTGGTTACGGACTCGGCGGCTTCGGCCCGGTCTCTGAGGGCATCGTCATGTGGGTCGTCGGTGTGTCGGCGGTCGTCGCCGGCGCAATGTGGATTGGATCACGAAATTGAGCGATACGAGTAAGGACGTCCCGTCCGACGACCAGCTCGCCGCAATGTCTCGCGACGAGAAGGTCCGTCTCGGTACCAACCTCGACGGAGTGGAGATCATCCACCGCGCCGAGCGTTTCCCCGAGCCGGGCACCACGGCTGAGAAGCGTGCCGAGTTCGCTGTCGCGATCTGGTTCGTGCTCTCCGGCCTCTTCGCCATCGCGGGCTTCGCCCTCTTCATCTGGAACCAGTGGGAGTTCCGGATGCCGGAGGAGAGCGGCTACTGGGCGTACACCTTCTACACCCCGCTGCTGGGCGTCAGCTTCGGCCTGTCGATCCTCTCCTTCGGTTTCGGCGTCGTCCAGCTGACCAAGCGCTTCATTCCGGCGGAGATCTCGGTCCAGGATCGCCATGACGGCGGCTCCTCCGAGGTCGACAAGCAGACGATCGTCGCCGGCCTGCAGGACACGCTGGAGACCTCGACCCTCCCCCGCCGCAAGATGATCATCGGTTCGGCCGTCTTCGGTCTGGGTGCACTGTCGGTCGCCGGCGGTGTCGCCGCGATCGGCGGTTTCATCAAGAACCCGTGGGCCCTGCGCGACAAGTCGCCGCTGTGGCACTCCGGATGGTCGCCCGTCTACAACGAGACCAAGGGCGAGACCGTCTTCATGCGCCGCGACACCGGCAACCCGTACCAGGTCGCCCTGGTCCGGCCCGAGGATCTCGACGCCGGCGCCATGGAGACCGTCTTCCCGTGGCGTGTCTCCGACGGCTACGGCGAGACCGAGGAGTCGCGTCACAAGCTGCTCGAGGGCCTGCGCAACGTCCACAACCCGGTCATGCTGATCCGTCTGCGCCCGGCCGACGCCAAGCGCGTCGTCAAGCGTCGCCATCAGGAGAGCTTCAACTACGGCGACTACTACGCCTACACCAAGGTCTGCAGCCATCTCGGCTGCCCGACCTCGCTGTACGAGCAGCAGACCAACCGGATCCTCTGCCCGTGCCACCAGTCGCAGTTCGACGCTCTCGAGTACGGCAAGGCGGTCTTCGGACCGGCCGCGCGTGCTCTGGCACAGCTGCCCATCTCTGTTAACAACCAGGGCTACATGGTCGCCAACGGTGACTTCCTCGAGCCCGTCGGACCGGCATTCTGGGAGCGTAAGTCATGACGATCGCTGACCGCCTCGCCACGCAGGCAGAAGGTGTCGACTCGCGTTATCACCTCGCACCCGGCGTGCGTCGACAGATCAACAAGGTCTTCCCCACCCACTGGTCGTTCCTGCTGGGCGAGATCGCTCTCTACAGCTTCATCATCCTGTTGCTGTCGGGCACCTATCTGACCCTGTTCTTCGACCCGTCGATGGCACACGTCGTGTACGACGGTGCTTATCAGCCGCTCAACGGCGTCACCATGAGTCGCGCCTACGAGACCACCCTGAACCTCTCGTTCGAGGTTCGCGGCGGCCTGTTCGTTCGCCAGATCCACCACTGGGCGGCCCTGCTGTTCGCAGCGTCGATCATCGTCCACATGATGCGCATCTTCTTCACCGGTGCGTTCCGTCGCCCGCGTGAGGCGAACTGGGTCATCGGCTGCTTCCTGCTGCTGCTGGCGATGTTCGAGGGCTTCTTCGGCTACTCGCTGCCGGACGACCTGCTGTCGGGCACCGGTGTTCGCGCCGCCATGTCGGGCATCGTCCTCGGCATCCCGCTGATCGGCACCTGGGTTCAGTTCGCACTGTTCAACGGCGACTTCCCGGGCGACATCATCATCCCGCGCCTGTACGTCCTGCACATCCTGATCTTCCCGGCGATCATCCTGGGTCTGATCGGTGCGCACCTGGCGCTGGTCTGGTACCAGAAGCACACGCAGTTCCCCGGCCCCGGCCGTACCGAGAAGAACGTCGTCGGCGTTCGGATCCTCCCGGTCTTCGCAGCCAAGGGCGGTGCGTTCTTCGCGATCATCACCGGCTTCCTGGCTCTGATCTCGGGTGTCTTCCAGATCAACGCGGTCTGGAACATCGGTCCGTACAACCCGGCGCAGGTCTCGGCCGGCTCGCAGCCTGACATCTACATGATGTGGACGGACGGCTTCGCTCGACTGATGCCGCCGTGGGAGCTCTACCTCGGCAACTACACGATCCCGGCCATCTTCTGGGTCGTCGTGGTCATCGGCGTGGTCTTCGGGGTGCTTTTCACCTACCCGTGGATCGAGAAGAAGCTCACCGGCGACGACGCTCATCACAACCTGCTGCAGCGTCCGCGCGACACCCCGGTCCGCACGGCCGTCGGTGCGATGGCCCTGATGTTCTACGCGATCCTCACGATCAGCTGTATGAACGACATCATCGCGCTGAAGTTCCACATCTCGCTGAACGCGACCACCTGGATGGGCCGCATCGGTCTGCTGGTGCTCCCGCCGCTGGTCTACTTCATCGCCTACCGCTGGGCGCTGTCGCTCCAGCGCAGTGACCGCGAGGTCCTGGCACACGGCATCGAGACCGGCATCATCCGTCGCCAGCCGAAGGGTGAGTACATCGAGATCCACCAGCCGCTCGGCCCGGTGGACGAGCACGGCCACCCGATCCCGCTCCCCTACCAGGGTGCGGCGCTGCCGAAGCGGATGAACAAGCTCGGCTCGGCCGGCTCGCCCGGCACCGGTACCGTCCTGGTTCCGGACAGCCCGGAGGAGCAGGCGCTCAACGAGCGGATCGCTCACGAGCAGCACGCTGCCGAGAAGCGCGCCCTGATCGCTCTGCAGGAGAAGGGCGGCAAGGCCATCGAGGACTGATCCTCGACAGCAGTCGCTACGAAGGAGGCCGTCTCGCTTACGCGAGGCGGCCTCCTTCGTGTTCGTATTTCTCTGCCACCCCTCCCCTACCCTGCCGACTCATCGTGACAACGACGCTTGCCGCCGGCCCGCCGGCCCACACTCCGTGGTCTCGATACGCCGCTTCGCTTTCGCTCAGTGGCTACTCGACCACCCTGCTGCCGCCGCCGGAGGACAGCGTTAGCCGCGCGTCACGGCCCCGCCCCGGAGCCGCGGTCTCGATACGCCGCTTCGCTATCGCTCAGTGGCTACTCGACCACCCTGCTGCCGCCACCGGAGCGGCGCGTGCGACAAGACGCGCTTCACAGTTCCGTTCGTATGCTTCCAGGCTGATCGAGTAAGCGACCGGAGCGAAGCGCAGGAAGCGCATCGAGATCCCCCGCACATCGACAACCTCGTGCACCGTGGACGCGGCTTCGCTGCCGGGTTCGGCCTCGGCCGCCACGGTACCGCCGTCGAGCAATCGAGAGAATGGGTCTCGACATGGTCACAGTCGTGGTGTCACAATCGAGATGGCGGGCGTTCCTTTCAGTCGCTTGTCAGGGCGACCGGTCCGGTGACCGTTGCGAGGCAGATCTCTAACGAGTCCCATCCCGTCTTTTCAGTTGTCGAGACGTCGAAGACGGGACTGACATGCTCTTATCTAGCCGAGCAACGCGAGGGCCGGTCCCAGCCCCTCACCACCGAGCTGACAAGTCGAGCCGAACGCCGCCGCACGAGATCGTTCTCAGGCTAACCGGGTGAGCTCCGAAGCCGAGCACAGGAATCTCGTCGCGCTCCGCCCGCACCACCAGGTCTCGATACGCCGCTTCGCTATCGCTCAGTGGCTACTCGACCACCCTGCTGCCGCCACCGGCGCACAGCGTTAGCCGCGCGTCACGGCTCCGCCCCGGAGCCGCGGTCGATACGCCGCTTCGCTGCCGCTCAGTGGCTACTCGACCACCCTGGCTGCCGCCGCGGGAAGAAGGCGGTTGCCGCGCATCACGGCTCCGCCGGAGCCCGCGGTCCCGATACGCCGCTCTTCGCTATCGCTCAGTGGCTACTCGACCACCCTGCTGCCGCTGCCGGAGGACAGCCTTGGCCGTGCATCACGGCCCCGCCGGACCCGCGGTCTCGATACGCCGCTTCGCTGCCGGTCAGTGGCTACTCGACCACCCCGATCTCGCTGCCGGAGCGAAACGCAAAGCACCCAGGTCTCTCTATACGCCGCCTGCCCCTGCTGCAGCGGAGTGAGGCGCAGGAACAGGCCGGCTCCGGCGTTCTCGGACCAGAATCCCCGGACAGGGCGCACATCGCGTTGAGAGGGGTTCTGAGCCCTCAGCGGGGAATCGGGTCCGTCTGACGCGCGATCATCGCCGATGGCCTAATCAGACTCCGGAGCCTAAGACGCGAGAGCCGCACCCTGGTTTCCGGGTGCGGCTCTCGCGTCAGAACGTTGCGTGTCAGTGCTTCTCGGGTCCGACGTGGTACTCGAAGACCAGGCCGGCGACACATCCGATGATGATCGGGATGACACCGATCGCGAACCACCAGTTGGCGGAAGCGAAGCCGATGGCGAACAGTGCGGCTGCACCGGCGATCATGATCGGCCAGTAGCTGTGCGGCGAGAAGAAGCCGAGTTCGCCTGCGCCGTCCTCGACCTCAGCTTCGTCGAAGTCCTCGGGGCGGATCTCGACCCGTCGGGCCACGAACCGGAAGTACGTGCCGGCGATCAGCGCGAGGCCACCGGAGAAGAACATCGCCGTGGCGCCCGCCCACTCCACACCGGTGCGGTAGTAGAACGTGGCGATCGTGTAGACGACGCCGACCACGAAGAAGAAGACGGCGATTGCCTCAAAGATGCGTGCTTCGACCTTCATTGCTTCTTAAACCTCCGGGGTGCACTGGGCGATCGTGGTGTTGCTGGTGTCACCGAGGTGCTTGGGGGTCTTGCCGTTGGAGACGCGACGCGTGTCGAACGGAACCGTCACAACCGACTCGGGAACCTGGCACACGGCCTTGAGCGCCTGCGCGTTCGTGGCAGTCGGGTTGGCCTGGCGGTACTTGATGTAGCTGACGAAGGTCTCGGGGCTCACTGCACGGAGCTCGAAGTTCATCATCGCGTGGAAGGTGCCGCACATCTCGGCGCAGCGGCCGACGAAGGCGCCCTCACGGTCGATCTTGGAGACCTGGAACGTCGGATCCTGGTGGTTCTGCTCCGGGAACGGCATCACGTCACGCTTGAACAGGAACTCCGGAACCCAGAACGAGTGGACCACGTCGGCAGCCGCGAGATTGAACTGAATGCGGGTGTTGGTCGGGAGCACCAGGATCGGGATCTCCGACGACGAGCCGAGCGTCTCGATCTTGTCGTAGCTCAGGTAGTCGCGGATCTCCGCCGAACGACCGCCGGCAGCGCCGAGGATCGCTTCCTGCTTGCCGTCTTCCTCGCGGTACTTGGTGATCTGGTCCGCGAAGGGCTCGCCCTTCTTGGAATCGGTCTTCGGGTTGACCAACTGCTGACCGTTGATGGTCACCGAGTTGTATCCGAACTTCCAGTTCCACTGGAAGGCGGTCACGTCGACCGCGACGGCCGGATTCTCTTCCTTCTTCTCCACGTTGGTCTGGACCACGACGGTGAAGTAGAACATGACCGCGATCAGCACGAACGGAATCGCCGTGTACGCGAGTTCGAGCGGCACGTTGTAACCGGTCTGACGAGGGAACTCGTCTTCCTTGGTGCCGTTCTTCTTCCGACGGTGGAACGTGATGGTCCAGAAGATCAGACCCCACACCAGGGCGCCCATCGCCAACGCGGCGATGACGGCCCAAGTCCAGAAATTGCGCATCTCCTGGCCTTCGGGCGTGATGCCCTCCGGCCAGCCGAATCGCAGAGCTTCTTCAGCACTGCAGCCCGATGTCATCAGCACACCGACGCCGAGGACTGCGAGGCCACTCAGTCTCTTGATCATGCGCGAGGGAGAACCCTTCCTCCGCGCCGACGGCCGTACACCGTTCGTCAATTTCACGCCTTCCTGCTGGCAGGGAGCTGTTCTTTCAAGGCCTGCCACGACGAGCAGACACTCCTCGAAGCAATTCTTGCACCTAGTACTACGCAGCGTAGACCAACCCGACGAAGTCTTCGTGATTGGGGTTCACTGTTTCCCGGAACTTTTTCCACGACCTGGGAGTTCCGCCCGCGGGCAGGGGTGATTCCACCCTCACCACGGGGTGGCGGACTCGCTACGGGCAAGTCATCTGCGGCATAGTGGAACCGCTCGCGCCCGCGTGAGTCGTCACGTACCCAAGGAAAGAGGCCCTGACACCGTGTGTGGCTTGCTCGGAATGCTCACCAGCGACGGTTCGGCGTCGTCCTCCACCGACCTGGTCGCCACGGCCGCCCGCTGCATGCGCCACCGCGGGCCCGACGATCTGGGCACCTGGAACGACGACGACCTGGTCTTCGGATTCAACCGCCTGTCGATCATCGACATCGAGCACTCGCATCAGCCGCTCCGGTGGGGCCCGCCGGAGAACCCGGAACGGTATGCGCTGGTCTTCAACGGCGAGATCTACAACTACCTGGAACTGCGCGAGGAGCTGCGCCGCGACTTCGGCGCCGAGTTCCGCACCGAGGGCGACGGCGAGCCGATCGTCGCAGGCTTCCATCACTGGGGAGCCGACGTCCTCGGCAAGCTCCGCGGGATGTTCGCCTTCGCCGTCTGGGACACGCAGACGCGTGAGCTCTTCCTCGCCCGCGACCCGTTCGGCATCAAGCCCCTCTTCCTGGCGACCGGGCCGGGCGGCACGGCGTTCGGCAGCGAGAAGAAGAGCGTCCTGGAACTGCTCGACCGCCTGCAGCTTCCGGCCGATCTCGATCCGCGCGCGACCCAGCACTACACGGTGCTGCAGTACGTGCCCGAACCGGAGACCCTGCACGCCTCGGTGCGTCGACTCGAGTCGGGAAGCTACGCCCGGCTGACTCCGGGGTCGGCACCGGTGACCACGCGCTACTTCACTCCCGGATTCAAGGTGCGCCCCTTCGCGTCCGCCGGCGATCAGAAGCGGTACGACGAGATCGCCGACGTCCTGCGCGACTCGGTGGCCAAGCACATGCGCGCCGACGTGACGGTCGGATCGTTTCTGTCCGGCGGCATCGATTCGACGGCCATCGCGGCGCTCGCGATCCAGCACAATCCGGATCTGATCACGTTCACGACCGGTTTCGAACGTGACGGCTACTCCGAGGTCGACGTGGCCGCGGAGTCGGCCGAGGCGATCGGTGCGCGACACGTGGTCAAGGTGGTCAGCCCGTCGGAGTTCATCGAGGCGCTTCCCAAGATCATCTGGTACCTGGACGACCCGGTCGCCGATCCGGCGCTCGTACCGCTCTACTTCGTGGCCGCCGAGGCCCGCAAGCACGTCAAGGTGGTGCTGTCGGGTGAGGGCGCCGACGAGTTGTTCGGCGGCTACACCATCTACAAGGAGCCGCTCTCGCTGAAGACCTTCGACCGGCTCCCCGGCGGACTGCGCCGACTGGCGGGCAAGGTCTCGGACCGGATCCCGGAGGGCACCCGCGGCAAGAGCCTGCTGCACCGGGGGTCGCTGACGCTGGAGGACCGCTACTACGGCAATGCGCGCAGCTTCGACGACGCCCGCCTGCGCGCGGTCCTGCGGAACTTCCGCGAGGACTGGATGCACCAGGACGTCACTGCACCGATTTACCGGATGAGCGAGGGACTCGATCCGGTCGCCCGCATGCAGCACCTGGACCTGTTCACGTGGCTGCGCGGCGACATCCTGGTCAAGGCCGACAAGATCACGATGGCGAACTCCCTGGAGCTGCGGGTGCCCTTCCTCGACAAGGAGGTCTTCGCCGTCGCCGAGCAGCTCCCCTTCGACGAGAAGATCAGTCACGGCACCACCAAGTACGCCCTGCGCAAGGCGCTGGAGCAGATCGTGCCGCCGCACGTGCTGCACCGGCGCAAGCTCGGCTTCCCGGTGCCGCTGCGGCATTGGCTCGCGGGCACCGAGATGTACGACTGGGCGCACCAGGTGATCGCCGATTCGGCGACCGACCACATCTTCGACCAGGCCTTCGTCCTGGAGATGCTGCGCGAGCACCGGGCGGGCACGGTCGACAACAGCCGTCGTCTGTGGACGGTGCTGTGCTTCATGATCTGGTACGGCATCTTCGTCGACGGCACGGTGGTCCCGCAGATCGAGGATCACGAGTACCCGGTTCGGCTGTAGCCGACAGAGTTTACAGAGAGCAGACAGAACTGACAGCAGAGCCCGGATCCGCAGCGGATCCGGGCTCGCTGTCTCAGCGGACGTCGATCACAGGACGGTCTTGATCTCCGCGGCGGCGTCGGCACCGTAGGCGGCGCTCAACCGCTCGACGGCGGCGTCGACGTCCCAGGCCCAGCCCTGCGTCGACTCCGACTCCAGGACCAGCGTGGCGACCATCGCCCCCAACTGTGCGGCACGTTCGTAGCCGAGGCCGCGGGACAGACCGGTCAGGAAGCCGGCTCGGAAGCCGTCGCCGACGCCCGTCGGGTCGACCTGCTCGACCACCGGGACGACGCCGACGTGGGTGGTGGTGCCGTCGCGTTCGATGATGTCCACTCCCCCGGCGCCGAGCGTGGTGATGCGGGTGCCCACCATCTGCGCGACCTCGGCGGCGTCGAGGCCGGTCTTCTGCTGCAGCAGGCCCCACTCGTACTCGTTGGTGAACAGGTACTGCGCCCCGTCGATCAGCTCGCGGGCGGCGTCGCCGTCGAGCCGCGCGAGCTGCTGCGACGGGTCTGCGGCGAAGGCGATGCCCTGCTCGCGACAGGTCCGCGTGTGACGGACCATCGCATCGGGATCGTCGGCGCCGACGAGGACCAGGTCGGGTCGGCCGGTGGTGGCGAACAGCTCGGTCAGGTCGATGTCGCGGGCCTCGCTCATGGCGCCGGCGTAGAAGCTGGCCAGCTGCGCCATCGTCTCGTCGGTGGTGCACATGAACCGTGCGGTGTGCTTGGTGGCCGAGCGGGCCACTCCCCGACAGTCGACGCCGTGCGCCGACAACCAGCTCTCGTACTCGTCGAAGTCGGCGCCGGCCGCCGCCACCAGCAGGGGCTTCTCGCCGAGCGTGCCGATCGCGTATGCGATGTTGCCGCCGACGCCCCCGCGGTGAACGACCAGGTCCTCGACCAGGAAGCTGAGTGAGATGTGCTCGAGCTGGTCGGCGACCAACTGCTCGGAGAACTTTCCGGGGAACTTCATCAGGTGGTCGGTGGCAAGCGACCCGCAGACTGCGATAAACATCTGTCCAACGCTACTGGGCGCGGAAACGACGAGGGCCGCGACCCCGTCCGGTGGTGTCCCGGTGGGATCGCGGCCCGATCGTCGACGACGGACGTTCGCGTGGGTTCGGTCCGACGCGCGCTACTCGATCAGTTGAACGAGTCGCCGCAGGCGCAGCTGCCGGTGGCCTGCGGGTTGTCGATGGTGAAGCCCTGCTTCTCGATGCTGTCCACGAAATCGATGGTGGCGCCCTGCACGTACGGCGCGCTCATCCGGTCGACAGCCAGCTTGACGCCGCCGAAGTCCGCGACCACATCGCCGTCCAGGCTGCGATCGTCGAAGAACAGCTGGTAGCGCAGGCCCGCGCAGCCACCGGGCTGCACGGCGATGCGCAGGGCGAGGTCGTCGCGGCCTTCCTGGTCCAGCAGTGCCTTCGCCTTGGCGGCGGCGGCATCGGTCAGCAGAATGCCGGTCGCGGTTTCGTTCTCAACGGTCATGGGCGCTCCTCGTGTCGCCGGCCGCTGCAATCTCGGCGACCGGATACGTTGGTCATCGGCTGCGGCTCCGGCTCCACGTGTCCGGTGCACAGCTGACTGCATCAACGGTACTCGTTAGCACGGTATTCCCGCATCTCGCCCTCCGATTTCTGCGACCTCAGCCGGCCGCCGGGTCCCCTGTCGCGGCGACGTGC
Source organism: Gordonia aichiensis (assembly GCF_039946255.1). Taxonomy (GTDB): domain Bacteria; phylum Actinomycetota; class Actinomycetes; order Mycobacteriales; family Mycobacteriaceae; genus Gordonia; species Gordonia aichiensis_A. The sequence continues at coordinate 25,777 of NZ_JBCDWL010000009.1, read as the reverse complement.
GCGGCCACCTCGGCGAGGATCGCCCGCGGTTCCCGCATCGCCCGCTGCACCGAGCCGGCCCACTCGGTCATCGAGTACACGGCGCTCACGCCCGCCACCTCGGCGTCGGTGCCGACCTGTCCGGCGATCACGACGGCGGGCAGGTGCGCCGCGCGCGCATCGGCCGCGACCGACGCGACCACCTTGCCGTATCGCGTCTGCGCGTCGTATGTGCCTTCGCCGGTGATCACCAGGCGGGCTCCGGCGATCCGGGCGGCGCGACCGGTCACCGCCGCCACCAGCGCAGCCCCGGCCTCACGGCGCCCGCCGAGCGCGAGCAGCAGAGCGCCGAGTCCCCCGGCCGCACCCGCTCCGGGCCGCGTGGCGACCGGCTCGGCGTCGAGCTCGAGTTCACGAGACCAGGCCGTGAGCCGCGCCTCCAGGGCGGCCACCGTCGGTGCATCGGCACCCTTCTGCGGACCGAACACCGCGGCGGCGCCGGTCGGTCCCAACAGCGGATTGGTCACATCGGTCGCGGCGATCAGCTCCACGTCCCGGAAGCGGGCGCGCGCGGCGGCCAGACCGCCGAGGGCCTGCACCGCGCCCCGCCCGCCGTCGGTGCTGCCGCTGCCGCCCAGGCCGACGACGATCCGCGCGGCGCCCGCGGCGAGCGCTCGATCGAGCAGGACGCCGACGCCCGCGGTGTTCGCCCGCTGCGCCGACTGCGGACTCGGCGAGGTGCCGAGCAGGTGCAGCCCGCAGGCCTGCGCCGATTCGACGTACACCGTCCGACCGTCGACGAGCAGCTGTGCCTCGACCGGGTCCCCGAGCGGCCCGGGGACGCCGACGGTGCGGAGTTCGCCGCCGAGCGAGTCGGCGAGCACCTCCAGGAAACCGGGCCCGCCGTCGGACTGCGGCAGCAGGTCGAGGACGTCGTTCGGTCGCACCGACCGCCATCCGTCGGCGATGGCGTGCGCGGCCTGCGATGCCGACATGGTGCCGCCGAACTCGTCGGGGGCGATCACGACCGGTCGCACCGAGCGGGTCCCGGCGGGGTCGGCGTCGTCCGGATCCGGGTGTGTGCCGTTCATCACCATCCAGGCTAGCCCTCGCACCTCGCCCGATGGCCGCCCCCGGGCGCCCATCCCATAAGCTGGACGGGTGAAGTTGCCCTGGAACTCCGACGCCGACAAGAGCGCGACCACCCCGGCCGAACCCGCCGTGGAAGCCGACGACGCCACCGCAGCTGCGGGCGCCACCACGCCCGGCAAGGGCCGCCCCACCCCCAAGCGGCGCGACGCCGAGCGTCGCCGCGGCCCGGTCGCACCGCCGCCGACCAATCGCACCGAGGCGCGCGCCCGGAAGAAGGCGCTCCGCACGTCGATGACGAAGGAGCAGCGCAAGGAGCTCTCGGCCGAACGCCGACGCGCCCGCCTGGACCAGCGCGAGAAGATGATGGCCGGCGACGAGAAGTACATGATGGCCCGCGACCAGGGACCGGTCCGCAAGATGGCCCGCGACCTCGTCGACTCCCGGCGGAACTTCGCGGGCCTGTTCCTGCCCTTCGCGATCTTCCTGCTGGTGGTGCTGATGGTTCCGAACCTCGCGATCATCGGCAACCTGGTGCTCCTGGTGTTCGTCCTGCTCGTCGTCATCGACTCGCTCTACCTGGGCCGGATGGTCAACAAGCGGGTCGCCGAGCGCTATCCGGACACCACCGACACCGGCTTCCGCCTGGGCTGGTACTGCTTCACCCGCGCCATGCAGCTGCGGATGATGCGTGCGCCGCGACCCCAGGTCAAGCCCGGCGACAAGGTCTAGCGGGTGCGCACGCTCGTCCTCGGCGGCATCCGCTCGGGCAAGTCCGCCTACGGCGAGCAGCTGCTGGCCGACGCGGAGACGATTCGGTACGTCGCCACCGGCGACGCCGCAGGCGATCCGGCCTGGCAGTCGAGGGTGGCCGCGCATCGCGACCGTCGCTCGGACCGCTATCGGACGGTCGAATCCCGCGATCTGGTCGGGCTGCTCCGCGACGATCCCGCCGCGACGACGCTGATCGACGATCTCGGCAACTGGCTCACCGCGATGCTCGACGAGGTCGGCGCGTGGGACGACGAGACCGCTGACATCGCCGATCGCGTCGACGACCTCGCCGACGCGGTCGCCGCCTTCACCGGCGACCTCGTCGTGATCAGTCCCGAGGTCGGGCTGACGCTCGTGCCTGCGACGTCGTCGGGCAGGCGGTTCGCCGACGAACTCGGGCGGCTCAACGCGCGGATCGCGTCGGCGTGCGAGGCGGTCACGCTGGTCGTCGCCGGTCGGCCGCTGACACTTCCCGAGGCGCCGCGACCCGCCGCGCCCGAGTCCCGCGCGCCCCAGCCCAGCACCCCCGCGCCCGTCGCTCCGGTACCGGCGAGCGCCGAGGCGGAACCGTCGCCGCTCGCCCCGGTACCGGTCGACGGCGGCATCGATCCCGTCGACGCCGAGCTGTTCCCGATCGTCGAACTCCCCGATCATCAGATCGCCGAGCAGGCCCGCCTGCGACACCTGCAGCTGACCAAACCCGCCGGGTCGCTCGGCCGCCTCGAAGACCTCGGGGTGTGGATGTCCTCCTGCCAGGGCGTCTGTCCGCCGCGCACGCTGCGCGCGCCGGCCGTCGTGGTCTTCGCCGGCGACCACGCCGTCGCGACCGACGGCGTCTCCGCCTATCCGCCCGAGGTGACCGCGCAGATGGTGGCGAACATCGCCACCGGCGGTGCCGCGATCAACGTGCTCGCCCGCCGGGCCGGCGCCGTCGTGCAGGTCGTCGACATGGCGGTGGCCGCGGACACCGAGCCGTCGGTGTCGGCGTTCAAAGTCCGACGCGGCAGCGGTGACCTGCGCCGCGGCGAGTCCCTGACCCTCGCGGAGGCACGCCGCGCGCTGGCCGCCGGACGCGCCATGGCCGACCGTCTGGTCGACGCCGGCGCCGACCTGTTGATCGCGGGCGACATGGGCATCGGCAACACCACGCCCGCGTCGGTGCTGGTCGGCACCCTCACCGATCGCGAGCCGGTGGTCGTGGTGGGCCGCGGCACGGGCATCGACGACGCGACGTGGATCCGCAAGACGGCCGCCATCCGCGACGGCATGCGGCACGCGCGCCGCTACCGCAACGAGCCCCTCGCGCTGCTGGCGGCCGTCGCCGGCGCCGACATCGCGGCGATGGCCGGCTTCCTCGCACAGGCCGCCGTCCGGAAGACGCCCGCGCTGCTCGACGGCATGATCACCACGTCTGCGGCACTGGTCGCACAGCAGCTGGCACCGGGTGCGGCCGCCTGGTGGCAGGCCGGGCACCTGTCGACCGAGCCGGCGCACAAGTTCGCGCTCGACACTCTCGGCCTCGTCCCGATCATCGATCTGTCGCTGCGTCTGGGCGAGGGCACCGGTGCGGTGGCCGCGCTCCCCCTGCTGGCGTCGTCGATCGACATCCTGACCGACATGGCGACGTTCGACGAGGCCGGCGTCAGCGCCGGAGAGTAGATGCGCCGGGCTCTGGGCGCTCTGCACGATGCCTTCAGCTGGCTGACCGTGGCGCCGGTGCCGCAGCCGCGCGGCGACTTCGACCGGCGCCGCGGCGCGGCGGTCATCGCCGCGACCCCGCTCGTCGGTCTGTGCCTCGGCGCGATCGCGGCCGGGGCGGCGTTCGGCTTGTCGCACACCCGGCTGCCGGACGTGCTGGTCGGCACGATCGTCGTCGCGCTGCTGGCGCTGTCGACGCGCGGCATGCACCTGGACGGTCTGGCCGACACCGCCGACGGCCTCGGCTGCTACGGCGACCCGGCCCGGGTGCGGGAGGTGATGCGGACCGGCGACGTCGGTCCGTTCGGGGCCGCGACCTTGACGCTGGTCCTGCTCGGGCAGGCGCTGGCCTTCGGGACGCTGTCGGCTGAGGGCCGCTGGTCCGGCATCGCGCTCGCCGTGTTCGTCGGCCGCATCGCCGTCCCGATCGCCTGCCGGCGTGGCCTGCCCGCAGCAAACAGCAACGGGTTCGGCGCCCTGGTCGCCGACTCCCAGCGCGTCTCGCTCGCGGTGTGGCCGGTCCTGGCGATCGCCGGTGCCGTCGGCACGGCGATCATCGACACGCCCCGCGACGGCGCCGCCCTGATCACCGCATGCCTGGTGACGGCGACGGCACTGGCCTTCGCCTGGGCGTTCAGCCGCCACTGCGCCCGCCGGACCGGCGGGATCACCGGCGACGTCCTCGGTGCGACCCTGGAGCTCAGCACCGTGGCCGTCGCGGTGGGCCTGCTCTGCTACCCGTGAGGCTCCAGCCTCACGGCGCCGGATGCAGCGTCGTCATCCAGCCGTGCGTGTCGGCGAAGGTGCCGCGCTGCAGGCCGGTGAGGGTGTCGCGAAGGGCCTGGGTGACCTCGCCGGTGCTGCCGTCGCCGATCACGTAGTCGTCGGCTGCGCCCTGCACTCGTCCGACCGGCGTGATGACCGCGGCGGTGCCGCAGGCGAAGACCTCGGTGATCTCCCCGCTGCGGACGCCGTCACGCAGTTCATCGGTCGAGATCCGTCGTTCCTCCACCTGGAAGCCCGCATCGGAGGCCAGCGTCAGCAGCGAGTCGCGGGTGATGCCCGGCAGCAGGGAACCCGACAGCTCCGGCGTCACCAGGCGAGCCTCCGAACCCGAACCGTAGACGAAGAACAGGTTCATTCCGCCCATCTCCTCGATGTAGCGGTGCTCGAGGGCGTCGAGCCAGACCACCTGGTCGCAGCCCTTCTCGGCCGCCTGCGCCTGCGCCAGGAGCGAGGCGGCGTAATTGCCGCCGAACTTGGCGTCGCCGGTCCCGCCAGGCGTCGCCCGGACGTACTCGGTGCACAGGTAGACGCTCACCGGCTTCACACCGCCGGAGAAGTAGGCGCCGGCGGGCGAGGCGATCAGGGCGTAGAGGTACTTGTCCGCGGGGCGGACGCCGAGGCTGGCCTCGGTGGCGAGCATGAACGGACGCAGATAGAGCGACTCCTCGCCGCCGGCGGCGGGCACCCACGCGTTGTCGGCGGCGAGCAGCGCCTGCAGCGACCCGAGGAAGTCTTCGGCGGGCAGTTCCGGCATCGCGAGGCGACGGGCCGAGTTGTTGAATCGAGCCGCATTCGCCTCGGGTCGGAAGGCGGCGATCGAGCCGTCGGGCTGACGGTAAGCCTTGAGCCCCTCGAAGATCTCCTGCGCGTAGTGCAGGACCATCGCCGCCGGATCGAGCGCGAGCGGACCGTACGGGGTCACCCGCGCGTCGTGCCATCCGTGCTCGCGGTCGAAGTCTACGGTCACCATGTTGTCGGTGAAGTAGTTGCCGAAGCCCGGCGCGGCGAGGATCTCGGCGCGTCGATTCTCCGACACCGGATGCGGATGCTCGGTACGGGTGAACTCCAAGGTCATGCGGTCATGCTACCGCCGCGGTGCAACCGGGTTTTCGGCACCGTTCCCGACCCGGCTCACCGGCGGCCGACGGCCCCTCGAGCTCAGACGTGGCTCTCGACGAAAGGCGGCAGGACGACCTCGCAGGTCAGCGCGCGCCCGCGCACGTCGACCACCACCTCGTCGCCCTTCTTGACGCCGGAGTCGGCGTCGATGAACGCGAGCGCGACGCCCTGCTTGAGGGTCGGCGAGAAGGTCCCCGAGGTGCACACCCCGACGACCGGTCCGCCGGCCTCCGCGTGCACCGTGCAGTCGGCGCGGGGCACTCCGCGCCCGGTCGCCTTGAGGCCGTAGATGCGTCGGGCCGGTCCGGCGGCGCGCTCGGCCAGCAGCGCTTCGCGGCCGAAGAAGGCCGGCTTGTCCCAGCCGACCGCCCACGACGACCGCGCCTGGACCGGCGTGATGTCGACGCTCAGCTCGTGCCCGTGCAGGGCGTACCCCATCTCGGTGCGCAACGTGTCGCGCGCGCCCAGGCCGGCGGGCTGCCCGCCGCGCGCGGTGACCTCCGCCAGCAGGGCGTCGAAGACGTCGCCGGCGTCGTCCCATCGGGGCAGGACCTCGTAGCCGTGCTCGCCGGTGTAGCCGGTCCGGCACACGCGGACCTCGACGGTCCGGCCGGCGACCTCGATCCGAGCGTCACGGTAGGCCATGTAGGCCATCTCGGTCGGCAGGCCGCGCGCGGCGAGCACCGCGGCCGACTCGGGTCCCTGCACGGCGAAGACCGCGTACTCGCGGTGCTGGTCGACGATCTCGACGTCGGCCGGGGCGGCCTCGCGCAGCGCCGCCACGACCGCCGCCGTGTTCGCAGCGTTCGGGACCAGGAAGACCTCGTCGTCGCTCACCAGGTAGGCGATGAGGTCGTCGACGACGCCGCCGCGATCGTTGCAGCACAGTGTGTACTGCGCCTTCCCCGGCTCGATCTTGGTCAGATCGTTGCTCAGGGTCGAGTTGATGAAGGCGGCCGCGCCCGGACCGCTGACCAGCACCTTGCCGAGGTGGCTCACGTCGAAGATCCCGACCGCGGTGCGGACCGCGGTGTGCTCGGCGACGGTGCCGGCGTACGAGACGGGCATGTTCCAGCCGCCGAACTCGGCGAAGGACGCTCCGAGAGCGGTGTGGCGATCGGCAATCGGGCCGGCGAGCAGTTCAGTCATGCGATCACGGTATCGTCCGGCGGTTGCGAAGTCCCAGTCGATGCGGTCGTCCCGGCGTGTGGGCGCTCTTCGGACCCGTCCGACCGTCCTGTGGCAGAGTTGAACGGCGTGAGCGCCAACGACTTCTCCGACCGCGTCCGCGGTCCCCGCATCGACCTGACCACCGGCCTCTCGGCCGACGACGACGTGCTGGTCGTCGGCTTGATCGCCCCGGCCGACGACGACACCGACGCGACCCTGCTGCTGGTCGACGATCTCCTCGGCGACGAGCCGGCGGAGCAGATCAGTCTCGCACTGAAGGCGCTCGGCGCCGGCGGTTCGCGCGGCGAGATCACCCGCCTGCCCGCGCCCGCCTCGCTGCCCGTCGACGTGGTGCTCGCCGTGGGACTGGGTGCGGCCGCCGACCTGGACGATCCGGAGGTCGTCCGGCAGGCCTCGGGCGAGGCGATCCGCGCCCTCGACGGCTCGCCGCGCGTCGTGAGCACCCTGTCGGCGGCGGGCTTGGCCGCTGCCGCCGAGGGCGCCTTCCTCGGCGCCTACCGATACGACGAACTGCGCACCGAGAAGTCGCGGTCATCCAAGCAGCCGCCTGCCACCGTGCTGCTGGCGGTCGCCGAGAAGTCCAAGCAGGCCCGCGCCGAACTCGACCACGCACTCGTCGTCGCCGACTCGGTCGCCATCGCGCGCGACTTCGTCAACACGCCGCCGAACCTGCTGTACCCGGCGGAGTTCGCCGAGCGCGCCCGCGTCCTCGGCAGCAAGGCGGGCCTGCGCGTGGAGATCCTCGACGACGTCGAGCTGGCCAAGGCCGGCTACGGCGGCATCGTCGGCGTCGGGCAGGGGTCCTCGCGCAAGCCGCGCCTGGTCCGCCTCACCCACGAGGCCAAGGGCGCCGACCGCACCGTCGCCCTGGTCGGCAAGGGCATCACGTTCGACACCGGCGGCATCTCGATCAAGCCCGCCGCGGGCATGGAGCACATGACCTCCGACATGGGCGGCGCCGCCGCCGTCATCGCCTCCGTGATCGCCGCCGCGCGTCTGGACGTGCCGGTCACCGTCATCGCGACGGTCCCGATGGCCGAGAACATGCCGTCGTCGACGGCGCAGCGCCCGGGCGACGTCCTGACCCAGTACGGCGGAACCACCGTCGAGGTCCTCAACACCGACGCCGAGGGCCGTCTCATCCTGGCCGACGCGATCGTCCGCGCCTGCGAGGACGAGCCGGACTTCCTGATCGACACCGCGACGTTGACCGGCGCTCAGATGGTCGCGCTCGGCACCCGGACGCCCGGCGTGCTCGGCACCGAGGACTTCCGCGACCGCGTCGCGGCCATCTCGCAGTCGGTGGGCGAGAACGGTTGGCCGATGCCGATGCCGACCGAACTTCGCAGCGACCTGAACTCGCGAGTCGCCGATCTGGCGAACGTGACCAACCACCGCTGGGGCGGCATGCTCTCGGCCGCGATGTTCCTGCGCGAGTTCGTCACCGAGGGCCTGGACTGGGTACACATCGACGTGGCCGGACCGGCGTTCAACACCGGTGGACCGTGGGGATACACCGGCAAGGGCGGCACGGGCGTGCCGGTCCGGACGATCGTCGCGGTCATCGAGGACATCGCCGGGCAGGGACGTCCGACACCGTGACCGGGACCGCGTCCGAGGGTTCGGTGGACTCGCCCGGGCGCGGAACTCTTTGGGAGTAAGGTTGGTCACGGGCGTCTGCTCACCCAGCCGACATCACGCGGGTCGACACACGCCGGCCGACCCGCGAAACCACCACCGCATCGACTGATCGATCGAACAGCACAGTTCACGAATTTGTTAGGGAGTCACACACAAATGGCCTTCTCTGTCGAGATGCCCGCATTGGGCGAGAGCGTCACCGAGGGAACCGTCACCCAATGGCTGAAGCAGGAAGGTGACACCGTCGCGGTGGACGAGCCCCTGCTCGAGGTCTCGACCGACAAGGTGGACACGGAGATCCCGTCGCCGGTCGCCGGTGTGCTGGTCAAGATCGTCGCCGCGGAGGACGACATCGTCGAGGTCGGCGGTCAGCTCGCCCTCATCGGCGAGGCCGGTGAGGCCGTCGCCGATTCCGCACCTGCCGCTCCCGCCGCAGCGCCCGCCCCCGAGCCCGCCGCCGTGCCTGCCGCACCGGCCCCGGCCCCGGCTGCTCCTGCCGCACCTGCGGCGCCCGCAGCCGCCGCCTCCGGCGTGGACGTCGTGATGCCGGCGCTGGGCGAGTCGGTCACCGAGGGCACCGTGACGAACTGGCTCAAGCAGGTCGGCGACACGGTGGCCGTCGACGAGCCGCTGGTCGAGGTGTCCACCGACAAGGTCGACACCGAGATCCCGTCGCCGACCGCAGGTGTGCTCCTGGAGATCGTCGCCGACACCGACGAGATCGTCGAGGTCGGCGGTCGCCTCGCGGTGATCGGCGATCCCGCTGCTGCGGCCCCCGCGGCTCCCGCCCCGGCTCCGGCTGCTCCCGCACCGGCGGCCCCCGCTCCCGCCCCGGCTGCTCCCGTCGCCGCAGCGCCCGCGCCGGCCGCGCCTCCCGCTCCCGCGGAGCCTGCGGCTCCCGCAGCCCCCGCGGCACCGGCTGCTCCGGCACCCGCTGCCGGCGATGAGATCCAGTCGACCCCGTACGTCACCCCGCTGGTGCGCAAGCTCGCCGCCGAGAACGGCATCGACCTCGCCACGGTCAAGGGCACCGGCGTCGGCGGGCGCATCCGCAAGCAGGACGTGCTCGCGGCCGCCGAGGCCAAGTCCGCTCCCGCGCCGGCCGCACCGGCGGCTCCCGCTGCGCCGGCAGCCCCCGCGGCACCGGCCGCGGTTGCCAGCCCCGAGCTCGACGCCCTGCGCGGAACGACGCAGAAGATCAACCGGATCCGGCAGATCACCGCGGCCAAGACCCGCGAGTCGCTGCAGACCAGCGCCCAGCTGACGCAGGTCCACGAGGTCGACATGACCAAGGTCGCGGCCCTGCGCAGCGCCGCCAAGGCCTCGTTCAAGGCCGCCGAGGGCGTCAACCTCACGTTCCTGCCGTTCTTCGCGAAGGCCGTCGTCGAGGCGCTGAAGGTGCACCCGAACGTCAACGCCTCGATCAACGAGGACGCCAAGGAGATCACGTACCACGCCAACGTGCACCTGGGCATCGCCGTCGACACCGAGCAGGGTCTGCTCTCCCCGGTGATCCACAACGCCGACGACCTGTCGCTGGCCGGCCTGGCACGGGCCATCGCCGACATCGCCGCGCGCGCTCGCTCGGGCGGCCTCAAGCCCGACGAGTTGGCCGGCGGCACGTTCACCATCACCAACATCGGCAGCCAGGGCGCCCTGTTCGACACGCCGATCCTGGTTCCGCCGCAGGCCGCGATGCTGGGCACCGGTGCCATCGTCAAGCGCCCGGTGGTCCTCACCGCGGCCGACGGCACCGAGTCGATCGCCGCTCGGTCGATGGCGTACCTGCCGCTGACCTACGATCACCGGCTGATCGACGGCGCCGACGCCGGTCGCTTCCTGACCACCGTCCGGCACCGGCTCGAGGCCGCCGAGTTCGCCGCCGACCTGGGGCTGTAAGCACCCGGCATGCGTATCGCCGTAGCGGGCAGCCACGGGCTGATCGGATCCGCCCTGGTCGCCACGCTCAGGCAGGCGGGGCACGACGTTCACCTCCTGGTGCGTCGTGCCCCCGCAGGCCCCGCCGAGATCGAGTGGGCGCCGGCGCACGCGCGCCTGGCCCCGGACGCCTTGGCGGGGTTCGACGCCGTCGTCGGGCTCGGCGGTGAGAACATCGGCGCGCACCGCTGGAGCGGCCAGGTGAAGCAACGCCTGCGCGACTCCCGCATCGTTCCGACCTCGATCCTGGCCGACGCCGTCGCCGCGGCCGGGGTGGGCGTCTTCGTCAACGCCAGCGCCACCGGGTTCTATGGCGACACCGGCGACGCGGTGGCCGACGAGGACAGCCCGCGCGGCACCGGCTTCCTGTCCGATCTCGTCCTGGACTGGGAGGCGGCGACCGCCCCGGCGGCCGAGACCGCGCGCGTGGTCACCCTGCGCACCGCGCCGGTGCTCGCCCCGCGCGGCGGAATCCTGGCTCGCCTGGCCCCGCTCTACCGGTTGGGGCTCGGTGCCCGGATCGGTGACGGCAGGCAGTGGTTCTCCTGGATCTCCCTCGCCGACCACATCGCCGCGATCGACCGCGTCCTGGGCGACGACACCCTCGCCGGCCCGATCAACCTGACCTCGCCGGAGCCGGTGCGCTTCACCGACTTCTCCGCGACGCTGGCGCAGACCGTGCATCGCCCGGCCGTGCTGCGCATCCCGGCACCGGTCGCACGCCGCGTCGGCGGCGAGATGGTCGCCGAGATGGTCCTGGCGTCGTCGCGAGTGACGCCGGGCCGGCTGGACTCGCGGGGCTTCGACTTCACCCACCCGAATCTGACCTCTGCACTGGAGTACTGCTGTGCGTAATGTGTCCCGCGCCGACGACAAGCCGATCGAGGTCCGCCGACTCGGCGTCGTCGACTACACCGAGGCCTACCGGCTTCAGCACCGACTGGCCGAACAACGCGCCACCGGCGAACTCGACCACGATCTGCTGCTCCTGCTGGAGCACCCGTCCGTCTACACCGCGGGCAAGCGGACCGAGGACTCGGACCGACCGGTCAACGGCGCCCCGGTCATCGACGTCGACCGCGGCGGCCGCATCACCTGGCACGGCCCCGGCCAACTCGTCGGCTATCCGATCATCAAGCTGGCCGAACCGCTCGACGTGGTCGACTACGTGCGCCGACTCGAAGAGGCCCTGATCGACGTCTGCGACCGCCACGGCGTCCGCACCGGCCGCGTCGAGGGCCGCTCGGGTGTCTGGATCTGCGACGACGCGGGAGAACGCAAACTCGGCCAGATCGGGATCCGCGTCGCGAAGGGCGTCACGCTCCACGGCTTCGCGCTCAACGTCGCCCCCGACATGACGGTCTTCGACGCGATCGTGCCGTGCGGCATCGCCGATGCCGGCGTCACCTCCCTGGCCGTCGAACGCGGCGCCCCCATCACCGTCGACGACGTCATCGACGACGTCATCGAATCGGTCGGCCGGTGTCTGGACGACCCGGTCGGCCCGTCCGCCGACGCCACCCCGCCGGGCGCCTCGTCGCCGGCGCCCGAATCACCAGTTCCAACCCACGTAGGATCAGTGCAGTGACCGCCAGCCCTCTGTCCCCCACGCCCGCCGACGCGCCCGCCGGCCGCAAGCTCCTTCGCCTGGAGGTGCGCAACGCGCAGACGCCCATCGAACGCAAACCCAAGTGGATCAAGACTCGAGCGACGATGGGACCGGAGTACACCGAACTCAAAGGCCTGGTGCGCAGCGAAGGGCTGCACACCGTGTGCGAAGAGGCGGGCTGTCCCAACATCTACGAGTGCTGGGAGGACCGCGAGGCCACCTTCCTCATCGGCGGCGAGCAGTGCACTCGACGCTGCGACTTCTGCCAGATCGACACCGGTAAGCCCGCCGCGCTCGACCGCGACGAGCCCCGCCGCGTCGCCGAGTCGGTGCAGGCGATGGGCCTGCGGTACTCCACCATCACCGGCGTCGCTCGCGACGACCTGCCCGACGAGGGCGCCTGGCTGTACGCCGAGACCGTGCGCAAGATCCACGAGCTGAACCCCGGCACCGGCGTCGAGAACCTGATCCCCGACTTCCACGCCAAGCCCGACCTGCTCGACGAGGTCTTCTCCTCGCGTCCGGAGGTGCTGGCGCACAACCTGGAGACGGTGCCGCGGATCTTCAAGAGCATCCGCCCGGCGTTCCGGTACGAGCGGTCCCTGGAAGTGCTGACCCGCGCCCGCGACTACGGCCTGGTCACCAAGTCCAACCTCATCCTCGGCATGGGCGAGACGCCCGACGAGGTCCGCTCGGCGTTGCGCGACCTCCACGACGCCGGCTGCGACATCGTCACCATCACCCAGTACCTGCGACCGTCGGTCCGGCACCATCCGGTGGAGCGCTGGGTGAAGCCCGAGGAGTTCGTCGAGCACTCCCAGTACGCCGAGGAGATCGGTTTCGCCGGTGTGATGGCCGGGCCGCTGGTGCGTTCCTCGTACCGGGCCGGGCGCCTGTACGCGCAGGCCATGGCCAAGCACGGACGGCCGCTGGCACCCGGACTCGCGCATCTGGCCCAGGAGGGCAGCGCCGCACAGGAGGCCTCCTCGGTCCTGGAGCGCATGGCGCGCTGACCGCGCCTCAAGCGTCGATCGACCGGCCCGAATCACCGATTCGGGCCGGTCGATTCCATTCAGCGGGACACCCCCGCCAGTAGCCCCGACACCGCGTCGAGGCGCATCCGGTGCACCGTAGACTGGCAGTCATGGCTAAGGCGCAAGACAAGTCGAGCAAAGAGGCGAAGCGGGCCGCGAAGGTCGCACGCAAGGCGGCGAGCAAGGAACGCAGGCAGCAGATCTGGCAGGCGTTCCAGATGCAGCGGAAGGAGGACAAGGCCCTCATTCCGCTGATGGTCGGAACCATCGTCGCGACGACCGTCGTCTTCGGTCTGCTCGGCCAGTTCGTCTTCCACAGCCTGTGGCTGACCCTTCCGCTCGGCGTCATCCTCGGCGCGCTGCTGTCGTTCGTCCTGTTCGGCCGGCGCGTGCAGCGCAGCGTGTACAAGAAGGCCGAGGGCCAGCCCGGTGCCGCCGGCTGGGCGTTGAGCAACATCCGCGGCCAGTGGCGGGTGCAGCAGGCCATCACCGGCACCTCGCATCTGGACGCCGTGCACCGCGTCATCGGAAAGCCCGGCGTCATCCTGGTCGGCGAGGGCTCGCCCAGCCGCGTCAAGCCGCTGCTGGCGCAGGAGAAGAAGAAGGCCGCGCGCGTCGTCGGCGACACCCCGATCTACGAGATCATCGTGGGCGACGGCGACGGGCAGGTTCCGCTGTCCAAGCTCGAACGCCACATCCGCAAGCTCCCCAGCAACATCGACCGCAACCGCATGGAGGCCCTCGAGGGCCGGCTGGCCGCCTTGAAGGCCAAGGGCGGCGCGGGCGCGGCGATGCCGAAGGGCCCGATGCCGCAGGGCGCCAAGATGCGCAACATCAGCCGTACCACCCGTCGCCGAGGAGCCTGACATGACCGACCTCACCAAGTACGGTCCCTGGGCCCTGGTGGTCGGCGGATCCGAGGGCGTGGGTTCGGCGTTCGCCCGCCGCCTCGCCGAGGACGGCTTCGGCGTGGTGCTGGTGGCCCGCAACGCCGAACGACTCGACGCCGTCGCCGACGAGGTCCGCGCCCGCGGCGCGCAGGTCCGGACCGTCCCGCTCGACCTGCTCCGCGACGACGCCGTCGGCCAGCTGATCGAAGCCACCGCCGATCTCGAGATCGGCCTGCTCGTCCTCAACGCGGGCGCCAACGCCTACGGGGCGCCCTTCGTCACCGGCGACCTGGCCCGCCACGAGGAGGTCCTGACTCTCAACGTGCTGCGCCAGCTGCCGCTGGTCCATCACTTCGCCGGTCCGATGGTGCAGCGCAAGCGCGGCGGCATCATCCTGGTCGGCTCGCTGTCCGGGTACAACGGCTCCTCGCGCGAAGGCGTGTACGCGGCGTCGAAGGCCTTCAGCCGGATCTTCTCCGAGGGCCTGTGGGTGGAGTGCAGGCCCGACAACGTCGACGTCCTGCACCTGGTCCTCGGCCTCACGCGCACGCCCGCCATGGAACGCAAGGGCCTCAAGTTCGACATTCCGGGTGTCCCCGTCGGGGAGCCGGACGAGGTGGCCGCCGAAGGCCTCGCGCACCTGGCCGACGGCCCGGTGTGGATCGTCGACGGCAACGCCGAGACCGCTCGGCGCCGTTCGGGTCCCGATCGCGCCAAGATCGTTCAGGCCGCGGTCGACGCGGTCAGCAAGATCGTCGGACGCCACTGATGCGCATCGGTCTCGGGCTGCCGGTCGTCACCGCCTATCCCCCCACCACGCAGGCGTGGGAGGCCGGCGCCGGGATCACCGAGATCGCCGCGGTGGCCCGCATGGCCGACGCCCTCGGCTTCGACCACCTCACCTGCAGCGAGCACGTCGCGGTCCCGGACGCGGTCGCCGCCGAGCGCGGCGGGACCTACTGGGATCCGCTCGCGACGTTCGGCTACCTGGCCGCGGTGACGCGGCAGATCCGGTTCGCGACCAGCGTCCTGGTGCTCGGCTACCATCATCCGCTCGAGGTCGCCAAGCGATATGGAACGCTCGATCAGGTGTCCGGGGGCCGGCTGATCCTCGGCGTCGGCGTCGGCAGTCTGCGCGAGGAGTTCGACCTGCTCGGCGCCGAGTTCGCCGATCGCGGCGCGCGCGCCGACGACGCGCTCGCCGCGATCCGCTCGGCGCTGCCCACCGGCAGCCCCGTCCATTCGGGGCCCTATTACTCGTATTCGGGTCTGACGGTCCAGCCGCACGCCGTCCAGGCCCGGGTCCCGGTGTGGGTCGGCGGGCGAACCCGACGAGCCCTGCGCCGGGCCGTCGAACTCGGCGACGGTTTCAGCCCGTTCGCGCTCGCGCCCGCGGAGGTCGCGCAGATGCTCGCGCAGGCCGACCTGCCCGCGGACTTCGATGTCGTCCTGACCAGCGGCCCGCTCGATCCGCTCGGCGACCGGGGCGACGCCGTCCGGCGGCTCGACGAGCTGCGGAAGGCCGGCGCCACCGTCGTCACCGCCTCGATCGCGGCGACCGGCGTCGCGCATTACAGCGACCAGCTCGACGCCCTGCACGCCCTCGCCCGCGCCGAGGGCGTGAGCTTCTCCGAACCGAAGGACTGAGCACCGTGACCGTCGATGACCGGCTCGCCGCCCTCGAAGAGCGGCTCCGACTCGTGGAGGATCGGCTCGCGATCACCGACCTCATCTACCGGTACGGTCCGGCGATCGACACCGGATCGGCCGCCGACGTGCTGTCGCTGTTCACCGCGGACGGCGTGTACGACGTCGACACCGGGCGCCTGTCGGGCGCCGAGGCGATCGCCGAGATGGTCGACGGGCAGGCCCACCAGGGATTGGTGCACCGCGGTTGCAGCCATGTGATGAGCGCGCCCCAGATCGAACTCGACGGCGACACCGCGACGGTCGTGAGCTATTCGCAGCTCGTCCTGCGCCGCTCCGACGACCGCGCCTACGCGGTGCTGCGAGCGACCGCCAATCACTGGGAGCTGGTGCGGACCCCGGACGGGTGGCGGGTCGCCAAGCGCACTGCGCGAAAGATCGACGGCTCCGCGCAGGTGCGGGCACTGCTCGGCTCCCACCTGACCGGCGCCGCGACCGGCGCGGACGGGTCAGCCGCGGACTGAATCCGTCGCCGTCTCCCCCACCCGCACGGTGAAGTGCTCGGGCACCGGACGGGCCAGCATCTCGTCGAGCGTCTTGCGGTCGAAGGGCCACAGGTCCACCACCCCCGACTCGGTGAAGTACCACGAGTTGCATCCGCCGGTGTTCCACACGGTGGGTTCCAGCGCGGCCATCACCTGTCGGTTGAACTCGGCGGTGGCCTCCTCGGTCACCTCGATCCGCTCGGCGTCGCCGCGGGCGAACCACTCGAACCACTGCACCAGATAGCGGGCCGTCTTCTCCGCCGAGTACTGCAGCGAGATGGAACCGGTCGGCGAATTCGGTCCGAGCACGGTGAACAGATTCGGAAAGCCCGGGATCGCGGTCATCCGATAGGCGCGCGGCCCGTCGGCCCACGCCTCGTCGATGGTCAGACCGTCGCGGCCGATCACGTTCATCGGCCGCATGTAGTCGTGCGCGCGGAAGCCGGTCGCCAGAACGATGACGTCCACGGCGTGCAGCCTGCCGTCGGCGGTGACGATCCCCTCCGGGCGGACTTCGGTGATCGCCTCGGTCACCAGGTCGGTGTTCGCCGCGGTGATCGCCCGATAGTAGGTCCCCGACACCACCTGTCGTTTGCAGAGCGGCTGGTAGTCGGGGGTCAGCCGCGCGCGCAGCGCTCGGTCGGCGACCTGCGCCCGCAGCGACAGCCGGGCGTAGTTCTGGACGGCGCGTCGGCGCCAGGTGTCGCGGCGGATCACGTCGGGCAGGACGCCGGCGCCCCAGAGGAGCACGCGGTGCAGCGCGTCGTGGACGGCGGGGAACTCGGCGAGGACGCGGTCGGCGAAGGGCACCTGCGCAAGCCCCATCGGCGCCCACAGGATCCATTGCGGGGTGCGGCTGAAGTGCGACAGCCGGGAGGCCTCGGGCTGCAGCGCCGAGACCACCTGCACGCCGGTCGAGCCGGTGCCGATCACCGCCACCCGCCGGCCCGCGGTCTGCACGTCCTCGTCCCAGCGCGCCGTGTGGATCACCGGCCCGGCGAAGGTGTCCAGCCCCGGGATGTCGGGAATCGACGGATTCTGCAGGACGCCGGTCGCACAGACGACGAAGTCGGCGACGAGCTGCTCGCCGTCGGCGAGCGCCACGGTCCATCGGCCCGACTCGTCGTCGAACACCGCACTGACCGCCTCGGTGTCGAGTCGGATGCGGTCCATCAGCCCGAATCGCTCGACGACGTCGCGGTGGTACTGCGCGATCTCCCGGCCGCTCGCCCAGATCTTCGTCCAGTCGGCCTTCGGCGCGAACGCGAACTGGTAGATCTGCGACGGCACGTCGCAGGTGAGCCCCGGATACCGGTTCCAATGCCAGACGCCGCCGACGTCGCTGCCCTTCTCCAGGACGACGAAGTCGGTGAAGCCGGATTCCTGCAGCACATGGGCAGTGGTGATCCCGGCGACGCCGGCGCCGATGACGACGATCCGCGGTTCGCGACGTGAGCTCAACGCCGGTCCCGCCCGTCCAATGCCCGCTCCACGGTCGCCGGAACCGACGCCCGCGCCGAGGCGAAGGTCTGCGCGCGGCGGCGGCGGTTCATGAAGTGGGAGCCGAGCCCGGCCAGGTCGGCGGTCGTCGGCGCGATGTGCACCACGCGGGTGCCGCGCGCTCGCACGGCGGCGATCTCGGCGTCGAGTGTTCTCGACATGGGACGGCGCAGCAGGAACTCCTCGAGGCGTCCGCCCGGGCCGGGCGCCCGCACCGACGGCGCCGACGCCATCGGCGTGATCAGGTAGACCAGGTCGGCGTCGTCGGAGCCGAGCAGATCGAGCGACGCCGTCGACGCGGTGCCCCCGTCGAGGTAGGTGGCGCCGTCGATCGTGACCGGCGGCATCCACGCG
The DNA here is from genome assembly GCF_039946255.1 of Gordonia aichiensis. Classification (GTDB taxonomy): domain Bacteria; phylum Actinomycetota; class Actinomycetes; order Mycobacteriales; family Mycobacteriaceae; genus Gordonia; species Gordonia aichiensis_A. Next base: position 7,983 of record NZ_JBCDWL010000009.1, on the reverse strand, counting down.
GGCACCGCCCACGACACGCGCAGGGCCTCGCCGACGCTCGCGGTCGGGGCTCCCGGCGCACCGAAGGCGACGCGCCGCCCGTCGTCGACGCGGTAGGCCACCAGGCGCGTCCCGGGGTGCGGCAGCCACCCGCCGCCGGGCGCGACCGCGTCGGCCAGCCGCTGCAGCCAGGAGGCGTCGCCGCGGCCGCGGGGTGCGATGCCCGACAGCGCGGCGTGTCCGCCGGACCGCGTCCACAGGGTCGACGGTCGCAGCCGGGTCGGCGCCGGGATCGGCGGCAGGCTCGGCGGGGTGTGGTCGAGGTGCGAGCGCAGCACCGGGTCGGCGGACCGGCCGGCCTGCATCTGCGCCAGGTCGGCGGCGGTGTGCCCGGCGGCGAGCATCGTGACGATCTCGGCGCCGGCCGAGGTCCCCTGCAGCACCGAGGCGGTGCGCGGATCCCAGGAGGTCTGGCGGACCAGCTCGTCGAGCGCCGCGATCGCCCAGGCGCCGCCGATGGTGCCGCCGCATCCGATGACGAGCGCCGTCCTCATCGGAGCCCCGATCGCGCTGCGTCCGATCCCCGCGCGTCCGATCCCCGCGCGTCCGATCCCCGCGCGTCCGATCCCCGCGCGTCCGATCCCCGCGCGTCCGATCCCTCGGCGGCCGAGTGCTCGCTGGCCTGCCTGCTGATGCGGGACAGATACCCCGCTCGCGCCGCCGGATCCAACGACATCGCCTGCCGGTGGCAGGCCAGTTCACGAACGACTCGTTCGATCGACTCCGGGACCAGCCCGTCGACGTGCAGCCACGCCGGAAGGACCCACCCGGGCACCGAGGTGCGCGCCGCGCGGGTGTGCAGACTCCGGACGATCGCCCGTGCCACCTGCTCGGGGTCGACGGTCGGCAAGGTGCCGCCCAGATCGGCTCCCGACGACAACTCGGTGCGCACCGCCGAGGGCAGCACCGCCGCCATGCCGTTCAGGACGCCCTTCACGTTGACGTCGATGATCAGATCGGTGGTCTCCGGAGGCTGCGCGGTGAACGGCCCGACGGGCATCACGCCGGCATTGTTGACCAGGACGTCGAGGCGGCCGTGCTCGGCGAGGATCTCGTCGACCAGTGCGGCCCACAGGGCGCGATCGGTCACGTCGAGCCGCCGCGCCCTCGCCCCCTCGATCGTCGCCGCGGTCGCGGCGACGACGTCCGCGTCGACGTCGCACAGCCACACGTGCGACCCGGCGGCACCGAACGCTCGCGCCACCTCCGCGCCGATGCCGCGCGCGGCGCCGGTGACCACGACCACCGCACCGGCCGCTTCGATTCGCGGATTCGAGCGGGCATAGGACCCCGGGAGCAGTTCGCTGAGCAGTTCGGGCAGGCGCACGTGCGCCCCTTTCGTCGACTGTGACACTGATCGTTGTCAACGATCCTGGTGCATCGTCGTCGTTCAGGCAAGGCGCCGCACCGGGCTCAGCGGGCGTGCGGGGTCAGCGCGAGCGCACGATCGCGGTCCCCGTCGCGCGGTCGTGCATCGCCCGACCGTTGTAGTCGTTGATGAGCGCGGGGACCACGAACAGCAGGATCACCTGACGGCCCAGGGAGCGGATGATGCCGACCGCCGCGCGCTTGTCGCCCGCGGCTTCGGCCGCACCGTGCTCGGCGCCGAGGTCGACGCGCGCCACCCGGGTGCCCGCGATGTACTGGCCCGGCGTGAAGCCGAAGAAGGCGACCGCGAGCACGCCGATCGCGAACCAGATGATGAGCTGCGGCGTCGACGCGCTGCGCATCGTCATCTCCAGGCTCGAGGCCATCTCGTGGGCCGGCTGGACGCCGACGATCGCGATCGCGACCCCGCCCGCGATGATCCAGTCCAGGAGCAGACCGACCACTCGCAGCCATCCCCCGGCCAGCGATCCCGGCCCCGACTCCGGCAGACCGAGGTCCTCGCCCCGATAGGTGTTGTCGGAGGCCCCGGGAAACTGCGGGCCCGACAACCAGGTACCCGTTGCACGCGCCACTACTGGTCTCCTCGGAAATCGGTCATGGCCTCAATGGTAGCCAGCCGCGCCGACCCGCCCAATTGCGTGACTCGCGACACAGGAGAACGTCGCACAGGTGCGTTTTCGTAACGCATCCGGGGTCCGCGTAACAAGGGAGAAACATTGGTTTATCGCACGAGCAACGTCATCTCCGTAATCTGTCTATCGAGATTCGCGCCGCCCTCGGGGGTCGGCGCGGGTTCCGGGTCAGAGAGTTTCTGCCCGGATCTTCACCGCGAGGGTCCTCGATCTCCGATGATCGTCGGCGCGAAGATCCCTACTGAGAAGGAGTCAGGCGAACCGTGTACAACACGAATGAGGAACTGCTCGAAGGCATCAAGGCCGAGGGTGTCGAGTACGTCGACATCCGCTTCTGTGACCTGCCGGGAACAATGCAGCACTTCTCGATCCCCGCAGCAGCATTCACCGAGGACGTCTTCGAAGAGGGCCTGGCATTCGACGGTTCGTCGGTTCGCGGCTTCCAGTCGATCGACGAGTCCGACATGATGCTCCTGCCCGACCCGGCGACCGCCCGGATCGACCCGTTCCGCCGGGCCAAGACGATGAACATCAGCTTCTTCGTCCACGATCCGTTCACCCGCGAGGCCTACAGCCGCGACCCCCGCAACGTCGCTCGCAAGGCCGAGGAGTACCTGGCCTCGACCGGCATCGCCGACACCTGCTTCTTCGGCGCCGAAGCCGAGTTCTACATCTTCGACTCGGTCTCGTACAGCTCCGAGATGAACTCGACCCATTACGAGGTCGAATCCGAGTCCGGCTGGTGGAACGCCGCCTCCCCGACCAACCCCGACGGCACCCCCAACAAGGGCTACAAGGTGCGCCCGAAGGGCGGCTACTTCCCCGTCGCACCGTACGACCACTACGTGGACCTGCGCGATGAGATGTCGACCCACCTGACCGAGTCGGGCTTCATCCTCGAACGCGGCCACCACGAGGTCGGCACCGGCGGCCAGGCCGAGATCAACTACAAGTTCAACACGCTGCTGCACGCCGCCGACGACGTCCAGCTGTTCAAGTACATCATCAAGAACACCGCGTGGCAGAACAACAAGTCCGTCACCTTCATGCCGAAGCCGCTCTTCGGCGACAACGGCTCGGGCATGCACGCCCACCAGTCGCTGTGGAAGGACGGCAAGCCGCTGTTCCACGACGAGTCCGGCTACGCGGGCCTGTCCGACATGGCGCGCTACTACATCGGCGGCATCCTGCATCACGCCCCGTCGCTGCTGGCGTTCACCAACCCGACCATCAACTCGTACAAGCGCCTGGTCCCCGGTTACGAGGCCCCGATCAACCTGGTGTACAGCCAGCGCAACCGCAGCGCCTGCGTCCGCATCCCGATCACCGGCAACAACCCGAAGGCCAAGCGCATCGAGTTCCGCTGCCCCGACAGCTCGGGCAACCCGTACCTGGCGTTCGCCGCGATGATGATGGCCGGCCTGGACGGCATCAAGAACCGCATCGAGCCGCACGAGCCGGTCGACAAGGACCTCTACGAGCTCCCGCCGGAGGAGGCCAAGGGCATCCCGCAGGCGCCCACCTCACTGTCTGCGGTGATCGACCGCCTCGAGCACGATCACGACTACCTCACCGCGGGCGGCGTCTTCACCGAGGACCTCATCGAGACGTGGGTCGCGCTCAAGCGCGAGCACGAGATCGAGCCGATCCAGATCCGGCCGCACCCCTACGAGTTCTCGCTGTACTACGACTGCTGAGGTCTGACCTGCTAAGACGGGCTTTTCGTCCGCAGTCCGTCCGCAGTACCGTCGACCCGCTCCGCGATCACCGCCCCGATCGCCGAGCGGGTCGATTCGTCTGCGTCCGGCCACAGGTGCGTGTACGTGTCCAACGTCGTGCGCGCCGAGGCGTGCCTCAGACGCGACTGAACCGTCTTCACGTCGGCCCCCGACGCGATCAACAGGGATGCCAGGTAGTGCCGCAGGTCATGGAAGCTGAAGCCATCGGGCAGACCGGCGACCTTCTCCCGGGCGTCGCGCATCGCCCGCTCGATCGTCCACGGCGCAGCGTGATCCGTTCCAGGCCCCTGCGTCAGCACCATCCCCTTCGATGACGGGTACTTGCGCACCGACTCCGAGAGCATCACGACGAGCTCCTGCGGAATCGGCAGCGGCTGACTACTCCCCTCGGTCTTCAGCTCCTCGGCCGGCCACTGCTGAACCGGCAGCACGATGCCGCGCATGAAGTCGACGTCCTGGACCCGTAATGCCGCGGCCTCCGACACACGCAAGCCGACGAACGCACCGAGCAGGACCGCGGCCTGTAGCGGTTCCTCGATCGCCTCGTAGAGTGCCCACACCTGTTCGGTCGTCGCGACGTACGGTTTCTGGTCCCCTGACGGTGGAGACGTCCGCTTCGAGCACGGATTCCTGCCGAGGACGCCGTCAAGGACGGCGTCGCCGAGGATCTGGGACAGCCTCGAGTGCAGCGCGTGCACGTAGCTCGGCTTGAACTCGCGTGCCTGCAGCTTCACGATCCACGCCTTGACCATCGTCGGTCTGATCGCGGTCAGTTGCACCTCGCCGAACTCCGCAACGATGTGCGCGATGTGCGTGCGCGCCTGGCGGACTGTCGACGCCCGGTTCACCTTGTAGGACTCGATCCACAGGTCGCACCACTGTTGCATCGTCAGTTGGTCCCGCGGCGCGATGTGCGTGCCGGTGACGAGCGCCGACGTCTGGGCGTCCAGCCATGCTTGTGCGTCGACTTTCCGCGTGAAGCCTTTCGAGTGCTCCCGCCCATCATCGTCGACATACCTTGCACGCCAGCGCTTCCCGACACCGTCTGACTTAGACCGCGTCCCGTCCTGCTTACGCCAGCGATCCTCGACACCCGACCGCCGATTACGCCTCTGAGTCATCGGCCGTCCCGACGCCTTAAGTCGGCGAGCGCCGCCGCGTCATCCGCTGCTTGACTGAGCTCGGCGAGCCGCGCGTCAGAGTCGTCCTGTATGTCATCGATCAACTCCAGCTCACGCTTGTCGAGCCCGTTCAGAATCTGCGGATCCTTGTGGACGAGTTCCCACACGGCCTCGTCGGTACCTTCCATCAGCATCTGTGCGCCAATGATCCTGGCTCTCTGCTCAGCCCATCCGTGAAGAATCCGCCGTAGTTCATGCAGGTCTGCGGTCTCACTCTCAAAGAAACTTTCCGGCCGCGCGTCAAACACTCTCGACAGCGCTTCCAACTCCGAAACCGTCGTCGGCCTCGTCCCGGCTTCCATTCTGGTGATCGTCGTCGGGTCGATCTTTGGCTTACCCAGCTCGTCAGCGAGCTTGTGCGCCAGTTCCGACTGCGACCAGCCATGTCGCTGCCGTAGGCGTTTGACGTTTGTCCCGACGACCTCGTTCAGGCTGATTCCCGATTGCTGCATGAGGATCAGGATGGCACTGGTTGACGCGCAGGGCAAGACGTGTGTAGCGTTTGCTGCGTCAGGATCAGTTCGATCCTGCATCACACGCAAAGGACCAGATGAAGTGTCTGACCCGTACCTGACCACCAAGCAAGTCAACGAGGAGTTCCCGTTCCTCCCCGAAGCCACTCTTAGGTGGTGGAGACACGCCGGCCGAGGACCCGCCTCGTTCGTCATCGGCAAGAAGGTTCTCTACCGGAAGTCCGAAGTCGAACGCTGGATCGCAGAGCAGGAGAAAGCCACCACCCGAGGAGGAGCAGCCTAAATGAACATCCCCGAAGCCATCACCGCCCACCCCAACTACAACGCAGACCGCAGCACGATCGGCGAGTACTACTTCTCGATCATCAAGTACAAGACCGACGACGGGCACCTTTACCCGTACCCCGGAGACCCGTTCGAAGCCTTCCTCCCAGAAGACTACGACGACCTGCCGATCATCGAGTTCCTGCTCATCAGTGGCGGACCGGTCGACTGGATGCGCATCTCCGCCGAGCACGCCGACGAGGCCAGCAGGAAGTTCATCGAAGCCTTCGTGGAGTCGTAATGACCACTTCCCCGACAACCAAGAAGCCCCCGGTGTCTTCCGCCAAGACGACCACCGAGGGCAACGCTTCCACCACTCACGAAGGAGAAGAAAGCATGTCCCACCCTACCCCTCGCCTGATCGACCGCTGCGGAGTCGACATGATCGACAGCATCCACGGCTACTACTGGGACGACCTGTTCGGCGAGTACATGGTCAAGGTCGACCTGATCGACTCCAAGGGCCGCATCCATCGCGGGTGCATCGCCGCCGACGACCTCCTGATCACCGAGGCGCGTCACGCCGCCACGATCGCCGGTGCTCAGGATCAATTTGCTGACAGCAGCAAGATGGTCTCGGTCGGATCTGGTGCCGAACGCGCCGTCGCCGACGACGAGGAGCCTGAACCGACTGTCACCCGCTCGCAGCTGCTGCACCAACTCGCTGACGCCCTCGACGAAGCCGACTTCGACGCCCTCGACGAAGGCGATCTGATCCTGTTGGTCGGCATCCTCGGCAGGCACACGCCCACGGCACAGCAGTCCTGCAAGGAGGCCAACGATGACTGACTTCCTGATCGTCGGAGACGACGGAGAACCGATTGCGTTCATGGACTACGACAAGATGACCGCCGACGCCACCCGACTCATGTATCAGATCGCGATGACAGCAGGTGACGACGAAGCAACCGATCAGGTCGGAATCGAATGGACCCGCCGCCTCGACCCCGACTACTACGGCTACGTCGCAGCCGGTGCCCTGTCCCTCATGGTCCGCTGCATCCTGGCGCCCATCCTCGAAGTCACCGATGAACTCGGAGTTGATCTCCGCAAGGGACTCCGAGACTCCGCTACCAACGCCGAGGCCACTCTCGGTTGACCACCAGTACCGCCCAGCCGTCGAGGACTCACCCCCTCGACGGCTGGAGCGTACCCAAGGAGGCGAAGTGAACGAAGGCTTCGTGATGCTCCCCCACACCTTCATCCGTGCTGGCATCCTTCCGCCGTACGAACTCGCCGTATACCTCGTGCTCCTCTCGCACCGAGATCACCGAGATGGCACATGCTGGCCGTCGTACGCCACCATCGCCGCTGAAGCCCAGGTCTCCGTCCGTACTGCGAAGGCCATCATCGGCAAGTTCGAGGACCGCGGTCTGATCAAGGTTCATCGCGTTCGGAACGAGTCGAACATCTATACGGTCCCTCTCCCGGACAAGATTCCACCAACGGCAGGTGGTGCAGGAGATGCACCAGGTGGTGCAGGAGATGCACCAGGTGGTGCAGGAGATGCACCAGAGGTGGTGCAGGAGATGCACCCCGGTGGTGCAGGAGATGCACCCAAAGAAGAACCACTTAAGAAGAACCAAGAGAAGAAGAACCACGAAGAAGATCTAAGGTTCCACGCTTCCGCGTCGAACGAGCGAGACGCCTTCAAATTCGAGACCGCAGAAGACAAGCCAGTGACCGAACGGCAAATCACCTACCTCTGCGATCTCTACATTCACTTCACCGGGGACGAGGCACCCACAGCCCAGGTCGAAACCTGGCGCAGCTATACCGCCAGCCAAGCGAACGCGACCATCCAGGCATGGAACAGGACAGTTCCGCGATACAGCGAATACAACGGTCCAGCCTCCGGCGACCCCGCCTACAACCGTCTATCCACCAACGGACAAGACGCCGCAGACAGAGGCCTCATCCCAGACCCATGCATCGGAGGAGACGCAGCATGACCTACGAGACCGTGCCCCTCAAGTTGGGCCTCACCGCCATCTACATCACCTACGACGAGATCGCCGAGGACGACATCCACTACGACGACGAGGAGATCTTCTGATGGTTCGCAAACGTCCGACCAAGTACTGCATCGACTGCAACCGAACGACGAAGTCCATCACGCGCTACTGCAACGACTGCAGACCAGCAGAAGCACACCCATTCGTCCACAAGGTTCCCGGAGGCATCAGCTTCGCCGGCCACACCTACA
>NZ_JBCDWL010000008.1:156677-198977 GCF_039946255.1 Gordonia aichiensis | reverse complement strand
GAGCTGACAAGTCGAGACGAAGCCCACCATGATGGCCGCACATACGACACCAGTCCCACTCGGACAAGGAGCTAGAACCAAGCCTTCCAGCTAGCACCAGACCAGCCAATACCCATTAGAGATACGCGTCCTCCGCTGCGCTCCGGTCGCTACTCGACCACCCTGAAAATGCCGCACCCAGCCACGAACCAAGGACACCCCTCCCAGGCTGGTCGAGTAGCCCGCGAACGAAGTGAGCGAGCGTATCGAGACCCCGCACCCACCAGGCCTCGATACGCGACCACCCTGCAGGCCGCCCCGAAGCAGGGACAGCTTGCCGCAGGCCCCTCTCACGCGTCGCTCCGACCGAGCCTGGGAAGACAAACGGACCCGCAGGGCATCCCTGCGGGTCCGTAGTCAATCGCCCCTGACGGGCGAGTGAAAGGTCTGAGCCTCAGATCACTTGAGCGAGATCTTGGCGCCGGCCTCTTCCAGCTTGGCCTTGGCAGCCTCGGCGTCTTCCTTGCTGACCTTCTCCAGGAGGGCCTTCGGAGCGCTCTCGACGAGGTCCTTGGCTTCCTTCAGGCCCAGGCCCGAGACGACCTCGCGGACGACCTTGATGACCTGGATCTTCTTGTCGCCGGCCGACTCGAGCACGACGTCGAACTCGTCCTGCTCGGCAGCAGCCTCGGCGCCACCGGCAGCCGGAGCACCGGCAGCGGCGATCGCGACCGGAGCGGCAGCGGTGACCTCGAAGACCTCTTCGAACTTCTTCACGAAGTCGCTGAGCTCCAGCAGGGTCAGTTCCTTGAACTGGTCGATGAGCTCGTCAGCGGTGAGCTTCGCCATGATGGCGTCCTTCCGTTAAATCCCCGCCGGTGCGGGGGCGCCTGCATTGCAGGCTGGTTCATGGGGGTGTCGACTCCGTCGGCGTGGCCGAGCGGTCGGAGCCGGGTGGTGGAGGGTTCCGAAGATCAGGCGGCTTCGCCGTCTGCTTCCTTCTTCTCCTGCAGAGCCGCGGCGAGACGCGCGACCTGCGATGCAGGCTGGTTGAACAGCCCAGCGGCCTTTGCCAAGTTGCCCTTCATGGCGCCCGCCAGCTTTGCCAGCAGGACCTCGCGGGTCTCCAGGTCGGCGATCGCTTCGATCTCAGTCACGGACAGCGCACGGCCGTCCATGTAACCGCCCTTGATGATCAGGTTCTTGTTGTCCTTGGCGAAGTTCTTGATCGCCTTGGCAGCCACGACCGGCTCACCCTCGATGAAGGCGATAGCGGTCGGACCGGTGAACAGATCATCGAGACCCTCAAGGCCCGCCTCGGTGGCGGCGCGCTTGACGAGGGTGTTCTTGGCGACGGAGTAGGTAGCGCCTTCGCCGAGCGAGCGACGCAGCTGCTGGAGCTGCGGCACCGTGAGACCGCGGTACTCCGTGATCACGGCAGCGGTCGATCCGTTGAACTGCTCGGCAATCTCCGCAACTGCAGAGACCTTGTCAGCCTTAGCCATACTTCGCCTCCTCTCGTGTCACATTCGTTGTGCTCCGGCGGACCGGAACACCTGATCCAGAGGTTGACGCGGGGTACCGGAGCGGTTCGACGAGGAGAACGGTGCGAGAAATGAGAAGCGCCCCGGGCAGGAGGCACGGGGCGCACAGAATGGATGGCCTGAGCCACCGCATAGAGATATCACCACGTTCATCCTGCGTGGGCCGCCGACTCGCATCGGGCCTTCGATCGGAACACATCCGACAACCAACGGTCTCTGGTTGAACTGACGCGATCGCTTCGACTTCCACGTGGGTCATCGGGCTGATCGCACCGGCTAATAGGGTATCGAGTATGACGGCTGAAGCCAAATCGTCGGCGCAGGACCGGGCCGCGGCGGCCCAGACCGCGATCCGCGAGCGCCACCTGCACCCCCTGTGCGGGTGGGTGCCGGGGACCAGGATCGGCGCCGTCGCCTGGCCGCCGGTGGGCCGACCGTTGTCGATCCGACGACTGACCGCGTCGTGGAACTACTGGTGGCAGGCCCACCTGGTGGATCTGCTCGTCGACGGCGCCGTCCACCGCAACGACGCCCCGTGTGCCGCCGACGCCCTCGCGCTGCTGCGAGGGATTCGGCTGCGCAACCTCGGACGCTGGACGAATCACTACTACGACGACATGGCCTGGCTCGGTTTGGCGATCGAACGCGCCGACCGACATCTGGGACCGCAGACCGGCCGCACCCACCACCGGGCCCTGGGCACTCTGACGTCTGTCCTGCTGCGGGCCTGGGCGCCCGAGCTCGGCGGCGGCATCCCGTGGCGGACCACCGACACCTTCTTCAACGCCCCGGCCAACGGTCCGGCCGCGATCCTGCTGGCCCGGACCGGACACATCGCGCGGGCCGCGGCCATGACCGACTGGATCGATCGTGAACTGCGACTGCCGAGCGGGCTGATCGCCGACGGCCTGCGCGTGCACCCCGGCGGCGACCGAGAGCTCGTGTCCGCGGTGTTCACCTACTGCCAGGGAGTCACGCTCGGCGCCGAGGTGGAGGCGTACCGGCGCCTCGGCGGCCCGGCCCGCGTGGATCGGATCGACCGTCTGCTGACCGCGGTCGCGGCCACGCTGGCGCCCGACGGCGTGATCACCGGTGCCGGCGGCGGCGACGGCGGACTCTTCGCCGGGATCCTGGCGCGCAACCTGGCCCTGGTGGCCACCGACCTACCCGCCGCGGCCCCGGGTTCGGCGGACCTGCGCGCCCACGCGCGCAGTCTCGTGCTCGACAGCGCCGAGGCCGCGTGGGCGCACCGGGCCGTCGACGACGACGGCCTGCCCGTGTTCGGTCCGGACTGGAACCGGCCGGCCGTCGTCCCCCGCGCCGGCGGCTCGGCGGCACGGAAGAGCCACGGCGCGGTGTCGTCGTCGAGCACCCCGGAACGGGATCTGTCGGTCCAGATTTCGGCCGGAATACTGCTGGAAGCAGCGGTTTCGGTCACGATCGGATTACCTGAGCACACCGGTTCGGCCACCCCGGATTAACTATCTGGCAGATGATCGTTTTAGATTAGTGAAGGACTCCGCGTGATTCGCGCCACAACGTGACGGGCGCGGGGCCGAGGAGACACCTCGCACCGAGAAGGCAAAGGGGGACCCGAAGATGACCCTGCAGTTCGATATGAACGACCGTGAGTTCGCAGTCCCGCAGGAACGTCGCCCGCTGGCGCCGGCACCCGTCTACCGAGATGCCGCAGGAGGCGTCGCCGCCCTGGAGTGGCGGCAGGCCGTCGACGGACCCAAGCCCTTCCCCCGCGTTCACATCGACCGCAGTGTTCGACTGACGATGAGCGACGGCGTCCGCCTGCGCGCGACCGTCGTCCGTCCCGCGAACCGATTCGGCCAACCCGTCAGCACGCCGCTTCCGGCGATCCTCAACGTCAACCCCTACAACCGCGCGGTCCTCGACGGACTCGACCACGCTCTGCACGGGCCGGTGATCGGGAAGTCGGTGCACGCGGCGAGCACGACCCTCACCACCGACGACGGCGCGCTCGCCGGACTCAGCCGCATCACCCGCACCTTCGGCAAGGGCCTGTGGGACGTCTTCGGCATCAACCGGAACCTGGTGCGCTCCGGCTACGTCCAGGTGCTGGTGGACGTGCGCGGCACCGGCACCTCGCACGGCCGCTGGCAGATCCTGGGTGCCCGCGAACAGCAGGACAGCCTCGAGGTGATCGACTGGATCACCGAGCAGGACTGGTATGCCGACGGTGTCGGGATGACCGGCTGGTCGTACTCGGCGATCAACTCCCTGCAGACCGCCAGCCATCGACCCGACGCGCTGAAGGCGGTCTTCGCCGTCGAGGGCAGCGAGGACGTCGTCCGCGACATCTACATCACCGGCGGCATGCCGTCGGCGTTCATCCCGCTGTGGCTCGCACTGGTGAACGGCCTCAAGTGGCTGCCGAATCCGGCGACCGCCGTGGCCGACGTGATCCGCGGCGACGCCTACCGGTGGCTGTCGTCGAGGATCAAGTCGCCGGCCACCGAGATGCCTTCCCTGATGTGGGGTTTCCTCACCGCCCGCGACGACCGCATCTTCGACGACCCGTATTTCACCGAGCGAGACCCGAAGATCGAGAACATCGTCTGTCCGACGTTCACCGTCGGCGGCTGGCACGATCTGTTCGGTCGCAGCGCCACCCGCGTTTACTCGAAGCTGCAGATGGCGCCCGGTCGCAAGCAGGTGCTCATCGCCGACGGCTACCACCTCGATCCCGGCTGCGATCACCAGCGCCCGTACAGCCCGCCGCGCCTCGACGTGTTGCAGCGCGCCTGGTTCGATCGCTGGCTGAAGGGCATCGACAACGGCGTCGACGACTACGGTCCGGTGACGCTGGAGCAGCAGGGCGGCGGCTGGTCGTGCGGACCGGCGTTCCCCCGTCAGGAGGTCGCGCCGCGGCGCCTGTTCCTGACCGAGGAGCCGACCGGCACCGCGATGCACACCCAGCACGACGGCGGTCTGCGCCCTGCACCAGCGACTCGTCGCCGTTCCCTGCGCATCCGCCCCAGCCTGCGCGGCTTCGTCTCCCGCGATCTTGCGCAGGTCACCGCGGGTGCGGCGATCGTCTTGGGCGAGAAGTTCAGCACCGACGCGTCGTTCCAGGAGGAGGCGGGGCTGTCGTTCACCAGCGAACCGGTGGCGCGCCCGACGCAGATCTCCGGCGCGATGAACCTGCGGCTGAACGTCTCCACGACCGCGCACGAGGGCATCTGGGCGGTCACGGTCAACGACGTCGCTCCCGACGGGACGTCCACGGTGCTGACCAACGGCGCGCTGACCGCGTCGAACCGGGCCCTGGACCCGTCGCGCTCCACGTACACCGACGACGGTGTGCTGCTCGACGCCTACCACTACCTGACGCGGGAACGGCGGCTGCCGGTGCCCGCCGACGAACCGGTGCGCATCGACGTGGACATGGTCCCCACCGACGCCGTGTTGGCTCCCGGGCACCGACTCCGCGTGAACGTCTACGCGGCCAGCCTGCCCCGCTACCTGACGATCGTCCCCGACCTGATCAAGGCGCGTGGGCGGCGTCAACAGTTGGTGTTGGACGCGGCCAAGCCCAGCTACCTGACCTTCCAGACCGACGGCGACCTGGGCGCCGAGACCGATCCTCCGCATCGGATGCAAGCGGCCGATGGTACCGGAGCCGTCGGCGCCGGTCACTGAGCCGACAGACCGCTTTCACCGAACACGATGCGGTACACCAGGCCGACTTCGGGTCCCAACACCAGGCCGACGAGGTCGATGAGCGTCCCGACGAAGCGCGGCCCGTGGGCCGGCTCGCCGTCGTCGTCGAGGTGATGCGCCAGCTCGTGCAGCACCACGGCCTCGCGCAGCGCCCAACGCCCCGCGGTACCGTCCGGCACTGCCATGACCGCACCGGCACGCTCATAATGGGCTGCTCGACTGCCCGTCCGCACGCGGACCCGCACCGGAACTGCCGCGCGCTGGAACCGCTCGACGACCGGGCCCAGTGCCAGCACCCGGTCCAGGTAGGCGGCCACATCGTCGACCGAGCCGAACTTCGCCTCGGGCGGCAGCGTCAGTTCAGCACCTGCGATCTGCACCGTCTGCGCCCCGCCGGCACGGTCGAGTATGTGGTGCACCATCTGCTCGGCGGCGTACACGCGGGCGCGCGCACTGTCGCGACTCACGACTCCAGGGCGCCGCGTGTCGTGCCGAACTCGCGGTCGGCGCCGAGACGCGCACGTCGGCCCGCTCGGTCACCGGCCTGCCGGGCCGCCGACGAGTATCCCGCCGTGGCGCTGGACGGGCGCCACGTGCCGCGCGCCTTGGACGCGGTCCGGTAGAAGTCCCGGATCTCGAGCTCTTTGTCACGGAGCGCGACCGCGGTCGACGCCCCTCTCCCCCCGCGTCCCCCTTCTTCCTGCGCAGACACTTCCGTCTCGCGCGCCTCTGAGAGGCGGGCACCGATGCGCGCGGCGAATGCCGACTGGAAGTTCAATCGCGCAGTGATCGGCGACAGCGCCTTCTCTTCGACGACGCGCCGGCGGATGAACCCCTCGGTTCGGGTGACCAACTGCCGCGCGGTCTCGCCCTTGTACGCACCCGACTTCAGGTATGCGTCGCTGGCCGCGACCATCTGGATGACCAACGAGGTGTAGAGCGCCTCGGTGGCGTCGATGTCGGTCTCGAAGCCGTAGGCGATCACAAAGGTCGAGTTGGACGCGACATCGCAGGTGAGGTCGTTGGCCCGAGCGATCTGCACGAACAGTTGAACATAGGTCCGGAGTCCGCGTTTGCCTGCACGCCCGATCTCGATCTGACGGATGACCGGCGCGGCCGCCCGTCGCGCTGCCGGGTCGTGTGCACGGGCCATCGCCAGATCGATCGACGCGGCCGTGGCCAACCGTTGCGCAGCGGCCATGAAGGCCTCGGCCTCATGCTCGTTGTCGGTGCCCTCGGCCTGGCGCAGCAGACCGCCGATTCGGGTCAGGAGTTTGTCGTCGCGCATGGGATTCAGGTTAACGACCGGTACCGACACCTCCCAATGCCTTGTCCACAGGCTCGACGCCTGCGGAGCCCAGCAGCGAAAAGAACAGGACCCCGCCTCGCGGCGGGGTCCTGTTCTTGGTTGATCGTCAGACGATCAGGCCTGCTCGGTGAAGTTCCGCGAGACCGACGGGTCCACCGGGATACCGGGGCCGGTGTTGGTCGAAACCGTGACCTTCTTCAGGTAGCGGCCCTTGGCTGCGGTCGGCTTCGCACGCATGATCTCGTCGTACGCCGCACCGTAGTTCTCGGCGAGCTTGTCGGCGTCGAACGACGCCTTGCCGATCACGAAGTGCAGGTTCGCGGCCTTGTCGACGCGGAAGCTGATCTTGCCGCCCTTGATGTCACTGACGGCCTTGGCGACGTCGGTGGTGACCGTGCCGGTCTTCGGGTTCGGCATCAGGCCGCGCGGGCCCAGGACGCGGGCGATGCGACCGACCTTGGCCATCTGGTCCGGGGTGGCGATCGCGGCGTCGAAATCGAGCCAGCCGCCCTGGATCTTCTCGATCAGGTCCTCGGCACCGACCTCGTCGGCGCCGGCGGCAGCGGCCTCGGTGGCCTTGTCGCCCGCGGCGAAGACGATGACGCGTGCGGTCTTACCGGTGCCGTGCGGCAGGTTGACGGTGCCGCGGACCATCTGGTCGGCCTTACGGGGGTCGACGCCGAGACGGATCGCGACCTCGACCGTGGAGTCGGTGTTCTTCGACCCGGTCTCCTTGGCGAGGTTCACAGCCTCCAGCGGGCTGTACAGGTTGTCGCGATCGATCTTCTCGGCGGCGGCCCGGTAGGCCTTGCTCTTCTTGCTCATGTGCTCTGTTCTCTCTCCCCGCCGTCAGTGGCAGGAGTCAGTGGTAACTGGGCCGAGCGCGGCCCTCCCACGGTTTTCGAGGGGGTGGTGGCTGTCAGCCTTCGACGGTGATACCCATCGAACGTGCGGTGCCGGCGATGATCTTCGCTGCGGCATCGATGTCGTTGGCGTTCAGGTCCTCGGTCTTGGTCTTCGCGATCTCGCGGACCTGATCCATGCTGACCTTGCCGACCTTGTTGGTGTGCGGCTCGCCCGAACCCTTCTGGAGGCCTGCGGCCTTCAGCAGCAGCTTGGCTGCCGGCGGGGTCTTGAGCTTGAAGTCGAACGAGCGGTCTTCGTACACGAAGATCTCGACCGGGATGACGTTGCCGCGCTGCGACTCGGTCGCCGCGTTGTACGCCTTGCAGAACTCCATGATGTTCACGCCGTGCTGACCGAGCGCCGGACCCACGGGCGGAGCCGGGTTGGCCTGGCCCGCCTGGATCTGGAGCTTGATGATCCCGGCGATCTTCTTCTTCTTGGGAGGCATCTCTCTTGTCCTTTTTCCTACAGATCCGCGCACGCTGGATACGCGGAAGTCTCTTCTCTCACGCAGCCGGTCGTCGGCCGCGACGCCGTGACGCTAGATCTTCTCCACCTGGTTGAAGCCGAGCTCGACCGGCGTCTCGCGACCGAAGATCGACACCAGCACCTTGACCTTGCGCTGCTCGGTGTTGACCTCGCTGATCGACGCCGGGAGGGTGGCGAAGGGGCCGTCCATGACGGTGACCGACTCGCCGACCTCGAAGTCGACCTCGACGAGGTTCGACGCGGCGGCCGCAGCGGCTTCGACGCTCTCACCGGCTGCCGCGGCAGCCTTGGCGGCCTCGGCCTTGCGGACCTCGGCGCGCGGCATCAGGAACTGCACGACTTCCTTGATCGACAGCGGCGACGGACGCGAGGTCGTCATACCGATGAAGCCGGTGACACCGGGAGTGTTGCGGACCGCGCTCCACGACTCGTCGTTGAGCTCCATGCGCACCAGGATGTAGCCGGGCAGCACCTTGCGGTTGACCTTCTTCTGCTGCCCGTTCTTGATCTCGGTGACCTCTTCGGTCGGCACTTCCACCTGGAAGATGTAGTCGCCGACGTCGAGGTTCTGAACGCGGGTCTCGAGGTTGGTCTTCACCTTGTTCTCGTAGCCCGCGTACGAGTGGACGACGTACCAGTCGCCCGGGAGACGACGCAGTTCGGCACGCAGTTCGGCGACCGGATCGACGGGCTCGGGTGCGGCCTGCTCTGCTGCCGTCTCCGCCTGCGTGGCCTCGGTGGTCTCGTCACCGATCTCCGGCGATTCGATCTCATTCTCCGGGGTGCTCACTGCCCCACGCTCCTTCGTTGGTCACTCGGGCGGCCGCCCGGTAGTAATTGCCTGTCAGCCGAACACCAGCAGGGTCAGCTTCGCGAACCCGATGTCCAGGCCCGCGGTCATCGCCGTGATCAACACGACGAAGACGAAGACCGCGATCGAGTAGTTGACCATCTCGTTCCGAGTCGGCCACACCACCTTGCGCATCTCCGAAACGACCTGCTTGAGGAAGATCCAGATCCGGACGAACGGATTGCGGCTCTCGCGGGTGTCGGTGACGACCGGCGACG
Organism: Gordonia aichiensis; assembly: GCF_039946255.1. Taxonomy (GTDB): domain Bacteria; phylum Actinomycetota; class Actinomycetes; order Mycobacteriales; family Mycobacteriaceae; genus Gordonia; species Gordonia aichiensis_A. The sequence continues at coordinate 189,989 of NZ_JBCDWL010000008.1, read as the reverse complement.
AGGTCCGCTCGGCGACGGCCGTCGCCGAACCGGCGGCGCCGGCGCGGCGACCGCGCGCTGAACGCTTGCCGCTGGGGCGCAGTTCCTCGGACTCGGACAAGTCGACGTCGACCACCAGATCGTCGTTGACCTCGCCGGAAGCCTTGCGATCTCGCTTGGCCACCTTCTCACCGATCCCTTCGTCTGCTAGTGCCCCGATGGGCAGGGGCGACAGGACTTGAACCTGCAACCTGCGGTTTTGGAGACCGCTGCTCTGCCAGTTGAGCTACGCCCCTTTGCCCGGACCCGTCGGCCCGAGCTCTGTACTGAGCCTAACAAGACCAACGCGCCACCATCAGGCAGCGCGCAAGTCTGAAGCATCAGACTCAAACGAGTGTAGAGCAAAGGAGTCCCTCACCCCAACTCGGGTCCGTCGGCGGGTCAGTTGAACTGCACCAGCGCCTGCGCGCGACCGAAGATCTTTCGCCCTGATTGGGTCCCGACCAGCGCAATCACGCCGCGTCGGGTCTCGGGATCGAGCGACTTGATCTTTCCACCGAAGTCGACGTGCGCGGTCCCGACCGCCGGCACATAGACCGGAGAAGTGAAGCGAACGTTGTACTCGTAGATCGCGGCGGGGTCTCCGACGAAGGCACCGATGACGGCCGCGCCGAGCCCCATCGTCTGCATTCCGTGCGCGACGACGCCGTCGAGGCCCACCATGGCGGCCACCTCGGGCGAGAAGTGGATCGGATTGGGGTCGCCGGCCACACCGGCGTAGTTGACGAGATTCCCGAGCGTCAACGGCTTGGTGACCACGGGCAGCTCCTGACCCACCCGCAGGGTGTCGAAGTCGATCGCTCCGTACGGCCGCGGCGCGAGGACCGGATCGGGCCGCTCGTACCGCACGAACGGCCCGTGCACGGTCTTTCCGATCGCCGGTTCGACGTCGATCTGCATCATCACCTGCCCCAGCTTGGCGAGCAGGTCCTCGTCGACCTGGACCGCCGCACGGGCGACGACCGAGGTGTAGGTGGTCATCACCGGCTCCTCGTGCTGGTTCCAGATGACGTTCTTGGTCACGAGCAGGTCTGCCCCCATGGACCGCCGGAAGGACTCCAGCGAGACGTCGCAGACGAGTTGGTCGCCGAGTTGGATCGGGCGATGGAACACCAGCCGCTGGTCGGTCTGCATGATCTGCCACGCGTCGTAGCCGGTGATGATGTCCTCGAACAGCCGGCGCTGCGCGGTGAGCCCGAGGACCGAGACGAAGGTGGGCGCCGCGATCAGCGTGTCGTGGCCGAGCGCCCGCGCGGCCGCCTCGTCCCAGAAGACCGGGTGAGAGTCCTGTACGGCTCGCGCGTGCTTGCGGATCTCCTGCCGCCCGACCTCGTAGTAGTCGTCGACGGTGTACTTGAATCCGACCAGCGCCGCGGTGCGCTCAGCCACCTGCTCTGCGGTCAGCGCACCCGATTCGTCCGCCGCGAGCGCGGCGTCGACAGCCGCGTCATCCATCTGTTCGGCTACTGCCGTCATCTCTCAACCTCCGCGGCATCCGGCCGCCACCTCATCGCCCCGTCCCCCAGCCGCAGACGACATGTCCATCGAACGATTTCGCTGTCGATTGTGTAATCTGCGTCGGCCACAAACCAAATCGAGCGGGGCACCTCACTGTGTGAGGTGCCCCGCTCGAGGTAGTCTGTCGGTCGCGTCGCGACCAGCGCGCTAGCGCGACTCCTTGTGGTTCTCGTGCTTGCCGCAGTTCGGGCAGAACTTCTTCAGCTCGAGACGGTCGGGGTCGTTACGACGGTTCTTCTTGGTGATGTAGTTGCGGTGCTTGCACACCTCGCATGCCAAGGTGATCTTCGGCCGTACATCAGTTGAGGAAGCCACTTCGTTGCCTACTTTCGCGTCTTGCAGTTCTTCGGACCCACGCTCGAAGGCCCGCAGTCCCACCGGCGTAGACGGTATGTGTAGCGGTGGGGGGACTCGATCCCCCGACCTCACGATTATGAGTCGTGCGCTCTAACCAGCTGAGCTACACCGCCCTGTTCGATCGTCCACCGGCGGTGGACAATCAAGCGAGCCCCCTGACGGAATCGAACCGTCGACCTTTTCCTTACCATGGAAACGCTCTGCCGACTGAGCTAAGGGGGCGAGAACACTGACCGTCCGGATGAATCCGTTGTGATCGGTGAGCCTCAACGAGGTTACACACACTCTTCGAGTTTAACCAAAACTGCTGGTCGCGCTCGGTTTCGCGTGATGTGACTCTCGCAGTGGCAGATGAAGGATTCGAACCTTCGTAGCTTGCGCGACGGATTTACAATCCGCTCCCTTTGGCCGCTCGGGCAATCTGCCGTGTCACGTTCCGGAGCCGTCCAGCAAGATCTGGAAGCTCTTGAAAGCAACGGGAGATAGAATACAACGATCTCCCCCCGTCCATGCAAACCCGCTGTTCAGGGCACTGATAATGTGGGGCGCATGGCTGATTCTTCGTTTGACGTCGTGAGCAAGGTCGACCGCCAGGAGGTCGACAACGCCCTCAACCAGGCCGCCAAGGAGCTCTCCCAGCGGTACGACTTCCGCGGCACCAACACCGGCATCGACTGGTCCGGCGAGGAGAAGATCGTGATCTCCTCCGACAGCGAGGAGCGCGCGCTCGCGGGTCTGGAGGTCTTCAAGGAGAAGCTGATTCGCCGCGACATCTCCCTCAAGGCCTTCGACGCCGGCGAGCCCGTCGGCTCGGGCAAGACCTTCAAGATCTCCGGCGACATCGTTCAGGGCATCGACTCCGACCACGCGAAGAAGATCGCGAAGAAGATCCGCGACGAGGGCCCCAAGGGCGTCAAGGCGCAGATCCAGGGCGACGAGCTACGTGTCTCGTCCAAGAAGCGCGACGACCTGCAGGCCGTCATCGCCCTCCTCAAGGGTGAGGACTTCGGGATCGCCCTGCAGTTCGTGAACTATCGGTAAGTAGGTCTTCCACTCATCCGGTTCCGTGACCGGCGGTGCGGGTGGAAGTTCTGCCTCGGCAGTCCTCGCTTCTCGGCTAGCGCCTCGGCGCTGCGGAGGGCTCGGCAGAACTTCCACCCGCACCGCCTTCGTCGCGTTCGAGCTCTCACGGCCTTGGCGTTCCTCTGCGGCGTTCCAGCGGACCGCAGGCTGCCGGCTGCGTCTTCAGTGCCCCGCCCCGCGCCGGCACACACGACCGAGAACGAGAACCCGTCAGTACCGCTGACCGCCGTCGCGGGCCATCTGCTGCAGCCGCGCGATCCGATCGGCCGTCGGCGGGTGGGTGGAGAACAGCTTCGACAGCTTCTCCCCCGCACGGAACGGGCTCTCGATCATCAGATGCGACTGGTTGGCGAGGTCGGGGGTGGGCGGAAGCGGGGCGGCGGCGATGCCGCCCGAGATCTTCGACAGCGCGGAGGCCAGCGCCAACGGGTCGCCGGTGAGTTCGGCGCCGGACTGATCGGCCTGATACTCGCGCGACCTCGACACCGACATCTGGATCACCATGGCCGCCACCGGGCCGAGGACGGCGATCAGGATCATCGCCAGCGGGTTGGGACCGTTGTCCCGATTGCCGCCGAAGGCGCCCATCCACATCGCCATGTTCGCCAGGCCGCTGATGACGGCGGCCATCGCGCCGGCCACCGAGCTGATCAGGATGTCACGGTTGTACACGTGCGAGAGCTCGTGGCCCAGGACGGCGCGCAGTTCCCGCTCGTTGAGCAATTCCATGATCCCCGAGGTGCAGCAGACCGCGGCGTTCTTCGGGTTCCGTCCGGTCGCGAAGGCGTTCGGCGACTCGGTGGGGCTGATGTACAGCGCGGGCATCGGCTGGTGCGCCTGCGTCGCCAGATCGCGCACGATCCGATACAGCGCCGGGGCCTGCACTTCGGTGACCGGCTGGGCGTGCATGGCACGCAACGACAGTTTGGCGCTGTTGAAGTAGGCGTAGGCGTTCGTGCCCACGGCCAGCAGCACCGAGAAGGCGAGGATGGTCGGGCTGCGGAACATCGCGCCGATGCCGACGATGATCGCCGACATCAAGCCCATCAACGCCGCGGTTTTGAGCCCGTTGAAATGCATGGCACCTCGCTGTCAGAAGAACGTCACTCACAGTGGCAAACGCGCCGGAGCACCTCGAAGTTCCAGGCGTTAGCTGTCTCACTAGAGCCGAACTCTACAACGCGAGCGCGCCCGGGCGTACGCCCTCGGCGCGCTGGTCAGCCGACCCGGTCGACGGTGTAGCGCACCAGCGAACCGAAGGCCTCATTGGCCGGTCCGGCCGGCAGGCTCGCGAGCAGCCCGTCGGCTTCGTCGGCCATCGCCTCCAGGCGGGCCTGGGCGGCCTTCATCCCCGCTGAGTCGACCAGCAGGTGCAGCGCCTCGGCGACCTCGTCATCGTCGGTGAGCGGGCGCGGCGCACCCGTGCCCGGTTCGGTCAGCAGGTGCCGCAATCGCAGCTCGTCCGGTCCGTCGCCGGCCAGTGACAGCAGCACCGGCAGGGTGTGCACGCCCTCGCGCAGATCGGTGCCCGGCGTCTTTCCCGAGTCCCCGGTCACCGAGGCGATGTCGATGATGTCGTCGGACACCTGGAACGCGGTGCCGACGACGTCGCCGAGCCGGGCCAGGGTGTCGACGGTGACCTGATCGGCGCCCGCGGTGTAGGCACCGAACCGGCCCGCCGTCGCGATGAGCGATCCGGTCTTCTCCCACACGACCTTGAGGTAGTGCTCGATGGGATCGCCGCCGGCGCTGACGCCGACGGTCTCGCGCATCTGCCCGGTGACGAGCTCGGCGAAGGTGTCGGCGATGATCCGGACCGCCTCGGGACCGAGCGTGGAGACCAGGTGTGAGGCCCGGGCGAACAGGAAGTCGCCCGCCAGGATCGCGATCGAGTTGGACCAGCGGGCGTTGGCGGACAGCGCGCCGCGACGCAGCGGCGCCTCGTCCATCACGTCGTCGTGGTAGAGCGTCGCCAGATGCGTCATCTCCAGCACGGTGGCCGACGTGATGACGTCGGCGCTGCCCGGCTCGGGCCCGAAATGCGAGGCGAGGATCGCGAACATCGGCCGGAAACGCTTGCCGCCCGCCTTCGCCAGGTGCGTGGCGGCCTCGACGAGGATGTCGTCACCCGACGACAGCTCGCTGATCAGCAGATCCTCGACGCGCTGCAGTGACTGCTGCACCTGCTCGGCGAACTCGCCGGTTCCGAGGTCCAACCCGGTAAAAGTGGACTTCACGTGTCTGGCCCAATCCCCATCGGTGATCCGAACGCCGCGGTTTCGTCGTTCGGCGACACCAGAAGCGTAACCGCTCCCCGTGACAGACATACTGGTCGGGTGACCAGCGCATCGCCCGCGGAGGGCATTCCCGATTCCGCCGACCTCCTGGTGGTGGGCGCCGGACCGGCCGGTTCGGCGGCTGCGGCCCAGGCGGCGGCGCGCGGGATGGACGTGGTTCTGCTCGATGCCGCGGTGTTCCCGCGCGACAAGACCTGCGGCGACGGCCTCACCCCGCGGGCGGTGGCGGGGCTGCAGCGCCTCGGCATGGGGTCGCTGCTCGACGGACGCCCCCGCATCCACGGACTCGAGTTGAACGGCTGGGGGTCCCGCACCCGCGTCCGGTGGCCCGGCGCCGACCGGTTCGGCCCGGTGGGCAGCGCCATCGCACGATCGGAGTTCGACGACGCCGTCCGCCGCCAGGCCCTCTCCGCCGGCGCGCAGATGGTTTCGGGCGCGAAGGCGATCGGCGCACAGTTGGTGGGCGGGCGCATCGAAGCGGTGACGGTCACCTCGGGCGGGCAGCGTCATCAGATCCGGACCCGCGATGTGATCGTCGCCGACGGCGTCCGCTCGGGACTGGGCAAGTCGTTGGGACGCCAGTGGCATCGGGACACCGCATTCGGGGTCGCTGCGCGCTCGTACGTCGACTCCGGTCGCGCCGACAGCGAGTGGATGGGCTCGCACCTGGAGTTGCGCGACCCGGACGGCCGACTGCTGCCCGGATACGGCTGGGTGTTCCCGCTCGGTGACGGCACGGTGAACGTCGGGGTCGGTGCCCTGGCCACCGCACGACGTCCGGCGTCGATGGCCTTGCGGCCGATCCTGGAGCATTACGCGCAGATGGTGTCCGACGACTGGCGGCTGACCTCGCCGCCGCGCTCGATCACCTCGGCGCTGCTGCCGATGGGCGGCGCGGTCAGCGGGGTGGCCGGCGCCAACTGGATGCTGATCGGTGACGCCGCCGCCTGCGTGAATCCGCTCAACGGCGAGGGCATCGACTACGCCCTGGAGACCGCGGCGCTCGCGGTCGACATGCTCGGGACCGAGTCGGACTACGCGGCGGCATGGCCCGCCCTGTTGCGCGCCGAGTACGGTACGGCCTTCGCCGCCGCCCGCCGCGCCGCCGGGCTGCTGACCGTCCCGCAGACGGTGCCGCTACTGGGCCGTCCGGGAATCCGCTCCCCTCGGCTCATGTCGGCGGTGGTGCGGGTGATGGGCAACCTGTTGACCGACGACGACGCCGATCTGATCGCCCGCGCCTGGCGCAGCGCGGGCCGGGTGACCGCCGGTCTGGAGACCAGACCGCCGTTCAGCTGAGAGCCCGCGGGCCAGGCCGGCCTCTCAGCCCCGCTTGACTCCGCGATGGATCGCGACGATTCCGCCGGTCTGGTTCTGCCAGGTGACCTCGCCGAACCCGGCCGCGGCGATCAGCTCGGCCAGGCCCGCCTGATCGGGCCAGGCGCGGATCGACTCCGCCAGGTACACGTAGGCGGCCGGGTTGCTCGACACCTTGGTCGCGACCGCGGGCAACGCCTTCATCAGGTACTCCATGTACACCGTGCGGAAGGGCGCGAGCGTGGGCGTGGAGAACTCGCAGATCACGACGCGGCCGCCGGGCTTGAGAACCCGGTTCAGCTCGCCCAGCGCGGTGGGGACGTCGTTGACGTTGCGCAACCCGAACGAGATCGTCGCGGCGTCGAAGGAGCCGTCGGCGAAGGGCAGGTGCAGCGCGTCGGCGGCGACCTTCGGCACCCTGCGCGCCGCGCCGGCCCGCAGCATCCCGAGGGAGAAGTCGGCGGCGATGCAGGTCGCGCCGGACGCCGCCAGTTCGACCGTCGACACGGCGGTGCCGGCCGCCAGGTCCAGGACGATGTCGCGCGGTTTGAGGTCGAGTGCGCGACGGGTGTTGCGGCGCCACCGCCGATCCTGCCCGAAGGAGAGCACCGTGTTGGTCAGGTCGTAGCGGCGGGCGACGCCGTCGAACATCTCGGCGACCTCGGCCGGGTCCTTCTCGAGGCTCGCGCGGGTGCCCGCGCCGTCGTCGGTGCTGTCAGTCATGCGGTCCAGACTAATCACGGCGGGAGCGCCGACCGGCCTCGGCCACCCCGAGCATGAGGACGATCACCAGCAGCCATCCGGCCGCGACGACCGACAGCGCCGGCGCGATCGACAGGGCCGCGTCGCGCCCGACTGGCCGCGCGAGGTTGTCGGGGTCGCTCGCGTCGTAGTCGACCAGAATCCGCTGTCCGTCCGACAGGTGAGTCGGGTACAGCAGGCCGAGCTTGGGGTTGCGCAGCACCCCGTCGGGGGTGACGAAGTTGACGGCCGCGTGCAGACGGTCGGCGGAGATCACCTCGGCGACGGCGGTCGCCTTGTCGGCGTCGATCTTGGCGTCGTTGCGGTAGGCGCCCGCGATGATCACCGCACCGATGAGGGTCACCACGACGCCGAGGGCCATCAGCGCGATCTGAGTGCGCCGCTGCACGGTCCGGGTCATGGTTGCTCAGGATAGCCGGAGCCGGCCGCGGCCCTGGCGCTGATCCGAGCGTGCAGGTCGCGCAACCCCTCCCGGCTGGTCCGGACCTCGACCACCTCGATGCCTCCTGCCGGTGCCGGTTCGGCGAGGACGGCGGGCAGCTCGGTCAGGCTCGCACGGCGGTAGGCGATGGAGAAGCCCGCGCACATCGCTTCCAGGTCGGTGCGGTGCGGGGTGCCGAAGATCCGGTCGTAGACGCCGAGGTAGGCCTCCCGGGCGAACCGCGGATCGCCCTGCTCCAGCAGCCCGAAGATGCCGCCGCCGTCGTCGTTGGCGACGACGATCCGCAGGTCGGTGGGCCGCGGCTCGTCCGGCCCGATGATCAGTCCGGTCGCGTCGTGGATGAAGGTGAGGTCACCCATCAGGGCGACGGTGCGGCCGGAGTCGCCGGCCAGGGCGGCGCCGATCGCGGTCGCGTTGGTGCCGTCGATGCCCGCGACCCCACGATTCGACATGACGGTGACGCCGTCGGCGACGTGCCCGGCCAGCGCGATGTCGCGAATCGGATTGGAGGCCCCGACCACCAGGGTGTCGCCGGGGGCGAGGGCCGCGGCGACGGCGCGCGCCACGTGCAGACCGGTGGTCTCGCCGGCGGCGTCGAGTTCGGCGGCGACCGCGCCGCGGACCCGAGCGCCCACCCGAGCGGCCTCGTCGAGCCAGCGCCGATCGGGCTGTCCGACGGCGACGGCGCGGGTTCCGGTCGCCATGACGTTGCCGGACACGTCGGGCCAGCGGGGGCCGGTGGTCAGGGCGTACACGTCGACTGCCCGGTCGGCGAGCAGCCGGGAGACCGAGCGGTGCAGGGTGGGCCGGCCGCAGATGATCGCCTGCTGCGGCGCGAGTTCGCCGAGCGCGAGCGGCGGCAGCGCGTTGGCCGGGTGCGGTGCGGTCGGCTCGGCGACGGTCGGCAGGGCGGCGAGTTCGGGATGGCTGCCTGCACCGTGACCGGCGACGACGACCGTGTCGCGTGACAGGTCGATCTCGATCGGGATGTCGAGCCGACCGACCGGCGAGGTCGTCCACGGCGCGCCGCCGGGCCGGCCGGCGAAGCGACCGCCGTCGACCACGGCCAGATCGGTGTCGGGTCGGTCGTCGGGCCCGGGTACCAGCGGTTCGCGCAGTGGAATGTCGAACTGGACGGGGCCTGCGTTCCCGGTCCGGGCACCGCGGGCGGCGGCGAGCACCCGCCCGACTGCCGACCGCCACTGCGAGTTGGTGTCGAGATCCTCTTCGGCGAGCCCGAGGCTGATCGCCGCCCGAACCTGGGTGCCGAACATGCCGAACTGCTCGATGGTCTGGTTGGCTCCCGAGCCGAGCAGCTCGTAGGGACGGTTGGCGCTGATCACCACCAGCGGCACTCGCGCATAGTTCGCCTCGAACACCGCGGGTCCCATGTTCGCGACCGCGGTGCCCGAGGTCATGACGATCGGGACCGGCGCGCCGGAGGCGACGGCCAGCCCCAAGGCCAGGTAGCCGGCCGAGCGCTCGTCGATCCGCACGTGCAGCCGCAGCCGCCCCTGGGCGTCGGCGGCGTGGAGGGCGAAGGCCAGCGGCGCGTTGCGCGACCCCGGGCAGAGCACGGCTTCGGAGGCGCCGCCGCGGATCAGTTCGTCGACGATCACGCGCGCCTGCAGGGTGGACGGATTCATGAACGTAACCATAGGTGTCGGCGGGTCGGCGACCGCGAACGGCCCGAGCCGCTCGGCCTCCTCGCCTACCCTCGAGGCATGGGTGTCTACGCCGAGCGCGTGCTTCCTCGAATCATCGCCAGAACCTGCGGAATGCCCGCGATGGATCGCCTGCGGACCCGAGTCTGTGAGCCCCTGACCGGCGACGTGGTCGAGATCGGTTTCGGCTCGGGATTCAATGTCGGCCGCTATCCGGCGGCGGTTACCCGGGTGGCCGCCGTCGAACCCAGCGACGGCGGCTGGCGACTCGGCCGCGACCGGATCGCGGCCTCGTCGATCCCGATCGAGCGCGCCGGCCTCGACGGGCAGCGACTGCCCTTCCCCGACGACTCGTTCGATTCGGCGCTGTCGACGTTCACCATGTGCACCATTCCCGACCTGCCCGCGGCGCTGGCCGAACTGCGTCGCGTGGTGAGGCCGGGCGGGGTGCTCGCCTTCCTCGAGCACGGACGCGCGCCCGAACCGGGCGTTCGCCGGTGGCAGCGTCGTCTCGAACCGATCCAGAAGCGTGTCGGCGGCGGCTGCCGTCTCACCCGCGACATCCCCGGGCTGATCCGCGAAGCCGGTTGGCACATCATCGAACTGGACGAGTTCTACGCCGATGCCGCACCCAAACCGTTTGCCGCATTCTTCCTCGGCTGCGCCCGCAACGGTTGAGCTCGGGCAGTAGGGTCGAACCCATGAGTCGCGAATTCGACGTCGTCGTGTTCGGAGCCACCGGCTTCGTCGGCGAACTGACCGCCCAGCATCTGGCCGACCATGCACCGTCGGGCACCCGGATCGCCCTCGCCGGCCGTTCGGAGACCAAGCTCGCCGCCGTCCGGCGCCGCCTCGGCGCGCAGGCCGCCGACTGGCCGCTGATCGTCGCGGACTCGGACTCCCCGGCCTCCCTGGACGCCATGTGTGCACGCACCCAGGTGGTCTGCACCACGGTCGGCCCCTACCTTCGGTACGGCGAGAACCTGGTGATCGCCGCCGCCACCGCGGGGACCGACTACGTCGACCTGACCGGCGAGGTCCCGTTCGTGCGCCACTCCATCGACAAGGCCGACGAGATCGCGGCCGCGTCGGGCGCCCGCATCGTGCACTCCTGCGGGTTCGACTCGATCCCCTCCGACCTGGGCGCCTACCTGCTGCATCGCACCATCGCCGACGATGAGGCCGGCGAGATGACCGACACCACGCTGGTCGTCACCTCGCTGCGCGGCGGCGTCTCCGGCGGCACCGTCGACTCGATCCGGGTGATCGCCGAACAGGCCAAGGACGCTGAGACGCGCAGGCTCATCATGAATCCGCAGGCGCTCTCCGGCGGCGCAGGCGACACGCCGAGGGTCGGCCTGAACTCCGAGCCCAGCGACATGACTCCGGTGGACGCGAAGAAGGTCGATCCGAGCCTGCGCGGCACCCTCGCCCCGTTCTTCATGGCCTCGTACAACACGCGGGTGGTTCGCCGCTCCAACTACCTGCTCGACGGTGCCTACGGCGACGGCTTCCGCTACCAGGAGACGATGTCGGTCGGCGGGGTCCCGGGCCTGTCCGCAGCACTCGCCGGCGTCGTGACGGTCGGGACGGGCGCCTTCCTCGGCGCCATGAGCTTCGCTCCGACCCGCAAGATCCTCGACCTCGTGCTGCCCAAACCCGGCAGCGGCCCCGCCGCCAAGACCCGCGAGACCGGTAATTTCGTCACCCAGACGTTCACGACCACCACGACGGGTCGCCGCTACCGCTCGCAGATGAGGGCCCACGGGGACCCCGGATACAAGGCCACCGCGGTCATGCTCGGCGAGAGCGCGCTGGCGCTCGCGTTGAATCGCGACCAGCTCCCCGACCGCGCCGGTGTGCTCACGCCCGCGGTCGCGATGGGCGACGTCCTCGTCGATCGATTGCAGGCGGCCGGGTTCGTCGTCGAGGCGCACGAGCTGACCCGGCGAGACTGAGGCGAGCGGCCGGCACCGCTATTCTGGACCGCGATCTTCGGGCCGCCGGCCCGAGGTCCGCCCGAGATGGAACGAGAACGCCCGATGCCGACACCCCTGACCGACCCCGAATCCGCTCCGGCCGCGCCGGGCGGAACGACCGTGCATCCGGTGTCGAGTCAGCGCACCGCGCTGCTGTACTGGGGTGCGCGCTCCACCCTTCGCCATCTGTATCGGGCGTGGCCGCTGAGCGATCGGGGCATCCGCTCCCTCGGAATGCTGGAGAACGGTTTCGGTCGCCTGCCGCTTCCGGCCGGTGTCGACGTGGTTCCGACGATGCTCGGCGGGGTGCCCGCGGAGACCGTCACCCCGACCGCACCGACCGACCGCGCGCTGACCGCGACGGTCGTGCTGTACCTGCACGGCGGGGGCTTCCTGTTCTGCAGTCCCGAGACCCACCGACACCTGTGCCGCACCCTGGCGGTGGGTTCGGGCGCTCCCGTCTACTCGGTCCGCTACCGACAGCTGCCGGAGGCCGGGGTGGGCACGGCCGTCGACGACGCCTACAACAGCTTCTGCGCGCTGCGCGAGCTCGTCGGCGACGAGGTCTCGATCGTCGTCGCCGGAGACTCCGCGGGTGGCTTCCTGGCGGCGAAGATCTGTGAGCTGGCCGCCGCCGACGGCATCGTCGGGCCGGCCGCCCTGGTCGGCTATTCGCCGCTGCTCGATCTCGACGCCACCTTCGACGACGGGCCGTGGACCAGGAAGGATGCGTTCATGCCCGCCCACACGGTGCGACGGGCGCAGCAGCTCTGGGACCGCGGGCCGCTCCCGCTGCGCGGTGCCCGATCATTCGATCGGTGCGCCCCCGAGATCTTCCCACCGACTTTCCTCACCACGGTCGAGAACGAGGTGATCGAACCCGCGATGCTCGATTTCGCGGCCCGGTTGCGGTCGGCCGGCGCCCCCGTCGAGGTGCACCGGTGGCGACGCGGCCTGCACGCCTTTCCGGTTCTCGACACGTCGACGCCGGAGAGCCGCAAGGCCACGGCGTTGACGATCGAGTTCCTCCACCGGGTCCTCGGCGGGCCGAAGGACTGACGCCGGTCAGGCCTGCCCTGGTTTGAGCGCGATGAACAGCGCGTCGACCTCCGCGCACAGACGCTCTCCCGCGCACAGGGTGCCGCGCACGAACAGCTTGCGACCCTCGTGCTTCTCGACCCAGGTCCGCATGACGAGGGGTTCGTCGAGCGGAGTCAGCGACCGGTAATGCACGGTGAGGTAACCGGTGCGGGCGACGCCGCCGAGTTTGAGGGCGGCCGCCATGCCGCCGAGGTCGTCGAAGGCCACCGCGACGTGACCGCCGTGTGCGACGCCGTTGCCGCCGAGGTGGAACTTGCGGAAGGTGACCACCGCGTCGACGCCGTCGGGACCGCCACGGCGGACCTCGTACGGCGGCAGGGTGATGTTGCCTCGCGCCGGCAGGTCGACCCGAGTCCCCGACGGGGACGTCCATTCATCGACGAGCATCGTGTCGAGCTTCGCGTTGAGCCGGACCAGGTCGTCGATCACCTCGTCGGCCAGGTCCGCGGTCGGTGCGGCGTACCGGACCTTGTCCATGAACGAGCGGACCTGCTCGATCATCTCCCCGTAGCGCGGACCGCCGCGTTCGGTGGTCACTGCGAGGTCTGCGCGGAATCCGCCTTCGTGGGGCGAACCCTCACGTGCCGGAACGTTCCACTCCTGGTCGGGTGCGCCCTTCATCGCTTCACCGTATCTGCTGTTATGTCGCACCCTGCAGGCGGCTCACTCTGCGGGGTCGCTCCGCGCCAACAGCACGTCGATCTTGGTCTCGATCCCGGTGAGTCGTTCCTGGACGAGTCGATCGACCGGCGGAATCCAGGCGCCGATCACCAGGTCGACGATCTGTCGGCCGACGTCGGCGGTGTGCACCGGGCGACCCGCGTAGCGCTGCCCGCGGGCACTGTGCTCCAGGGTGCCGAAGATCATGTCGCGCACCAGCGGCGTCGGCAGGTCCGCGACGATGTCGCCGTCAGCCTTCATCTCGTCGATCACGCTCGTGTACAGCCTGGTGTACCGACGGTTGGAGTCGATGACGACCTCGGCCAGCTCGGTTCCGGGGAAGGCCTGTGCTGTGTGGATGTACACCTGCACCAGGTCCCACTGGTGGGCCATCACCGCGCACCAGTCGTTGACGAGACGACGCAGCCGCAGTGTCGCCGGCGTCTCCGCGTCAAGGACGACGGCTTCCCCCTCGCGTTGCAGCCCGTCGTAGAACTCGCGGGTCACCGCAGTCAGCAGACCGAGCTTGCTGGCGTAATGGACGAAGACGGTGCCCTCCGAGACTCCCGCGCGGCGGGCGATCTCGGCAGTGGTCGTGGCCTGGAATCCCGATTCGGCGAAGCAGGCGGCGGCCGCGGCGCGCACGGCGCCGCGGGTCCGCTCGCTTCTACCGCCGGGCGGAGTCACCGACTCAGCGATGGGTGAACTCCGGGTCGCGCTTCTCGACGAAGGCGGCCATGCCCTCACTCTGGTCGGCGGTGCCGAACAGCGAGTAGAACAGGCTCCGCTCAGCGCGCACACCCTCGGTGAGGCCGGACTCGTAGGCGCGGTTGACGGCCTCCTTGCCGTACGAGGCGGCGATGAACGACTTGCTCGCGATGGTGGTCGCGACCTCGCGCGCCACGGTCAGGACCTGGTCGGCGGGGACGACGCGGGAGACCAGGCCGAGGCGGTCGGCTTCGTCGGCCTTCATCTGACGTCCGGTGAGGATCAGGTCCATGGCCTTGGCCTTCCCGACTGCTCGGGTGAGCCGCTGTGAGCCGCCGATGCCGGGGATCACGCCGAGGTTGATCTCGGGCTGCCCGAAGCGGGCGTTGTCGCCGGCGATGATGATGTCGCACAGCATCGCCAGTTCGCAGCCGCCGCCGAGCGCGTAGCCGGACACCGCGGCGATGATCGGGGTCCGCGCACGAGTCAGTTCGTCCCAGGCGACGAAAAGCTGTTCGGCGACCACGTCGCTGAGGTCTTTACCCTGCATCTCCTTGATGTCGGCGCCTGCGGCGAAGGCCTTCTCCGAGCCGGTGATGACGATGGCGCCGATGCCGGGGTCGGCATCGAAACCGCGAACGGCCTCGACGACCTCGCCCATGAGCTCGGTATTGAGGGCGTTGAGGGCCTTGGGCCGATTCAGGGTGATGACGGCGACGCGGCCGTCGGTTTCGGTCAGGATGGTCTGGTAATCGCTCATGTGCTCAGTCTTTCGATGGTGTGGACGGCTTCGCGCGCTCAGCCGTCGATGGTCAGTTCGAGGTCCGCGGGCAGCGGCGCGAAGAAGGCGTCGACGGCGTCGACCGTCACCTCATTAAGGTGTGCCGGCTGCCAGGCCGGGTTGCGGTCCTTGTCGATGACCTGCGCGCGGATGCCTTCGACCATGTCGTGGTTGCGCACGCAGCGCAGTGCCAGGCGGTACTCGCGGTGCAGAGCCTCGTCCAAGGTCGGGAGCGGATTGCGCAGGGCACGCAGGGTCACCGACAGGGTGGTGGGACTCTTGGCGCGCATCGCGGCAACCGCCTTGGCTGCGGTCTCGGCGACCGCGGCGTCCTCACCTCGTCGCTCTGCGACGGCTTCGCAGCGCGTGATGATCTCGGCAACGCTGTCGGCGTCGAAGGCCGCGGCGATCCAATCGCGCTGGGCGAACAGCGCCGAGGCCGGCGGAGTCTGCGCGAACTTCGCCAAGGCGTCGTCGAGCGACGTGTCGGCGATGGCCTCCACGAATGCGTCGAGGTCGGCTGCCGGAACGTAGTGGTCGGCGAAGCCGAGGGCGACTGCGTCGGCGCCGTTGATGGAACCCGCGGTGAGGCCGAGGTAGACGCCGAGGTTGTCGGGGATCTGCGCCAGCAGGTGGGTGCCGCCGACGTCGGGGATGAACCCGATGCCCGTCTCGGGCATGGCCAGGCGGGTGCGATCGGTGACGACCCGCGTGTTGGCGTGAGCGGACACTCCGACCCCGCCGCCCATCACGATGCCGTCCATGATCGCGACGTACGGCTTGGGGTACTTGGCGATCTCGGAGTTGAGCTGGTACTCCTCGCGCCAGAAGACCGCGGAGGGGCAGGCTGCGGCCTGCGCATCGTCGGCGCCGGCCGCGAGGAGTTCGGTGGCGTCGCGATGGATGGAGACGATGTCGCCACCCGCGCACAGTCCCCTCTCGCCCGCTCCCGACAGGACGACGGCGACGATCGCGTCGTCGTCGCGCCAGCGCCGCAGCGCCGCCGCCATCAGGTCCACCATCTCGTCGTTGAGCGCGTTGATCGCCTTCGGCCGGTTGAGCACCAGGTGCCCCACCCCGCCCCGCTCAGACACCACGACGGGCTGATCCATTCAGTCCTCCTACGACTCTCCACTGCCATCGCCACCCGGAATCAGAGTGGCACTCATTTTCCAAACCTAACACCTGACCTCAATGAATAGAAGACAAGTATGGAGCAAGGTGGAGACATTTGAGCGTCACTCACGAGCCGCCGGAGCGGCAGTTGCGGCGGACCGCCAGCCGCACACGCCTGACGCGTCGACTGCGGGAGGGGTCGGCGACCACCGCATCCGTCGCTCATGCGGCGGCGGTGGGTGCGGTGGTCATCGTGCGGCGTGCGTTGGAGCGGATCGGTTCCCGCGAACCCACCGGACGCGCCGGGTCGGCCGGTGGCTGGAACCAGGGATGCCGGTCGTGGCCGATGAACACCTCCCAGCCGGTGTGATGGACGACGGTGTGGTGCATCCGGCACAGGGGCACACAGTTGTCGACCGCCGTCTCACCACCCTGCGACCAGGGCACGCAGTGATGCGCGTCGGTCCACGACACCGGGCGCCCGCAGCCGGGGAACGCACACCCGCGATCACGCGCCTCGAGGGCCTTACGCAAAGCCACCGTCACCAGACGGTGCTCGCGGCCCACATCCAACGGCGCCGACTCCGCGTCGAGGACGACCCGCCGCATCGCGGCCTCACACACCACCAACCCCACCGTCATGGGCGAGACCGGCCCGGTGAACCCGAGAGAAGCCACCGACAGCACTGGACACCGCAGTCGGCTGTCCGCCCGTCTCGGTGCGGGCAGTCTGAGTGTGGGTGGGGACGATCAGCGTCACATGCGGCAACACCCCGCCCGAGGCGGTCGGGCGGTCGCGTCCGGTCAGGTAGCCGCGCACGATCTGCCCGAACGCCTCAGCTCGCCGCTGCCCGACCGTTCGCGGATCACGCGACCCATCCGGCAGCGGCACCGGCCGACACAGCGGATCGAGTGCCTGGTGCAACTCCTCCCCAGACAGGGCGTCCAGGTCGAGGGTGGCGGTGGTGCGGCCATCGGCGCCGGTGGTCAGGGTCATCTCGTTCAGGTCGGGCCGCTCGGCCACCGGCACCACCTCCGACTCCGGATCGGCGGGATCGGGAGCGGGCGCCCATTCAAGGGCCAACTCGCGGGCACGGGTATCGACGTCGGCCGGCGTCACCTGCACGATGAGCCTGCGCGCCAGATCCTGCCGGGACTGGTCATCGAGCGGGACCCGCTTGCTCACGAACGCGACCCCACGCCCGACCGCATCACCATGCTCAAGCGAGACACCACCGGTACGAGCCTGCCGGGACAGGTCCGGCAACCCCGCTGCGGCCGCGCCGACCCGGGCGAGTCGGTAGGCGACGACTGGTGGGTGCCCGAGTTCGCGCAGCAGATCGCTCGCGCGTTTGACGCGTTTGCGGGCCGGGATCCCGGCCCGCTCGGCCGCCTGCGTAGCGTCGGCGAGGGTGGTGGTGCACAGGTTGAGCAGCCGGGTCACCTCCACCAACACCGCCAGGATGAGCCGATCGTCGGCGCCGGTCGGCGACGGTGCGGCGAACACCCGGGCCAGCTCCCCACCCGAGGCGCCCGGTGAACCCGCCGAATCCGGCGGATCGAGTGCGTCGCTGAGCTGGTCAGCGACGTCGGTGACAGCATCAACCACGGTCCTGGTCATCGTCATGGTCATGACTCCCCCCTCTCCACGACCCGGTCACCAACAGTTTCAGGATCACCGAAAACCGTTGGCGGCGGACGTGATTCCGGTCTTGAACTCCCCCACAGAAGACTGTGTCGGTCACCGACCGCCGTCCTGCGAGGCAAAATACGGTTGAACGACAAAGCAGTTGGAAATGCAGATGCGCTGCGCGTGGTCCATCACCCGGATGTCAGACCGCCGCCCGCCACTGGAGGGAGCCTCACCCCGGGGTCTCGATACGTCCTCGGCTAGCGCCTCGGACTACTCGACCAACCTAAAAAGGAGCGACCACCCAACCCGAGGAAGCTCCCAGAGCCGGCGGCGGTCTGACATTTGCCGCCGCGTACCCACCCTTGCGCCCTCAGCAGTGCCGTGGGCGTAGTCGGTGTCGCCATGCACGCGACGCGCTATCAAATTCTCAAAGAACGAGAAGCAACCCCTGAGGGCCACCCAATCGATCATATGTTCTATGATACACATCACATTCGACTAGAGCAAGGGTCTGATCGATAACGAACGTCGGCAGGCAGAAGAAGGGCACGACCACCGGTGGGGACGAGCGCATCTGACGAGCAGAGAAAGGGCCCCGACTACGCTCAGAGCACATGACGACCGAAACCACCTCGCCTTTCGACCCGACCCAGTGGCGCCCCGTCGCCGGATTCGAATCCCTGACGGACATCACCTATCACCGCCACGCCGGGGAGGGTCGCGCCAACGGCATCGTGCGCATCGCCTTCGACCGACCGGAGGTTCGGAACGCGTTCCGTCCGCACACGGTCGACGAGTTGTATCGGACGCTCGATCATGCGCGCCGCTCCCCCGATGTCGGCACGGTCCTCCTCACCGGCAACGGCCCGTCGACCAAGGATGGCGGTTGGGCCTTCTGCAGCGGCGGTGACCAGCGCATTCGCGGCCGCAGCGGGTACCAGTACGCGACGAGCCACGACGCTGACGAAGCAGCCGCGACGGTCGAGGGAGTCGACGAGGCACGGGTGAAGGCCGAGGGCGGCCGACTGCACATCCTGGAGGTGCAACGGCTGATCCGCACGATGCCGAAGGTCGTCATCGCGGTTGTCAACGGATGGGCTGCCGGCGGCGGACACTCACTGCATGTGGTGGCCGACCTGACACTCGCCTCCCGCGAGCATGCGCGGTTCAAGCAGACCGACGCCGACGTGGGCAGCTTCGACGCCGGGTACGGCAGCGCCTACCTGGCCAAGCAGGTGGGCCAGAAGTTCGCGCGCGAGATCTTCTTCCTCGGCGAGGCGTACGACGCGGAGACGATGCATCGGATGGGGGCGGTGAACCGCGTCGTCGACCACGCCCAGTTGGAGACCACGGCGATCGAGTGGGCGCGGGCGATCAACTCGAAGTCGCCGACCGCCCAGCGGATGCTGAAGTTCGCGTTCAACCTGACCGACGACGGACTGATGGGCCAGCAGGTCTTCGCGGGCGAGGCGACCCGGCTCGCGTACATGACCGACGAGGCGGTCGAAGGCCGGGACGCCTTCCTGGAGAAGCGCGACCCGAACTGGGACGCGTACCCCTACTACTACTAGACCGACCGCGTACTAGACCGACCGCGGCCCGCTGCCGACCGACCGCGCTCTCAGCCGACCGCGGTCTCAACGACGCGAAACGCCCCCGGGTCAACTCCGGGGGCGTTTCGCATCGATCTTTCGACAGACTCCGGCGCAGATCCGCACCCGACCCGCCGATTTCGCTGCCCGGACCCCTCGCGCCCCCGCCGCGATCGCCAGTCGCCCGAAAGCTCTGATCAGCCGATCAGTTCGCGCAGCACGCCCATGTCGGCGACGCGCTGCTCGTGCGTGTGCGCGGCGGGCGAGGCCAGCAGTACGCCGACCCCGCTGGTCCGGAAGCGCTCGATCTGCTCGGCGACGGCCGACCGCGGGCCGATCAAGCTGATGGCGTCGATCAGGTCCTGCGGGACGGCGGCGGCCGCCTCGTCCTTGCGTCCGTCCAGGTACAGGTCCTGGATCAGCTTCGCCTCGTCGACGTAGCCGTAGCGCTGCACGAGCGAATTGTAGAAGTTCTTGCCGCGCGCACCCATGCCGCCGATGTAGAGGGCCGAATGGTGACGGACGGTGGCCTGCGCGGCCGCGATCTGGTCGGCGTCCTCGGTGATGAGAGCGCTGGCCTGAACGACGATCCGCAGTTCGGGCAGCGACGGATCGCGCTTGGCCCGACCGGCGGCGAGCGGTTCGCCGAAGGCCGCATCGACGTGGTCGGGATGGTAGAGGAAGGGCTGCAGTTCCTCGAACATCTCGGCGGCCAGTTCGACGTTCTTGGGGCCGATGGCCGCCAGCAGCATCGGGATGCGCTCACGGACGGGGTGGTTGATGATCTTGAGCGCCTTGCCCAGGCCGCTGCCGCCGTTCTCCTTGGTGAGCGGCAGCTCGTAGTGCTTGCCCTGGTACTCGACCCGCTCGCGGCGCCACACCTTTCGGCAGATCTCCGCGTTCTCCCGAGCCCGACCGAGCGGGTAGTCGTATTTGACGCCGTGGAAGCCCTCGATGACCTGCGGGCCGGAGGCGCCGATGCCCAGGACGGCGCGACCGCCGCTGATGTAGTCGAGTCCGGCCGCGGTCATCGCCAGGTTGGTCGGGGTACGCGAGTACATCGGCAGGATGCCGGTCTGCAATTCCATCTTCTCGGTGCGCGCAGCGATGTAGCCGAGTTGGCTGACGGCGTCGAACGAGTACGCCTCCGGGACGGTCACCCGGCCCACGCCTACCGACTCGAAGTCGCGGAGATTATCGATGGTCTCGCGGAAATCGCCCGCATAGTTGATCGGCATGCCCAGCGTCATCGGCGTCATGGGCCGATTCTGGCACACGCCACCGACACCGTCTGCGCAAGGAGCGGCGGACCGGCCCCCGCGACCTCGTTCACCTGTCCGCCACCTTGCAGACACCTCCCGTGCGCAAACTTCCGGCACCACTCGGTGGCGTGCCGCCCAATCACAGGTGAACTTTCCGTTAACCCGTCCGATATGGGGGTAAATCCCCTGGTCACGGGGCTGAAGACTATGTCACATCGAGTTGACTCGGAGTAGCCTGCGGCCGTCATAGTAGTGGCATGACCGCAGAGATGCTGATCCTCGTGCTGTTGATCGTCACAGCCCTCGGCTTTGACTTCACCAACGGATTCCACGACACCGGCAACGCGATGGCCACGTCGATCGCCACCGGCGCACTCAAGCCGAAGGTCGCCGTCGGACTGTCGGCGATCCTCAACCTGGTCGGCGCCTTCCTCTCCGTCGAAGTCGCAGCGACGATCACCAAGGACGTGCTGAAGATCCAGCAGACCAGCGGCGCCGACAAGGGCGACCTGGTCACCGGGCTCGACGCCAACAAAGCCCTGATCATCATCTTCGCCGGCCTGATCGGCGCCATTCTGTGGAACCTGTTCACCTGGCTGTTCGGCCTGCCGTCGAGTTCCTCGCACGCCCTGTTCGGCGGCCTCATCGGCTCCGGGCTGGCCGCGATCGGCACCACGGGAATCAACTGGCACGGCATCCTCGCGAAGATCATCGTCCCGGCGCTGTTCGCCCCGGTCATCGCCTGCGTCGTCGCCGCGGTCGGCACCCTGCTCATCTACGCGATCACCAACGGCATCTCCGAGCGGAACAAGGAGAAGGGCTTCCGGCGCGGCCAGATCGCCTCGGCATCGCTGGTCTCCCTCGCTCACGGCACCGGTGACGCCCAGAAGACGATGGGTGTGATCGCCCTGGCGCTGATCGCGACCGGTCACCTCGACGCGGGCAGCGTCGCACACGGTCTCCCGTTCTGGGTCGTGCTCTCGTGTGCCGCCGCCATCGCCCTGGGCACCTGGCTCGGCGGTTGGCGCATCATCCGCACCCTCGGCAAGGGCCTGGTCGAGATCAAGGCCCCGCAGGGCATGGCCGCGGAGGCCTCGTCGGCCGCGATCATCCTCACCTCGTCGGTGGCCGGTATGGCCCTGTCGACGACCCACGTCGCAACCGGTTCGATCCTGGGCACGGGCCTCGGCAAGAAGGGCGCCGAGGTGCGCTGGGGCGTCGCAGGCCGCATGGCCGTCGCCTGGGTCACCACGCTTCCGGCGGCCGCGCTGGTCGGCGCCCTGTGCTTCTGGCTGGCCCACCTGATCGGCGGAGCCGCCGGCGCCATCGTCATCTTCCTGATCCTGGTCGCGCTGTCGGGCTACATGTACTACCGCGCCCAGCAGCAGAAGGTCGACGCCAGCAACGTCAACGCCGAATGGGACGGGGCGACCAACTCCCCCGTGCCCGCCGTCGGCGACACCACCCCGCAAGCCTGATCCGCCCGAGAAAGGCACCAGACCTCATGGACATCGTCTCCTCCATCACCCGGGTTCTCGCGCTCGGCCTGATCCTCGGCGCCGGACTGCCCGCACTGTTCGCGGTCGGCATGCGACTGGAAGCCGCCGGTCACGGCGAGCTCGGCAAACCCGCGAATCAGGGCCTGCGGATCCTCGGCTACGTGATCTTCGCGCTGACCTTGCTGGTGATCGTCGTCGGCATCCTGTGGGTGACTCGACAGACCCTGAACTACTACCTCGACATCAAGATCTTCCCCGACTTCGCCTACAAGAAGTAACGACCGAGCGACCGGTCTGAAAGGCACAGACTCCTCATGGCTCCTTCGCTGTTCGACAATGTCATCAAGTGGATTCGTGCCGGATACCCCGAGGGGATTCCGGCCGCCGACTACCCGCCGCTGCTGGCACTGCTGACCCCGGTGCTGTCGGAGTCGGAGATCACCGACGTGGTCCTGAGCCTGGCGCTGGAGCACGGCGCCGAGACCCCGGCGACGCCCGAACGCATCCAGGAGGCGATTCAGGCGGTCACCGCGCAGGCCCCCTCCGAGGAGGAGACCCGGCAGGTCGCAGCCCGGCTGGCCGCAGCGGGTTGGCCGCTCACCGACCACGTGCCCGCCGCAGATTGATCGTTCGATCGTGGACCGTCCCGCCTTCTTGCACGCCGTAGTCCGCTGGCTGCGCGAGGGATACCCCGAGGGCGTCCCTCGCGGCGACTATCTACCCTTGCTCGCCCTGCTGCGCCGACAACTCACCGAAGACGAGATCGGTCAGGTCGCGCTCGAACTGGCCGATCCGGCATCGCGAGCGCCCATCAGCCGGATCGACGTCGGCGTGGAGATCTCGAAGGTGACCCAGGAACTGCCCCGACAGGAGGACATCGATCGGGTCCGGCACAAGCTGGAGAAGGCGGACTGGCCCTTCGACGACCAACCGCTCCGGTCCGACGCGCCCGCGGCTTCCGAGCCGAATGACCGGATCGCCACCGGTCCCGAAGACGAAGATCCGGAAAACGAGAATCCGGAGGACCGGCCCTGAGACTCCTGCAGCCGCTGTCCCTGCCGGCCGATCCCACGGTGATGGATTCGCGTCGTGCCCTGCTGTCGATGCTCGACGGCGACGCCGCCTATCTGCCGCTGCCCGCCGCGGAGTCGGAGCAGTCGCGGCGGCTGTCGGCCGCCCTCGCGGTCGGCGAGCCGATCGACGACGACACGGTCCTGGTGGTCTCGACCTCGGGCACCACCGGAACGCCGAAGGGCGCGATGCACACGCCCGACTCCCTGCGTGCGTCAGCGGACGCGACCGCGGCGGTGCTCGGCGGTCCGGGCAGTTGGCTGCTCGCCCTGCCACCGCACCACATCGCCGGGCTGCAGGTGATGCTGCGATCGCTGGCCGCCGGCCACGATCCGGTGGTGATCGACATGTCGGCCGGCTTCGACCCCGATGCGCTGCCCGCGCACATCGCCGCGATGACCGGCGACCGACGCTACACCTCGCTGGTGCCGACCCAGCTCCGCAAGGCACTCGACCATCCCGCCGCCGTCGCCGCGCTCGCCGAGCTGGACGCCATTCTGGTGGGCGGTGCCGCCACCGGCCCGGCGCTGCTGGCGAGGGCCCTCGAGGCCGGTCTGCCGATCGTCCGAACGTACGGCATGAGTGAGACGGCGGGCGGTTGCGTGTACGACGGCCTCCCCCTGCCGGGGGTCGCCGTGCGGATCGACGACGCGGGCTCAGACGGGGTGGGCCGGGTGCACCTGGGCGGGCCGACGCTGGCTCGCGGTTACCGCCACCTTCCCGATCATCCGGCGTTCGTCGAGCCCGGGTGGTTCCGCACCGACGACCTCGGCGTCGTCGAAGACGGCGTGCTGCGCGTGGTGGGCCGGGCCGACGAGGCGATCTCCAGCGGCGCGTTGACCGTGGTGCCACAGGTGGTCGAGGCCGTGATCGCGACCCTGCCGGCAGTCGCCGATTGCGCGGTCTTCGGCCTGCCCGATGCTCGGTTGGGCGAGCAGGTGGTGGCCGCCCTGGTCCCTGCACCCGGTTCTGCGGCACCGACCGCGGCCGAGATCGCCGAGCTCGTCACGCGGCGCCTGGACCGCTACGCGGCACCCCGCCGGGTCTTCGTCGTCGATGCGCTGCCCACCCGTGGCCCGGGCAAGGTGGACCGACGAGCGCTGCGCGCGTCGTTCTCCTGATCTCCTCAGGCGGCGGCCGGGACCGGCCCGTCGACAGCCGTGCCGGCTGACGTCTCGGGCTCGGCCCCCGACGGCCCCTGCTGCGTGGGCTCGTGCAGTGTGGGCCCCTGCAGCGCGGGCTCCGTCGCCGGGGCCTCGCCGCCCCGACTCGGCGCGTCCGATTCCGGTGTTCCCGACTCCGGTGCTCCCGATTCCAGTGTTCCCGACTCCAGTGTTCCCGACTCCGGCACGCCGGACGCCGGAGGCGCCGAGGCAGTCGGTCCGGTCTCGGTCGGCACGGGCGCCGATGTTTCGACGGTCGACGGCGCCTCGGACACGCCGGGCTCTGTCTCCGGGGCGGCATGGCGCGGCCCCGGAGAGGAGGCCGCACCCTCGAGCGGGATCGGTTCGGCCCACTCGCCGTCGTCACCGAGCAGGCGATGCCGACCGCCGGTCTCCGGCTGCGACGAGAGGGGCGCCTCGACGACGCCGATCCGGGGGTCGGCATTGTCCGCGGTGATCTCCTGGGTCGGATAGAAGGCCTCGGCCATCCGGTCCCAGCGCTCCAGCTGCCGCGTCGACACCGAGAGCCCGAGCGCCCGGTGGATCATCGCGTTCAGCAGAGCGAGCGGATGGTAGGTGTCGTAGATCTCGTAGGTGCTGTTGCCGTCGACGCTCTTGAGCGTCTTGACGTGATCGAGGTTCTCCAGGTGCGCATAGGTGTACGGCCCGGTATCGGAGTGGATGGCGATGAAGCCCGCCGCGTTCACCACCGCCGACGCGATCGGCCGGTACCAGACCCACTGCAGGTGCGCCGCCGGATCGCCCTGCACGATCACGTGCACCACCTCGGCGTCTCCGGTGTCTGCGGGATTCCGCGCGCCGTCGCCGGTCACGCCGATCAGTCCGAGCAGCCGGTCGGCGAGCGGGACCCGGTCGAGCTGTGACTTCACTCCCCACGGACCGCGGGGGTCGGACACGAGCAGGATCGTGTCGCCCGCGCCGAGCCAGCCCTCGCGAGCGGCCTGCTCGGCGGCGTTCCCGAGCGCGTCGGAGCCCTGGGAGAATCCGGTGTAGACGACGGTGCGGTCGACGCCGCTCAGTGCTTCCATCACCGCGAGACTGTTCGCCCGCCCCACCTCGCGCGAGGCGTCGTAGGTCGGGGCGAACAACGGCAGCAGCTTGCCCGACTTGCCGGAGATGATCGGCCAGAAGGATTCCGGGTAGGTGACGATCGCGGACTCCCGGTCGCCGACGATCCCGTCGATCCGAGGCGAGCGGTCGTCGTCGGTTCCGGGCACCACCACGACGAACGCGTCGTCGAGCGGACCGTCCACCCACTTGCCGAGCACGTCGACGTGGCCGGTGAAGGAGGTGCCGGGGATCGCGACGGAGGCGTCGAAGACCGGCGCGGCAGCCGACGCCGGACTCATCGGCAGCAGCAGGCCGACACACAGTCCGCACGCGGCGGCCGAGGTGGCAATGGCACGTTTCACGATCAGATCTCCCCCGACGCAGCAAGATGTCGGCGCACTCACGGGCGCCGACATGTTCCGACACCTCCACAAATACATGTCGAATCTGACAGTCGAAAGTCCCAGAATCGGCGTCCGACGATCGACCGGCACCCGACCTGGGGACGGCCGGATGCGAAGATGTCCGAGTGGCAACCGTGAGTCAATGGATCGAAGGCGCCCGCCCGCGCACTCTGCCGAATGCGATCGCTCCGGTGATCGTCGGGACCGGCGCAGCGATACACCTCGGCGAGGTCGTCTGGTGGAAGGCGGCGCTCGCGCTCGTCGTCGCCCTGGCGCTGATCGTGGGCGTCAACTTCGCCAACGACTACTCCGACGGCATCCGCGGCACCGATGACGACCGGGTGGGCCCGCTTCGGCTGGTGGGTTCGGGCGCGGCGAGCCCGCGATCGGTGAAGGGCGCGGCGTTCGCCGCCCTCGGTGTCGGCGCCGTGTGCGGCCTGGTCCTGGCGCTGTCGACGGCATGGTGGCTGGTACTCATCGGTGCGATCTGCATCGCGGGCGCATGGTTCTACACCGGCGGCGCCCGCCCCTACGGCTATCTCGGCTTCGGCGAGATAGCCGTCTTCGTGTTCTTCGGGCTGGTCGCGGTGCTCGGCACGCAGTTCGTCGCCGCCGGCGCGGTCGACTGGGTCGGCTTCGGCTGCGCGGTCGCGATCGGCAGTCTGTCGAGCGGAGTGCTCGTCGCCAACAACCTCCGCGACATCCCGACCGACACCGAGTCGGGCAAGATCACCCTCGCGGTCCGCCTCGGCGACGCCCGGACCCGGGACTTCTACGTCGCGCTGTGCGCGGTGCCGGTGATCGTCAGCATCGCGCTGACCTTCTTCGCACCCGCCGCTGCGCTCGGGCTGCTGGTGGTGATCCCGCTGGTCAAACCCGTGCGGGTGATCCGCGGTGGCGCGCAGGGCCGCGATCTGATCCCGGTGCTGGCCGCAACCGGCATCGCGATGCTCGTGTGGTCGGTGACGACGGCGGTCGGACTCGCCCTGACATAGGGCGAGTCCGACCGTCCGTCGCGTTCGCGCCGGTCAGGAGGCGGGAGCCTCCGGCATCGTCGCCAGCACGGCCGCGCGGAGTGCGTCGACGGTCGTCGTCGACTCGATGACGGCGGTCGCCGCCGGATCCGCGGTGTCGAGAATCGCGAGCAGGAGTCGCTCGACGCTGATGTCGTGCTCGCCGCCGCGACGCGCCGTCTCCACGGCACTCCGGATCGCGTCGCGAGCCTGCTCCGACAGCCTGCCGCCGCGACCGCGACCGCGCGGTCCGCGACGACCCCGGCCGGCGTCGGCAGGGCCGAACCAGACCTCGCCCGGCCCCATCTGGAACGCCGTCCCCGGCCCCGGGCGTCCGCCCGGATGCCGGCCGTGCCCCGCCGGCCGGCAGCCGCGGTCGCCGCCGCGCCCTCGTCCACGTCCGCGCTCGGGTCGGTGCCCCCAGCCGTCGGACAGGTCCTCGCCGAACCGGTCACCGACGGCCTCGCGCACCTTGTCCAGGTCGATCCCGATGCTGCGCAAGGCTTCCCGGTCTTCCTCGTAGCGATCGCGGGTCCGGGTCGCGGCGTCGGCCGACTGCCCCTGCCGCACCACCGCGCGTGCATCGGACAGGTTCAGCCCCTGCGCCGCGAGCACCGCGTACAGCGGGCTGCGCGCGTTGCCCAGCATGCCGAGCACGAGGTGGTCGGTGCCGATCTCTCGGCTGCCCAGATCGCTCGCCTCCTGCGCCGCAAAGCTCAGCACTGCGCGTGTGTCTGTGTTGAAACGGTCAAACATCGTGGCCGTCCCTTCCGGCCGCCTCCGCGGCCTCTTGATGGGAATGCTTCTGATGCACAGCCTGGCGGCTGACCTGCAGAATGTCGGCGATCGCCTGCCAGCTCCATCCGCTCGACCTCGCCGAGGTCACGTGGACGTCTTCGAGCCGGTCGGCGAGGGTTCGCAGCGCCCGAACCAGAGCCAATCCGACGGCCGGGTCATCGCTGGCCGCGGCCCGCACCATCGGGTCGTCATGATTCATCGGTTCACCACTGTGCATGATGTCAATTTATCTTGACACCACGTACGTGTCAAGATTTATTGACGTCGCGGGCTCCGTCGACCGTCACGACTGGACCAGCGACTCGGCGATGTTCATCCGCGACGCCCGCACGGCGGGCACCACCGCACCCACCAGGCACAGGACCACCGGCACGATCACGTAACCGAAGGCCGACCACTGGGGTGCGTACGTGATGTCGATCGAGGTCGTCTGGGTGAGGATCCGATCGGCGAGCAGATGCAGTCCGCTGCCGAGCAGCAGCCCGATCACCGCGCCGACCAGCGCGATCGACGCGGCCTCGCTGAGCACCATGCGGGCGACGAATCTGCGCGAGGCGCCCATCGCACGCAGCACCCCCAGTTCGCGGCGGCGCTCCAGCACCGACAGCAGCAGCGTGTTGAGCAGGGCGATCGCGGCTGCGCCGGCGACGATCCACTGGATCGCCACGGTGAACGCACCGGCCTGCTCGGCGCTGTGCTTGGTCGCATCGAGCGCCTCCTGCCCGGTGTAGACCTGCACCGGACGATCCCCCAGTCCGGGATGCGCGGCGGCGATCGCCGTCAGCCGCTCGCGCACCTGCACCTGATCGGCGCCCGGGACCGTCATCACCTGCAGGTAGGTGTCGCCGTCGCGCCGGAACCACTCGTGAAGCAGCCGATTCGAAACCGCCGCCACCCCGGAGTCGATGGCGATGTAGTCGACGGTGTCGCGGACGACCAGCTCGCGATAGCCGGTCGGCGTGGCGAGCCGCACGGTGTCGCCGGTCCGCACCCCCATCGTTCGTGCCAACACCTTCGACAGCAGGATCCCGTCGCCCGTGAGCGTCTCGCGGACCGCCTCGTCCGACGACTTGCGGATGAAGGGGGCCGACGATCCCGGCTCCAGGCCCTGCAGCATGACGCGGGCGTCGCCGATGTTGACCGAGGCCCACTGCCCGCCCACCACCGACTCGACCCCGGGCACCGCGGCGACCAGCGGAGCGATCGCCGGGTCGAGCCTCGGCCCCAGCGGCATCGAGTCCGCCCCGCGGGAGGAGACGTAGAAGTCCGGATCCGACAGTCCCTCGAGGGAGTTGGAGATGGAGCCGATCAGGTTGTTGAGCGACCCGGAGATGCCGACACCGACCGCGATGGCGACCGCGACCGTCATCACCGTCGCCCACACCCGCCGCGGCGCGCGTCCGCTGTTGATCGCGGCCAGCTGCCCGGGCCCGCGCCACCGGTTCGACACCGCGACCACCGCGCGCACCAGGGCGGCCATGAGCGCGAAGCACAGCAGCAGCCCGCCCGCCGAGTACACCGCGCCCGCCAGGATCGCCCAGCGGCCCTCGATCACCTCCGCGCCCACCCAGGCGGCGACGATCAGCACCGTCCCGGCCACCCCGCTCGACACCAGCAGCCGGGTCGCAGGCGGACGCGCATCGGCGGCCTCGCCCGGCACCATCGCCTCGACCGGCGAGACGGCGAACACCGACCGCGCGGCGAGCATGGTGGCGCCGACGCAGGCGACGACGCACGCGACGATCGCCACGACCGGCGCGTACCAGGGCAGGTGGTAGGCGACCATCACGCCGACCGCCTCGGAGGCATCGGGCAGCCGCCCGATGATCCACCGGCCGGCGAGCACGCCGAGCGGCACGCCGAGCACCCCGCCGAGCAGCCCCAGGATCGCCGACTCGGCGAGGAGGTCGCCCACCAGGTGCCGACGCCGGGCGCCCAGCGCACGGAGCATCGCCAGCGACTGGCGGCGCGAGGCGACTGCCATGTTCATCGTGTTGAAGACCAGGAAGGCCGCGATGATCAGCGAGACCATCGACACCAGCAGGGTGGAGTCGTGGGTCACCGAGTTCGCGACCTCGACCTGTTTCACGCGGAACGCCGGGTCCACGACGCTCCCCCGACCGCCGACCACCTGCGCGGTCTGTGCGCGCAGTTCCGGTGAGGCCACCCCGGGCTTCGGGACCAGCAGGAACGAGTCGACGGCCCCGTCGAGACCCGCCAGCCGTTGCGCGAGTCCGAGGTAGGCGAAGACGAACCGGCCGCCGTTCAGGACCTGTGTGGCGGTGTCGTCGACGACCCGCACCACCGTGACCTCGACGCCCGACAGCAGCAGTCGTTGCCGTGCGTGCAGTCCGGTCGCCGCGCCCACCACGATGCCGTCGGCGAACTGTGCCGGGTCCACCGCGCCGCCGTCGTCGAGCGCGGCGCGCAGTGTGCTCGACAACGCGGTCACGTTCAGATCCGAACCGAGCAGGACCGCCGGATGCCCGTCGATCATGACGGTGCTGCGCACCATCGGCACCACCGCGGCGGCGCCGGGCACCTCGCGTCGCAGCTCGCCCGCGAGGTCGTCGTCGACGCCGCTGTCGGTGATGGCGGCGACCTCGACCGTCGCATCCCCCGACAGCGCCGCGCTGAACGCGCGCACCGACTCCGACATCGAGCCGTAGGTTCCCAGGACCGCCACCAGCAGGGCCGACGAGACCAGCACCACCGCCAGGGAGGTGACGACCCGCAGGCGATGGCCGACGAGCTCTCGCAGGTTGAAGATCCGCACGCGAGTCAGTCCCGCGAGCACCGCGCCCATCTCAGTGCGACCCGTCGATCCGACCGTCGCGCACGGTGACGATCCGGTCGCAGACCGCGGCCGCGTTGGCGTCGTGGGTCACCATCAGCACCAGTCGGTCGGGTTCGTCGTGCGCCACCTCCGACAGCAGGGCGAGCACGTCGGCGCCGGTGCGGGAGTCGAGATTGCCGGTCGGTTCGTCGGCGAGCAGGATCTTCGGGTCCATCATCAGCGACCGCGCGATGGCCACCCGCTGCATCTGTCCGCCCGACAGCTCCGACGGTCGGTGCTCCACCCGCCCGCCCAGGCCGACGCGCTCGAGCAGTTCCACTGCGCGGGGGCGCGCCCGGCGCAGCGACTGCGCGTCGAGCAGCCGCGGCAGCGCCACGTTCTCCCAGGCGGTCAGCGTCGGGACGAGGTTGAAGAATTGGAAGATGAAACCCACGCGCCGGCGGCGGAACTCGGAGGCGGCGTCGTCGTTCAGCGCGGTGAGGTCGGTGCCGTCGACTTCGATGGTGCCCGAGGTCGGGACGTCGAGTGCTCCGATGATGTGCAGCAGCGTCGACTTGCCTGCGCCCGACGGTCCGACCACCGAGACGAACTGCCCGCCCTCCAGGGTCAGCGACGCCCCGTCCAGCGCCCGCACCGTCTCGGTGCCCATCCGATACTCGCGTACCAGCTCCGTCGCCTCGACGACTGCCATCTGCCTACCTCCAGCGTGCGCGCTCCCTCAACGCGCACCGCCGGTCAGACCCAGACGCCGGTGGCGAAGAACTCCTCCAGTGCCGCGGTCGGCGGGCCCAGGTCGAGCTTCTGTTCGTCGACCCACTCGTCGTTGAAGTACGTGTGATCGTATCGGTCACCACTGTCGCACAGCAGCGAGACGATACTGCCGGAACGTCCCTTTTCGACCATCTCGCCGATCAGCGTGCACACGCCCCAGAAGTTGGTGCCCGTCGAACCGCCGACCCGCCTGCCGAGCCGGTCCGACAGGAAACGCATGGCGGCCACCGACGCCGCGTCGGGCACGGGCACCATCGCGTCGATCACCTGCGAGACGAACGAGGGCTCCACGCGGGGTCGGCCGATGCCCTCGATCCGCGAGGCGGTGTCCGAGGTGAGCGTGCCGTCACCGGATTCGTACGCGGGCAGGAAGACCGAGTTCTCGACGTCCACCACGCACAGCCTGGTGTCGTGTCGGCGGTACCGGATGTAGCGGCCGAAGGTCGCCGACGTGCCGCCGGTTCCCGCGCCGACGACGATCCACTCCGGGACCGGATGGCGCTCCTCGGCGAGCTGCGCGAACACCGATTCGGCGATGTTGTTGTTGCCGCGCCAGTCGGTGGCGCGTTCGGCCATCGTGAACTGGTCGATGAAGTGCCCGCCGAGTTCGGCTTCGAGCCGCTGCGCGACGGTGTAGATCTCCGACGGCGAGTCGACGAAGTGGCAGATGCCGCCCTGCGCCTCGATCAGGCGGGTCTTGGCAGGCGATGTTCCGGTCACCATCACCGCGATGAACGGCACCCCGATGAGCTTGGCGAAGTACGCCTCCGACACCGCCGTCGATCCCGAGGACGCCTCAATCACCGTCGTCTGCTCCCGGATCCACCCGTTGCAGAGGGCGTAGAGGAACAGTGAGCGCGCCAATCGGTGCTTCAAGGAGCCGGTCGGATGCGTCGACTCGTCTTTCAGATAGAGGTCGATGCCGTCCCCGCGGGCCGCCCAGTCGGGCAGGTCCACCTTCAGCAGGTGCGTGTCGGCGCTGCGGCGCGCGTCCGCCTCGATCAGGCGGACGGCGCGGCTGCTCCACTCACAGTCGGTGACGCGTTCCACCACGCGGGTCGGCACCGTCAGTCCTCGCCTCGGAGCCGGGCCTGCAGGTCGTCTCGCTGCTGCGACCGTCGCGCATCCACCTGTGCGATCTGGTCGTTCACCCGCAGGCGCAGCGACTTGAACAGCACCAAGCCCAGCGGCAGGGCGATCAAGACGCCGAAGACCGCGGCCACCAGCAGGGGCACTTCGACGCCCACCGCCTTGGCGCCGAAGACGATCGCGGCGGCGAGCACCACCACCAGCGCGAGCCGCGCGAGCGAGTAGAGCAGCACGGCGCCGATCAGCGTCGCCGTCGTCGCCTGGGCCTGCTGGTCAGGGTGGCCGTCTGCGGGTCGTTCCTCTGTCATGCTCGCCAGGATACTGGCCGACCACCCGGACCTGCGAATACCCGGTTCAACCCAGGTCTTCGGACCAGTGCGGCAACTGTGCGATTCTCGGCTCAACCGACATTACGGACTCTTTACCAACCCCTGACTGTTCGAGCAACCACCACAAACGGGTGTATCTCTGTTGTCACCGGCGAAACTGCCTGTGCCACCCGCTGGCCGACCGACAACCAGAAGGACGAGGAGATCTCATGACCGCCATCGCCGACAACTCCGCTGCCGAGACCGGGATCATCACCCCGGCGCTGGCCACTCAGCACAACCTGACCCCCGGCCAGGTCGCTGCGATGTTCAATGTCAATCCGAAGACCGTCGCCCGCTGGGCCTCGTCGGGTGTGCTGAAGTCGATCCGCACCCCGGGCGGCCACCGCCGGTTCCGCGAGGCCGACGTCGTGGAGCTTCTCAACCGCTCCTGAACCGGACCGATCGCCACCAGCCCGGACCGGGCCTCGGTGGGAGTGATCGTTCGGCCACCCCGGATGGGTGACCGAACCGCTCCCGACGAGGCCCGGTCTTCGCTGTCTCGGATAGTCGGTACCCTGGGAGGTGGATCTGTCCGCAACGCGTATCTGGAGGAGGCCGGCATGCCGTACCTGTTCGTGATCCTCATCGTGGTCGCCGCCGCATACCTCTCCTGGCGGCTGGTGCAGACCCGACTCGAAGCCGAGCAGCAGCACCACGCCGGAACCCGGCCCCCCGCCCCGCGCGGACCCGACGACGACCCCGACTTCCTGCGCACGCTCGATCAGCACTGACCGTCCCCGGGCCCAGATCTCGATACGCTCGTCGGCCCAGGCTTGTCGAGTAGCCACCGAGCGCAGCGAGGCGGCGTATCGAGACGCCCCCAGATCTCGATACACTCGCAAACTCCGTTCGCGGGCTACTCGATCAGCCTAAGACGCCCCCAGGCCTGCCGAAGCGGAGTATCGAGACACCCTCGGATCTCGATACACTCGCTCACTCCGTTCGCGGGTTACT
>NZ_JBCDWL010000008.1:0-156582 GCF_039946255.1 Gordonia aichiensis | reverse complement strand
TTACTCGATCACCCTGAAAAGGCACGACCCTCAGGCTTGTCGAGTAGCCACCGAGCGCAGCGAGGCGGCGTATCGAGACACCCCCAGATCTCGATACACTCGCTCACTCCGTTCGCGGGCTACTCGATCACCCTGAAAAGGCACGACCCTCAGGCTTGTCGAGTAGCCACCGAGCGCAGCGAGGCGGCGTATCGAGACACCCCCAGATCTCGATACACTCGCTCACTCCGTTCGCGGGCTACTCGATCAGCCTGAAAGGGCACCCCGAGACTGCCAGGTACCACTTCCAGGCTTGTCGACTAGCCACCGAGCGCAGCGAGGCGGCGTATCGAGACACGCGGATCTCGATACGCTCGCTCACGCCGTTCGCGGGCTACTCGATCAGCCTGAGACGGCACAGCCCCCAGGCTTGTCGAGGCGGCGTATCGAGACAACCCAGCCGGCGTCCGACCTACAGGCCGGCGTACGAGTGCAGGCCCGAGACCACCAGGTTGATGGCGAACAGGTTGAACAGCAGGGCGACGAAGCCGGCGACGTTGACCCAGGCGGCGGCGTTGCGCCAGCCGGCGGTCGCGCGGGCGTGCAGATAGGCCGCGTAGATGACCCACGCGATGAACGACACCGTCTCCTTGGGATCCCAGCCCCAGAACCGGCCCCACGAGGCCTCGGCCCAGATGGCGCCGCAGATGATCCCGAGACCGAACAGCGGGAAGCCGATGACGGTGCACTTGTAGGCGGTGCGGTCGAGCGCATCGGCGCTGGGCAGATGGTCGACCAGCCGGCGCATCGCGGCGCCGAAGCCGGTCGAGCGCTCGTCGACGGCACCGACCGTGGGCCACTGGTTGCGGACCAGGTACAGGATGCTGGCGACACCGGCTACCAGGAGCACACCGGAGGCGATGGAGATGATCGAGACGTGGATGGCCAGCCAGTACGACTTCAGCGCGGGCACGACAGGTGCGGCCTGGGTGTACAGGTAGCGTCCGCCGATGAACATCAGCAGCACCACCGGCACCAGCACGAAGCTCAGCAGCGGGCGGGCGTCCTTCTTGCGCAGCACCACCACACCGGCGCCGACACATGCCACGCAGGTCAGCGAGATGAACTCGTACATGTTGCCCCACGGCGCGCGATCGGTCGCGACACCTCGCAGCACGATCGACGCCAGGTGTGCGACGAAGCCGACCCACACGACCGGGTACGCCATGGCGGCCAGCTTCTCGCCGAGGCTGCGGCGCGGAGCCGGACCGGACACGCGGCCCGGCACGCGGTCGCCGGGCGTCGATCCTCCGCCCACCGAAGCACCGACGAGTTCGGCCTCGACCGCGTGTTCGTCGAGCTTGGCGTAGCGCGCGGCCGCGAGAGCTCCGAGGAACATCAGCATGGCCAGCACGTACACGGTGATGCTGGTGGCGTAGAACCAGTCCGAATAGCGCGCCAGATTCTCGTTGACGTAGCCGACGACGTCGTCGTTCATATCCGATTCCTCATCTCATCCCGCATTCGCGCGGTCACAGCTTCGCCCGCTTCTTGCCTGGCTCGGCGACGAACAGACCGCGGGCCTGCTCCTCGAATCCGTCGCCCCAGCCGGCCTGATCCGTACGGGCCAGTCCGGCGACCTCTACTACAGTACGTCGTTCACCGCCTCCGGCAACAGGCACGAGGCGCACCCAGAGTCGACGGCGCCGGATCATCAGCGACACGACCAGGCCCAACACCATGACGATCGACGAGATCAGGACCCCGGTCTGCAGCGGATCGTGCGACACCTGCACCGACACCCAGCGCTCATATCCGTCGAACCGCACCTGCGTGCCGTTCGGGAGCACCGTCGTGGCACCCATCGCGAGGTTCACCGACGCCTTCTGCTTCAGCCGCCCCTGGTCGATCAGGTCCTGATCGAGGGTGTAGACG
The DNA here is from genome assembly GCF_039946255.1 of Gordonia aichiensis. Classification (GTDB taxonomy): domain Bacteria; phylum Actinomycetota; class Actinomycetes; order Mycobacteriales; family Mycobacteriaceae; genus Gordonia; species Gordonia aichiensis_A. Next base: position 154,668 of record NZ_JBCDWL010000008.1, on the reverse strand, counting down.
TTCTGCGGACGTCCGGTGTCGAGCCCTGTGTCGCCCTGGTAGACGCGGATCGCGACGGTCGGCTTGTCCGGGATCGGCGAGGCCGAGTCCAGGATGTTGGCGTGCGGGAACACCGCGTCGGGCGCGAACAAGCCCTCGATCGCGATCTGATTCTTCCGCCGATCGTCCTCGTCGGGATACATCCCGGCGGGGGTGTCGAAACGCAGGGCGCCCTCCGAGAGCATGGTCTGCGTCGACTGCGGGATGAACGGCTCGGTCTGCGTCCGCTTCTCCCCGTTCGGGAAGGTGACGGTGAAGGTCGGCGCGAACCCGTTGCCGAGCACGTAGACGCGGTCGCCCGCGACCCGAAGCGGCCGGTTGACCTGCACCGACGTCTTCGGCCACTGATCTCCCGCCAGCGCCAGGTCGGTGGTGTAGGCCATGTCGGCGTCGTACATGTCAGGCTGCCCGCTCGGCAGGAAGCGCGCATCGAAATGGTCGATGCGGATGCAGAAGGGCGCCAGCCCGGTGCCGTCGACCATCGCTCCGGCGCGGAACGAGTCGTAACCGGCCGTCGAGGTGTTGCACAGCACCTGCTGACCGTCGGCGACCAGCGTGCGCGAGCCCTCATAGCCGAACAGCTTTCCTCCCGCGATGGTGATCAGCAGCGCCAGCAGGGCGAAGTGGAAGACCAGGTTGCCGAACTCGCGCAGGTACCCCTTCTCCGCCGAGACCTCGACGGCGCCGTCCGGATACTTGGCCGACGGCTCCACCCGGCGGACCTCGGTGCGCCATCCGCGAAGGTTCTTCTCGACTCGTTCGGCGAGCTGCGCGGGTTCACCGTCGACGGTCTCGGTGATGTGGCGCGGCAGACGGGTCAGGTTGCGGGGCGCCTTCACCGGCTTGGTGCGCAGCGCCCGGTAGTGCTCCAGGGTGCGCGGCGTCAGGCATCCCACCAGCGATACGAACAGCAGCACGTAGATGGCCGTGAACCACGACGACGAGAAGACGTCGAACAATTGGAGCCGATCCATCCAGACGCCCAGCTCGCCCTTGGCGGCGATGTAGTCGAGGGTCTTCGACTCGTTGAGCTCCCGCTGCGGCAGCAGCGCGCCGGGAATGGCCGCCAGTGCCAGCAGGAACAGCAGGGCCAGGGCCGTGCGCATCGAGGTCAGCCCGCGCCACACCTTGCGTGCCGGGCCCACGACGAAGCGAGAGAGAACCGATTGCTGACTCATACAGGCAACTCCACGTCGTTGATCAGCGAGATCCTGATCGCATCGATGAACTCATTCCACCAGCCGGTCACCAGGAGGACGCCGACCACGATCAGCGCGATACCGCCGATGATCTGGATCGCCCTCGCATGCCTGCGGATGAAGCCGAGACTGCGCACCGCCCAGGCCGACGAGAACGCCAACAGGATGAACGGAATGCCCAGGCCGAAGCAGTAGGCGGCCACCATCAGTGCACCGCGGACGGGCGTGTTGCCGTCGGTGCTCATGGCGACGCCGATCACCGCACCCAGCGTCGCGCTGCTGCACGGGATCCAGCCGACGGCGAAGACCGCGCCGAGGACCGGTGCGCCGACGAGCCCGGTGTAGCGGCGCGGCGTCATCCGCACATCGCGCTGCAGGAACGGGATCATGCCGATGAAGACGAGGCCCATGACGATGATGAAGACGCCGCCGATCCGCTGCATCAACTGCAGCCGGTCGACGTCGAGGAAGACCGAGGTGACGCCGAACAGGGTCGCCGTCGCCAGCACGTACACGATCGTGAAGCCGAGCACGAACAGCGCCGCGGCACCGACCACTCGCCAGCGGCCCGACTTGCGGTCCTCCCCGACCTGGACCGCGGGGGCCTCAGCCCCCACCAGTCCGGCCAGATACGACAGGTAGCCGGGGACCAGCGGCACCACGCACGGCGACGCGAACGAGATCAACCCGACCAGGATGCACACCCCGAGTGCGAGCAGCAACGGACCGCTGGTGACCGTGGAGACGAACGTGGCGCCCACATCGGCCAGCTGAACTTCGGTCATCGCGGAGCCGGGGCCTGGGTCGCGGGGGCCGGATTCTCAGCAGCCGGGGTCTCCGGAGCCGGGGTCGCCGAGGGCTTCGGCGCCGGACTCTCGGCGGCCACCTGGTCGACGGCGGCCCGCAGCTCCGGTTCGGTGATCGCCCGCAGGTACACCTTCGCCGGACGGTGCTCGCGATCGAGGACGACGGTCGTCGGCACGACACCCACCGGAACCCCCAGCGCCGCCAGGGTCGCCCCGCCGTAGTCGTAGATCGACGGGTACGGGACCTTGCGGTCGGCGACGAAGTCCTGGGCGCGCGAACGGGTGTCGCGGAAGTTGATCCCCACGAAGGCGACGCCGGCGTCCTTGGTCTCGGCGTACACCTTCTCCAGGTCGCGGAACTCGGTGCGGCACGGCGGGCACCACGACGCCCACACGTTCACCACGACCACCTCGCCCGGGTAGTCCGACAACTTCACGGTGCCGTCACCGAGCAGATTCTCGCCGGACACATCGCCGATGTCGCGGCGCGCGCCACGGTCGTATTCGAGGACGGTCTTGCCGTCGGGTGAGACGAACTGGTTGCCGTTGCCCTGCGCGACGGCGTCGTTGCCGGTGCTGCATCCCGCGAGCACCGCCACCGCGGCCAGCACCGAGCAGGCGATCGCCGCGACGCGCGTGCGACGCCCGACCGTCACGCCGGTCACGCGCCGGTGACCCGCGGGTCGGAGGCGCCTGCGGGCTCGGAGTAGACGATGTCGACGAGCGCGTCGCCGTCGTAGATCAGGCTGGTCAGCGAGGCCAGCGAGCACTGCCGCACCCGCGGGTCGTGCCAGAGCCGCTGGCCCTCGAGGAAGCGGCGCAGCGTGTACACGGGCAGCTGGTGGCTGACGCAGACGGCTTCGTGCCCGCGGGCCGCGTCGCGCGCCTTGTTGGCGGCGGCCAGCATGCGATGGGCGATCTGGATGTAGGGCTCGCCCCACGACGGGGTGAACGGATCGCGCAGTTTGAGCCAGTGACGAGGCTTGCTCAGCGCGCCGTCGCCCACCGAGACCTTGAGTCCCTCGAATTGGTTGTCGGCTTCGATGAGGTCGTCGACGGTGGTGATCGCGAGGTCGTGTGCGGCGGCGATCGGCGTCGCCGTCTCCTGCGCCCGCTGCAGCGGCGAGGCGAAGACCGCGGTGATGTCGTGGTCGGCGAGGGTCACGGCGACGGTCCGCGCCTGCGCGGCGCCGGTGTCGGAGAGGTGGTAGCCGGGCAGTCGGCCGTACAGGATGCCCTCGGGGTTGTGCACCTCGCCGTGGCGCATCATGTGGACGATCGTCTTCATCGGGTTCCCTCTCCGGGATTGCGGGCTGCCGCGGCGGCGGCCGCCGCGGCCGGGAGCGCGTCGGCGATGATCGAGAAGGCCTCGTCGTCGAGCGCTGCGGACACGAACCACGCTTCGAAGGCGCTGGGCGGCGGATAGACGCCGCGTGCCAGCAGGGCGTGGAAGAAGGGCGCGAAGCGCCAGGTCTGGGTCGCCTTGACCGCGTCGTAGTCGACGATCGGTCCGGGGTCGGGCTGCTCGGGGTCGGTGAAGAAGACGCTGAACAGGTTGCCTGCCTTCTGCACCCGATGCGAGACCCCCGCGTCGGTGAGCGCCGCGCCGATCATGGTGGCGAGACGGTCGGCGTTGGCGTCGAGCGCCGCGTAGACGTCCGCGGTGGCATGCCGGAGGGTGGCCAGACCGGCGGCGACGGCCACCGGATTCCCCGACAGCGTGCCCGCCTGGTACACCGGGCCGGTCGGGGCGAGGTGCTCCATGATCTCGCGGCGACCGCCGAAGGCGGCCGCGGGCAGTCCGCCGCTCATCACCTTGCCGAACGTGTACAGGTCGCCGGCGACCCCGTCGAGTCCGTAGTAGCCGGCCGGGCTGACACGGAACCCGGTCATCACCTCGTCCATGATGAGCAGCGCGCCGTGGTCGGCGGTCACCGTGCGCAGGCCCTCGTTGAAGCCGGCGACCGGCGCCACCGCGCCCATGTTGCCCGCGGCGGCCTCGGTGATGACGGCGGCGATGTCGGAGCCGTGCTCGGCGAAGGCCCGCTCGACGGCGGCGACATCGTTGTAGGGCAGCACCAGAGTGTCGTGGGCGGCGGCTCCGGTGACGCCCGGCGACGTCGGCAGTCCGAGGGTGGCGACACCCGACCCGGCGTCGGCCAGCAGTGCGTCGACGTGGCCGTGGTAGCAGCCGGAGAACTTCACGATCTTGCTGCGGCCGGTGAATCCGCGTGCCAGCCGGACGGCCGACATGGTGGCCTCGGTCCCGGAGTTGACCAGCCGGACCCGGGCGACCGGATCCACCCGGTCGATGATCTCCTCGGCCAGCTCGATCTCGGCGGCGGTCGGGGCACCGAACGACAACCCGGTCGACGCCGCACGCTGCACCGCTTCGACGATCGCCGGATGGGCGTGCCCCAGGATCATCGGGCCCCACGAGCACACCAGGTCGACGTAGTCGTTGCCGTCGGCGTCGGTGAGCTTCCACCCCTTCGCCTCGGCGATGAACCGCGGATCACCGCCGACGGCCGAGAACGCTCGGACCGGCGAATTCACCCCGCCGGGTATCGCCCGCGTCGCCCGTTCGAACAGTTCTGCGCTGACAGCGGTGTTCACCGCGGGGACATCGAGTGGAGCGACCATGGCCTCCAGTGTTCCAAAACCTGGCGCCGGCGCCCAATCACTGCCGCCTCCGTCACACCGAATCGTCGCTTCTGGGCCGAATGTTCTTCGGATCACCGCCGCGTCCGGCGCCGAGTCCGGGACCTCGCACGGCCGCTGCGGCCGACGGAGACGTCGGGATATTCACCGGGTCGCGGCGCTGCGCGCGGGATCAACCGACCATCAGCCGCTGTCCGACGACGGTCAGCGCCTTCCCTTCGGCGGCAGACCCATCTTGACCGCGAGGTGCGCCTCGGTGAGTTCGGTCCGGAGTCGTTCCACATCGCGCGCCCACGCCTGTACCAGCGACCCGTTCGCCAACCGCAGCCCGATGCCCTTGCGTCGACGCGGCACCGCGTGCAGCTCGCCCAGGGCGGGTGCGCTCTCCCAGTCCTGCGTCTCGGTGCCGTGGCTTGCCGGGAAGATCTTGACGATGTCGGCGATCTCGATCGTCTGCGTGCCCTCTCGCAGGGTGGTCTCGGTCAGGTGCATCGACACGTGCTGCCGTGCGGCGATCACCTGAAGCACGGAGAATCCGGTGAGGATCACCCCGAAGATCGTCAGCACCTCCCAGTGGATCCGCCCCTTGCCCGCGATCTCCATCGCTAGCGTCACCAGCACGAGGACCGGCCCGATCGCGACCACCCACCAGCTGCCACCCGGCTCGTAGAGCAGGGTTTCGCCGGGGTCCACCGGCGGCTCGGACTTGTGCTTCTTGCGCGGATCGAGCGTCGCCGATCCCCGTGGTGCGACGTCGCCGGCCGCGTCGTCACCGGCGGTGTCGTCACCGGTCGTGGCGTCACCGGTCGTGTCGTCACCGGTCGTGTCGTCACCGACCGCCTGCTCGCCGGTCGCCTCATCGGTTCCGGTGCCAGCGGACGAGGCGTCCTCGGCGCCGGTCTCATCTGCGCCGGTCTCATCTGCGCCGGTCTCGTCTGCGCCGGTCTCCCCGGCCGGGGTCCGGTCCTGCGGAGCGGCGGTCATCGGCCCTCGTCCGACTCGGCGTCGGCGGACGCCGCACACCCGTCCAGCTTGCAGGTGAACCACCGGTCGGCGGCCGGCCGATAGGCCAGGACCGAGCCGACGAGGCCGACGACCGCGGAGGCGAGCACGATCGCCAGTCCGGCGCTGCGGAAGCCGATGGTCAGCGGCAGGAGCATCACGACGACCACGCAGGTCAGCGCCGACAACGACGAGCGCCACTGCAGCGCGCCCCGATAGGTCTTGGCGCCGAGCAGGAAGTACGCGACACCGAGCACGGTGATCAGCACGTCGATCGCCAGGACCCCGAAATCGAATCCGAGCTTGACGAGGTCGTCGACGATCCCCAGGACCCCCAGCACGATCAGCAGCGCGCCCGAGAGCATCCACAGCCGCAGCGCCCACACCACGAGAGCGGGGCGTTCGCTGGGGTCGGGCCGCGGCTCCCGGCGGCGCGGTGGGATCTCGATCATCGGAACCTGCCCTGCCGAATGCGGGAACGATACGCTGCCGACTCGCGACAGAACGCCGAGGAGTCTCGATGCATCAGCGCCGCCAGGGCACCGACCGCGCAGACGCCGCCGAGGATGGTCGGGATCATCCCCCACGTGGCGGGCTCGGGCAGGTCCGACGAGCCCGTGGAGTCGGAGAACAGTTCGATGACCGCGAAGACCAGTTCGACGGTCAGCAGGGCGCTCGCCCAGCCCAGGATCAGCCGGGCCCAGGTGCGGCCGCGGTAGGTGAACCACATGAGCACTCCGGCCAGTCCGCTCAGCAGTGCCATCACGCCGACGAAGGTCACCAGCACGGTGGCGTCGAGGTTCTCGACGAGCGCGGGGTCGTTCATCTTGGTGCTCAGCTCGCGCACCTGCTTCTCGTAGCTCGCCTTGAGCGTGTCATAGCGTGCCACCGACGCCAGGATCTGCAGGGCGATCACGGCGAACCACAGTTGGATGCCGAGCCGGATCGTGTCGGGTCGCTTCGGCGCCGACGCGGGGCTCTCGGTCCACTGTTCGGGGGCGGTCATGGCACCAGCCTAATCACCGACGCTGCAGGCGCCGCGCGATGTCCGGCGCCGCATAGGTCAACACCATCGACGCGCCCGCCCGAACGATCGACAGGACCGCCTCGTCGATCGCGGCGTCGAAGTCGATCCAGCCGCGTTCGGCGGCGGCGGCGATCATCGCGTACTCGCCGCTGACCTGGTAGGCCGCCACCGGTGAATCCGACCGGTCGGCGATGTCGCGGAGGATGTCCAGGTAGCTCATGGCGGGCTTGACCATCACCATGTCGGCACCCTCGTCGAGGTCGGCGAGCAGTTCGCGCGCCGATTCGAGCCGGTTGGCCGGGTCCTGCTGGTAGGTCCGACGGTCCCCGACGAGCGAGGAGCCGACGGCTTCGCGGAACGGCCCGTAGAAGGCGGAGGCGTACTTGGCGGTGTACGCCAGGATGGTGGTGTCGATGAATCCGTCGTCGTCGAGCGCCTCGCGGATGGCCGCCACCTGGCCGTCCATCATGCCGCTCGGCCCGACCACGTGGGCACCGGCGCGCGCCTGCGCGACCGCCAGCGCCCGGTATCGGCTCAGCGTCGCATCGTTGTCGACGGCACCGGTCTCGGTGAGCACCCCGCAGTGCCCGTGGTCGGTGAACTCGTCCAGACAGGTGTCGGCCATCAGGACGGTGTCGTCGCCGAAGTCCGACCGCAGCGCCTCCAGGGCCCGGTTCAAGATCCCGTCCGGGCGATCGCCCGCCGAACCGATCTCGTCCTTGTCCTCCGGCTTTGGCACGCCGAAGAGCATCAGCCCGCCGACGCCGGCGGTCACCGCGTCCTGCGCGGCCGCTCGCAGCGAGTCGACAGTGTGCTGGACGACGCCCGGCATCGACGAGATCGGCTTCGGCTCGTCGATGCCGTCGGCGACGAACATCGGCAGCACCAGCTGAGCCGGATCGAGCCGCGTCTCGGCGACCAGGCGCCGCATGGCGGCACTCGACCGCAGCCGGCGGTGACGGATGAAAGGACCGGTCATGGCTGGCTCACCTCACGAACGAGAACGGCGCGACTTCTTGCGCGGCGGCGGCAGTGCCCCCTCGGCGCGCAGTTGCGCGGCGTGAGCGGCGAGCGCGTCCACCAGTTCCACGATAGAGGCGTTCTCGGGTCGCACGTCCACGCGCAGCCCGAACTCGAGTGCGGTCTCGGCCGTCTTGGGGCCGATGCACGCGACGATGGTGCGGGCGTGCGGCTTGCCTGCGATGCCGACCAGGTTCCGCACCGTCGAGCTCGAGGTGAAGCAGACCGCGTCGAAGCCGCCGGTCTTGATCATCTCGCGCGTCTGCGCCGGTGGCGGAGCCGCCCGCACGGTGCGGTAGGCGGTGACGTCGTCGATCTCCCAGCCGCGGTCGCGCAGCCCCTCCGAGATCGTCTCGGTGGCGATGTCGGCGCGCGGCAGCAGGATGCGGTCGACGGGATCGAAGACCTCGTCGTAGGGCGGGAACACCTCGAGCAGGCCCAGCGAGCTCTGCTCACCGGTCGGGAGCAGTTCCGGCTCCACCCCGAACGAGCGGACCTTGGCCGCGGTGCCCTCGCCGACACAGGCGATCTTGACGCCGGAGAAGGCGCGGGCGTCCAGACCGAACTCGGCGAACTTCTCCCACACGGCGCGGACCGCGTTGGTGGAGGTGAACACCACCCACTGGTAGCGGCCGTCCACCAGACCCTTGACGGCGCGTTCCATCTGCGCCGGGCTGCGGGGAGGCTCGACGGCGATGGTCGGCACCTCCTTGGGGATCGCGCCGTGCGAGACGAGCCGTTCGCTCATGTCGACGGCCTGCTCCTTGGTGCGCGGCACCAGCACGGTCCAGCCGTACAGGGCGCGCGACTCCCACCACGAGAACTTGCCGCGCTGGTTGACGATCTTGCCGACCGTCACCACCAGCGGACCGGTGAGGGCATTGCCCTTCTCGTTGACCGTGGCGAGCGTGGCCTCGATGGTGCGCTGAGCGCAGGTGGTGCCGTTGACGGTGATCGCGACCGGGGTCTGCGGCGCGAGGCCGTGCTCGGTGAGCGCGCTGGCCAGTTCGGCCAGATGTCCGGACGTGGCGTGCAGGACCAGCGGTCCGGGCGCCGCGGCGAGCGCCGCCCAGTCCATGTCGCCGCGCACGTCGGCCACCGTGTGACCCGAGCCCAGCGGCATGCCGGCGAAGCTCGGCACGGCCGAGGCCGCGGAGATGCCGGGCAGGACCTCGAACGGGACGCTGGTCCGCGCGACGGCGGTGACCTCGGCGAGCACGGCGTCCGAGCTCATCGGGTCACCGGCGACCACGCGCACCACGTTGACGCCGGTCTTGGCCTCGGCGACGAGGGTCTTGGCGACCTGTGTGGGATCGCCGAGCGCGGGCTTGGTGACCTCGGGCTCTTCGGCGGCCTGCTCGGCGGCGGCCTTGCGGCCGGCCCTGGTGGGCGCCGGCTCATCGGCGGCGTGCGCCGATCCGATCACCGCGATCACGTCGGCGGGCACGTCGGGATCGACGTAGGCCGAGGTGGCGTTCACCAGGACTTGTTGCGCTCGCACGGTAAGCAGATCCGGGTTTCCGGGACCCGACCCCACGAACAGGATCCGGCCAGGATTAGCATTCTTCGTACGGCTCATGCGTTCGCACTCTCCTGCCCCGCCCCCGGGGCTGCAGTTCGTTCCTACCCAGCCACAGCTGGGTAAAGGTTCTCCTCCTGCACGAGTCCAGGTGACCGCAGTCTAGGCTCTTTTGGGAACCAGCGGTGCGGCACCGAGCTCGAGCAGTTCGGCGGCGAGGTCCTTACCGAGTTGTTCGGCCCGTTCGACGGGGCCCACCACCGAAGCGCGGATCACTTCGGATCCGTCCTCGGCCGCCACCACCGCGCGGAGCGACAGTTCGGCGAAGATGCGCCCGTCCTCGTCGATCGACTCGACCACCTCGGCCAGCGCGCCGACCGGTGCGGTACACCCGGCCTCGAGGGCCGCGAGTATCGCACGCTCGGCGTCGACCGCCGCGCGGGTGGACGGATCGTCCAACTCGGCGAGAATTCTCACCAGTTCGGCATCGTCAGAGCGGCATTCCACCGCAAGGGCGCCCTGCGCCGGAGCAGGCAGCATGACCAAGGGGTCAAGCGCCTCGGTGACCGCATCGGACTTGCCGATGCGCACCAACCCGGCCCGGGCTACCACAACCGCATCCAGCTCACCGCTCGCGACTTTGCCCAACCGAGAATCAAGGTTGCCTCTTAGGGGGCGAATTTCCAAACCGAGACCCAGTGCTCTAAGCTGTGCGGCCCGACGGGGCGACGACGTGCCGATCACCGATCCCGACGGCAGTTCCCCCAACACCATGCCGTCCCGGCTGACCAGCGCGTCTCGCGGATCCACGCGGGTCGGCACCGCTCCCATCGTGATGTCGGGCTCGGGGGCGGTCGGCAGGTCCTTGTACGAGTGGATCGCGACGTCGCACTCGCCTGCGCGCAGCGCCAGGCGGATGGCGGTGGTGAAGACCCCGACGCCGATCTGTGCGACGGGTGCGGTCGAGGTGTCGCCCGCCGTGCTGATGATGACCAGCTCCGCCGGATGCCCGGCCGCCGTCAGGCGGTCGGCGATCCCCTGGGCCTGCGTGGTCGCCAGCAGCGAACCGCGGGTCCCGATCCGGATGGGGCCCGCGCCCGCCGCAGTGCTTCGGGTCTGGTCCGCAGAATCTTGCACGGTGATCTCGTCCTGTCTCTCGGAGAAATGGGTCGCGTCGGGGCCTCAGGCCGGTCGACGAGGCGCCCGTGACCGAAGGGCGACGGTCACGGGTCTACTGGTCATCGGGTCAGCGCAGGTCTTCGATGCCCGCGTCGGATGCCGACACCGATTCGGCGGCGCCGGGCTTGAGTTCGAACAGTTCGCGCAGGGCCTCGGCGTAGTGGTCGCCGCGGCCGGAGGACGCCAACTGCTTGACGCGCACCGTCGGTGCGTGCAGGAGCTTGTCGGCCACCCGGCGGACCGTCTTGGCGACCTCGTCGCGCTGTGCGCCGTCCAGGTCGGGCAGGCGGCTCTGCAGCCGCAGGATCTCGGCCTCCACCACGTCGGCCGCACGCTGCCGCAGGGCGGCGACGGTGGGGGTGACCGCGGCCTGCCGCTGCGTCGAGAGGTAGCCGGCGAGCTCGCCCGCGACGATCGACTGTGCGGCGAGCGCATCGGCCTCGGCGGCGCGGGTCTGCTCATCGCCCCGCAGCCCCTCGATGTCGACGATGTGCACGCCGGGCAGCCGCCCGGCCGCGGGGTCGACGTCGCGTGGGAGACCGAGGTCGCAGATCATCAGCGGAGCGGTGTTGGTGCGTCGGGTGAGCGCCGAGTGGACGTCGCCGACCTGCACGACCGCGTTGATCGATCCGGTGCAGGTGACGACGATGTCGGCGTCGGCCATCACCTCGGCGACGTCGTCGAAGGTGACGCCCCGCGTGGTGATGCCGTACTTCTCGGCGACGGTCGCGGCGACCTCGTGGGCGCGGGCGGCGGTCCGGTTGACGACGGTGATGTCGCTGACTCCGCCACCGGCCAGCTGACTGGTCGCCAGGGACCCCATCGCACCGGCTCCGAGCACCACGGCCCGCCGCATCGGCGGCTGGTCGCCGCGGACGGCGACCGCGCGGTTCACCGCGACCGAGACCACGGATGCGCCGGCGCGGTCGATGCCGGTCTCGGTGTGCACGCGCTTGCCCACGCGCAAGGCCTTCTGAGCCAGTTCGTGCAGAGTGCTGCCCGCGGACTGATTGTCGTCGGCGTCGGTGTAGGCGTTCCGGATCTGGCCGAGGATCTGCTGTTCGCCGACGACCATCGAGTCCAGGCCCGCGGCGACGGTGAACAGGTGCTCCACCGCCGCCTCGGAGTACCGGACGTAGGCGTGGTCGGTGAGTTCGGCGACGGTCAGCCCACTGTGCTCGCCGATCACCTGACCGACGGCCTCCAACGCCGGGTGGAAAGCGTCGACGACGGCGTAGATCTCGACCCGGTTGCAGGTCGAGACCAGCATCGCCTCGGAGACGGTCCGCGTCGACAGCAGCGCATCGACCAGCTTCGGCCGGTCGGCATCGGAGACGGCGAGTCGTTCGAGAACCGATACCGGAGCGCTCCGATGGGATACGCCGAACAACAAGACACTCACTCTGACAAGCCTCCCGCCCGCAGACCCGACGGCACCGGAATGCCCGCCAGACCACCTACCGGCGCTCTCTCCTCTTCCCAGCCCCGGCCGGCCGGCCGGGTGGACATGAGTTCCAGGCTAGAGCAAGCGGCCCCGCGTTTGCACGCGCCCCCTATCCCCGATCGCCTCCGGCCGCCCCTAGCGAAGTGCGTCGAGGTCGGCGCGCAGCCGCTTCTCGTCGACCTCCCAGTAGCCGTGCTCGACACCGTTGAGGACGATCACCGGCAGCCGGTCGCCGAACTCGGCGCGCGGCAGCGGGTCGCCCTGTTCGGCAAGCTGATCCACGTCGACGACGGCGAGTCGGAGATCGTAATCGGTCAGGATCTGCGCCAGCTGTTCCTGCGCTCGCACGCAGGCCGAGCAGCCGGCACGGGACATCAATTCGACGACGGCTTCCACACCGCGAGTGTACGAAAGATCACCGTGTCGGGCGCCGCGCGGGCCAGGGCCGACAGCCCGGTCGCCACGATAGGCTGGACGCCAAGTGTTTCCACGGCGAAGGAGGTGGCTGGTGAGCCGCGATTCGATGGACCGTCCCGATTCCGACGATTTGTTCACCGACGCTCACGACGAGGCCCTCACGCCCGACGAGGCGGCCGAGATCGACGACGAGGAGGCCGAGGCCGCCGAACTCGACGCCGAGCAGTTCGACGGCGACGACGAGGAGGAGGCCCTCGAAGATCGTGACGGCGGTCTGATCGACGCGCCCGAGGCACCCGATTCCGATGAGGAGGCGCGGCGCGTCGGCGAATGGCTGACCGAGCGCGCGGGCCGGTTCCGGCAGACGGCGGGCGAGCTGCGTCAGATGCTCGCCGGCGAGGCCGCTGCCAAGGCGGCGATCGAATCGCTGCGGGCCCGCACCCCCGACTCCGACACCGAACAGCTCACCGACCTGACCGGCGCGGCGTTCTTCGACGTCGACAACACCCTGGTGCATGGCGCGTCGATCGTGCTCTTCGCGCGCGGTCTGGCGTCCCGGAACTACTTCTCCTACGGCGACATCATGAACTTCGCCTGGCAGCAGGCCAAGTTCCGGATCACCGGCAAGGAGAACGCCGAAGACGTCGCCGAGGGCCGCGACAAGGCGCTCTCGTTCATCGCCGGCCGCGAGACGGCCGAACTGGTGCAGCTCGGCGAGGAGATCTACGACGAGTACATCGCCGACAAGATCTGGCCGGGCACCGCGGCGCTGGCGCAGCGGCATCTGGACGCCGGCCAGCAGGTGTGGCTGGTGACGGCGACGCCGGTGGAGTTGGCGCAGACCATCGCCAAGCGGCTGGGGCTCACCGGCGCGCTCGGCACCGTCGCCGAGAGCGTCGACGGGGTCTTCACCGGCCGGCTGGTCGGCGACATCCTGCACGGCCCCGGCAAGGCGCACGCGGTCCGGACCATCGCCGTCCGCGAGGGCCTGAATCTGAAGCGCTGCACCGCCTACTCCGACTCCCACAACGACGTCCCGATGCTCTCGCTGGTCGGCACCGCGGTGGCGATCAACCCGGACGCCGACCTGCGGGAGATCGCCCGGGTGCGCGGTTGGGAGCAGTACGACTTTCGCACCGCCCGCAAGGCGGCGAAGTACGGTGCGCAGACGGCGCTGGTGGTCGGTGCGGCCGGCGGCGCCGCCGCTGTCGCGTCGAAGGTCCTGCGGCGCCGCTGAGATCGTGCAGCGGCGCTGAGATCGTGCAGCAGCGCTGACAGGCCTTGCGGCGTCGCTGCGGGCTGCCCCGCCGGCGATCGGGCGCGGAGACGGGCTCAGCCGAAGTAGACGCTGCCGCGGCGGCTCAGCATCCGGAACAGCGTCTGCTGGATCTCTTCGCGCACGTGGTCGGTGAGGTCGAAGACCACCATCGGATCATCGGCGGCGGCCTCGTCGTAGCCTTCGGTGTGGATCGGCTTGCCGAAGTGGATGTGCCACTTGGACGGCAGCGGAATCACCCCGAGCGGCCCCAGCCACGGGAACAGCGGGGTGATCGGGAAGTACGGCAGCCCCAGCGCGCGGGCGAGCGGCTTGAGGTCGGCGATCATCGGGTAGATCTCCTCCGACCCGACGATCGAGACTGGGATGATCGGCGCACCGGTCCGCAGCGCCGTCGTCACGAAGCCGCCGCGACCGAACCGCTGCAGCTTGTAGCGGTCCTTGTACGGCTTGCCGATGCCCTTGAACCCCTCGGGCCAGACGGCGGTCAGCTCCCCGCGTCGCAGCAGCGCGTCGGCGTCGTCCGTGCACGCGAGCGTCGCGCCGACGCGTCGCGCCACATCGCCGACGATCGGGGTCTCGAAGGCCATGTCGGCGGCCAGGATCCGCAGGTACCGCTCATTGGGGTGCTGATCGCGCACGGCCAGCGAGGTGATGATCGCATCGACCGGGATCGACCCCGCGTGGTTGGCCACCAGCAGGCCCGCGCCGGTCGCCGGAAGGTTCTCCACCCCGGTCACCTCGACGCGGAACCACTTCTCGTACAGCTGCCGGACCGCGGGGAACCACACGGCTTCGGTGAAGTGGGGGTCGAAGCCGAAGTCGTCGACCGCGTAGTCGCCGGTCATCCGCTCCCGGATGAAGCCGCTGGTGGCGATCAGCGAATCGGCGATCGCGCCGCGGATGCCTCCGAGGCTGAACAGCGGCGAGTGTCGGACGGGCGTCACCGGCGGCGACGGCTCGTCGTGCAGATCGATTCCCTCGTGGATCGGCGTCACCTCGGCTGCGGGCCTGCCGAAGCCGTCGGTGTTGGGGTGTCCGGCGGTGTTGGGGTGTCCGGGGGCGCGTCTGCGCAGATCGGGATCGGTGTAGAGCGCGATGACCTTCGCCGTCCGCCCATCACCCGGCTTCTCCGCTGCCGCCACGGCCACACCCCCATCGTCATTCCGAGTCCGTCGTCCCGAGTCCGCCGTCCCGGACCCTCGGTCCCGGAGCACGCGGTCCCGGAGGTCTCCGTCTCACATACTACGTCGGTCGACGCCGCTCACTGCAGTCGTGTGGCGGTGGCCACGGCCCGTCGTTCCATCCCCCGCCAGGTGTCCGCCGAGACCAGCGGCTCGGTGCGTCCCCGCGAGATGAAGTCGTCGAGCGTCTCCAACGAGGTGTACTTCGGCGCGAAGCCGAGTTCCTCGCGCATGCGGGTGTTGTCGACCACCCGCCCGTACGCCAGGTAGGAGGTGTTCTCCGAGCGCATCACCGGCAGCCGACCGCCCTGCAGCACCCCCATGATCGGGGCGATCAGACCGCCGGGCACCGGCAGCTTCACGTGCCCGGCCCGATGCACCGACTGCGAGAGCGTCACCACGCCGTCGCCGGCGATGTTGAAAGTGCCCGGATGCGGGTGGAGCGTCGCGTGCGCCAGCGCGGCCAATGCGTCCTCCTCGTGGAGGAACTGCAACCGCGGCTGATGGCCGAACGGGGTCGGGACAAGCGGAAGCGAGAGGTAGGCGCTCATCCGCGTCCGGATCCGCGGCCCCAGCAACGACTGGAATCGCAGGATCGACACCTCGATGTCCTGCCGTCTGCGCGACAGTCCGCGCGCGTAGCCCTCCATGTCGATCAGGTCGCGGCCGTACCCGCGGCGCGGTTCCCGGCGCGCGGGCGTGCCCTCGGTGAAGAAGCCGGGGTCGCTCGGGCCCGCCCCGTACACCATGGTGCTGGACCGCAGCACCAGTCGTTTCACCGACGGGCTGCGCTGGCACGCCGCGCACACCTGCATGGTGCCGACGACGTTGAGCTCCTTGATGGCCGCGGAGTGCTCGACGCTGTCCATGATCGACGGCGCCGCGTGCACCACGGTGTCGATCTCGTAGTTGGCGATCGCCTTGGCGATGGCCGGCCTGCGGATGTCGAGCCGCAGGAAGTCGGCCCGCCCCATCCGGCGCATCAGGTCTTTGCTGGGCACCCGGGAGTCGACGGCGACGACGTGCTCGATCGCCGGGTTGGCGGCCAGCCGTGCCACCAGATATCCGCCGAGGAAGGTGGAGGCACCGGTCACGAGCACCGAGCGGGGCGAGGGCCGGTCGGTCGTATCGTCGCTCATGCCTTCACCCTATCGCCCCGCACCGACAGCTTCGGCAGGCCCGACCGGACCCCGGAAAGCACAGAACCCGCCACATGCGGGCGGGTTCTGGACGATCACTTGCCGAGTTTACGACGCTGGACTCGCGTACGGCGGAGAAGCTTGCGGTGCTTCTTCTTCGACATGCGCTTGCGACGCTTCTTGATTACGGAACCCATGGGGTCTCCCTCACGATCGGTACTGATGAACTCATGTGGCCTGGCCAGAGGACTCACGCCGGGCCGTCGCCGACAGGGGTACATCCAAGGCGACAGCGACCTGACGAATGATCTTACCGACCGCGGCAGCCGGAGGCGAATTCGCCCCCGGATCGGGGTCGGACCCGCCCAGAAAGCCGACGACCCCCTCGGCCGTCGGCCGGAGGGGGTTCGGACACGCCAGATCGCGTCGGCGCGGGATCGAATATCGGGAGTGAGGTCTACCCGGCGTCGAAGTACGAGGTCTCGAGGTACTCGTGCACCGCTTTCGCATGCACTCGGAACGATCGACCGACCCGGACCGCAGGCAGTTCGCCGTTGTGGACGAGACGGTAGACGGTCATCTTCGACACGCGCATCAGCGCGGCGACCTCGGCGACGGTCAGGAACTGTGTGGCGGACGCATTTCCGACTCCGCGGTCTGCGAAGTCGTTCCGTTCACCAGGCTTTTCTGCAGCCATGAGACTTTACCAACCTTAGGTGCACGCATCGCGGCCTCCGGCTTCCCCTCCGGTGGACATCTGACACGTACGTGCTGCCAGCAGCTTAACGTGACCAATGTGAAAAGTGCGACGTGAGAGACGGAATCCGACGCGCCGAGAACGCGCCGGATCTCGCATCCGTGCAGGCTGAGGCGCTACTGTAGCTCGCTTGCGGTTTCGGCGGCGCGCTGGACACCGGCGCCGGAACTCTCAACTTCCACTCGACGTGCAGTTTTCGCGCTCGCCTCGGCGCAGGCGGCGGTCGCCTCGTTCACCGCGTGCCGCAGACCGGCCCGCTCGAACTCCTTCAGCGCCGCGGCGGTCGTGCCCGCCGGGGAGGTCACCGCCGCGCGCAGCTCCACCGGCGACAGCCCGGATTCGCTCAGCAGCGCGCCGGCGCCCTTGATCGTCTGGATCGCCAGTTCGCTCGACTGCGGCCGCGTCAGTCCGAGCGCGACGCCTGCGTCGATCAGCGCCTCGACCATCAAGAAGAAGTACGCGGGTCCGGAGCCGGAGATCGCGGTCACCGCGTCCATCAGCTTCTCCGGGACCACCGTCACCTTGCCGACCGACTCCAGCAGCCGCACGGTCAGCGCCACCTGCTCCTCCTCGGCGTAGCGTCCGGGGCTGACCGCCGACATCGCCTCGTTGACGAGCATCGGCGTGTTCGGCATCACCCGGATGACCGGGGAGCCGGCCTGCAGCGCGGCCTCGTAGCGAGAGGTCGGGATGCCGGCGACCAGGGTGACGGTGATGCGTTCCAGCTCGCCGCTGTCCTCGGTGACCGACAGCTTCTGCAGAACCGAGTCGACCGCGTCCGGCTTGACCGCGATGAAGACCACGCGGGCGCCTTCGACGGCGTCGACGACGTCGTCGGTCACTCGGACGGCGTAATCCGCGACCAGTTCGGCCGACCGCTCGGCGGACCGCTCGGCCACCACCAGGTCCTTGACCGGCTTGCCCGCGCTGATCAGTCCGGCCAGCAGAGCCTCGCCGATCTTGCCACCACCGATGATCGCGACCCGTTCGGTCATCTCGATCACTACCTTTCAGTTCCGTTGATTCGTTGTCATGCCGGGCAGCCTGCGCTCGTCTCGCGCCGGCCGGCGCGGTGCTGCCCGAAGCCTGTCGCCGACGCGCTCAGCGGCCGGCCGGGATCAGGGCCAGCTGCCGCGACTGCGCGACCGTCACGCCGTTCGCGTCCAGGACCACGTGGTCTTCGACGAACATCCCCTGCCCCACCTCGGCACTGTAGGCGGCGAACCGCAGCCATCCGGGAGCGGGATCGCGTCGCAGGTAGGTGGTCAGCTGCACGGTCGGCGCCCAGCCGAACATCCCGAGGTTCATCACCACTGGAGGCGACAGGTCGCTGACCAGGATCGGGAAGTCCGCGGTGACCGCGGTCGGCTGGCGGTCGGCGTCCTTGGGGCGCGTCCACCCGCGGATCAACGGTTCGCCCCGCTCCCCGCGCAGCGCCGGGAAGTGGTCCATGTCGAGGACCACGGCGATCGCGGCACCGAGGTGGACCACCTCGCCGACCGCCGTCGAGTACAGATCGGGCTCCCCGGGCGGCGGCGCGACGGGCAGTGCACTGACCGGCGTGTCGCCGCGGTGGTGCGGCTCGCCGTGGTCGTGCCTGCCGAGGGTCACCGTCGAGGTGACCGCCACCCGATCGTTCTGCCGCACGTCCACGCGCAGCAGCGAGACGGTTCGGCCGGTCTTGATCAGGGCGGCGTGCACCTCGATCGCGGCCGGGTCGGGGGCGAACAGGAAGTCGCTCGAGACCGCCAGCACGGCGGCCTCGGGGTCCGGTCCGCCCAGGTCGGCGTAGGCACGCTTGGCCGCTGCCGCGACGACCATCTGGATGCTGCCGCCGTGCACTTTCGGCCCGATGGTGAACACCGGGTCGATCACGGCGCGGTAGGCGGCGGCCTGCCCTGCGGCCGATCCGGTCGGCGTCTGGGCCGACGGCTTCAGCGCGATCAGCGAGGCGAGATCAGTCGACACGGGAGACGTCCTTGTACTCGGTCCGGGAGCTCTGCTCCCGGCGCAGGTGGGTGCGGGCGAAGTCCAGTGAGCGCGCCAGCATCGCCGCGCGTTCGTTCTTGGTGCGGGCCGATCCGGTGTGGACCTCCAGGACCACGGCCCCCGCGAAGTCGCTGTCCGCCAACCGGCGGCAGACCTCGATGCACGGCTGTGAGCCGTCCCCGGGGATCAGGTGCTCGTCGTGGGCGGCGCCGGTGCCGTCGGTCAGGTGCAGGTGCTCCAGACCTGCGCCCATCCGGCTCTGCAGGCCGAGCGCATCGACGCCCGCGGTGGCCGCGTGCGACAGGTCGAGCGTGTAGTGCTCGTAACCGTTGTCGGTGGGGTCGATCGACTTGCCGAACGCCGACGCACTGCGCCCCGGGTCGCCGCCGCGGTCGGCCATGCGGCGTGCCGAGCGCGCGCCCGCGCCGAAGAGTCGGTCGGCGCGCATCGGGAACATGTTCTCGACGGCCACCGCCACGTCCGACGACGCCTCCAACTCGGTCACCAGGTCGTCGAAGGCGCGCACGTAGTCGCGCTGCCAGCGGAAGGGCGGATGAACGACGACGGTGCCCGCACCCAGGTCTTCGGCGGCCTGCACCGAGCGGCGCAGCTTCGCCTTGGGATCGCGGCCCCACACCCGCTGGGAGATCAGCAGGCACGGCGCGTGCACGGACAGCACCGGCACCTGGTACTTCTGCGACAGGTGGGCCACATGCGCGACGTCCTGGCTCACCGGATCGCCCCAGACCATCAACTCGACCCCGTCGTAGCCGAGGTCCGCGGCGTAGCCGAACGCGGCCTCGGTGTTCTGCGGGTACACCGAGGCGGTCGACAGGCCGATCGGAATCGGGAAGCGGAGGTCGGACACGTCTACCGGCTCAGGCCGCCAACAGGACCAGCGGTCCGATCGTCACCAGCATCCCGACGCCGAGCGCCAGCAGAGTGGTGGGCAGATCGCGCTTGCGCAGCACATGCGCGAAGGTGACGATCGCGAAGATCACCACGACGGCCAGGATCAGCGCGAGGTACACGTAGCGCTTCCACAGTTCGGTGAATCCCCAGAACAGGCCGGCGCCCGCGGCGAGCCCCAGGACCGTCTCGGCGACCAGGCCGAGCCAGCCGAACAACGCCGATCGGCCGCGACCGCCGGCTGCGGACTCCTCGTCGGACTCCCCCTCGTGCTCGGCGCGCTCGCGCTCGCGCTCCTCCTCCTGCGCGGTCGCCAGGTCGGCGGCCGATGCGACGCGGCGGTGATCGCCCTCGTCTTCCTCGTCGGCCTCGTCGTCGACGACGTCCAGCGTCTCCGTCACCTGCTCCGCGTCGCGGCCGCGGTACTCCATCGACGGCAGGTGCACGCCCACCGGGTCGTCGGCGGGCACCGGCGCCAGGTCGGTCTCGGTGTCGTCGTCGTCAGCGACCACCGGGATGATCCCGGTCACCGCGGCGGCCTCCGCGGCCGCCTTCTCGTCGGCGGCCGATCGCGTCGGCGGATGCACCGGCATCCCCGAGGCTCCGACGGCGCGCGGCGGTTCGGGATCGTTGGCCGGTTCGGGATCGTGGGCCGGCATGCCGGAGGCTCCGACGGTGCGGCGTGCGGTCCGGTCTTCGACGTCGGAGGCCTTCGGGAAGGCAGTGCCTCCCGGCTCGGATCGCGCGATCAGCTCCGAGACCGTGATCGGCCTCGCGCGTGGTCCGGATTCCTTCGCCATACCTGGGGCACCCCGTTTCAACGTCGATCTGCTGGTTGTCGTGCCCGGGTCCGCCCCGGAACGCCCGCCCCGACGAATCGGTCAGCCGGCGCTCACCATCGCTCCGGCCGGCTCCGCGTCGAGTCGCCGTAGAATGACGCCTTCTCGCAGAGCCCACGGACAGATTTCAAGTGTATCCACACCGGTGGCCCTCATCGCCGCCTCCGCCACCAGCGCGCCGCCCACGATCTGCGCGGCACGGTCGGCGCTGACGCCTTCCAGGTCGGCGCGGTCGGCCGCCGTCATCCGGGAGATGAAGGCGATCAGCTGCCGCAGACCGCTGACGGTGAGGGTGCGTCGCACCCGCGGTCCGGCGCCCGACGGCGCGGCACCGGTGAGCCGGGCCAGCGAGCGGAAGGTCTTCGACGAGCCTACCGACAGGTCGGGTCTGCCCGCCGCCCGCAGCTGCTTGGCCGGCTCGCGCAGTTCGGCGTCGAGCCAGTCGCGCAGCACCGAGACGTGCCGTTTGCTCGGCGGGTCGCCGGGCAGCCATTCGCGGGTCAGCCGGCCCGCGCCCAGCGGCAGCGACAGCGCCACCTCGGGTTCCTCGTCGACGCCGCTGGTCATCTCCAGGCTGCCGCCGCCGATATCGAAGGTGAGGATGCGCCCGGCGCTCCAGCCGTACCAGCGCCGCACGGCCAGCGACGTGAGCCGCGCCTCGTCGACGCCCTCGAGGACGTCCACGTCGAGCCCGGAGGCCGCCTTGACCTGCGCCAAGACCTCGTCGGTGTTGGTCGCGTCGCGGACCGCGGAGGTCGCGAAGGCCATCACCTGCTGGCAGCCCGACGAGCGGGCGATCCGCGTGAAGTCCTCGACGGTCGAGGTCAGCGCGGCCGCGCCCGACTTCGTCAGCTTCCCGGTCTCGTCGATCTCCTCGGCCAGCCGCAGCACCGCCTTGGTCGAGCTCATCGGGTTGGGATGCCCGCCCCGATGTGCATCGACCACGAGCAGATGCACGGTATTGCTGCCCACGTCGAGCACTCCTAGTCGCACCCGATCAAAAGTACTGCGCCCGGCGCGCGTCCGCGACCCGACCGGCTACCGTGGGTCGTTGGATCGACGAAGGAACAGCGGTGACGGACTCCAAGAAGAAGGCGCGCAAGAAGGCCGGTCGCGCGAAGTCGGCGGCGACCCCCGTACCGGAGGTCCCGCTCGATTTTCCGCGCGAATGGTACGAGTTCGCCGACCCCGACAACGCCGAGCACCTGATCAGCGCCGACCTGACATGGCTGCTGTCGCGTTGGAACTGTGTCTTCGGCACGCCGGCCTGTCACGGAATCATCGCCGGACGGGCGTCCGACGGCTGCTGCACGCACGGCGCCTACCTCACCGACGAGGAGGACCGCGACAAGCTCGCCGCGGGTGTGGCGATGCTGACCCCCGACGACTGGCAGTTCTTCGAGCTCGGGTCGGCCGACGACCCCCTCGCCCCCGGCGGGTACCTCGAGGAGGCCACCGACCTCGACGACGAACCCGCGCTCAAGACCCGACTGCACGAGGGCGCGTGCATCTTCTTGAACCGGCCCGGTTTTCCCGCCGGGCAGGGCTGCTCGCTGCATTCGATGGCGCTGCGCAAGGGCTTGGAGCCGCTGACGGTCAAACCCGAGGTGTGCTGGCAGCTGCCGATGCGGCGCGAGCAGGAGTGGGTCACCCGCCCCGACGGCACGGAGATCCTCAAGACCACGCTCACCGAGTTCGATCGGCGCGGCTGGGGCGAGGGCGGCCACGATCTGGACTGGTACTGCTCGGGCTCACCCGAGGCGCACACCGGCGCCAAACCGGTCTTCGAGTCGTACCGGCCCGAGCTGATCGAGCTGATCGGCGAAGCGGCCTACGACGTGTTGGCCGCGGTGTGTCGCCGTCGCACCGAGCTCGGCCTGGTCGCCGTGCACCCGGCGACCGCCGCCGCCACCTCCCGCCGCGAGTCGGACATCAAGTACGAGCAGTTGTAGCGGTCACCGGGTCTCGATACGCTCGTTCACTCCGTTCGCGGGCTACTCGACCACCCTGTGATCAGGCCTGCCGAACGCCCGACGCCGCAGCCCCACACACAGGCTGGTCGAGTAGCGACCGAAGCGAAGCGCAGGACGCGTATCGAGACCCCGCCCGACGGCGGCGCTCAGCTCACGGCTCGAACTTGTACCCCAGGCCGCGGACGGTGATCAGATGCCGCGGCTGCGACGGGTCCGGTTCGACCTTCGACCGCAGGCGCTTGACGTGGACGTCGAGCGTCTTGGTGTCGCCGACGTAGTCGGCGCCCCACACCCGATCGATGAGCTGGCTGCGGGTCAGCACGCGACCGGAGTTGCGCAGCAGGTACTCCAGCAGGTCGAACTCCTTGAGCGGCAGCGTCACCTCGCTGCCGGCGACGGTAACGGTGTGCCGCTGCACGTCCATCCGCACCGGCCCCACCTCGACGACGCCGATCGCGGCGTCCTCGTCGTCGGCCACCACCCCGCCGCGGCGCAGGACCGCGCGGATGCGGGCGATCAGCTCCCGCGCCGAGTAGGGCTTGGTGACGTAGTCGTCGGCGCCCAGTTCCAGCCCGACCACCTTGTCGATCTCACTGTCGCGCGCGGTCACCATGATGACCGGGACCGCCGACTTGGCACGGATCGACTTGCAGATCTCGGTACCCGAGACGCCGGGCAGCATCAGGTCGAGCAGCACGATGTCGGGGTTGATCCGCTCGAACGTCGGCACCGCCTGCGCGCCGTCGTTGACGATGCTCGCCTCGAATCCCTCCTTGCGGAGCAGAAAGGCCAGCGGGTCGGCCAGCGATTCCTCGTCTTCGACAATCAGTACGTGCGTCAACTCGTCCGTTCCTCTGTGTTCGTCGGCCCGGCGTCGCCCGCGGCAGCCGGATCGATGGGGATGTACAGGCTGAAGGTCGAACCGGTACCCGGCCGACTCCACAGTCCGATGTGGCCGCCGTGACTGGCCGCCACGTGCTTGACGATCGCCAGCCCCAGTCCGGTGCCGCCGGTCGCCCGCGACCGCGCCTTGTCGACGCGGAAGAACCGTTCGAAGACGCGCTGCTGGTCGGCGGGGGCGATGCCGATGCCGCGGTCGGTGACCGATATCGCGACCATGTCGTTGCCGTCCAAGGTCAGGGCCTTCCGGCTCACCGACACCACCTCACCGGTGGGTGAATGGTTGATGGCGTTGACCAGCAGGTTCGACAGAGCGGTCAGCAACAGTGTGCGGTCGCCCTGGATCTGCAGCCCGCTGGCGGAGTCGGTCACCAACGAGATCTCCGAGACCTCGGCCGACACGCCGGCCGCAGCGACCGCGTCGTCCACCAGGGAGTCGA
Source organism: Gordonia aichiensis (assembly GCF_039946255.1). GTDB lineage: Bacteria > Actinomycetota > Actinomycetes > Mycobacteriales > Mycobacteriaceae > Gordonia > Gordonia aichiensis_A. Next base: position 130,949 of record NZ_JBCDWL010000008.1, on the reverse strand, counting down.
TGTCGACGGCCTGGAAGTCGGGGATCCGCCCCTCCTGCAGTCGCGAGAGCCCGATCAGTTCGTTGACGAGCGTGCCCATCCGGGTCGCTTCCTTGAGCACGCGCCGGCCGAAGTGTTCGACGGCCGCCGGGTCGTCGCGCGACTCCAGCATGGCCTCGGCCATCAGGCTGATCGCGCCGAGCGGCGTCTTGAGCTCGTGGGAGACGTTGGCGGCGAAGTCGCGGCGGGTGGCCTCCACCCGCTGGTTCGTCGAGTCGTCGTCGCCGAAGATCAGCGCATAGCGCACGCCCTCGAAGACCGCCATGCGGGCGATGCATCGGACGTTCTCCACCGGGCGCGGCATGGTCCGGCCGGTCGACAGGAAGCCCAGCGACGAGTGCGGCGGCACGAAGTCGAAGTGACGGTCGATCCCGGTGATGAAGACTTCGGTGACCGCCTCAGCGACCCCGTCGGCCAGGGTGTCGCGCAACATGCCCAGTTCGGTCGCGCGCTTGTTGTAGAGGACGACGTTGTGGAACTCGTCGACGGCGATGATGCCGGTCTCGGTGTGCGCGACGATCAGCCCGAGCAGATCCGGACGGGATCGTTGCTCATCGACGATCACCAGGTCTTCGAGCGGGGTGTCCTCCGCGTCTGACGCTGCGGATCGGACACCGGCGACGATCGGATCCTGCTCCTGCACGACTCCCTGCTTCGACTCTTCGACGGCGCCTCGACGTGGACCGCGCAAAGGCGCCCACCCGGGGTGTCCGATGCTCGGACACCCCGAAGCTTACGTCGGATCAACCGATGTTCGCAGCCTGGGCGGGCAGTGTTCGACCCTCGTTCACGCCCGGTTCGCCTGGGTTGCGCGAGGGTGAACTCCAGCGGTCAGGAGGCGATGATGTCGCCGTACTCGGGGTGCTTCTCGAGGTATTTGCGGACGTATGAACAGACGGGGACGGCCGTCTGCCCGTTGGCGCGGATGTCGTCGAGGACGTGCTTGACCAGCTGAGCGGCGAAACCGCGGCCGCCGAAGCGTTCGTAGACGACGGTGTGCGTGAGCGCGAGACGATCGCCGTCCTGCGTGTAGTCGACATAGCCGACTTCGACCGGTTGGCCGTCGCCGTCGGCCACGTCAGCGCGGTAGCGCTCCTGTACAGACAGATGGGTTACCTGGAGAGTGCCGTCAGCCATACGATCCAATGTAGCGCAGGCCACACGGGGCGCGCCATCTGCGGCTCGACGGCACTCTCCGGTAGGGGAAGTGCTACTTATTGCCCTGTGCGGCAACGGCTGCCGCGCCTGCGGCGGCGGCCTCCGGATCCAGGTAGACCCCGCCCCGGGTGACCGGGCGCAGGTTCTCGTCGAGGTCGTAGCGCAGCGGGTTGCCGGTGGGGATGTTCAGCTCGGCGATGTCGGCGTCGGAGATGCCGTCCAGGTGCTTGACGAGGGCGCGCAGCGAGTTGCCGTGCGCGGCCACCAGCACGGTCTTGCCCGCACGCAGATCGGCTTCGATCGCCTCGGTGTAGTACGGGATCAGCCGCTTGACGACGTCCTGCAGGCACTCGGTGAGCGGGACCTCGATGTCGGCGTATCGCGGGTCGCCCACCTGGCTGTACTCGGCGTCGGCGGCGATCGCCGGCGGCGGGGTGTCGTAGCTGCGACGCCACAGCATGAACTGCTCGTCGCCGTACTTGGCCTTGGTCTCGGCCTTGTTCAGCCCCTGCAGCGCGCCGTAGTGCCGCTCGTTGAGACGCCAGTCGCGGACCACCGGGATCCAGTGGCGGTCGGCGGTGTCGAGCGCGATCTGCGCGGTGATGATGGCGCGGCGCAGCAGCGAGGTGTACAGCACGTCGGGCAGCAGGTCGTGCTCGACGAGCAGTTCGCCCGCGCGGACGGCCTCGGCCCGTCCCTTGTCGGTGAGTGCGACGTCGACCCAGCCGGTGAACTGGTTGGACGCGTTCCACTCGCTCTCGCCGTGACGCATCAGAATCAAGGTGCCGTTGCTCATGCCGGTTAGTTTCCCATACCGCCCGCGGCGGTCGGCTCGGGTGTGACTCGACTATCGCCGGCCCGAGCCGAGCGGCGGCGTGCCCCGGCTACGCCACCGCTGAAAGCAGGACGCTCACCGCGCACCTCCGGCACATTGCCGGCGGCGCGCGATGAGCGTCCTGCTCGCGTCTGCATCAGGTGGGCGATTCCCGGTGCTGCGGTCCGCCCGTCGAGTTCGGACTCGGGATCGCGTCCCTGATGCGCACCGTTCTACGCGCGCAGGTCCTTGCGCAGGATCTTGCCCGCCGCCGACTTCGGGACGGTCTCGATGAACTCGACCGCGCGCACCTTCTTGTAGGGCGCCACGCGTTCGGCGGTGAAGGCCATGACCTCCTCGGCCGTCAGCTGCGCGCCGTCGGCGAGCACCACGAAGGCCTTCGGGATCTCCTCGCCGTCGGCGTCGTTGACACCGATCACGGCGGCGTCGGCGATCTGCGGATGCGTCAGCAGCAACGCCTCCAGCTCGGCCGGCGGCACCTGGTAGCCCTTGTACTTGATGAGCTCCTTGAGGCGGTCGACGATGGTGACGCAGCCGCCGGCGTCGACGGTGGCCATGTCGCCGGTGCGCAGCCAGCCGCCGTCGACGATGGTCTCGGCGGTCGCCTCGTCGTTGTTGAGGTAGCCGACCATCACGTTGGGGCCGCGGACCCACAGCTCACCGGGTTCCGAGACGCCCTCGGCCGGGACGTCGACGTCGGCGCCGGTGGCCGGGTCGACGATCCGGTTCTCCGAGTTCGGCACCGCCCATCCCACCGACGACAGCGGGGCGTGTGCGCCGTGGGCGCCGACGCCGCCGTCGAACGGGATCAGGTGGCTCACCGGCGAGAGCTCGCTCATGCCGAAGCCCTGCAGCATGTGCAGGTTCAGGCGCTTGGCGACGGCCTGCCCCAGTTCCTCGTCGAGCGGCGCCGCACCCGAGAGCATGGTGTGCAGCGACGACAGGTCGTACTCGTCGATGATCGGATGCTTGGCCAGCGCGACGGCCACCGGCGGCGCGATGAAGGCGTAGGTGACCTTGTGCTTCTGGATGCCCTCGAGGAAGGCGACCAGGTCGAAGCGCGGCATCACGAACAGGGCGGCCCGCGCCTTGAGCGCCGCGTTGAGCAGGACGGTCATCCCGTAGATGTGGAAGAAGGGCAGCACCGCCAGGACGACGTCGTCGGACTTCATCCCCTGGAGCGGTTCCAGCTGTGCGACGTTCGCGACCAGGTTGCGGTGGCTGAGCATCACGCCCTTGGGGTTGCCGGTGGTTCCCGAGCTGTAGGGCAGGACGGCGATGTGGGTGGCCGGGTCGAAGCTCACCTCGGGCGCCGGGAGTCCGGCACCGAGCAGGTCGGCGGCGTTGGGATGACCGCTCGCGGCCTGTCCCTCACCGTCGAGGACGATGATCGCATCGTCGGCCAGGCCGACCTCGCGCGCCGCCTCCAGCGCTGCGGGCGCGAGCAGGGAGATCGTGATGATCAGCTGCGCCTTCGAGTCGACGAGCTGCTTGCGGATCTCCGGTGCGGTGAACAGCGCGTTGAGGGTGGTCGCGGTGGCGCCCGACCGCAGGATCCCGTGGAAGACCGTCGCGAAGGCGGGGATGTTCGGCGAGAGGACCGCGACCACGTCGCCGACCCCGATGCCGCGCGCCGCGAGCGCCCCGGCGGCCGCGTCGATCTGCCCGACCAGCTGCCGGTACGTGGTGACGGCGCCCGACGTCGAATCGATGAGGGCGGTCCGGTCCAGGTCGGATTCCGCAAGCGAACCGAACAGGTAGTCGTAGACGCTGACGTTCGGGATCTCGACGTCGGGGTACGGGGAGGAGAAGCTCATGGGTCGCCCTTCAAATCGGCACGCGAAGACTCATAAGACAACGATTGTTGTCATCGTTGTCGTGGGTCTCACCGTACCCGACGATCCGCGCAAGCCGCCCGCCGCGCACGGCTTTCCGGCGCTATGAGGGGCCGTCGCCGACCGACCACACCGGCTGCGCGTCCGGGTCGTCGAGGGGCGCGATCTCCGGCAGGTCGTCCTCGTCGATGAGATGCGCGAAGGCCTCGAGGTTGCGCATCGACTCCCCGCGCGACCGACGCCAGGCCCATTCGCGCTTGATCGAGGTGAGGAAGCCGATCTCGAGGATCTGGTTGAAGTCGCCGTCGGCGGCCTCCAGGACCTGCCCCAGGATCCGGTCCACCTCGGTGCGGGTCAGGGCATCCACCGAGATCCGACCGACGAGGTAGATGTCGCCGACGTTGTCGAGGGTGTACGCGATGCCGTAGAGGCGGCGGTTGCGCTTGAGCAGGTACTTGTAGACGGCCTCGAAGTTCTCGTCGGCGCGGCGGCAGACGAAGGCCTCCACGCGCACCCCGTGCGCACCCGCGGTCAGCAGCACGGTGGTCTTGAGCTTGCGTTCGCCGGGCAGTTCGACGATGAAGTGCTCCGATTTCGCCCCGCCGGACGACTTCCGGACGTATTCGATGCCGGTCTGCTCGAGCGCGGCCGTCAGCGCCTCGATCGTCTGTTCCGCGTTCACGCCATCACCCTCGTTCGATTCCGCCAGCGTCGTAAGCCGAACCGCGCCGGATCCGGCCGCACCCCGCCGTTGAAGGCGGCCATCGCCCGACCGTAGCTGTCGAGCAGCGCGTCGGTGGTGTGCTCCCAGGAGAACTGCTGGGCGTGGCGGGCCGCGGCACGACCCATCTCGGCCCGGCGCGTCGGGTCGGCCAGCAGTTCGCCGAGCCGCACGGTCCAGGAGTCGATGTCGTGCCCGTCGACGAGGACGCCGGTCCGACCGTCGGCGACGGCCACCCCGAGACCGCCGACGCGCGCGGCGATCACCGGCACCCCGCAGGCCTGCGCTTCGATCGCGACGAGGCCGAAGCTCTCCGAGTAGCTGGGCACCGCGACGAGGTCGGAGGCCCGGTACACGTGCACCAGCTCGGCCGGGGGCTGCGGCGGGAGGAAGTCGACGCGGTCGGCGATGCCGAGTTCGGCGGCGAGGTCGATCAGCGCCGAGGGCTGCGCCAGGCCGGTGCCCGACGGCCCGCCGACCACCATCACCCGCAGCCGGCCGGTGGTGTCGCGTTTGATCAGCGGGGCCATCGCGGCGACGAGGACGTCGGGCGCCTTGAGCGGCTGAATGCGTCCGACGAAGGTCACGAGCACGTCGTCGGGGTCGAGTCCCAGCCGGGCCCGCGCGGCGACGCGGTCGCCGGGCGAGTACCGGTCGAGGTCGGCGCCGGGGACCACCACGTCGATGCGCGATCGGTCGGCGCCGTACATCTGCGACAGTTCGGCGACCTCGGTGGTGGTGTTCGCGATGAGCCGGTCCGCCTCGTCGACCACCTGCTGCTCGCCGACCACGCGCACCATCGGTTCGGCGGCGTCGCCGACGGCGAGGGAGGCGTTCTTGACTGCGCCGAGCGTGTGCGCGGTGTGCACGAGCGGAACGCCCCAGCGGTCGCGCGCCAGCCAGCCCACTTGGCCCGACAGCCAGTAGTGCGAGTGGATGAGGTCGTAGTGGCCGGGTTCCTGGGCGGCTTCGGCGCGCAGGACGTTGGCCGAGAAGGCGCAGAGCTGACCGGGCAGATCACGCTTGTCGAGGCCGTCGAAAGGCCCGGCGACCACGTTGCGGACGGTGACTCCGGGGGCGGCGTCGACCACCGGCGCGTCGGCCGACGACGTTGCGCGAGTGAAGATCTCGACTTCGACGCCGCGTCGGGCCAGTCGGGTCGCGGTCTGCCAGACGTAGACGTTCATCCCGCCGGCGTCACCGGTTCCGGGCTGGGCCAGGGGGGAGGTGTGCACCGAGATCAGCGCGATGCGCCTCGGGGCTGGGCCGACGGTCATGCCCTCCAGAGTAATGAATCCGCGCGCGGGGAGGCGTCGTGAGGCCTGCGCCACCATCGTCGCCGCGACATATGCGCAGGCAGGCATCGCTTCGACAAGGCCCCGCTCCGGTAATACACTCTGCCGGTAACGATTTTCATTATCTATCGAAGGTGGACCTCCGCATGACGAACTCCGGGAGCGCGCGTCGCGTCCTGCTGGCCCTGATCGCGCTGTTGACCGCGATCGTCGCGACCGCGTGCAGCGGCTCCGACGGGCCCGCCGCGACCGACAAGCCGGTGGTCGTGACCTCCACCGACGTGTGGGCGGCGGTCGCGCGGGCGGTCGGCGGCGAGCACGCCGAGGTCACCGCGCTGTACTCCTCCCCCGACGGCGATCCGCACGAGTTCGAACCGTCGAGCGCCGACACCGCACGCGTGCACGACGCCAACCTGATCGTGATGAACGGCGGCCACTACGACGCGTTCATGGAGACCGCATCCGACGGCGCGCAGGGCCGCAAGGTGGTGGCCGACGACGTGCGCGCCGACAAGTCCCGCGGCAACGAGCACGTCTTCTACGACCTGGCCGCCGTCGCCGACACCGCGAACGCCATCGCGAACGACCTCGCCGAGATCGCCCCCGCCAACGCCGACTACTACCGGGCCCGGGCCGCCGAGTTCACCGGTCGGATCGACGGACTGCGCGCTACGCTCGCCGAGATGAAGAAGCAGCACGACGGCACCCCGGTCGCCTCCACCGAACCGCTCGCCGCAGCGATCCTGACCGACGCCGGCCTCGTCGAGATCGCCCCGCAGGGCTTCGTCGACGCCGTCGAGCACGGCCAGTCGCCGTCGGCCGCAGACCGCGCCGCGTTCGACGATCTGCTCACCCAGCGTCGCGCCAAGGCGCTCGTGTACAACACCCAGGCCGTCGACGCGGGCACCAAGGCGGTGCTCGACGTGGCGCGCCGCTCGGGGGTCCCGATCGTCGAGTTCACCGAGACCCTGCCCGCGGGCGTCACCGACTACATCGCCTGGCAGCGCGCCCAGATCGACGCCCTGTCGAAGGCCCTCGCCGCATGAGCGAATCCGATCCGGCGACCGACCCGGTCCTGAGTTTCCGCGACGCCGGCCTCCGGTTCGGCGATCGCGTCCTGTGGGAGGGGCTCGATCTCGACGTCGCGCCCGGCGAGTTCATCGCCGTCCTCGGCCCCAACGGGTCGGGCAAGACCTCGCTGATGCGCGCGATCCTCGGCCAGACCGAGCTGTCGGCCGGACACATCACCTCCCGCGGCAGCATCGGCTACGTGCCGCAGCAGCACGCCGAGGACTCCGACAGCATGATGCTGCGCGGACGCGACCTGGTCGGCTTCGGCGTCGACGGCGCCGCCTGGGGCATGGGGCTGCGCGGCATGGCGCGACGTCGGGCCGCCGTCTCCTCGGCGATCGCCCAGGTGGGGGCGAACGAGTTCGCCGGCCGCCCGCTCGGCCTGCTGTCGGGCGGTGAGCAGCAGCGGCTGCGGATCGCCCAGGCGCTGACCCGCGACCCGGCCGTCCTCCTGTGCGACGAGCCCTTGGCGAGCCTCGACCTGGCCAGCCAGCAGGTGGTCGTCGACCTGCTCGACACCCGCCGTCGGCGTGACGGGACCGCCGTCCTGTTCGTGACCCACGAACTCAATCCGGTCCTGCCCTTCGTCGACCGCGTGCTCTACCTGGCCGGCGGGTCGTTCCGCATCGGGCCGGTCGAGGAAGTGATGAACTCGCGCACCCTCACCGAGCTGTACGGCAGCCCGGTGGAGGTCCTCCGCATCGGCGGACGCCTCGTCGTCCTCGGCGGCGAGGACGATCACCACTGCCTCACCCATCACTACCCGGGCGACGCACTCGGCACCGACGCCGCGTTCGCGATCGCCGGGGACGACCTGTGAGCGCGACCCCGACGGTGCTGGCCGCCGACCTGGGTGATTTCTGGAACTTCTCGCAGACGGCGGATCTGCTCTCGCGCGGTTTCGTGCAGGAGTCGATGATCGCGATCGCCCTGCTCGGACTGATCGGCGGGCTGCTGGGGCCGATGATCGTCGCGCGCCAGATGAGCTTCGCCGTGCACGGTGCCGCCGAGCTTTCGTTCACCGGCGCTGCCGCCGCCCTGCTGGCCGGGGTCAGCGTGAACCTGGGCGGGGTGATCGGCGCGGTGCTCGCGGCTGCGGTCTTCGGGCTGCTCGGCAACCGCGCGCGCGAGCGCGACTCGGTGATCGGCGTCGTGATGGCCTTCGGCCTCGGCCTGGGTGTGCTGTTCCTGAGTCTCTACGGCCGCGTCGGCACCGGATTCGCGCTGCTCACCGGGCAGGTCGTCAGCGTCGGACGAGGCGGGCTGATCGCGGTGTCGATCACCGCCGCGGTCATCGTCGCCGTGTACGCCCTGATCTATCGGCCTCTGCTGTTCGCCAGCCTCGACCCGCGCGTCGCCGTCGCCTCCGGCGTCCCCGTGCGCGCGCTGTCGGTCGTGTTCGCGATCCTCGTCGGCCTCGCCGCCGCGCAGGGCGTGCAGATCATCGGCGCACTGCTGGTGATGAGCCTGCTCATCACCCCCGCGGCCGCCGCCGTCCGACTGTCGGCGAACCCGACGGTCGTGCTGGTCCTGTCGGTGCTCTTCGCCGAGATCTCCGCCGTCGGCGGCCTGATCGCCTCGCTGGCCCCCGAGCTTCCAGTGTCGGTGATGGTCACCACCATCTCGTTCGCGATCTACGTGCTCTGCCGCGTGTTCGGTCTGCGCGCGCGGGACTGACGCGCTCAGCCCGCGGCGACGCCGACGCGGCAATCAACGGTGCGCCTTTTGACCACCTGGTGGTCAAAAGGCGCACCGTTGATGCCTTCGGCGAGTCGACGTCGGGCGAGACGCCGCCTCACTCCCGAGTCCAGCCTCGCCCTCAGGGTCGTCGAGGCGTCTCAGTGGCGTCGGGCAGTCTGAGGGGCGTCGGGCCTTCTCAGGGTCGTCGGGCCTTCTCAGGGTCGTCGGGCCTTCTCAGGGTCGTCGGGCCTTCTCAGGGTCGTCGAGCTCGTCGAGACGGCTCCCTCCGCCGGCGTCGGCTGCCAGGGGGTGGACGTCTCGACGTCTCGATACGCTCGCTCACTTCGTTCGCGGGCTACTCGACAACCCTGATACTGAACAACCCTGCGACCGGACAACCCCGGTACTGGATGACCCTGGGACCGAACAACCCTGACATTGGACGACCCCGGTGCCGAACAACCCTGGTCTGTGCCGAACAGGCCTGGGACCGCGAACTACCGGGGTCGTCGGGCGAGGCGCCGCCCTACTCCTCCGGCGCGCCCGGATTGCACCGCGCCGCGATCATCTCCTCCGGCGAGACCACCGGACGGTCGGGCTCGATGTTCCAGGTCGGCTTGTTCGGCTGGACCAGCCGGGCGAACGTCCAGTGACAGTCGAACTGGGCTCTCATGCCCGGAGTGTCGGCGTCGGGGTCGAGGGCGAGGACCTCGCGCCAGGCCTCCGCGCCGGCCGTCGGCGACGACACCGTCCGACCGTTGGCTGTGGGCGCGATCTGCAGGCTCGGGCCGACAGCCGTCTGCACCCAGGTCGCCGAGGCGATATACGGCGGCGGCAGCACCGGTGTGGTCGACGTGCTCGTCGGCGACGGGTCGACGACGCTCGGCGCGGTGCTCGTCGTCGGCGCGGTGCTCGTCGTCGGCGCGACAGACGTCGTCCCGCCACCGCCTGCGGTATCGTCCGAGCACCCGGCCAGGACGAGCGCCGCCGCGACGACCGCGGCCGCCGCGGCGCCGCGCCGATTCACCCGCCGTTCCCCAGATGCACCCGGTCCCATGCCTCGCGGCGCGGGCCGTCCGGGTCGAGTTCCACGCGCGGCGGATCGTCGAGGATCATCACCCGCCGATCGTCGGCGGTGTACTGCGGCCAGTCGGGGGCGGGAACGCCCGTGCGGGCGAACCACGTCCACCGCGACTGCATGGTCGCGGTGATCCGCTTGGTCGATCCCCAACTGCCCACCGCCGCCAGACCGACGCCGATCGGATCGCGGTAGGTGCCGAACACCGCGAGCAGTTCGGTGGCGTGAGTGGCCCCGATTCCGCTGAGCTCCAACAACTTCGGCGCGTAGTCATAGCGGTAGACATACGTGGGCGCGTGGGCGCTGTGATAGCCCGCGAAGCGGATGGTCGGCGTCCAGAAGGTCGCATCGGCGGCGATCAACACCGCGCGACGATGGTCCGGGTACAGGTTCTCCAGGTCTTCGACGTCGGCGGAGGTGCCGAGCCCGACGAGGGCCTGCTCGTTGTCGGGCAGGATGTCCCAGAACCGGGCGAACAGTTCGCCCTCGTCCTTGTTGTTGCCGACGATCGTCGGCACCGCATGGGTCCTGCCGTCGCGCGCCGCATCGGTGGGGTGCTGCGGCAGGTAGTCGCCGTCGATCACCGGCGCGAACGGCACCGAGTCGGTCAGGCGCGCACCGCGGCTGAACCCGAGCAGGCGGTTGCCCGCCTTCAACAGCTCCATCGACGAGGCGTGGTCGACGATGCGGATCACCTCTTCGGGATCCAGCGGCGGCTCGTCGCGCTCGGCGCCCTTGCGCCGGGTGGGGTCCTTCAACAGACGGACGAACTCGTCGGCGTAGATGCGGGCGTTGTCCTTGGACACGATCAGGTCGGGCGCCGGGCTCTGCGAGATGGCCCGCGAGAACGTCCCGGCCGCCGACGGCGTCGACAACAGGGTCAGCACGGCCGAGCCGCCCGCGCTCTCCCCGAACACCGTGACTCGATCCGGGTCGCCGCCGAACGCCTCGATGTTGCGCTGCACCCATTCCAGACCGGCGACCATGTCGCGCAGGCCGGCGTTGGAATCGAAGGTCCGCTCGTCGGTCGAGTAGTCGCTCAGGTCCAGGAAGCCGAACGGCCCGAATCGGTAGTTGACGGTCACCACGATCACGTCGCGCGCCCGCGCCAGGTAGGAGCCGTCGTAGATCGGCGTCGACGACCCGCCGAGGATGTAGGCGCCGCCGTAATTGAACACCATCACCGGACGCGGTGTCACCGACACCGACGACGGCGAGAACACGTTGAGCGTCAGGCAGTCCTCGCTGCGGGGCTGGAACTTGCCCGCCCCGCGCGCGGTGAACAGCTTGTCCTGGATCGGCGCGGGCCCGTAGTCGTGGCATTCGCGAATCCCCGGCCACGGAGTCAGCGGACGCGGCGCGCGCCACCGGAACTGTCCGGTGGGCGCGTCCGCGAACGGAATCCCCCGCCACGAGATGGTGCCGCGACGCCCACCCTTACCGCGCTTCCCGTCGACCGCGCCGTCGCGGGTCTGCACCACCGTGTCCATTTCTGCCATGGGATCGACCCTAGAGGATCGAATCGGCGATGCAGTGCCCGCCGGCGCGTGACACGGCTTCGGACGAACTTCCCCGATGAACGGACACACGCCCGCCACCGACGGTGGCGACCCTCACCGGGGAAGTTCATCCGACACCGCGGCGAGACTCCCCGAAACCGGCCCCGACTACCATCGATGGCGTGGCTGTCTCCGCGCACAGAATCGACCTGAACGCCGACCTCGGGGAGGGCGTCGGCGACGACGACGCCATGCTCACGCTGGTGACCAGCGCGAACGTCTCGTGCGGCTTCCATGCGGGCACCCCGCGCGAACTGCTCGACACCTGCCGAGGTGCAGTCGCCTCCGGCGTGCGGATCGGCGCGCAGGTCTCCTACCCCGACCTGGCCGGCTTCGGGCGCCGCTTCATGGATCTGGCCGCCGCCGAACTGACCGCCGACATCCTGTACCAGATCGGCGCACTTCGCTCGCTGGCCCAATCGGTCGGCGGCACCGTCGACTACGTCAAACCGCACGGCGCGCTCTACAACGCGATCGTCCACCACGAGATCCAGGCCGCGGCGGTCGTCGACGCCGCGGGCACCGCCGGACTGCCGCTCATGTGCCTGCCCGGCTCGGCCGTCGAACGCCTCGCGCTCGACCAGGGCCTGCAGGTGATCCGCGAGGCCTTCGCCGACCGCGGCTACACGCCCGAGGGGACGCTCGTCCCGCGCTCGGAACCGGGCGCCCTGCTCACCGACCCCGACGAGGTCACCGCCCGGGTGGTCTCACTCGTGGCGTCCGGTCGTCTCACCGCGGTCGACGGCACCGTGATCGACGTGGCCGCCGACTCGGTGTGCCTGCACGGCGACACCCCCGGCGCCGTCGAGCACGCCCGTCGGGTGCGAGCCGCACTGGCCGACGCCGGCGTCGACGTGCGCGCCCGGTGACCGCCCCCGACCGGCCCGCTGCGAACACACCCGAGACCACCCGCGGCGTCCTGGCCGGGTTCGCCGCCTACGGCGCCTGGGGGCTGTTCCCCCTCCTGTTCGCGGCGATGGTCCCCGCCGGGCCGTGGGAGATCCTCGCGCACCGCATCGTCTGGACCATGCTGCTGTGCGCGGTCGCGCTGACCGTGATGCGCGACTGGTCGTGGACCCGGTCGCTGCGCCACCATCCGCGACTGCTCGCCGGGGTCACCGCCGCCGCCTTCCTGATCGCCACCAACTGGGTCGTGTACGTCGCCGCAGTCACCTCCGGACACACCAGCGACGCCGCACTCGGCTACTTCCTCAACCCGCTCGCGACCGTCGCGCTGGGCGTGGTCATCCTCCGCGAACGGCTGCGACCGCTGCAGTGGGCGGCCGTCGCGGTCGGGGTGGTCGCCGGGGCCTACCTCGCGTTCGCGGCGGGCACCTTCCCGACGACGGCGCTGGTGCTGGCGACGTCGTTCGCCCTGTACGGCCTGGTGAAGAAGAAGGTCGGCGACACGTTGCCCGCGTTGCACGGACTGACCCTGGAGACGGCGATCCTGTCGCCGGCCGCCGCCGTGATCCTGGTCGTCGTCGCCCTGTCCCCGGCCGGCGCGACCTTCGGCGACGGCGCCTGGCACACCGGTCTGCTGGTCTTCTCCGGCGCCGCCACCGCCGTACCGCTGCTGCTGTTCGCGGCCGCCGCTCGGCGGATCCCGCTGGTGACGATCGGCCTGATCCAGTTCATCACCCCGATCATGCAGCTGCTGTGCGCGGTGCTGCTCCTGGGCGAGCACCTGCCGCGCGAACGCTGGATCGGCTTCGGAATCGTCTGGGTGGCGCTGATCCTGCTCGCGTCCGACAGCCTGCTCAGAGCCTGGTCGAGGCATCCTTCTTCGCGGCTCGGGTGAGCGCCGCGGCGCCCGCCCAGGCCCGGGCCGAACCGGCCAGCGCTCGCGCCGCCACCGCGTCGGCGGGACCGCGCAGCGGCGGCGCGGTCACGTCGACGGGGACTTCGACGGTCTCGGGGTACAGCTCGATGGTCAAGAACGCCGCCACCACGACGAGCACCAGCACGATCAGCGACAGTCCGCCGACGAAGCCGCTGCCCGCCAGCTCGACCGCCAGGTAGCGCGTCGAGGCCAGCAGTGCGGTGAAGGCGACCGTCCCGAAGGCGATCACGGCGACGCGGTGCCGCGTCCACCCGAGTTCCGGACGGGTGAGTGCCGCTTCGACGGTGAGGGTGAACACCACGCCCGCCAGCACGTCGACCGCATAGTGGAAGCCGAAGCCGAGGGTCGCGCCGGTGGTGAGCACCAGCCAGACGACGCCGAAGACCTTCGACGCCGGCGAGCCTCGCCAGCCGTGCAGCAGGATGCACATGGCCCAGGCCGTGTGCAGGCTCGGCATGCAGTTGCGCGGGACGATCGAGTCGAAGGGCAGCGCCGACGGGTCGCCGATCACCGGCAGGTGCAGCGGCCACACCGCCTGCCAGCCGGCTCCGGGAAGTTCGTCGCCGAACGCGAAGACCGGCCCGACCACCGGGAACAGGAAGTAGACGACGGGGCCCACCATGCCGATCAACAGGAAGGTGCGAACGATGTGGTGGCGCGGGAAGCCGTCTCGCGCACTGTTGCGCAGTTGGAAGAAGGCGATCACCGCGGCCGCCACCGGCAGGTAGACGTAGACCTTCATCAGGATCTCGGTCAGCCACGGATGCTGCGCGACCACCGAGCCCACCGCCCACGACGGGCTGCCGAGCGCCCGGTCGGCCAGTTCGACGTACTCGTCGAGGACGCTCGTGTTGGCGCGGCTGGAGAGCACCAGCCACACGTCGCCGACGCGTCCCATCACGATCAGCAGCAGACCGAGACCGACCGCCTTCAGCGTCGCAGCGCGTTCGACGCCGTGCATACGCCATCCGGCCAGCACCGCGGTGCCGAGGAGGACGAACAGGATGCCGTTGCCGACCGTTCCCGGGTTGCCGACCGTCCAACGCTGCGCGTTCCACAGCAGCTCGAGGCCGACCGTCGACGCCAGGACCGGCACCCGCAGCCGCGCGGGCATGCACACCAACGCCAGCAGCATGCCCGCCATCTTGAGCTCGCCGATCCCCGGCCGACCGACCAGGTCGGTCGCCAGCAGCCCGACCGGTCCGCGGATGTGGTTGAACCGCGCGATCGCCTCGATCACCAGGACGAAGGCGATCAGCAGTGCGACGACGACCGTCCACGTCCTGCCGGTGAACTCCAGGCGCCGCCCGGAACGCAGCTGCTCACCCCACGTCCGTAGCACACTCTGAGCCGCCATTCGTTACACATTAGTGAACGCATAGCGAACTCTCAGAATCGTGAGCCTGATCGTTATCGATCCGCACCCACGACCGTGCCCCCGGCCGCGACTACGCCATGCGACGCTGCCGCGCGAACTCCGAGAGGACCACGCCCGCGGCGACCGACGCGTTCAGGCTCTCCACCTCGCTCGCGATCGGGATCGACAGGATCGAGTCGCAGTTCTCGCGCACCAGGCGCGACAACCCCTTGCCTTCGGAACCGACGACGATCACCGTGGGGCCGGTGCCGTCGTAGTCGTCGAGGCTGACGTCGCCGCCGGCGTCCAGGCCGACGATCTGCGCGCCCTTCTTGGCCCAGTCCAGCAGGGTGCGGTTGAGGTTGGGGGTGGTCGCGACGGGCAGCCGTGCGGCCGCACCGGCACTGGTGCGCCACGCGACGGCCGTCATGCCCGCGCTGCGTCGCTGCGGGATCACCACGCCGTGCCCGCCGAACGCGGCGACGCTGCGGATCACCGCACCGAGGTTGCGCGGGTCGGTGATGTTGTCCAGCGCCACCAGCAGCGGTGCCTGCGCACTCGCCTGGGCGTCGGCCATCAGGTCGTCGGGATGGGCGTACCGGTACTCCGGCACCTGCAGCGCCAGCCCCTGGTGCATGCCGTTGGCGACCATCCGGTCCAGTTCCGGCTTGCCGACCTCCAGGATGGAGATGCCGCGGTCGCCTGCGGTGTGCACCGCCTCCTTGACGCGTTCGTCGGCGTCGATCGTGGTCATCACGTAGAGCGCCGTGGCGGGCACCTCGGCGCGCAGGCATTCCACGACCGGGTTGCGGCCGACGACGTACTCGGGACCGCCGTCTTCGGACTTGCGGTGCTGGCGTCGGGTGTTCGACGCCTTCGCCGCGGCCTTGGCCTTCTTGTGCGCGGGGTGGTACTCGCGGTCGACGGCCTTCGGCGTGGCGCCGCGCCCCTCCAGACCGCGCCGTCGCTGCCCGCCGGAGCCGACGGTCTGCCCCTTCTTGCTGCCGGATTTGCGGATCGCGCCGCGACGCTGGGAGTTCCCCGCCATCAGTGTTCCTTCGATTTGAGCGCCCAGGAGGCGCCGTCTGGAGTGTCGGTGACTTCGATGCCGGCTGCGGCGAGCCGATCGCGGACCTCGTCGGCGACGGTCCAGTCCTTCGCGGCGCGCGCCTGCGCCCGCCGCTCCAATTCTGCCTTGATGAGCACGTCGAGCGCAGCGTGCGCGGTGTCATCGTCGTCTTCGGCCGCCCAGTGCGGATCGAGCGGGTCGGTGCCGAGCACCCCGGTCATGGCGCGCACCTGCGCGGCGATCGCCCGGGCCCGCTCGCCGTCGCCGGCCTCCAGCGCGGTGTTTCCTTCGCGAACCGCGTTGTGGACGGCAGCCAGGCCCGCGGGCACGCCGAGGTCGTCGTCGAGGGCCGCGGCGAAGTCGTCGGTCACCTCACCGACCGGGACCTCCCCGACCCGTTCGACGACGCGGTGGACGAACGACTCGATGCGCCGATAGCCCGCGGCCGCCTCGGTGAGCGCGCCGTCGGAGTACTCGAGCATCGAGCGGTAGTGGGCGCTGCCGAGGTAGTACCGCAGTTCCACCGGCCGCACCTTCTCGAGCATCGCCGGAATCGCGACGACGTTGCCGAGCGACTTGCTCATCTTCTCGCCGCTCATCGTGACCCAGCCGTTGTGCAGCCAGTACTGGGCGAAGCCGTCGCCTGCACCGTGGCTCTGGGCGATCTCGTTCTCATGGTGCGGGAAGATCAGATCCATTCCACCGCAATGGATGTCGAACTCGGCACCGAGGAGCGACGTGGACATCGCGGAGCATTCCAGGTGCCAGCCGGGCCGACCCTCGCCCCACGGCGTGGGCCACGACGGCTCCCCCGGCTTGGCGGCCTTCCAGAGGGTGAAGTCACGCGGATCGCGTTTGCCGGTGCCCGCGCTCTCGCCCTGGTGGACGTCTTCGAGCCTGTGGCCGGACAGACTGCCGTACTCGGGCAGGCTGCGGACGTCGAAGTAGACGTTGCCGTCGGCGGTGTAGGCGTGGCCGCGGTCGATGAGGCGCTGCATGTACTCGACCATCTGGGTGACGAATCCGGTGGCGCGCGGTTCGGCCGACGGCGGCAGGACGCCGAGCGCGTCGTAGGCGCGGGTGAACTCGCGTTCGTGGGTGGCCGCCCACTCCCACCAGGGTCGGCCGGCGTCGGCGGCCTTGCGGAGGATCTTGTCGTCGATGTCGGTGACATTGCGAACGAACAACACGTCGAGGCCGCGGTAGGCGAGCCAGCGGCGGAGCACGTCGAAGGCGATGCCGCTGCGGACGTGCCCGATGTGCGGAACGCCCTGGACCGTGGCCCCGCACAGGTACACCGATGCCGTTCCGGGTCGAAGGGGAACGAAGTCGCGAACCTCGCGGGTGGCCGAGTCGTACAGGCGTAGAGTCACGGCCTGCAATTCTACTTGAGCGCCAGCAGCGCCGTCGCCACCGCCGCGATCCCCTCACCGCGACCGGTCAGTCCGAGGCCGTCGCTGGTGGTGCCGGACACCGAGACCGGTGCGCCGAGCAGGTCGGAGAGCACCTGCTGCGCCTGCGCGCGACGCGGACCGATGCGCGGGCGGTTCCCGATGACCTGCACCGCCGCGTTGACCGGGACCAGGCCCTCCCGCTCGACGAGCTCGCGGACGTGGGCCAGCATCCGGGCGCCGGTGACGCCCTCCCACTCGGGACGGCCGACGCCGAACACCGCGCCGACGTCGCCCAGCCCGGCAGCCGACAGCAGCGCATCGCACAGGGCGTGGACGCCGACGTCGCCGTCGGAGTGTCCCGAACAGCCGTCGGCGTCGTCGAAGAGCAGGCCGACCATCCAGCAGGCGCGCCCGGGTTCGATCGGGTGGACGTCGGTGCCGATCCCGACTCGCATGTCAGCTCCTGTCACTTCTGCCGCTCCGCTGCTCGGCGATCAGCCGGGCCAGCGCGAGGTCGAAGGGCGTGGTCACTTTGAATGCCATGGCGTCTCCGGGCACCACGTGCACCGGCACCCCCATCTGCTCCACCAGCCCGGCGTCGTCGGTGGCGTCGCCGCCCCCGCGATGCGCGCTGTGGAGCAGATCCGCGGTGAAGCCCTGGGGCGTCTGGACCGCACGCAGTTCGCCGCGGTCCGGGGTGCCCAGGACGATGCCGTCGGCGTCGACGCGCTTGAGCGTGTCGGCCACCGGAACCCCCGGAACGACGGCGCGCGCCCCACCGCGAAGCGCCGCCACCACGGTGGCGAACAACTCCGGCGGTGTGAGCGCGCGTGCTGCGTCATGAACGAGGATCAACTCGGCGTCGGCCGCGGCCGCCAGGCCCGCCCGCACCGAATCGCTCCGCTGCGTTCCGCCTCGGACGACGATCGCGTCCGGGACGAGGGCCGCCGCCCGTTCGATCAGTTCGGCCGGTGCCGCGACCACGATCTGGTCGACCACACCCGACCGACGGGCCGCTGCCGCACTGAGCTCCAGCAGCGTGACCCCGCCGATCTCGACGAACGCCTTGGGGATCGCCTCACCGAGGCGCGTGCCCATTCCCGCGGCTGGGATCAGCGCGGCGACCCGACCGTTCAGGATGCCGTGGCCAGGATCTCGTCGAGCATGCTGTCGGCCTTCTCGTCGTCGGTGTGCTGGGCCAGCGACAACTCGTCCACCAGCACGCGACGCGCGCGGGTCAGCATGCGCTTCTCGCCGGCCGACAGTCCGCGGTCCTGCTCGCGCCGCCACAGGTCGCGGACGATCTCGGCGACCTTGATGATGTCGCCGGAGATGAGCTTCTCCTGGTTCGCCTTGAACCGACGCGCCCAGTTCGTGGGCTCTTCGGTGTGCGGTGCCCGAAGCACCTGGAAGACCTCGTCGAGGCCCTCCTCGCCGACCACGTCGCGTACACCCACGTAGTCGAGCTTGCTGGACGGAATCTGGACCGTCATGTCACCGTCGGCAACCTTCAGGACCAGGTACTCGACCTCTTCACCCTTGATGGTCCGGACGACGATGTCTTCGACTCGAGCAGCACCGTGATGGGGATAAACAACGGTGTCGCCAACTTTGAAATTCAATGTCCACTGCCCCTTTCGAATGTAACAAGTCTAACACGCGCCGCGCTTCGACCTCCGCCAACGGTGCAGGTCAACCTATGCGCAGGCAGGTCGACGGCGGTATTGGCCCCCTTTCGGCCCGGTCGCGGAAGCGGCATTGTCCCACTGGTTCGACGGCCGCGACGCTAAGCTCATCGAGGCAATCTGGCGACCCGGGGGAACAAATCCGGGGCCCGCCCACTACGCTGCGTAGTGAGAGTTCGCATCACCGGCGGACAACGCGACGACCACCCCGGAGGAAATGGTGTCAGTGCTCAATCGGTCCACCCGCCGTCTGGCTTCAGCCGCTGCCGTCGGTGCGCTCGGCATCGCCATCGCGCTGGGCACCACGGCCTGCAGCTCGGGCAAGATCTCCCAGACCGCCAACCAGGAACCGGCGATCAACGGCGCCAACGGCACCATCACGCTCACGCCGTCGGACTACAACGGCGAGAAGATGACGAACGGGTCGATCGCGATCCGCAACGTCCACGTGCTGTACCCGGTCGACAAGGCCGCACAGATCTTCGGCGACGGCGGTCCGTTCAAGCTGGCCTTCCTCATCTCGAACGACAGCCCGACGCGCATCGTCAAGCTCGACAGCATCACCGCCAAGACCGGCACGGTCAAGATGACGCCGCCGCCCGCCGCCGGCGGCGAGGATCCGACTCGGATCCACCCGACCAAGGCGATCCTGGCCGGCGACTCGGTCCTGTCGAACACCGACACCGATGGCGACAACCAGCCCGGCAACAGCAAGTTCAGCGTCGAGCTGACCAACACCGGCGACACCGTCGCCGCCGGCCTGACGACCCCGCTGACCTTCAGCTTCACCGTCTACGACCTGTCGGGCAAGGAGGTCGAGAAGGTCTCGACGACCATCACCACGCCGGTCGACGGCGGCCCCGACATGGACCGTCAGGACATCGTTCGTGACGTGCAGGGCGGCGCCGGACACTGATCCGACCCTTCACCAGCGGTGTCCCGGTCGTTCAGACCGGGGCACCGCTGTCTTGTTCGATGGACTGCTGACGCCAAACGTCCCCCTCACGGCGTCTGCCGGACGCATTGTCCGGCAGACGCCGTGAGGGGGACGTTTGCGTCGGTGGATCTGGATGTCAGAGCCTGCGCCTACTGTGAACGCGTGGCTAAGGCGAAAGCGATCTTCCGGTGTTCGGCGTGCGGTTACCAGGTGCCCAAGTGGTTGGGCCGGTGCCCCGACTGCGGCGAGTGGGGAACCATCGCCGAATCGGCCGCCGCCGCTGCCCGTTCCGGCACCGCCTCGGTGGCCCCCTCGAGTCCGGCTCGCCGAATCACCGACATCGCCTCCGACTCCGCGAACGCCTGCCCCACCGGGATCGCCGAGTTCGACCGCGTCCTCGGCCGCGGCGTGGTCCCTGGATCGGTCATCCTGTTGGCGGGCGAACCCGGCGTCGGCAAGTCGACGCTGCTGCTCGAGACGGTGAAGCACTGGGCGGCGCAGGGCAAGACCGCACTGTATGTGACGGGCGAGGAGTCGGCCGGGCAGGTGCGGCTGCGCGCCGAGCGGACCGATGCGGTCCACGAGAACATCTACCTGGCCGCCGAGACCGACTTGGCGACGGTCCTGGGCCACGTCGACGAGGTCGCCCCGACCCTGCTGATCGTCGACTCGGTACAGACCATGGTCGCCACCGGGACCGACGGCGTCACCGGCGGCGTCACCCAGATCCGCGCGGTCACCACCGCTCTCGTCTCACTGGCCAAGACCTCGGGCATCGCGGTGATCCTGGTCGGGCACGTGACCAAGGACGGCAATGTCGCGGGCCCCCGCTCCCTCGAGCATCTGGTCGACGTCGTCCTGGCCTTCGAGGGCGACCGACACTCGTCCCTGCGCATGGTCCGCGGCATCAAGAACCGCTTCGGCCCGTCCGACGAGGTCGGCTGCTTCGAACAGCGCTCCGACGGCATCCATCAGGTCAGCGACCCGTCCGGAATCTTCGTCCACCAGCACGAGTCGGACGTGCCCGGCAGTGCGGCGCTGGTCGCGATGGACGGGCGGCGCGCGATGGTCGGACAGATCCAGGCCCTCCTCAACGACACCCAGATGAGCTCTCCGCGGCGCGCGGTATCCGGCCTCGACTCGGCGCGAGTGGCGATGATGCTCGCGGTGGCCGAGAAGCACGCGGGGATCAAGGCCAGCAGCAAGGAGGTCTACGCCTCCACCGTCGGCGGGATGAAGGTCACCGAACCCGCGGCCGATCTGGCGATCTTCCTGGCCCTGTACTCCTCGCACCGCGACGTCGCCGTGCCGTCGTCGACCGTGGCGATCGGCGAGGTGGGGCTGGCCGGCGAGGTGCGGCGCGTGCCGTCGGTGGCGCGCCGGGTCGCGGAGGCCAAGCGGCTCGGCTTCCAGCACGCCATCATTCCGGCGGGGAGCCAGGACGAGGAGATGCCGAGAGGCATCCGAATCACCCGGGTCAGCAATCTGCTCGAAGCCCACTCCGCGGCCACCGCACGCCTCGGTCTCGTCGACGCACCGTTCTGACCGCCGAACCGCACCGCTGCCGCTCAGGCGGGCCCTAGGCGCGGGCGCGGATCGACTGGTCCGCCCCGCTCACCGCCTTGTCCAGATAGTCGGCGAAATGCTGTTCGACATCGATGGTGATGAACAGCGCGTGCGCCGCGGCGACCGGACGCTCCGGATCGCCGAGATGGGCGACGGCGCGGGTGTAGACCTTGCGCCGGACGCCGCCGAGCACCTCCCCGGTGAAGTGCAGGGTGCTGCCCAGCGGGATCGGCGCGGCGAAGTCGATCTCCAGATGGCCGGTGACGACGGCCTTCCCTGCCATCAGCGGCGAGGTGCCCATCACCTCGTCGAACGCCGCGGAGAGCACGCCGCCGTGGATCACGCCGGGGCCGCCCTGCATCCAGTCGACGACGTCCAGGCTCGCATTCACGGTCACTCCCTCACCGGCGATCACCGCCAGGCGCAGGCCGACCGGAGCGTCGGGGCCGCAGCCGAAGCAGGTGTTGTGGTGGAGTGCGATCCGCTGTCCCACCGGGGTCGCCTTCGGGTGACGGCCGAGCGGCTGAGAGTCAGCGGGCAGCACGAATGACGTCTTCACGTACAGCTACGCTAGTCCAGGTGAACGATTCCCTGATGCCCGAGCCCAGCCGCAGTGAGCAGATCCGTTCGGCACTGCGCCGGGTGGCACCCGGCACCGGGCTCCGCGACGGCCTGGAGCGGATCCTCCGAGGCGGAACCGGCGCCCTGATCGTTCTCGGTTACGATGACGAGACCGAGCGTCTCTGCGACGGCGGCTTCCATCTCGACGTCGAGTTTGCGCCCACCCGGCTGCGCGAGCTCGCCAAGATGGACGGAGCCGTGGTCCTGTCCGCGGACGGCAAACGGATCGTGCGCGCCAACGTCCAGCTGGTTCCCGACCCGTCGATCCCCACCGAGGAGTCGGGCACCCGGCATCGGGCGGCCGAGCGCACGGCCATCCAGACCGGGGTGCCGACCATCTCGGTGAGCTCGTCCATGTCGATCGTCAGCGTGTACGTGGCCGGGCAGCGGCGCGTGGTGGAGAACCCCGACGCGATCCTCTCGCGCGCCAACGTCGCACTGGCGACGCTGGAGCGCTACAAGTCGCGGCTCGACGAGGTCAGCAGCCAGCTCTCACGCGCGGAGATCGAGGACTACGTCCTGCTGCGCGATGCGATGAGCGCCGCGCAGCGCATGGAGATGGTCCGACGCGTGTCGGTCGAGATCGAGGAGTACGTCCTGGAGCTGGGCGTGAACGGCCGCCAGGTGTCGCTGCAGTTGGAGGAGCTGATCAGCGACAGCGACACCATGCGCGAGCTGCTGGTCCGCGACTATCACGCGAGTCCGGAGCCGGCCAGCACCGAGCAGGTGCGGCAGATCCTCGAAGCCGTCGAATCCCTGTCCGACGCCGACCTGCTGGATCTGACGATGGTCGCGGGGGCCTTCGGCTACCCCACCTCGCTCGAGGCGCAGGACACCGCGATGAGCCCCCGCGGATACCGGCTGCTGGCGCGCATCTCCCGCCTGCAGTTCGGTCACATCGACCGGCTGGTCAGACACTTCGGCACGCTCCAGTCGCTGCTGGCGAGCAGCGCCGCCGACCTGCAGGCCGTGGAGGGCATCGGCAGCATCTGGGCCCGACACATCCGCGAAGGACTGTCCCGGCTGGCCGAGAGCAGCATCGAACGCTTCGACTGACCGCTCCCGCCGAACTGACCGCTGCCGCCGCCCGACCGCTACTGCTGGGACGGCGCCTGGGCCGGGGCGACCACGTTGAAGGTGATGGGCGCCGATTCACGCTCGCCGAGCTTCCCGGTGGCCTGGTAGGCGCCGGCCGCGATCTGCACGCGCTTGGCCTTGCATCCCGGGCTGCTGGTGGTCCCCGACCAGGTGATGGTGTCGGTGGTCTGCTGACCCGGCTGCAGCGCCTGCACGTTGACGGCCTTGTCGGGCGCGCAGTCCTGCGCCGACCACAGCGTCCGGCTGCCGTCGAGGGTGCGGACGATGACGTTCTGCGCCGCCTTGCCGACATCGCGCGAGCACGCGGCCAGACCGCCGTTGGTGGTGACGATGGTGAACACCGGCTGATCGCCGATGGTGTAGGTCGGCTTGTCGGTGTAGAGCACGACCGACAGGCTCTGGTCCGAGCAGGGCGCGACGCCGGGCAGAGCCGGTGCGGGTTCGCTCGCCGACGTCGGCTCGGGAGTGCGGGCGGGGCTCGGGTCGCCGCCTGCGCCGTGATCGCCGCCGCCGCTGGGCGCCTCGCTGGTCGCCGGCGCACTGGGCGTCGTCGACGGTGCGGGCGGCACGGCGGCCGCGGCCGACGACTTGGCGGCGGCGTTCTCCGAGTTCGGGGCACTGCCCGCCCCGCTGCCCATCCAGATGATCAGAACGATGATCGCAATGACCGCCACAGCGGCACCCAACCCGGCGACCAGACGTCGCCGCCAGTACACCTCGGGTGGCAGGGGGCCCTGTGGTTCAATCACACCCTCCACGGTAACGTCGGAGCCCCTCGCCAGTGGTGATGGGCTCCGGCGTGTCGTGGATTGGTGTGCGACTACTCGCCGATGTCGCCGATCGCCTCGACGAACTCGACCTGCCCGTCTTCGAGGCGGTACGTGAGGCCGACGAGCGCCAGCGTGCCCGCCTCGACGCGTTCGGCGACGATCCGGCTGCGGTCCATCAGCAGGTGCAGGGTCTCCTTGACGTGCCGTCCGACGAAGCCGTAGTAGTCGGTGATGCCCTCGGCCCGTCCGGCGAGCACGCTAGGAGTCACCTTCTCGACGATCGCGCGGACGTACCCGTTCGGGAGGGTGTTCTCGTCGAGCGCCTTGAGGGTGGCGCCGACGGCGCCGCAGCTGCTGTGTCCGAGGACGACGATCAGCGGCACGTTCAGGACGTCGGGACCGAACTCGATGGTTCCGAGCACGGCCTCGTCGAGGACGTGTCCGGCGGTGCGGACCACGAACATGTCGCCCAGGCCCTGGTCGAAGATGATCTCGGCGGCCAGTCGGGAGTCGCCGCAGCCGAAGAGCACGACGTGCGGGGTCTGGCCGGAGACGAGCGCCGCACGCTCGTCGCTACCCTGGTTCGGATGGAGTACCTCGCCGCGAACGAAACGCTCGTTTCCTTCCTTGATGACCTGCCATGCCTGCGCGGGAGTTAAGTTGTCCATGACTGGAAGTATGCCACCGGCCACACTCGTGAATTGGTTCGGCTCGGCTCACCGCGACCTGCCGTGGCGCGAGCCGGGCATTTCCGGCTGGCAGATTCTGATCTCGGAGATCATGCTCCAGCAGACGCCCGTCGCCCGCGTCATCGAGCCCTGGACGCAGTGGGTGCAGCGGTGGCCGGTGCCGTCGTCGATGGCCCGCGAGACGAGCGGCGAAGTGGTCCGGGCCTGGGGAAAGCTCGGCTATCCGCGTCGGGCGATGCGCCTGCACGAGTGCTCGCGGATCCTGGCCGCAGAGCACGGCGACGTCGTACCCGCCGACGTCGACGTCCTGCTCACGCTGCCGGGAATCGGCGACTACACGGCGCGCGCCGTCGCATGCTTCGCCTACGGGCAGTCCGTCCCGGTGGTCGACACCAACGTCCGCCGGGTGATCGCTCGCGCCGTGCACGGCCGCGAACAGCCCGGCAATCCCGCCCGACGCGACCTGGCCGACGCCGCCGCACTGCTGCCCGCCGACGACACGGCACCGATCTTCTCCGCCGCGGTGATGGAGCTTGGCGCCCTGATGTGCACCGCACGCAACCCGCGGTGCGACGAGTGCCCGCTGCTGGGCACCTGCCGGTGGGTGGCTCGCGGCCGGCCGGCGCACGACGGCCCGGCCCGGCGCACGCAACGCTACGACGGGACCGACCGTCAGGCGCGCGGCCGGCTGCTCGATGTCCTGCGCGATACCCGCGGCCCGGTGGAGCGCGCCCGGCTCGACCTGGCGTGGACGACCGACACCGCCCAGCGCGACCGCGCCCTCGACTCGCTGCTGGTCGACGGCCTGGTCGAGATCGACGACGACGGCCTGTTCTGCCTGGCGGGCGAAGGTCAGTCGGCGAGCCCCGACAGGAACGCCTCCACCGCACCCCGGTAGACCTCTGGCCGGTCGTCGTGCACGAGGTGCCCCGCACCGGCGACCGTCAGGTACGCGGACTGGTCGTGGCGTCGATGCAGTCCGCGTGCGGCCATCTGCGCCATCTGCCCGGACGGGGTCACCGAGTACTCGGCCTCGATCAGCAGCGCCGGCGCGTCGACCGCGTCCCACTGCGACCAGAACTCGCGAGTCCCCCACTCCTCGGCGATGGCACCCCACACCGGGATGCTGCCGTGCAGGTGACCGTCGTCGAAGGCCTCGTAGAAGTAGCGGCCGGCGATCGGACCGAACATCGCGACCGCCTCGTCGAGGTCGGCGAACCGGTCGGGCCAACTGCTGAACCAGGGTGCCCAGTCGCCGATGGTGCGTCCGCGGTAGTCGGGCGCCATGTCCTCCACCACGAGCGCGCTCACCAGTTCGGGGAACTGCGCGGCCGTGCACCAGGCGTGCAGTCCGCCCATCGAATGCCCGATCAGCACCACCGACCCGCGGTCGATCCAGGTGATCAGTTCGGCCACGTCGGCGACGAACCGCTCGGTGGCGATCTCCTTCGGCGGGATCGGGTCGGGCGCATCGAAGGCTCCCTGGTGGAAGGCGGCGTCGAAGGTGAAGACGTGGCCGTACCGCCGCAACCACGGGATCTGTCTGCGCCAGGTGCACCCTCGGCCCATCAGTCCGTGGAGCAGGACGATCGCACCGTGCCCGCCGTCGGCGCGGCTGCGGCCACCGTGGTCGAGGAGTCCGTTCACGATGTTCGACCTTAATCGGACGCGCGTGGCACGCCGCATACCGCCGCGGGCGAGATCTGGCGCCGGCTCGATGTCGGTGCCGGTCAGTAGGGTGGGCCCCATGGCAATTGTGAAGATCAATGCGATTCAGGTGCCCGAGGGCGCAGGTCCCGAACTCGAGAAGCGGTTCGCCGCTCGCGCGGGTGTGGTCGACGAGGCCGAGGGCTTCCTCGGCTTCCAACTGCTGCGGCCGGTGCAGGGCGAGGACCGCTACTTCGTCGTCACCCAGTGGACCGACGACGAGAGCTACCAGGCGTGGGCCGGCGGCGACGCCCGCGCCGCGCACAAGAGCGACCGCAAGCCGGTCGCCACCGGTGCCAGTCTGCTCGAATTCGAGGTCGTCCTCGACGTCGCGCCGAAGCCGTGACGACCCGTCGCATCCCCTAGTCTCGTTTTAGAACGTGTTCTAGTATCGAGGGAACGGTTCCCCGATACCTAGGAGCATGTATGACCGACCCCATCGAGACCACCGAGCTCTACCTCGGCGGCAAGTGGGTGCAACCGCATTCCGACCAGGTGCTCGACGTCTTCTCGCCGGCCACCGGAGAGAAGGTGGGGTCGGTCCCCGCGGCCGATGCGACCGACGTCGACACCGCCGTCCGCGCGGCCCGCGCCGCCTTCGACTCCGGCGTCTGGCGCAACACTCCCCCAGCCCAGCGAGCTGCGGTGATCCGCCGCGCAGCCGAGCTGATCAACGAACGCGGCCCGCAGATCGGCGCGCTCGTCTCGGCCGAGATGGGTGCCACCCCCGGCGACGTCGCGACGCTGCAGCAGTTGGCCGGCGTCGGCTGTCTGAACGCCTACGCCGACGCCGCTGACGCCTACGACTGGGAGGAGAAGCGGACCGGCCTGTTCGGCGAGACCCTCGTCGTCCGTGAGCCGGTCGGCGTGGTCGGCGCGATCATCGCCTGGAACGTGCCGCTGTTCCTCTTCTGCAACAAGTTCGGGCCCGCCCTGGCGGCCGGTTGCTCGATCGTGCTCAAGCCCGCGCCCGAGACTCCCCTCAACGCGAACATGCTCGCCGAGATCTTCACCGAGGCGGGCGTCCCCGAGGGCGTCATCTCCATCGTGCCGGGCGGCGTCGAGACCGGGCAGGCGCTCGTCGATCACCCCGAGGTCGACAAGATCACCTTCACCGGATCCACCGCCGCCGGTCGGGCGATCGCCGCGCGCTGCGGCGACCAGCTCAAGCGGTGCTCGCTGGAGCTCGGCGGCAAGTCCGCGGCCATCGTTCTGGAGGACGCCGACATCGCCGCCAGCGCTCCGATGCTGGTCTTCTCGGGCCTGCTCAACTCCGGCCAGGCGTGCGTCGCCCAGACTCGCGTGCTGGTTCCGCGCAGCAAGCAGGACGAGATCGTGAAGGCCATGGTCGATGTGGCCTCGACCTTCACTCCCGGTCTGCCCGACGATCCGGCGACCAAGGTCGGACCGATCATCAACGACCGCCAGCACGAGAAGGTCACCGGCTACATCGCCAAGGGCAAGGAGGAGGGCGCAACCGCGGTCCTCGAGGTGCCCGCGCCCGAGGTCGGCACCGGCAACTTCGTCGGCCCGACCATCTTCACGGGTGTCACCAACGACATGACCATCGCCCGCGAGGAGATCTTCGGCCCGGTCATCAGCGTCATCGCCTACGACGATCTCGACGAGGCGATCGCGATCGCGAACGATTCCGACTACGGTCTGGCCGGCTCGGTCTGGACCGCCGACGTCGCGAAGGGCATCGAGGTCGCCAAGCAGGTCCGCACCGGCACCCTGGGCATCAACTGGTACGCCATCGACCCGTCGTCGCCCTTCGGCGGCTACAAGAACTCGGGCATCGGCCGCGAGAACGGCCGCGAGGGCCTGGAGAGCTACCTGGAGCACAAGGCCATCCTGATGCCGATGGGCTACACCTCGTAGGTTCCATCCGCGTCCGACGACGGGGCCGCGCAGCCGCCCGCTGCGCGGCCCCGTCGCCTCCCTCACTCTCGTACGCCCCCAAACAGGCTGGTCGAGGACGCCACCCCGGCAACACCCCAAACAGGCTGCCGGCAACACCCCAAATGGGCTGGTCGAGTAAGCGACCGGAGCGAAGCGCAGGACGCGCATCGAGACCACGGCGGCCTCGACACCCCACCCTCGCACGCCCCCAAAACAGGCTGGTCGAGTAAGCGACCGAAGCGAAGCGCAGGACGCGCATCGAGACCCCCGCACCCCCACAAGGCCTCGATACGCTCGCTCACTACGTTCACGGGCTACTCGACCACCCTGACAGATCGAACAACCGCCTGAGGTCTCGATACGCCGCCTCGCTGGCGCTCGGTGGCTACTCGACCACCCTGAAAGCCCGCCCCAGCACGCGACCCAAGCGCAGAATCCCGCAAAGCCCCCAAAACAGGCTGGTCGAGTAAGCGACCAGAGCGAAGCGCAGGACGCGCATCGAGACCCCCGCACCCCCACAAGGCCTCGATACGCTCGCTCACTACGTTCACGGGCTACTCGACCACCCTGACAGATCGAACGACCGCCTGAGGTCTCGATACGCCGCCTCGCTGGCGCTCGGTGGCTACTCGACCAGCCTGAAAGCCCACCCCAAGCACAGGACCCCGCCAAGCCCCAAAACAGGCTGGTCGAGTAAGCGACCGAAGCGAAGCGCAGGACGCGCATCGAGACCCCGCACCCCCACAAGGTCTCGATACGCTCGCTCACTACGTTCGCGGGCTACTCGACCAGCCTGACAGATCGAACAACCGCCTGAGGTCTCGATACGCCGCCTCGCTAGCGCTAGGTGGATAAGCGACCGGCCTGGTGCACCCGGGCTGGGCGAATCAGCCGGCCGGGGTCGGCGGCGTCGACGACGCGCCCGGGATCGGGACGGCGGTCGACGGCGGCGTCGCGTCGGACATCTGCATGCGGTCGCGCAGGTTGTTGTCGTCGAGGACGTCGATGGAGTTGATCTTCCACTCGCCGCCCTGCTTCTCCATTCCGAAGATCAGGCGGCTCTTGTCGACCTGCACCTCGGAGACGTCGTTGCGGGTGGACGACTGGTTGACGAAGACCATCACCTTGGCGGTGTCGCGGGTGTTCTCGATGACGCCGACGCCCTGGACGGTCAGCGCCGTCGTCACGCCCTGCGCCTTGACCTGATCGCCGACCTTCTCACTGATCACGCGCGACTGGTAGTCCTTCTTGGCCTGCCCGGTCAGTCGGCCCATCGTCGTGTTGATGTGGGCGTCGACGTTCTTGGGATTCCACGCGAACATGTCGACCACGTAGGTCTGCGCCGCATCCTGGGCCGACGCGCGCGCCTTCTCCTCGGCGGAGGCATTCGCATAGCGGACACCGAGAAAGACCGTGACGCCGACGACGACCACGACGATCGCGACCAGCACGGGCAGCAGCCAACGCTGCAGTCGACTCATCACGCCACCCAATCGAAGTACGTCATCTTCAGCTCACCGTTGATCCGCGTCATGTCCACACGCGCCCGGAAGGTGGCGAAGTCGGTGTTCTTGGTGTCGTTCTTCGGGTGCCCCTGCCAGGCGTACACCACCAGGACCGACCCCTCGTCGGGCTCGGACTTCGAGACCGCGTCGGCGACGATCGTCGTCTTGGTGACCATGTCGCCCTTGCGGACCATCTCGGCGACCTGCTTCATGTTCTCCTGGAACATCTGCCGGGCCCGACCACTGGTCTTCTCCATCGCGTTCTTGTACATCTGATCGGCGTTGTCGGGGTTGAGGGTGCTCATCGAGACCACCATCTGCTGGGCGAAGGTGGAGTACTCGGCCCGCAGCTGCCGCTCCTGCTCGATCTTGTGGTACTGGTAGCCGAAGACCGCGGACAGGACGACGCCCACCACGACCACCAGCGCGGTCAGGGACACCGCGACGATCACCAGTCGGGAACCGTCGCCCGCGGCCCGCTCACCGGCCGACCTGCGGACCACCGCGCGCTTGCGTCGACGCTCGCGATAGACGGCCGAGGCGGCCAGCTCGTCGCCGTCCGGTTCGACGGCCGACGCCTGCGCGACCTCCGCCTCATCGGACTGCTCACCCTCGCCGGCGGTCGCTGCGGCCGGCCGCGGCTTCTTCTTGCGTCCGCCCAGCGGGCTCGAGCGCAGCACCTGCGGGCTCGACGGCTCGTCGGGCCCGGCCTCGGTCGCCTCCACCCCGACGGCCGACTGCTCGTCGGTCGCCTGCAGCGGCGCGTTCTCCTCCGACGTCTCGGACCGGTCGTCCGGGGTCGGCTCGGTGGGAGTCAGTTCTCCACCGTCTTCGTGATCAGGTCGTACCATTTCTTCTTCTGGCCCTGCGACTTCTGGTTCTGGTCGGTCACATAGGTCTTGCCGTCGGGTCCGATGAACTCACCCGTCTCCGGGTCGTAGGTGGTCGCATAGACCGCCGGTTCCGCACTGTAGTCGGTCGGCGTTCCCGGGACCACACGCCCTGCCGGCTGCTTGGGCAGGTTGGTGCCGGGGAAACCGTTCGGAAGTGCGACGTTGTCCTTGTTCGACGGCTTGAAACCGGTCTTGCACTCGGCCGGCGTCGGCGCGCGACGTCCCGGGTACTCGACGCACGGGAAGTTGCGCGCACCGCGGACCGACGACTGCGCGTCCTGCGGCAGCCGGCACAGCAGCCCCGGCGGCAGATCGCGCGCGTCCTGCTCGGACGGGAACCGCCACTGCTCGGTCGGCAGGAAGCCGACGGTGCACGTCGGCGGATCCTGGAAGCCGAGGGTGAAGTTCACGTTGGGCCCGTGCCGGTTGCTGCCCGAGTTGATCGCGGTGATCAGCGCCGACAGCACCCGCGGGTACAGCACGATCGTCTGCTGCAGGTTCGGCAGGTACACCGCCTGGGTGCGGGCTGCCACCTGCAGGTTCGAGATCGCCAGCGGGAACGACTGGTTCATGTCCTCGAACAGCTTCTGACTCTGGGCGGCCACGCCCGGACCGTTCTTGAGGATGTCGGTGATGTCGGGTCGGCTGGCCCGCATCTGGTCGGTGACCGTGGTCATGTCCTTGGTCCACGACCGGATCGCGTCAGCGGTCCGATTCTGCGTGTTCAGCAGCGGCCCCGCCTCACGCACCAGGTCGATGGTGGTGTCGACGTTCTTGTTCAGCTCACCGACGAACAGCGTCATCGAGTCCATCAGCCGCTGCAGGTCCTGGCCGGTTCCGTTGAAGGCCAGGAAGGCCTCGTCCATCACCGACCGGAGCTTGCTGTCGCTGACCTCGGCCAGCAGGGCATCGGCCTGATCGAGCATCGCGGAGATCTCCACCGGCACGTCGGTCGAGGTGACGGTGGCCCCGCCCGAGAGATTGTCGCCGGACGGGTTCGCCGGCGGCGTGAAGTCGACGAACTGCTCGCCGACCGCCGACACGCTGCGCACCGACGCCGCCGAGTCGACTGGGATCTTGGTGCTCGAGTCGATCTTCAACGTGGCGGCGACGCCGTCGGGGGTCAGCGACACCGACGTCACCTTCCCGACGTTGGCACCGCGGTAGCTGACGTTCGCGTTCTCGTACAGGCCGCCGGTCGACGGCAGCTTCAACGTCACGTCGTAGCTGCCGATGCCGAACATCTGCGGAATCCGAATGTAGAACACGGCCATCGAGACCATCGAGATCACCGTGACGATGCTGAAGATGATCAGCTGCATCCGAACGAAGTGAGTGATTTTCATCAGTTACCGCCCCTGAGTCCCGGCAGCAGATCCTGAAGCGTCGGATTGGCCGGATTGCTCTGCTTGCGCTGCGTGGTGCCCTTCTTCAACGGCGCCGAATAGGGATCGGCGCCGGTCTTGGATCCGCCGGCCGGCTTGCCGACCATCGTCTCCGGCCCCACCGCGGCGACCGAGGCCACCAGGGTCTGGTTCAGTCGCTTCCAGGTCAGGTCGAGCACCAGGTCGGAGTTGACGTAATCGCCCTTGACGACGGTCGGGATGAGCTCCTCGATGAACGGGAAGGTCAGCAGGATCCGCAGCGAGTTCGCCAACGCCGGACCGGTCATGGACAGCTGGTCGAGCAGCTCTCGCATGTTCGGGACGATCGTCTTGATGTCGTCGGTGTTGGCGGCCAGCACGTCGTTGACGGTCTTGGAGAGCTTGCCGACGCTGTCCATCGCGCCGGTCAGGTTCTTCCGCTGATCCACCAGCAGCTGCAGGATCTTGGGCGAACTCTCCAGCGCCCGCTGGATCGTCGGCGTCTGCCGGTTCATCGTCGCCGACAGTCGATCGAGCCCGTCCATCGCGTTGATGATGTTGTCGGTCTGCGTGTTCAGGTCCGTCACCAGCGTGTTCAGCCGGGGAACGAGCTTCTTCAGGGTGTCGGCGTTGCCGCCGAAGACCTGGTTCAGCTCGTGGACGACGTCGCCCATCTGCGAGAGCCCGCCGCCGTTGAGCACCACCGACAGCGAGCTGAGAACCTGCTCGGTGGTCGGGTACATGCACGGGTCGACGGTCTGCGCCGAAGTGATGTCCGGAACCTTCTTCGCGTCGGTCTGCGCGATCTGCTGCTCGGGGCAGTTCGGCAGGACCAGCGAGCCGCCGGCGGCGAGGTACTTGCCGCTCGGATGCTCCGGGGCGACGATCGCGATGTGCGACGAACCCAGCACGCTGGTCATGCCGATCATGGCGTGCGAACCGACCGGCACCTTGACGCCGGGGTCCAGACGCAGGGTCAGCTTCGCGTGCCAGTCGTCGATGGTGATGTCGCCGACGCTGCCGACGGTCGCGTCGTTCATCATCACCGGAGCATTCCGGACCAGCCCCGCCGCAGACGGGATCATCGCGTTGATCTCGTAGGCGTCCGCGCCGGTGCCCGCCGCGCCGATCGCCGAGATCGTGGAGATGGTGTTGCTGCTGCAGCCGGCGGTCACCGGGACCGCGAGCAGGCACGCCGCGGCGAGTGCCGCGACCGTCTTCTTCGACCTCATCAGCCCTGACCCCCGAACGGAACGAGAAGTTTGGCGAGCGGATCGGACATTCCCTTGCGGGAGTTCGCGTCCCGTTCCTGCACGCCCGCCTGGGCCCGCGCCTTCACGTCCGCGTTCTGGTACGTGATCTGGTCGGGCTTGGCGGTGCGGCCGATCACCGGGTTGGCGAGGAAGGGCGGGTAGTTCACCACGATGCCCGACATCACGGGCGCGATGACGTCGACGCACTTCTCGATGTCCTTCTCGGTGTCGCCGGGCCGGGAGGTGGCGGCCATCGACCCGCACAGCAGGGTGATGAGGTTGTTGCCCATGCCCAGACCGAAGACGCCGTCGAGCGAGCCGGTCAGCGGGTTGTAGATGTTGAAGAAGTTGGCGAGCTGGTTGGGCGCCGAGTGCAGCAGGCCGCGCAGCTGCTCGTCCTTGCGCTTGAGCGTGCCCGTCAGCTGCGCCAGCTTGTCCATCGTGGAGACCACGGTGTCGCTGTTGGTGCCGAGGAATCCCTCGAGCTGACCGATGGCCTCGTTCAGGTTGGTCATGGCGGCGCCGAGGTCGTCGCTGCTGCCGGCCAGGACATCGCTGACGCTGGCCATCCGCCCGTTGAACTGCACGAGCTGTTCGTGGCTGGTCGACAGCGCGTCGGTCAGCTTCTGCAGGCTCTTGATGGTCCCGAAGACGTCGTCGCGGTTGTCGGACAGGGTGCCCATCACCGTCGACATCTGCTTGATCGACTCGGCCATCGCCTTGCCGTTGCCCGACAGGTTCTTGTCCATGACGTCGATCGCCGCTGCGGCGGTGCCGCGGTCGGCGCCCTTGGGGCCGACGGCGTTCGACAGCTCGTCGAGCTGCTTCTTGACGTCGTCCCACTCCATCGGCACGGCGGTGCGCTCCATCGGGATGGTGGCGCCGTCGGCCAGCTGCTCGCCCTTCGAGTACACCGGGGTGAGCTGGATGAACCGGCCCGACACCAGCGACTGCGCGACGATGACCGCGCGGGCGTCGGCCGGGATCGAGGTCTTGTTGTCGATCCGCATGGTGACCTTGACGTCGCCGCGGCGGGTCTCGATCGAGGAGACCTTGCCGATGTTCACGCCGATCACTCGGACCGGGTCGCCGCTGTAGAGCCCGTTCACGGACGGGAAGTACGCGGTGACGGTGCGCGTGGTGGCCTTCTGGACGCCGAAGAAGACTCCGACGGCCAACAGGATCAGGACCGCGGCGCCGGCGACGCCGACCCAGATGCGACGGTTGCGTCCCATGTCAGCCTCCAGTTCCATGTCGGTCGGCGGGGTTCAGGTTCTTGTTGTTCTGCGGCTGCTGAGGGATCGGCGTCGGGTAGGCCCGCTTGGGCAGCGGACGGCCCACGTCCGGGGTGTTGGTGCTCGGTCCCTGACTCCAGTTCTGCGGGATCAGCGGATTGCCGGAGTACTCGAGGAAGTACCGGGCGGCCTCGGGGTACTTGCGCTGCATCACCTTCAGGAAGGTGCCCATGTAGTCGCCCCAGGTCGGCAGACCGACCAGCGAGGAGAAGTACGGACCCGAACTCACGGCCTCGCCGAGGATGTTCGCGTAGGGACCGAGGTTGTCGATCGCCTTCGAGAAGTTCTCCTCGTTGTCGTTGAGGATGTTCAGCACCCCGTTGAACTTGTCGAGGACCGGCTTGAGCTGCGCATTGTTGTCCTCGATGAAGCCGGTGATCTCGGCGGTGACGTCCTTGGTCCCCTTGATCACCTGACGCAGCGCGGCGCGCCGCATGTTCAGCTCGCCGACGAGCGCGTTCGCGTCGACGAGCATGTCGCGGATCTGGTTGCTGCGCTCGCCGACGATGTCGGTGACGCCGCGGGCCCGACGCAGCAGGTCGCTGAGTGCGTTGTCGCGGTCGGCGATCGCCTTCGACAGTCGGCTGACGCCCTCGACCGCACCGCCCATGTTCGCCGGCGTCTTCGAGAAGGTCTCGGTCAGCGTCTCCAAGGCGCGGTTGAGCTCGTCGGTGTCGGTCTTGGCCAGCGTGGTCGTCGCGTCTTCGAGTGCATCGGTCAGCGAGTACGGGGAGACCGTCGACTCGACCGGGATGAAGCCGCCCGGCTTGATACGGCCGGTGCCGATCGGGGTGATCGTCAGATTGCGCCGTCCCAGGACGGTCTCGGTCTTGATGGCGGCGCGGGTGCGGTCGCCCAGCAGCACGGTGTCGTTAAGTCGGAAGTTCACCTTGGCCTTGAGGCCGTCCTTCGTCTCGGCGAGCGAGATGCCTTCGACGGCACCGACCTTGACGCCGGCCACCATGACGACGTCGCCGGCCACCAGGCCGCCCGCGTCGTCGAAGTAGACGTCATAGGTGCTCACCTGGGCCAGGTACGGCAGTCGGTCCATCTGCATGGCCATCACCACGATCATCGCCGTGATGAGGACGCCGACGATGCCGACCTGGTACTTGGGCCGTCCGGCGCGCGCGAAGGGCTTCGGCGGCGCCTGGGTGGGATCGGTCGGATCGGGGTTCACCGGGGTCTCCGAATTCGTGTCGTCGCTCAACTCGCACACCTCCCGCCGGCGGACGTCTTGTCGCCCATCGCATCGATGGCCGTGAAGTAGTACTGGGTGTTGCCCGGACCGGGCAGCAGCAGCCGGATGCGGCAGAAGTAGATCTGCAGCCAGGCGCCGTAGCTGCCCAGGTTCGACAGCATCTTGAAGTCACCCGGGAGTCGGCCCAGCAGGTCGCGGATGAAGGCCTCGGACTTGAGGGCCTCGCCGCTGGTGCGGCCGAGCGCGGTGATCGTCTCTTTGAGGTCGGGGCGGGTCGTGTTCATCAGGCTCGCGAGCCCGGTGGTCGCCTTGCCCGCCTGGGTGATCGACTCGCCGATCACGGACCGGTCCTGCGACAGGCCGGTGATCAACTGCTGCATGCGATCCACGCTCTGGTCCAGCCCCTTGTGGTCGGCCTCGAGGGTGCCGAGGGTCTGATTGAGGTTGTCGATCACGCTGCCGATGAGCTGATCGCGGTCGGCGATCTTGTTCGTGAACTCCGAGGTGCTGGCCAACAGATTGTTCAGCCCCGCGCCCTGCCCCTGGAAGACGGCGATCAGCGCCGACGACAGCTGGTTCACCTCGCCGGCGTCCAGCGTGCGGAACAGCGGCTTGAAGCCGCCGAGCAGCTTGTCGAGGTCGAGGGCCGGCTCGGTCTGCCCGATCGGGATCTCGCCGCCGGCCGAGAGCGTCTTGTTGATGTCGCCGGAGCCGGGCTGCAGCTCCAGGTATCGGTCGCCGGTGAGGTTCTGGTACCGGATGAGCGCCTGCACCGACGTGGGCAGCCGGTAGTTGTCGTTGACGGTGAAACTGACCCGGGCCTTGTTGTCCTCGGTCAGCTGCACCGAGCTGACGGCGCCGACGTCGACGCCGGCGATCTTCACCACGCTGCCGGCCTTCATCGCCGAGGCGCTGGTGAACAGGGCGGTGTACTTGTCCGTGCCGCCGCCCTGGTAGCGGCTGAAGACCATCACCAGACCCACCAGGACCAGGATCATGGCGAGCGCGAAGGCGCCCAGCTTGATGACCGTCGCACGGAATGCGCGTGCGCGACTATCCACGGGGGGTACCTCCGAACAGCAACTGGAAGAGCTTCTGCGGCTGCACCTTCGCGGTGGTGCGCGGCTGGTACGGCTGCGGTGCGTTGTCCACGACGTAGAACGGGATGTGTTCCTTGGACTGGACGTTCGACAGCCCGGCCTGGCAGGTCGGCGGACCGTCGCCGCGGACCTCCGGCAGATCCTGCGGCCAGCGGTACGGATCCTGGCCGGGGATCAGGCCGGCGTCGAGCAGCAGCATGCCGTTGCGGCCGCCGAGCAGCGGGGTGGCGATGTCGGTGGCGTCCGAGGCGCCGGTGATGAAGCACCGCAGGCCGGGAGCCTGCCGACCGAGCAGCCGGGTGACCGGGTTCAGGTCGGTCAGCGTCGAGATCAGGTTCTTCTTCGACGCCGACAGCACGCCGTTGACGGTGTTGCCCATGCCCGTGACGTTGATCAGGAGGGCGTCCAGGTTGGTGGCGTTGTCGACGAGGGTGTTGCCGACGACGGTCGCGTTGTCGACGATCCGCATCAGGTCGGGCATCGCGTCGGCGTACGTGTTCGTCGCCTGCGAGGCCTCCCGGAGCAGCCGGTTGAGCTCGGGCAGGTGCGGGTTCGTCTTGCCGAGGATGTCGGTGAGCTGGACCAGCGCGTCGCCGATCTGCTTGCCGCGCCCGGACAGCGCCTCGTCGACCGCACCGATCATCACGTTCAGCTTGTCGGGCTGCAGCTGCGCGAGCACGTCCACCAACTGCTGGTAGACGGTGTTCAGCTCCACCACCACGTGGTCGGCCTCGATGACCGATCCGGCCGACAGCTGCCCTTGCGGCCCCGACGCGGGGATCACCAGGTTGACGGCCTTGGCGCCGAAGATGGTGTTCGACTTGATGTCGGCGTAGACGTTCGCCGGCACGAAGTGCAGCTGGTCCGAAGCCATGTCGAGCTTCAGCTCGGCCTTGCCGCCGACGCTGGTGACCGACTTGACCCGCCCCACCTCGACGCCGCGCAGCTTGACCTTCGCGTCCGGGTTCATCACCAGGCCGGCGCGCGGCGCGAACAGGGTGACGGTCTTGGTGCTGTTGAACCAACCGAGGAACTGCCCCGACGCCAGCGCGATGATCCCGACCAGCAGGCCGACCATGATCAGGGCTGCCAGCTTGCGTGTGCTGTTCCGGTAGCCCTTGTTGCTCTTATTCGCCATCCGATTCAGCCCGCCAGGTTGAACTTGCCGTCGGCGCCGTAGATCGCGAGCGACGTGAGAAGAGTGATGACCACGACGACCACGAGCGACGCGCGAACCGCGTTGCCGACGGCCACGCCGACGCCCACCGGTCCGCCGGAGGCGTTGAAACCGTAGTAGGTGTGGATGAGCATGACGGCCACGGCCATGCAGATCGCCTGCACGAAGGACCACAGGATGTCGGACGGGATCAGGAAGGTCGAGAAGTAGTGGTCGTAGACGCCGGACGACTGTCCGTAGAGGAACACCGTCGCGAATCGACTGGCCAGGAAGGAGGCCAGGGCCGCCAACGAGTACAGGGGGATGATCGCGACGAGGCCGGCGATGATCCGGGTGCTGACCAGGTACGGAACCGAGGCGATCGCCATCACTTCGAGTGCGTCGATCTCCTCGGAGACGCGCATGGCGCCCAGCTGGGCTGTCGCTCCTGCGCCGATGGTCGCGGCGAGGGCGATGCCGGCGATCACCGGGACCGCGATGCGCACGTTGATGAAGGCCGAGAAGAAGCCGGTCAGCGCCTCGACGCCGATGTTGGCCAGCGAGTTGTAGCCCTGGACGGCGATGGTGCCGCCGGTGAACAGGGTGAGGAAGCCGACCACCACGACCGTGCCGCCGATCATGGCGAGGGCGCCGGTGCCCATCGAGATCTCGGCGATCAGGCGCAGCGTCTCCTTCTTGTACAGACGGAGCGCGCGCGGGATCGAGATGATCGCGTCCCAGTAGAACAGGGCTTGATCGCCGATCTTGTTCCAGTCCTCGCCGGCGCGTTTGAGCGCGACCCGGGCGGTGAGCAGACGTGTAGTACCTGGAAGAACCATCTTTATCCCATCGTCGCCTTGAGACCGACCGCCGTGACGACCACGTTCACGACGAACAGCGCCATGAACGAGTAGACGACGGTCTCATTGACGGCGTCGCCGACGCCCTTCGCTCCGCCCTTCACGTTGAGGCCGCGGTAGCAGCCCACGAGTCCGGCGAACAGGCCGAAGAGCGCGGCCTTGATCATCGAGATCACCAGCTCGCCGAGCCCGGTGAGCAGGGTGAGGTTGGCGATGAAGGCACCCGGGTTCACGTCCTGCAGGTACACCGAGAAGACGAAGCCGCCGGCGATGCCGATGGTGCAGACCAGGCTGTTGAGCAGCAGAGCCACCCCGGTGGAGGCGATGACGCGGGGCACCACGAGCCGGTGCACCGGGTTGATGCCCAGCACCTCCAACGCGTCGATCTCCTCGCGGATGGTGCGTGCGCCGAGGTCGGCGCAGATCGCCGTGGCGCCCGCGCCGGCGACGATCAGCACCGTCACGATCGGACCGATCTGGGTGATGGTGCCGAGCGCCGCACCGGCACCGGACAGGTCCTGCGCACCGATCTCGCGGAGCAGGATGTTCAGGGTGAAGCTCACCAGCACGGTGAACGGGATGGCGACCAGCAGGGTCGGCACCAGCGAGACGCGGGCGATGGCCCACGACTGCTCCACAGTCTCTCTCCACTGGAACGGGCGGCGGAACAGTTCGCGTGCCGACGCTACACCGAGCGCGACGAACTCCCCCACACCGTTCATCGGGGCTGCGAGTTTACTCGACAAGACCCCTCCTCCCGCTCCGATGCTGGCAACCTATCACGTACACGAAACTGTGCTCGGCGTTACAAGCCGAGCAGACGAACCCTATGGAAATGCCGCTATTCCATCAAATCTGACGCGGAAAACGTGCCCGTGTGGTCCGGCGATGCAAAGTAACTGGTCATCGTGTCACTTAGCGAATCGGACTCCCACTTGTCGCCGTCGGCGAGGAAGACCTCGGCGACCTTCGGCGCAGCCATCAGACTGACCTTCGGGCCGTAGACGACGAAGATCTGGCCGGAGACGTTCTGGGCGGCCGGGCTGGCGAGATAGCGGACGAGGGTCACCACGTGCTCCGGCGACAGCGGATCGACCGAGTCCTCGGGGGCGTCGCCGAAGACGTCGGCGGTCATCGCCGTGCGGGCGCGCGGGCAGATCGCGTTGGCGGTGGCCCCGTAGCGGGCCAGCGCGCGGCTCGCCGAGACGGTGAGCATCGAGATGCCCGCCTTGGCGGCCGAGTAGTTGGCCTGCCCCGCACCGCCGAGCAGCGCCGCCTCCGACGAGGTATTGATGAGACGACCGAAGATCGGCGCACCGGCCGCCTTCGACTCCGCGCGCCAGTAGGCGGCCGCGTTGCGGTTGAGCAGGAAGTGGCCGCGCAGGTGGACACGCTGCACCAGGTCCCACTGATCGTCGGTCATGTTGAAGAGCATCGCGTCGCGGGTGATGCCCGCATTGCTCATCACCACGTGCAGCCCGCCGAGGTCTTCGGTGGCGACCCGCATGATCTCGGCGGCGGTCGCCGAATCCGAGATGTCGCCGGCCACCGGCACGGCCTTGCCGCCCAGCGCCGCGATCTCGTCGAAGACGTCCGAGGTGTCGAGCGCCTGCTGCAGATCGTTGATGATGACGGTGGCCCCGTCGCGAGCGAGGCCGATCGCCTCCGCCCGCCCGAGGCCGGCACCGGCACCGGTGACTACTGCTACCCGACCATCCAACGACTGACTCACGTGCATCCCTTCAGAGCTTCAAAAGTAGAACTTGTTCTAACACAGTTCTTCCCGACCGGCCACCCGATCGGGAAGAACACGTTGTTAGTCGTCGACGATCGACAACGCCGACCGCGGGCAGCTGGCAACCACCTGACGCATCTCCTCGCGGCGCGTCTCGGCGACGTCGTCCTGCAGAATCACCAGGTAGTCGTTGTCATCGAGCTCGAACACGTCGGGAGCCATGCCGACACAGACGGCGTTCGACTCGCACAGATCGTAGTCGCATTTGATGTGCATCTGCTTCTCCTCCGATCGCGGCCCGCACAGTTGACGGGCTCGCCTCCTACACGTTAGAACGTGTTTCAATACTAGGAAAGCAGTATTGCGCCCCGATCGGGAAACGGCAACGGCGGGAGAGCCATGCACATCGCGTACACCCAGGACCAAGAACAGCTTCGGCGTGAGCTCCGCGCCTACTTCGCAGACCTGATGACCCCCGAACGACGGGCCGCGCTCAGCGGCGGCGACGGTGAGCTGGGCGAAGGCGACGCCTACCGCGACGTGGTCCGGCGCATGGGCAAGGACGGCTGGCTCGCGCTCGGCTGGCCCGCCGAGTTCGGCGGCGCCGACCGGTCGATGATGGATCAGCTGATCTTCACCGACGAAGCGGCGATCGCGGGCGCGCCCGTCCCGTTTCTGACGATCAACTCGGTCGCGCCGACCATCATGCATTACGGCTCCGACGAGCAGAAGCAGTTCTTCCTGCCCAAGATCGCAGCGGGCGACCTGCACTTCTCCATCGGTTACTCCGAACCCGGCGCGGGCACCGACCTGGCCGCCCTGCGCACCAGCGCCGTCCGCGACGGCGACGAGTACGTCATCAACGGCCAGAAGATGTGGACCTCGCTGATCCCCTACGCCGACTACGTGTGGCTCGCCTGCCGCACCGACCTCGACCCCGCGGCCAAGAAGCACAAGAGCATCTCGATGATCATCGTGCCGACGACCGCCGAGGGATTCTCCTACACCCCGGTCCACACCATGGCGGGCGTCGACACCAGCGCCACCTACTACCAGGACGTGCGGGTGCCGGTGACCAACCTCGTCGGCGAGGAGGGCGGCGGCTGGGGCCTGGTGACCAACCAGCTCAACCACGAACGCGTCGCGCTCTGCAGCGCCGCGCCGATCCAGACCGCACTGCGCGAGACCCTCGACTTCGCCACGCGCGAGGTCGACGGCGTCCGCCTCGCCGACCAGGCGTGGGTGCGCGCCAACCTGGCGCGCGTGCACGCGAAGGTGGAGTTCCTCAAGCTGGTGAACTGGAAGATCGCCTCGATCGCCGCTTCCGGCGGATCGCCGTCGCCCGCCGACGCCTCCGCGACCAAGGTGTTCGGCACCGAGTTCGCCACCGAGGCCTACCGACTGCTGATGGAGGTCGTCGGTCCGGCCGCCACCCTGCGCGCCGGCAGCGAGGGCGCCCACCTGCTCGGACGCCTGGAACGCTTCGCCCGCACCTCACTCATCCTCACCTTCGGCGGCGGCACCAACGAGGTCCAACGCGACATCATCGGCATGCTCGCGCTCAAGCTGCCGCCCGCCCGTCGCTGACCGCGCCAGTCACTTAGGAGACACCCCATGGACTTCACTCCCACCGAAGCGGCGACCGAACTGGCGCGGCTGACCGCAGACATCGTCGGCCGGCTCAGCCCGGCCGACCGCGTCGCCGAACTCGAATCAGACCGCGCCCAGATCGACGAGCGGCTCTGGGCCGAGCTCGCAGCCGCCGGCCTGCTCGGTCTGACAGCCCCCGAGGACGCCGACGGCGCAGGCCTGTCGACCCTCGAAACCGTCGCTGTCGCAACTGAACTCGGTCGCGCGCTGGCCCGAGTCCCGTACGGCCCCCACGCGGTTGCCGGGGTTCCGCTGATCGCCGCGCACGCGAGCGCCGAACTGGCCGCGCAGGTGTTGGCTCCGGCCGCCGCCGGCCGGGTCGTGCTCACCGCGGCCGTCGAAGAGGACCGCAACTTCGATGCGGCGGCACCGCGCACCGCCTTCGACGGCGAGCGGTTGTCGGGCACCAAGATCAACGTTCCGTACGCCGCGGCGGCGTCGACCCTGCTGGTGATCGCGGCTGCGGCCGACGGCCCGGTGGTGGTGGCCGTGCCCGCCGACCGCGCGGGCGTCCGCGTCGTCGAGACACCGTCCACCGGCCTGAGCCCGGTCCACCAGGTCACCTTCGACGCGGTCGCCGTCGCACCGTCGGAGGTCCTGGCCGGCGGTGCCGGCACCGTGCAGCACGCACTGGAACTGCTGCGCCTGGCCGTGTGCGCCGATCAGGCCGGCGTCGTTGCGGCGGCCCTGGACGCGACGGCGGAGTACGCGCGCGAACGCGAGCAGTTCGCCCGCCCCATCGGCTCCTTCCAGGCCGTCGCGCAGCGGCTCGCCGACGGCTACATCGACGTCCAGGCCGCCTCGCTCACCCTGACGCAGGCCGCGTGGCTGCTGTCCGGTCGCGCCGACGCGTCGGCCGCCGAGGTCGCCGACGCCGTCGACACCGCGAAGTTCTGGGCCGCCGAGGCCGGCCATCGCGTCGCGCACACCGCCGTCCACGTGCACGGCGGGGTCGGCCTCGACACCAGCCATCCCCTGCACCGCTTCTTCCTGCGCGCCAAGCAGAACGAGTTCACCCTGGGCAGCGCCCCGGCTGTGCTCGACTGTCTCGGTGAGCGGTTGGTCGCGGCCCGCTGACCCCCGAGGACTGCCACAATGCCCGACATGCTGAATGCTCCGGCCGCCCCCGCCCCGTCGTCGGTCACCGATCCGCGCTGCCTGCCCGAACTCCTGGCACCGCTGGCGGACGTGACCGATCGCGGACTGTTCTTCGAGGACGAGTTCGTCTCGTGGCGCGATCATCTCGCCGCGAGCCGGCGGCGGGCGGCCGCGATCGGCGCGAAGCTCGACGGCGTCGCGCCGCGTCATGTCGGGGTGCTGCTCCCGAACGTTCCCGAGTTCAGCTATCTGTTCGGGGCTGCCGCTCTCGGCGGGTTCGTGATCGTCGGGCTCAACAGCACTCGGCGGGGGCCGGCGCTGGCTGCCGACATCGCCCGCGCCGACTGCCGGCTTGTCGTCGTTTCGGATGAAACTGCCGGGCTGATTCCCGAAGGCTCGATTTCCGTGCCGACGATCAACGTCGACGGCACCGAATGGTCGGAGCTGCTGGCGTCGGTGTCGCCGGACGACTTCGTCGCGCCGACTGTCGGCCCCGACGATCTGCTGATGTTGATCTTCACCTCGGGCACCACCGGCGACCCGAAGGCCGTCCGGTGCAGCCAGCGGAAGTTCGCCGCGCCCGGCGTCATGTTGGCCGAGCGTTT
Source organism: Gordonia aichiensis (assembly GCF_039946255.1). Taxonomy (GTDB): domain Bacteria; phylum Actinomycetota; class Actinomycetes; order Mycobacteriales; family Mycobacteriaceae; genus Gordonia; species Gordonia aichiensis_A. The sequence continues at coordinate 87,325 of NZ_JBCDWL010000008.1, read as the reverse complement.
CGGCCTCGGCCGCGACGACGTCTCCTACCTGTCGATGCCGATGTTCCATTCCAACTCGCTGATCGCCGGTTGGTCGGTGTCCGCGGCGGCGGGGGCCTCGATGGTGTTACGGCGCAAGTTCTCGGCGTCGGGCTTCTGCGACGACATCCGCCGCTACGGCGTCACCTACGCCAACTACGTCGGCAAGCCGCTGCACTATGTGCTCGCGACGCCGGAACGGCCCGACGACGGCGAGGTGTCGCTGCGACTGGTTTACGGCAACGAGGCCGGGGCCGCCGATCGCGCGGAGTTCTTCCGTCGCTTCGGCGCGCGCGTCGTCGACGGTTTCGGGTCCACCGAGGCCGGCGTGTCGATCACCCGGACCGCGGACACCCCCGACGATGCTCTCGGACCGCTCACCGCGCCGAACGCCGTGGTGAACCCCGCGACTCTGGAGCCGGTCGCCGTCGGCGAGATCGGCGAGATCGTCAACGCCTCGGGGCCCGGACTGTTCGACGGCTACTACGGGGACGAGGCCGCGACCGCCGAACGGATGCGCGGCGGGATGTACCGCACCGGCGATCTCGGCTGGGTCGACGACGCAGGCTACGTTCACTTCGCCGGCCGCCTGGGCGACTGGCTGCGCGTGGACGGCGAGAACCTCGGGACCAGGCCGATCGAGAAGATCCTGTTGCGTCACCGGCTCGTCTCCGACGCGACGGTGCTCGGGATCCCCGCCGAGATCGGCGACACGGTCGGCGCGGTGCTGGTCGCGCCGGGGCTGACGAAGGAGTCGTTGGTCGATTTCCTCGCCGCCCAGCCCGATCTGGGCCCGAAGCAGTGGCCGACGACCGTCTGGCTCACCGACTCCCAGCCGGAGACCGCCACCTTCAAGACTGCGCGAGCCGCCCTCGCCGCGTCCCTGGGCGAGCCGACCTGGCAGCTGTAACGGCTCCGGGTCTCGATGCGCTCCCCCGCTCCGCTCCTCCGCTTACTCGACCACCCTAGAAACACGCGGACAGTCCTTAACGACCCCCGAAAACGCCTAGCCCTCCGGCTGATCGAGTAGCCCGCGAACGAAGCGAAGACCCAGCCCCAGGCTGATCGCGTAAGCGACCCGAGCGAAGTGAAGGCTAACCCCCGGCTGATCGCGTAAGCGACCGAAGCGAAGTGAAGGCCGGCCCCAGGCGGATCGAGTAGCCCGCGAACGCAGTGAAGGCCGGCCCCAGGCTGATCGAGTAGCCCGCGAACGAAGTGAGCGAGCGTATCGAGATCCCCACCCCCGCAACCAGCACCCCCACCGACCACCGCCGGCACATTGCCGGAGACACCCCGTCAGACTCCTGCTCACGACAGCACTCCACGCACCCCGGCCTCGATGCGCTCCCCCGCTCCGCTCCTCCGCTTACTCGACCACCCTAGGAACGCCCGACCCCAGGCTGATCGAGTAAGCGACCGGAGCGAAGCGACGGCCGCGCATCGAGATCCCGAAACCGCCCAGCCCCAGGCTGATCGAGCGAGCGCATCGAGATCCCCGCGCCGTCACCCCGAGTACGACAGCAGGGCCATCTCCCGTGCATTGCGCACTGCGAGCGCGAGTCTGCGCTGCTGCTGCACGGACAGTCCGGTGACCTCGCGTTTGCGGATCCGCCCCCGGTCGGTGAGGTAGCGGCGCAGGACCTCGGTGTCCTTGTAGTCGAACGTCAGGTTCGGGTCGGCCTTGCGGCGGCCCGCCTTCCGGGCGGCGCCCGAACGCTTCTCTCGCTTCGCCATCACCAGCTCGCCTTCGTGATTCCGGGCAGTTCGCCGCGATGAGCCATCTCCCGGAACCGGACGCGCGACAGTCCGACCTTCCGCAGGTATCCGCGCGGGCGACCGTCCACTGCGTCTCGATTGCGGAGCCGGGTTGCGCTGGCGTCGCGCGGCTGCCGCGACAGTTCCGCCTGCGCGGCGGTGCGGACCTCGCGGGTCGAGGTCGGGTCGGCGATGATCGCCTTGAGTTCGGCGCGCCGCGCCGCGTACTTCTCCACCACCGCCATCCGTTGTCGGTTGCGCGCGATCTTCGACTTCTTCGCCATCAGCGGTCCTCCTTGAACTCCACGTGCCTGCGCACGATCGGGTCGTACTTGCGCAGCACGAGCCGGTCGGGGTCGTTGCGGCGGTTCTTGCGGGTCACGTACGTGTATCCGGTGCCTGCGGTGGACCGCAGCTTCACCACCGGCCGCAGATCGGTGCTCTTGGCCATCAGACCCGCTCCCCCTGCTTGATCATCCGCGCGACGACCGCGTCGATCCCGTCCCGATCGATCATCTTGATCCCGGTCGCGCTGACCCGCAGCGTCACGCGGCGCCCCAGGGAGGGCACCCAGTAGGTCTTGCGGAACAGATTGGGACGCCACTGGCGCGACGTGCGCCGATGCGAGTGAGACACCTGTTTTCCGTACCCGGGTACCTTGCCCGTCACTTGGCATCTGGCCGACATCCGAACTCCTTACTGGCAACGATTCGCAATAATTCCGTCGGCAACGCTACAGTGAACTCAAGGATTAATGAAAACCATTACGAATAAGGAATGAGTCGTGATGCCCCCAGACCTGCCCGATCGCACGCCGCTGACCCTGGTCACCGGACTCGACCGCGCCCTCTCCGCGCGGATCGCGCACACCCTCACCACCCCGGGAACCGTGGTGGTGAGCCACGATCTGCGCGACGTCGAGCACGGCCGCGTGGTCCGCTCCATTCACCGGATGGACGCCGACGGCACCGACCACTACAGCCTCGACGACGTCGAGCTGGAGCACGGATGCGTGTCGTGCACCCTCCGCCTGGACCTGCTGCCGCTGCTGCGGACCCTGCACCGGGAGACCGTGGCGCGGATCGTCGTCGTCCTGGACCCGGTGGTCGAACCCGAACACGTGGCGCTCGAGATCAAGAGCACCGTCGTCGAGGTCCCCGGGCTAACACCCGCGCCGGCCGGCGACGACGTGGCCCTGCTGCACACGGTGTGCGGCGTCGACGCAGCACGCTGGCTGGCCGACGCCACCGGCGACGTCACCCTCGCCGAGGAGGGACTGGGAGTGGGCGAGGACGAACGCACGCTCGCGCAGGTGGCGGTCGGCCAGGTGCGCTTCGCCGACACCCTGATCGTCGAACGCGCCGACGCCGTCGACAGCGCCTGGGATCTCGCCCGGTTGCACGCGGTCCTCATCCGCCTCGCGCCGGGTGCGGGGATGCGGACCCTCAACAGTCAGCAGTCGCTCGACAGCGCGCTGATGGCCGGCGCCCTGTCTTCGGGGACCACCCACTCGCCGCACGGCCGGCCGCGCCGCCCGTTCGATCCCCTGCTGGCCGGCCGACCCGACCTGACGGCCGACTGCGGCGTCGAACTGTTCGTCTACGAGGCGACGCGCCCCTTCCATCCCGGCCGCCTGCACGATGCGCTCGACGCACTGCTCGACGGCGTGGTCACCGCACACGGCCGGCTGTGGGTCGCGGCCAATCCCGACGACATCCTCTGGCTCGATTCCGCGGGCGGCGCCCTGGGCATTCTCCGGGTGGGCAGCTGGCTGGCCACCGATCCCGAGGCCGAGGCCGACGACGACCACCGCGCGGTCGCCTCGATGATCTGGGACGAGACCTACGGCGACCGACACTCCAGCCTCGCCGTCCTGTGCCACCGGGCCGTGCCCGACGAGATCCGCAGCGCCCTCGACGGCGCCCTGGTCACCGACGCCGACCTCGCCGGTGGCCCCGAGTACCTGGCCGCACTGCCGTCGCCCTTCGGCACCGAACACCACGATCCGTGCGACGACCTCGAACTGAGCGACCGCTCGTCGGCCGTCGCCCAGGGCGCCGCCGAGCAGACCACCACCGACCACCGCGAAGGAGACGACCGATGAAGTCTGGAATCCACCCCGAGTACCGCCCCATCGTCTTCCGCGACGCCACCACCGGAACCTCGTTCCTGACCCGTTCGACGGCCACATCCGAGGTGACCGTCGACTGGTCGGACGGCAACACCTACCCCTTGATCACCGTCGACGTGACCAGCGATTCGCATCCGTTCTGGACGGGCACGCAGCGTCTCGTCGACGCCGAGGGGCGGGTGGAGCGCTTCCGCCGCAGGTACGGTCTCGCCTGAGTCAGTCGAGCGTGGCGTTCATCCGCGCGACGGCGTCCCGGTACTCGGCCACCAGATCGTCGATCAGTTCCTGCACGGGCGTGATCGCATTGCACCGGCCGACGATCTGGCCGGCGGGCATCGCGACGACCTTGGGGTCGTCGGACGCCGAGATCCGGGCGTGCGCCTCCCCGACCAGCAGGTTCTGCAGCGGCATCGGCAGCGGCTCCGGGGCGCCCGGAGCGTCCCAGGCGTCGGTCCACGCGGTCTTGAGCAGCCGCGCGGGCTTGCCCGAGTAGATGCGGCGGCGCACGGTGTCGCGCGAGGTCGCGGCCAGCAGGGCCTGCTGCACGGTCGTCGGTTCGCCCGGCTCGTGCGCCCCCAGGTTGTATTCGGCGGCGGTGAGCCAGTAGGTGCCCATCCACACGCCCTGCGCGCCGAGCGCGATGGCGGCGGCGATCTGCCGTCCGCTGCCGACGCCGCCGGCGGCCAGGACGGGGTGGTCGCCGACTGCGTCGACCAGTTCGGGCCACAGGATCATCGAGGTGACCTCGCCGGTGTGGCCGCCGCCCTCGTAGCCCTGGGCGATGACGATGTCGACGCCGGCGTCGACGTGGTGCAGGGCGTGCTCCTTGGCGCCGGCCAGCGCCGCGACGGCGACACCGTTCTCATGCGCCAGGTCGATGACGTCCGCGGGCGGCGAACCGAGCGCATTGGCGATCAGCTTGATCTGGCCGTACTTACGGGTGTGCTCCATCGCGATGTCGACGTGCGAGCGCGCCACCGAATGCAGCCATCCGAGCACGCCGGTGTTGACGCGGCCGCCGTTGTCGGGCAGCGGCGGGACGCCGAGGTCGTCGAGGACTCGCTCGACGAAGGCGCGGTGCTCGGGCGGGATCATGGAGTCGAGGTCGGTCTTGGACCCCTCGGTGGGGATCTTGGCGGGCATCACCACGTCGACGCCGAAGGGCTTGCCGTCGGTGTTCTCGTGCATCCATTCCAGGACGGCGTCGAGTTCGTCGGGCTCGTTGAATCGGACGCAGCCCAGCACGCCGAGACCGCCGGCGCGGCTGATGGCCGCGGCGACGTCCTGGCTGGGGGTGAAGCCGAAGATCGGGTACTCGATCCCGAAGCGTTCGCACAATGGAGTTTTCATCGGTGTCCTTGGTTGACGGGTCTTGCAGATTCCGGGGCCGGAGGCGCTAACGCGCGTGGTCGGGTTCGCGGGAGTCGGTCACCTCGCGCGCCCACCGGTAGTCGGGCTTGCCCGCGGGCGAGCGCTTGATCTCGTCGACGAACCACACGCTGCGCGGACACTTATAGCCGGCGAGATCGGCGCGGACCGCCTCGCCCAGCGAGTCCAACGTCGGACGCCGACCGTCGCGGACCTGCACGATCGCCGCCACTCGCTGACCGAAGCGGTCGTCGGCCACCCCGACGACCACGGTGTCGAAGACGTCGGCGTGCGACTTCAGCGCCGCCTCCACCTCTTCCGGGAACACCTTCTCGCCGCCGGTGTTGATCGACATCGATCCGCGCCCCAGCATGGTGATGGTGCCGTCGGCCTCCAGGGTCGCGAAGTCGCCGGGCATCGAGTAGCGCACCCCGTCGTAGACGACGAAGGTCTCGGCCGACTTCGCCGGGTCTTTGTGGTAGCGGAGCGGAATGTGGCCCGACCGCGCCAGCCGGCCGACCTCGCCGCTGCCCGGCTCGAGCAGTCGGCCGTCGTCGGCCAGCACATGGGTGTTCGGATCGGCCTTGACCGTCGGCGCGCCGACCCGGCTGGCCCCCTTGGCGGCCACGCCCATCCCGCCGAAGCCGGTCTCCGACGAACCGATGGCGTCGACGATGACCGCGTTCGGGAAGGCCTCCAGGTAGCGTTCCTTGACCGCGGCCGAGAACAGCGCGGCCGATGAGGCCACCGAGACCACCGTCGAGGTGTCGTAGTCGCCGGCTTCGAGCGCCTCGATCATCGGCCGGGCCATCGCGTCGCCGGTGATGAAGACGACGTGCACGCCGTGTCGCTCCACGGCCTCCCACACGGCGACCGGATCGAAGTCGGGGTAGACGACGGCCTTCCCGCCGGCGAACAGCGACTGGAACACCGCCCACTGGCTGCCGCCGTGGATGAAGGGCGGGATCGCGAAGCGGACCAGCTGGCCGCCTTCGGCGCCGGCCCGCGCGTGCTCCCATTCGTCTTCGATCGGTCGGCCGGTGTACCAGTCGATGCCGCCGCCGAGCACCCGCCAGATGTCCTCCTGCCGCCACACCACGCCCTTCGGCTTTCCGGTGGTGCCGCCGGTGTAGAGCATGTAGAGGTCGTCGCTGGAGCGTTCTTCGAAGTCGCGCTCGGGCGAGCCTGCGGCGATCGCCTGCTCGAATCCGCTCACCGCGTCGTCGTCTCCGCACTCGATCGGCACCTGCGAGCCGTCGTCGGCGACGATCCGGTGTGTGATGTCGGTGGTCGATTTCGATAACACGTTGCACACCAGCGGCGTGTACTGCCGTTCGTGGATCAGCACCTTCATCTGCGAGTCGACGAAGATGTGCTCCAATTCGCTCTCGACGTACCGGTAGTTGACGTTCACCATCACGGCGCGGGCTTTGAAGATGGCCAGCATCGCCTCCACCGATTCGATGGTGTTTCTGCTGTACAGGCCCACCGCATCCCCGGGCTGCACACCCAGTTCGCGGAGCCGGTGCGCCAGCGCGTTGGCGCGGGCGTCGAGCTCGGCGTAGGTCCGCGAACGGTCTCCCGATTCCAGGGCGACGCGGTCGGGCATCAGATCGACCGCATGCTCGAACAGGTCTGCAACAGTGAAGGCCATGCGTCAAAACTAGAACGTGTTACTGTTCGCGGCAAGGATTTCCGCGACACCAGGAGGAAAGATGACCGCAGAGGGCACAGAAGCGACCATCGACGCCCCGGAATGTCTCGTCGAGAAGCGCGGCCACGTGCTGATCGTGACGATGAACCGTCCGCAGGCACGCAACGCGCTCTCGGGGCCGATGATGCGGATCATGGAGCAGGCCTGGGATCAGGTGGACGCCGACCCCGACATCCGCGTGGCGATCCTGACCGGCGCGGGCGGCTACTTCTGCGCCGGCGCCGATCTCAAGGCGATGAATCAGTCGGCGCCCGGCGACAAGTTCGCCAAGGGCGGCTGGGACCTGACCAGGCTCCCCGCGTTGCTGAAGGGACGGCGACTGTCGAAGCCGCTGATCGCGGCCGTCGAGGGCCCAGCGATCGCCGGCGGCACCGAGATCCTGCAGGGCACCGACATCCGCGTCGCCGCCCAGAGCGCGAAGTTCGGCGTCTCCGAAGCCAAGTGGGGCCTGTTCCCGCTCGGCGGCAGCGCCGTCCGCCTCGTCCGGCAGATTCCGTACACGATCGCCGCCGACATCCTCCTGACCGGCCGCCACATCACCGCCGACGAGGCCAAGGAGTACGGCCTGGTCGGCTACGTGGTGCCCGATGGCACCGCGCTCGACAAGGCCCTCGAGATCGCCGACCAGATCGCCGCCAACGGCCCCCTCGCCGTCCAGGCCATCCTCAAGACCATCCGCGACAGCGAGGGTCTGCACGAAGAGGAGGCCTTCAAGATCGACGCCGAACTCGGCGCCAAGGTCTTCCAGTCGAAGGACGCCAAGATCGGTCCGCGCGCCTTCGCCAACCGGCAGAAGCCGGAGTTCACCGGGGAGTAGGCGCCCGGGCTCCGTCCGTCGCCGGCCGGAACCCGGATCCGTCCGGGTCAGATCAAGCCGTGGCCGCACTCCGAGCAGAAGACCGCGCCGGGCGGATTCGACGCCTGGCACCCGCCGCAGGAACGCGTCGGAGCCAACGCCGAGCCGCAGCTGCCGCAGAACTTGCCGCCCGACGCGGCCGCCTGACAGCTGGGGCAGCGGGTGACCGACTGCTGCGCCACGTCGACGCCGTCGATCAGCGAGGTGTTGCGCAGCGCGTCGCGCAGTTGCTCCTGCCGCGCCTGGGCCTGCAGCTGCGCCAGCTGCTCGGCTTGAATCGGGCTGCAGCGAGCGCACTGCCCCACCGCGTCGTTCCAGCAGATCTGCCCGCACACCCAGTCGCCGCAACCGCGGCACTGGGTGAACTGCGGCGAGATCTCCTCGACGGCCACCCGCATCGCCGAGTCCTTCTCGGTCGAGTTGGTGCCGCGGTCGAGGGCCGTGCTCGCCTGGTAGGCCAGCGACGCGGTGCGGCCGCCGAGGAAGCCGCTCACCCCGCGCAGCAGCGCACCGCCCGTCTTGCGCATGCTGCGACGAAACGCCGACCGGTAACCGTTGCCGCACCGCTCGCATCGGAACTCGAACTGGTAGCCGTCACTGTTGGAGAGGTCCCGATAGTTGTCGGTGAACGGTAGCGAAGAGGACATCGACATTCCTTCTCAAAGGGGATTATTTCCTCGAATCGTATCGACCATTCGGCCGACGCGACGCCCGCCGCGACCGAGATCGCCAACGGCTGTCGGCCGAACGGGCTAACATCGACACATTCGAGAACGACATACCCGGCACGAAGCAGAACACACCCGAAGCACCCGCTGAGGAGAGATCCATGCCTTCACGCACCCGCACCCGATTGGCGGCGCTGGTCGTCGCCGCAGCCACCACCGCTTCCACCTTCACCTCCGTCACCGCTGGTCAGGCACGCGCCGACGCCCGTGAGTTTCCGCTCCACGGTTGCGCGAACATCAGCCCGAACATCGTCGACCTCCCCTACCTGCCCTCGCGCGCGATCGTGTCCGACTACGCGGGCACCACCTATCTCCAGATCGATTACGGCAGCCTCTGGATCGGCGTCGGATACGATTCCGTCGCCCGCCTGTCCTGGCACAATCTTCAGACCGGTCGGCACGGAACTCTCGTCGACCACAGTCGCGTTCGCCCGCCCAACACCGGCGTGCACAACTTCTCCCTCCCGACCGCCGAGTTCGGCCCCGGAAAGGTGAAGCTGACGCTGAGCACCGTCAATCGCAACGCCCTCTGGTCGATCCCCGCGCGCACCTGCGGCGGGACCGTCGTCGCCCCCTGACTTCGCATTACCAACGCGTATGTGGCGCCGTCTCGACCGAGCCCTCTCCGATTCTCGCCGGATTACGCATTGGTAGTGCGCGGACTCTATCCACAGATTCCGGCCGAACCCAGCGAATGACCGACTGAGCCGCGCCGATGGCGCACACTGCCTCCATGAACACGGGGGTATTCAGGTGGGGACAGCTGTGCGCGCTTGCGCCGCGAAGCGAGATCGACAAGGCGATTCGAGACGGCAGGCTGCTCAAGCTGCGTCACGGTTGGTACGCGACCCCCGACGCGGATCCGGAGACCGCCCGCGCCGTCTCCGCCGGCGGGGTGTTGAGCTGCGCGTCTGCGCTGGCGAAGTTCGGTGTCTGGACACCGCCCACCGACCGCACGCATCTCCGGGGAAATGACGCCGTCGCACGACTGCATCCGACGTGGTGCCGCCGGGCGGGACGCCAGCCCGCGGAGGCCGGCGCCGTCGACGATCTGACCACCTCACTGCAGCACGCGGCCAAATGCCTTCCGTCGGAGGACTTCGTCGTGGTGTGCGACTCCGTACTCAATAAGAGGCTGGTGTCGCCGATCGAACTCGCCACACTGTTCACCGCCGCGTCGCGACGACTGCACGAGACCCTCGACCGGTGCGACGGCCGAGCGGAGTCCGGCACGGAGTCGATGGTGCGGTTGCGCATCGCCCGGCCGAATCTGCGAATCCGCCCGCAGGTGAACATCGTCGGCGTCGGCCGGGTCGATCTGCTCGTCGGCGAGTCGCTCATCATCGAGGTCGACGGCTACGCCTATCACGCCGATCCGGACACGTTCGAGAACGACCGGCTCCGCGATCTGCGCGCACACGCTCTCGGCTACAACGTCGTCCGCCTGACATTTCAACAGGTCGTCTACCAGTGGCGTCTCATCGAGCCGCTGCTGATGGAACTGATCCGCCGCCGGGTCCACCTGCGGCCGTTGCCCCGCATTACCAACGCGTAATTCGGCGAGAAGGCCACTTCTGCGCCAGACCTCGCCACATACGCGTTGGTAGTGCGAGCTACACGAGCTCACCCAGCGCCCGGACCGTCGCGACGTCCTTGGTCGTCACCATCAGCATGGTGACGCCGGCAGCCTCCCAGACCTTGATCTGCTCGCGGACCTCGTCGGCGGTGCCGACCAGCATCGTCTCGCGCACCATCTCGTCCGGGACCGCGGCCAGCGCCTCGTCCCGGCGGCCGGCGCGGAACAGGCGACCGATGTCGTCGACGACGGCGCCGTAGCCCATTCGGCGGTACAGGTCGGCGTGGAAGTTCTTCCCCGCCGCCCCCATCCCGCCCACGTACAGCGCGGTCGACGGCCGGTAGCGATCGATCGCGGCGGCGACGTCGTCGGTGATCACGCACTGCACGGTCGCCGAGATCTCGAAGTCGGCCCGCGACCGCCGGGCGCCCGAGCGGGCGAATCCCTCGTCGAGCCATTCGTCGTACATGCCCGCCAGTCGCGGCGTGTAGAAGATCGCCAACCACCCGTCGGCGATCTCCGCGGTCTGCGCGACGTTCCGCGGCCCCTCGGCACCGAGCCAGATCGGGATGTCGGCGCGCAGCGGATGGGTGATGGGCTTGAGCGGCTTCCCGAGGCCGGTCGCCGACTCGCGCAGCGGCAGCGGATAGTGCGGACCGTCGTTGACCACGGCCGATTCCCGCGCCAGGACGTCGCGCACCACCTGCACGTATTCGCGGGTGCGGGCCAGCGGCTTGCCGAAGGGCTGCCCGTACCAGCCTTCGACCACCTGCGGTCCGGACACGCCGAGGCCGATGATGTGCCGGCCGCCCGACAGGTGGTCGATCGTCAGCGCGGCCATCGCCAGGGTGGTCGGCGGCCTGGCCGACAGCTGCGACACGGCGGTCCCCAGCCGCAGGGTCGACGTGGCCGCGCCCCACCAGGCCAGAGGCGTGTAGGTGTCCGACCCCCACGACTCGGCGGTGAACACCGCGTCAAACCCTGCGCCCTCCGCCGCCGAGAGCAGTTCGGGCACGTCAGCAGGCGGCTGCGCGCCCCAATAACCCAGTTGGAGGCCGAGTTTCATCTGGACACCTTTCCGACAAATGCTTGCGGCAAGCAACTAGAACATGTTCTAGTTGTTGAGTGTCCCATAGTGCAATCCCCACCACACCCGAGGTGCAGGTACCCGAGCCGCAGTCACCGATCCTGTCCGCGGAACTCACGAACACCTTCGCCTACACGCGCTCGCTCGGACCGGTCCTGTCACAGTTCGCCCTCGCCCTGCGCGACGGACGCCTCCTGGGCAGTCGCGGCTCCGACGGTCGCGTCACCACCCCGCCCGACGAGTTCGACCCGATCACCGGCGCCCTCAGCACCGACCTCGTCGAGGTCGGCAGCGTCGGCACCGTGCAGAGCTGGTCGTGGGAGCCGACTCCGCTGCCCGGCCAGCCGCTCGACCGGCCGTTCGCCTTCGCGCTGATCAAGCTCGACGGCGCCGACACCGCCATGCTGCACGTGGTCGACGCGCAGAGCCCCGACCAGATGAGCGTCGGCGCCCGCGTGCACGCCGTCTGGAACACCGTCCGTACCGGCGTCATCACCGACATCGCGCACTTCAGCCTCGGCGAACAGGCCTCGCAGGCGCCCGCGCCGACCGGCGAGATGACCGTCGACGACGCCGGGAACGTGATCACCCAGACGCCGATCACCACGACGATCATGCACTCGGCAACCGAGGCCGAGACCTGGTACCTGGAGGGTCTCAAGGCCGGCGAGTTCATCGGCGGACGCGTGCAGACCGGCGAGGTCTACTTCCCGCCCCGCTACGTGAGCCCGTCCGACGGCAGCCCCACGGTGGAGCGGGTGACCTTGGCCCAGACCGGCACCATCACCACCTTCTGCATCGTCAACGTGCCCTTCCTGGGTCAGCAGATCAAGCCGCCGTACGTCGCGGCCTACGTGCTGCTCGACGGCGCCGACATCCCGTTCCTGCACCTGGTGCTCGACACCGCGGCCGAGGACGTCCGCATGGGCATGCGTGTGAAGGCCGTGTGGCGTCCCGAGGCCGAATGGGATCACACGATGCGCAATGTCAGCCACTTCGCCCCGAGCGGCGAGCCGGACGCCGACTTCGAGTCGTACCGGAACCACCTCTGACGCTCGGAAGGAAATCAGGCATCGAAATGAGCAATTCACAACTGCCCCGCATCGCCGTCGTGGGCTTCGCGCACAGCGCCAACGTCCCCGCGACCACCGGCACCACCAACGGCGTCGAGATGCTGGTCCCCTGTTTCAGCAAGCTGTACGACGACCTCGGCATCAGCCGCACCGACATCGACTTCTGGTGCAGCGGCTCGTCCGACTACCTCGCCGGCCGCGCGTTCTCGTTCATCTCGGCGATCGACGCGATCGGCGCCGTACCGCCGATCAACGAGTCGCACGTCGAGATGGACGGCGCGTGGGCGCTGTACGAGGCGTGGATCAAGATCGCCACCGGCGAGGTCGACGTCGCCCTGGCCTACGGTTTCGGCAAGTCGTCGGCCGGCGACTCCGACCGCATCCAGGCCATGCAGACCGACACCTACAACGTGGCCCCGCTGTGGCCCGACGCCCGCTCGCTGGCGGGCCTGCAGGCCCGCGCCGGTCTGACCTCCGGCGCCTGGACCGAGGCCGACATGGCCGGCGTCGCCGCACGCACCACCGGCCGGTCGGTCGACGAGCTGCTGGCCACCGACTATGTGGCCGACCCGCTGCGCGCCCACGACATCGCGCCCTACGCCGACGCCGGCGCCGCGGTGATCCTGGCCTCGGAGGACCGGGCCCGCGAACTGGTGGCGAACCCCGCCTGGATCACCGGCTGGGATCACCGCATCGAGACGCCGAACTTCGGCGCCCGTGACCTGACCCGTTCGGAGTCGACGGCCAAGGCCGCCTCCGTCGCCTTCGGCGACCGTTCGCGCGACGTCGACGTCGCCGAGATCCACGCGCCATACACCCACCAGGAGCTGATCGTGGCGCGCGAGCTCGGCTTCGGCGAGGGCACCCGGGTGAACCCGTCGGGCGGCGCACTGACCGCGAACGCCCTGTTCACCGCCGGTCTGCAGCGCATCGGCTATGCCGCGCACGAGATCCTGACCGGCAATGCGGGCACCGCCGTCGCACACGCGACCGCCGGACCGCTGCTGCAGCAGAACATGGTCGTCGCACTTGCAGGAGGAGAGAACTGATGGGCCGCAATCGCGTCGCCGTCCTGGGCACCGGACAGACCAAGTACGTCGCCAAGCGCGGCGACGTCACGATGGCGGGCATGGTCCGCGAGGCCATCGACCGTGCCCTCGCCGACTCCGGGCTGACGATGGCCGACATCGACGCCGTCGTCATCGGCAAGGCGCCGGACATGTTCGAGGGCTCGATGATGCCGGAACTGTCGATGGCCGCGTCCATCGGCGCCGTCGGCAAACCGCTGATCCGCGTGCACACCGCCGGTTCGGTCGGGGCCTCCACCGCCGTGGTCGGCTCGTCGATGGTCGGCAGCGGCATCCACCGCCGGGTGCTCGCGGTGTCGTGGGAGAAGCAGTCGGAGTCGAACGCCATGTGGGCGCTGTCGATCCCGGTGCCGTTCACCATGCCGGTCGGCGCCGGCGCGGGCGGCTTCTTCGCCCCGCACGTGCGCTCGTACATCCACAACTCCGAGGCGCCGGCGCACATCGGCGCGATGGTCGCAGCCAAGGATCGCCGCAACGGCGCCCGCAATCCCCTCGCGCACCTGCATCAGCCCGACATCACCGTCGAGTCGGTGATGGCCTCGCAGATGCTGTGGGACCCCATCCGGTTCGACGAGACCTGCCCGTCGTCCGACGGCGCCTGCGCGGTCGTTCTGGGCGACGAGCGCAGCGCCGACGACTCGCTCGCCGAGGGCCGCCCGGTGGCGTGGGTCCATGCCACCGCGATGCGGACCGAGCCGCTGTCGTACTCGCACCGTAACGTGGTGAGCCCGCAGGCCGGACGCGATGCGTCGGCGGCACTGTGGCGCGACGCCGGCATCACGAACCCGCTCGAGGAGATCGACGCGGCCGAGATCTACGTGCCGTTCTCCTGGTTCGAGCCGATGTGGCTGGAGAACCTGGGATTCGTGCCCGAGTACGAGGGCTGGAAGCTCACCGAGGCCGGCGAGACCGAGATCGGCGGCAAGCTGCCGGTCAACGCCTCCGGCGGCGTCCTCTCGTCCAACCCGATCGGCGCGTCGGGGATGATCCGCTGCGCCGAAGCCGCCATCCAGGTGATGGGCAAGGGCGGCGATCACCAGGTGCCCGACGTCCGCAAGGCCTTCGGCCACGCCTATGGCGGCGGCTCGCAGTACTTCTCCATGTGGGTGGTCGGCGTCGACAAGCCCTGACGGCCCGGCGCTCGCCGACAGTCGCGACCCCCGCCCACCCGCGCGTTTGACGAATGCGTGCGGGACGGGCGGGGTCGCACCCGTCGGCAACCCCGACCGACGCTCCCGACCGACCGACGCCCCTAATCGACCGCAGGCGCGGGCATGTTGTCCTGCACCGCGACCACCAGTGCACGCACGGCGTGCGCCACTTCCGCGCCCGCGGCGGTGAGCGCGTACTCCGGATGCGACGGTCGGCCGTCCGACATCGTCCGAGCGACGAGACCGTCGTTGACAAGGGTCTTCAGGGTCTGCGTCAGCATGCGATCGCTGATCCCTTCGATTTGCACACGCAATTCACAGAAACGCTGCGGCTCCGGTGTCAGCCGGCCCAGCACGAGCGACCCCCAACGTCCCGTGACATGCGAAAATACCTGCCGCGACGGGCAGTTCTTCGCGAACACGTTGAACGGAATCATGGCTCGACTCTAGCTCCGACCGGTTGAACTTACGAAAAGTAAGTGTTTGAATCTCAGGGATTCCGAATCTTCGGATAGGGGGCGCCCCTCGGCGACCACCGAACCTGAACCGCAAGGAGACTGCTCGCCATGACCGCTGTCAAGACCGGCCAGAACCTGGCAACCACCATCGCCCGGGTGATTCTCGGCGTGATCTTCCTGGCCCACGGATGCCAGAAGTTCTTCGTCAACGGCATGGACAACGTCGCCGCGGGCTTCGACGCGATGGGCGCGCCGCTGCCCACCGTCTCGGCATGGCTCGCCGCCCTGGCCGAGACCGTCGGCGGCGCGCTGCTGATCGTCGGCCTCGCCGTTCCGGTCGTGTCGGTGATCCTGATCCTGGACATGATCGGCGCCATCCTCATCGCGCACGTCGACGCCGGCTTCTGGGCCTCCGACGGCGGCTACGAGCTTCCGCTCGCACTGATCGCCGGCCTCATCGCCGTCGGCTTCGTCGGCCACGGTGTCCTGGCCGCCGACACCCATCTGCTCAAGGCCGCCACCGGCAAGGACGCCGACCGGGCGACGGCCGTCGAGTAGGCACCCCGCGAACGCCGTGAGGCCCGACGACCATCTCGGTCGTCGGGCCTCACGGTGTCTCGCGCCGGGCTGACGGGTGATGCGCCCGGGCACGTTCGGTCCTACTGCGGGCGCAGCGACTTCATCGTCGCCTCGACCTCCCAGAAGGCGCGGAGTGCGACCAGGTCGCCGGCGGTGTCGGCCTTGTAGGTGAACACGCCGTCCGACTCGGTGATGTGGCCGCCGATGTAGGTGACGATCTTGCCGATGTAGGCGACCTCGTCGCCGCAGATGATCTCCTTGTCGAAGACGAAGTCGATCTTCTCGGTCGTGCCGATCGTCTTGTCCCAGAACGCCGACAGTTCCTCGGCGCCCCGGTGGCCCCTACCCTCTTCGTCGAACATCGACGGTCCCACCGGGTCCTCCACGGACCCGTCGGCGGCGAAGTTCGCCAACCAGGCCGCCTTGTCGCGTGCCTGCACGGCCTCCCGCGAGCGTCGCCCGGCCAGGACGGCCGGATGACGCTCGCGGTCGATGTTCAGGTAGGCGGGCGCCTCGGTCACTTGCCCGTCCCGTAGTCGACCTGGAGTTCCTTGATGCCGTTGATCCAGCCGTGACGCAGGCGGCGCGGCGAGTCGAGCTTGGTGATGTCGGGAACCAGGTCGGCGAGCGCGTTGAACATCAGGTTGATCTCCATGCGGGCCAGGTTGGCGCCGATGCAGAAGTGCGTGCCGTTGCCGCCGAAACCGACGTGCGGGTTCGGGTCGCGCAGGATGTTGAACGTGAACGGATCGTCGAAGACGTCCTCGTCGAAGTTCGCCGAACCGTAGAACATGCCGACGCGCTGGCCTGCCTTGATGTCGACGCCGCCGACGACGGTGTCGCGCTTGGCGGTCCGCTGGAAGACGTTGACGGGGGTCGCCCAACGGACGATCTCGTCGACCGCGGTGGCGGGCCGCTCCTTCTTGAAGAGCTCCCACTGATCGGGATTCTCCAGGAAAGCGTTCATTCCGTGGGTGATCGCGTTGCGCGTGGTCTCGTTGCCTGCGACCGTCAACAGAATGAAGAAGAAGCCGAACTCAGCCTCGGTCAGACCGTGACCGTCGATGTCAGCTTCGATGAGCTGGGTGACGATGTCGTCGGCCGGGCAGGCCTTGCGCTCTTCGGCCATCTTGTAGCCGTAGCCGAGGATCTCCATGTTCGCGACCAGCGGGTCGGTGGTGAACTCGGGGTCGTCGGCGTTCATCATCGAGTTGGACCAGTCGAACAGCTTCATCCGGTCTTCCTCGGGCACGCCGAGGAGGTCGGCGATCGCCAGGAGCGGCAGGTCGACGGCCACCTGGTGCACGAAGTCGCCCTTGCCCTCGTCCGCGGCCTTCTGCACGATCTTGCGCGCGGCCTCGTCGAGCTTCTCCTCCAGCGCGTGGACGGCCTTCGGTGTGAAGGCGCGCGAGACGACCTTGCGCAGGCGGGTGTGCTCGGGCGGATCGTGGTTGATCAGCAGCGCCTTGGTGACCTCGATCTGCTCGGGGTCCATGTCGTCCTCGAAACGGATGATGACGCCGTTCTCGTTCGCCGACCAGTCGTCCGCGTTCTTGGAGATCTCACGGATGTGTTCGTGCTTCGTGATGGCCCAGTAGCCGCCGTCGTGGAAGCCGCCGCCCTTTCCGGGGAGCTGAGCGTTCCACCACACGGGGGCGGTCTTGCGCAGCTCAGCGAACTCCTTGACCGGAATGCCCTCCATCAGCAGGTCCGGGTTGGTGAAGTCCCAGCCCTCCTGATGCATGAACGGACACGTGCCGGACGCGCTGTCGTTCTGCGTCTGGGTCACGTCATCACCTCGTTTCTCTTGCCAAGTACAGGCCCCCGGACAGAACGAGAACCCGTTACAATTTGCGTAACTGACACTCTGCCACACTGGATAGACGTGAACAAGAACTTGTTCTAGTTTTGACTCAGAAGACGATTTTTTCGAAGGAGATGGCATGGGCGTACCAGTGATCGTCGAGGCGGTTCGCACCCCGATCGGCAAGCGCAACGGATGGCTGTCGGGCCTGCACGCAGCAGAGATCCTCGGCGCCGCACAGCGCGGTGTCATCGAGCGCGCGGGCATCGACCCCGCACTCGTCGAGCAGGTCATCGGCGGCTGCGTCATGCAGGTCGGCGAGCAGGGCAACAATGTCACGCGCACCGCGTGGCTGCACTCGGGACTGCCCTGGCAGACCGGCGCGACCACCGTCGACTGCCAGTGCGGTTCGGCGCAGCAGGCCAATCACCTGATCGCCGGCCTGATCGCCACCGGCACCATCGACGTCGGCGTCGCCTGCGGCGTCGAATGCATGTCGCACGTGCCGCTGGGCGCCAATGTCGGCACCGAGGCAGGCCCGCGTCGTCCCGCATCGTGGGACATCGACATGCCCAACCAGTTCGACGCCGCCGAGCGCATCGCCAAGCGCCGCGGGATCACGCGCGCCGACGTCGACGCCCTGGGCGTCCGCTCGCAGGCCAACGCCAAGCGCGCGTGGGACGAGGGCCGGTTCGACCGCGAGGTCCTCACCGTCAAGGCCCCCGAACGCACCCGGGAGGGCGAGCTCACCGGCCAGATCCTCGAGGTCAACCGCGATCAGGGCCTGCGCGAGACCACCCTGGAATCGCTCGGCAACCTCAAGGCGGTCATCGAGGGCGGCATCCACACCGCCGGCAACTCCTCGCAGATCTCCGACGGTGCCGCCGCCCTGCTGATCATGGACGAGGACAAGGCCAAGGCGCTCGGCCTGACCCCGCGCGCCCGCTTCGTCAGCCAGGCGCTGGTCGGCGCCGAGCCGTACTACCACCTCGACGGTCCGGTGCAGTCCACCGAGCGCGTGCTGGAACGCTCGGGCATGAGCCTGAACGACATCGACGTCGTCGAGATCAACGAGGCCTTCGCCTCCGTCGTCCTGAGCTGGGCCCAGGTCTTCGACGCCGACATGGACAAGGTGAACGTCAACGGCGGCGCCATCGCTCTCGGTCACCCGGTCGGCAGCACCGGCTCGCGCCTGCTCACCACCGCGTTGCACGAGCTCGAGCGCAGCGACAAGCAGACCGCGCTGGTCACCATGTGTGCAGGCGGCGCCCTGTCGACGGCCTCGATCATCGAGCGCATCTGAGTTGGACCCGAATTCGCGCCCCTCGCAACTCGATTCGCCCATCGTCGCGCACCTGATCAAAGTCGGGTCACGACTCAACACCCGGCTCTATCGGCTCACGCGCGGCAAACTGGGCGGAACCTGGCGGGTGGGCGCGGCCCTGAGCAAGCCGGCCCCGGTCTGCCTGCTCACCACCGTCGGACGCCGCTCGGGACAGGAGCGGACCGTGCCGCTCCTGTTCCTGCGCGACGGCGACGCGATCGTCCTCGTCGCCTCGCAGGGCGGTTTCCCGAAGAACCCGTCCTGGTACTACAACGTGCGCGACGAACCCGCGGTCCGCATCCAGATCGGCGACGACGAGCGCGCCTACCTCGCCCGGATCGCCGACGACGCCGAACGCGCCCGCCTGTGGCCGCAGTTGGTCGAGCTCTACGCCGACTTCGACACCTACGCCGCCTGGACCGACCGCACCATCCCGGTAGTCGTCTGCGCCCCCGCGTAGTCGCCCCGGGGTAGGGACGACGCACCCCGCAGGGTTGTCGAGTAGCCACCGAGCGCAGCGAGGCGGCGTATCGAGACGACCAGCCGCATCTCGATACGCCCGATGACTTCGTCCTCCGGCTACTCGATAACCCTGGGGACGACGCACCCACAGGCTTGTCGAGCAGCCAGGGACGACGCGCCCCCACAAGCTTGTCGAGCAGCCAGGGACGACGCGCCCCCACAAGCTTGTCGAGCAGCCAGGGACGACGCGCCCCCACAAGCTTTCCGAGCAGCCTGGGGGCTCAACGACGCATCCCCACAGGGTTGTCGAGTAGCCACCGAGCGCAGCGAGGCGGCGTATCGAGACGACCAGCCGCATCTCGATACGCCCGATGACTTCGTCCTCCGGCTACTCGATAACCCTGGGGACGACACACCCCAAAGGCTTGTCGAGCAGCCAGGGACGACGCACCCACAAGCTTGTCGAGCAGGCTGGGAGGACGCACCCCCACAGGCTTGTCGAGCAGCCTGGGGGCTCAACGACGCATCCCCACAGGGTTGTCGAGTAGCCACCGAGCGCAGCGAGGCGGCGTATCGAGACGACCAGCCGCATCTCGATACGCCCGATGACTTCGTCCTCCGGCTACTCGATGACCCTGGGGACGACCCGCCCCCGAATCCAGGTCAGGGAAGTTCGACGGGCTTTCCGTCGGCGAGGAGGGTCAGCGCAGATTTGGGACAGCGGCGCACGCCGGCGATGACCCGACCCTCCGCCTCGGGCGGGACGTGCGGATCGGCGATCGAGACGAAGCCGTCGTCGTCGAACGCGTAGAACTCCGGCGCCGCCTTCACGCATTCGCCGTAGCCTTCGCACAGGTCCATGTCTGCGACCACCGTCAGCTCCGGTCCGGCCGGGTCGGTCTCCTCGTCGGCCACCGTCAGCCCACCGCCCGTCCGCGCTCACCCCAGAATCGGGCCCGCAGCGCCTTCTTGTCGGGCTTGCCGAGCGCCGTCAGCGGCAGCGCGTCGTCGAAGATCACCTGCTTCGGCGCCTGCACGGCCCCCTTGCGCTCCTTGACCGCCGACTGCAGGTCGGCGGCGATCTGCGCTCTGCCCGCCTCACTCGAATCGGCGTCGGCCCGCAGCACGACGACGGCGGTGACGGCCTCGCCCCACTTCTCATCCGGGACGCCGACGACGCCCACCTGCGCGACCGCCGGATGCTCGGCGATCACGTCCTCGACCTCGCGCGGAAAGACGTTGAATCCGCCCGAGACGATCATGTCCTTGGTGCGGTCGACGATGAACCAGAAACCGTCCTCGTCCTCGCGGGCGACGTCGCCGGTGTGCAGCCAGCCGTCGGTGAAGGTCTGCGCCGTCTGCTCGGGCAGGCCCAGGTAGCCGCCGGCCAGCAGCGGTCCCGACACGCAGATCTCGCCCGGCTCGCCGCGCGGCACGCGATTGCCCTCGGCGTCCAACAGCGCGGTGCGCAGAAACGCCGACGGTCGGCCGCAGCTGCCCAGGCGCGCCTTGTCGTGCTCGTCTCTGCGCAGGTAGCTGATGACCATCGGGGCTTCGGACTGCCCGTAGTACTGGGCGAAGATCGGCCCGAACCGCTCGATCGCCTCCGCCAGCCGCACCGGGTTGATGGGCGAGGCCCCGTAGTACACCGTCTCCAGCGACGACAGGTCGCGCGTGTGCGAATCCGGATGATCCATCAGCGCGTAGAT
This sequence comes from Gordonia aichiensis, assembly GCF_039946255.1. Taxonomy (GTDB): domain Bacteria; phylum Actinomycetota; class Actinomycetes; order Mycobacteriales; family Mycobacteriaceae; genus Gordonia; species Gordonia aichiensis_A. The sequence continues at coordinate 66,444 of NZ_JBCDWL010000008.1, read as the reverse complement.
CATCGACGGCACCAGCATGGTCGCGGTGATCTTCTCCCGCTCGATGGTCTCCAGCACCTCGGCCGGATCGAACTTCCCGAGGACGACCATCGTGCCGCCCTTGATCAGGGTGGGCGAGAAGAACGCCGCGCCGGCGTGCGAGAGCGGGGTGCACATCAGGAACCGCGGACGCTCCGGCCACTCCCACTCGGCCAGCTGGATCTGGGTCATCGTCGACATCGCGCGCGCGGTGCCGATCACTCCCTTCGGCTTGCCGGTGGTGCCGCCGGTGTAGGTGATGGACACGACGTGTTCGGGCGGCAGGACCGCGGCGACGAGCTCCTGCGGCCGATACGTGGCCGCGGCCTCGATGATGTCGTGGCCGACGTCGGCGAGCTCGGTGGGCACCGGTCCCAGGGTGAGGACCTGCTTGAGGCTCTCGACGCGCTCGACGAGCGCGACGGCGCGTTCGACGAACATCGGATTCGGGTCGATGATCAGCGTCGACACGCCGGCGTCGGACAGGACGTAGGCGTGGTCGTCGAGCGAACCGAGCGGGTGCAGCGCGGTCCGTCGCCAGCCCTGCGTCTGGCCGGCGCCGATCACGAAGAGCACCTCGGGCCGGTTCAGGGCCAGCAGTCCCACCGCCGTTCCGGTGCCGGCGCCCGCGGCTTCGATCGCCTGGATGTACCGGCTGATCTGCTCGGCCATCTGCGCGCCGGTGAGCTCGGTGCTCCCGAGCCGGAGAACCGGTTTGTCGCGGTGACGACGCAGCGCGGCGACCATCAAGTCGCCGAGATGGACGGGGTTGTACAGCAGATCGTCGACACCGCAGGCAGGTTCCATGAACCGCATACTAGAACGTGTTCTAGTATTTCGGAAGGTCTTGCGCGAATTCGATTGTCCGACAACAAGTGACGGCATTTCCCCTTCTCGCCGCCGGCCTGCGCGGAACACGCCTGCTCGCCACAAAGGTCTGCCGCTCGGCCGTGATCGGACCTACTATCGAGATATGACTGATCTGGACCAGGCAGCAACCCGCCGAGACATCACCGATGCCCTGTTGACCGCCCTCGAGCGCCGCCACGAGGTCCTTGACGCCATCGTGGACGCCGAAGACCGCACGGCCGCCGTCGCCGCGATCGCCGACCTGCTCGGCAAGTCCGAGCTGGGTGCCGAAGCGGTGCTGAACATGTCGTTCTACCAGCTCACCAAGGCCGAGCGGCGCAGCAATCAGGCCGAGCTCGACAACCTCAACGAGGCCATCACCTTCACCCTCGCCGAGCGCCCGGCCAGCTCCGGCGACACCCTCGATCTGCGCCCCTTCTCCGCCGACGAGGACGCCGACCTGTTCGCCGAGCGGACCGCCGAGCAGGGCGTCGCGGGCGACGGTTCCGGCGCACCGGCCGGCGATGTGGGCGACGAGATCGCGAAGGGCGTCGACCGCGTCGACGCCGAGGACGCGGTCTGGCTGGTGGCCATCGAGGGCGCGACGAAGATCGGCTTCGTCTTCGGCGAACTGAACAACGGCGAGGTCGACGTCCGCATCTGGATCCGCCCCTCGGCACGCAAGCACGGCTACGGCACCGCGGCCCTGCGCAAGTCCCGCTCGGAGATGGCCGCCCTGTTCCCGGGCGTCCCGATGGTGGTTCGCGCACCCAGCGCCTGACTCAGAACCCGAACGGGGCCCGGTCCGCATCGCGGATCGGGCCCCTGGTCGTTTCGGCAGTCGACCACCAGACGGCGGCGCCGCGAGGTCACGGCAGCAGCGACTCCTGCACGAATCCGACCAGGATCTCGCGCATCGCGGTCACGTTCATTCCCGGCGCGCCGGTGAGGACCTGGATGGCGCAACCGTCGGTGAGCGCGGTGAGCCGGTGCGCGACCAGATCCGGATCGACGTCGGCGCGGAAGACTCCGTCGCGCCGACCGCGTTCGACGATGCGACGGATGGTGTCGCGCCACCGCCCGTAGAACTCGTTGTGAATGGGTCGCAGCTCGGCACGGATGGTGGCCTCGGCCCAGAACTGAACCCACACCGACCACTCGTCGCGGACCTCCCCCAGCCTCGGCAACTGCATGTCGATCAGCGTGAGCAGCCGCTGATAGGAGTCGGCGATCCCCCTCAACTCCGCACCCTGACGCGTGAACGCGTTGTCGATCGCGTGTTGCAGTGCCGCGGTGAGGACGTCGTTCTTCCCGGGGAAGTAGTAGTGCACCGAGCCGGTGGACGTCCCGACCTCCTTGGCGATGTCGGAGATCCGCACCGCGTGGTAGCCGCGGTCGGCGATCAGCCTTGCCGCGGCGCTGAGAATCGCGTCGCGTCGCGAGTCTTCGAGCTGTGCCGTCATTCCTCGCTCCTTCCGTTGAGCCTCGAATCGAGGCGGCTAACTCAGTCAACCACAGAACGCAATCTGACGCACGCGTCAGACATTCCATCGAACGATTTCGGATTTGCTGAAAATTCTTCAACCGGCGAGTAACACGCTTCTGCCTGCGCATTTGTCGACTTCGATCGCACCTCGCGGCACATTCTTGCGTGAGCCCAACCATGCAAAGCTTGACTTAGGGCATAGGTCACAGGATACAACTGATGCGTCAGTCAGACACCAGCTGCACGACAGCGACGACCCGAACGAGGAGGACGAATGGAGCCCCGTGGATCGGCTGCCGACACCCCCGGCGCCATCGATGCCCTGAACCCCCGCCTGCACCAAGGCAAGGTGGCTCTGGTCACCGGGGGCGGCACCGGCATCGGCCGGGCCATCGCACTCGACCTGGCGCGCTGCGGCGCCGACCTCGTCATCGCCGGACGACGCCCCGAACCCCTCGCGGAGACCGCCGCCGAGATCGCCGCCCTCGGCGGGCAGGTCCTCACCGTCTCCGCCGACATCCGCGACGAGGAGCAGGTCGCCGACATGGTGACCCGGGCCCTCGACCGCTTCGGTCGGATCGACATCCTCGTGAACAATGCGGGCGGCCAGTTCTCCGCTCCCGCCGAGGACATCTCGATCAAGGGATGGCGAGCGGTGCACCGGCTGGCCGTCGACGGCTCGTGGACGGTCACCCGCGAGGTCGCGGCGCGCACGATGATCCCGCAGCGCAGCGGCGTCGTCTTCTTCATGGGCTTCTCTCCGCGCCGCGGCATCGCCTCGATGGTCCACGCGACCTCGGCGCGCGCCGCGCTCGAGAACCTGGCCTCCGGCCTGTCCCTGGAGTGGAGCCGCTACGGCATCCGCACCATCAACATCGCCGCGGGCACCATCGCCACGCCCGGCATGGAGGGCAACTACACCGCCGAGGACCGCGCCGGCTGGGAGGCCGGGGTCCCGATGGGCCGGCTGGGCACCGCCGAAGACATCTCCACCGTCATCGCCTTCCTCGCCTCCCCCGCCGCCGGCTACATCACCGGCACCACCATCGCCATCGACGGCGGCGCCGACAACTGGGGCGTCGCCCACCCCGCACCCAAAATGGAGACCTCAGATGACCAGCACGCGTGACCTGACCGCACTCTTCGACCCCAAGTCGGTCGCGATCGTCGGCGCCAGCAACGACGAGACGAAGTACGGCAACTGGCTCAGCGTCCAGGCCCTGCGCATGCCCGGCGATCGTCCGGTCCATCTGGTGAACCGCCGCGGCGAGCAGGTCCTCGGCCGCGACACCGTCACCGCCCTGTCGGAGCTGTCCGAGCCGGTCGACCTGGTCGCGATCGCCGTCCCCGCCGCAGGCTTCGAGGCGGCGGTCGACGACGCCCTCGCCGCCGGCGCGCGCGCCATCGTCGGTGTCACCGCCGGATTCGCCGAGCTGGGCGCCGAGGGTCGGGCCGTGCAGGACAAGATCGTCGCCAAGGTCCGTGACGCCGGCGCCCTGCTGCTGGGACCCAACTGCCTCGGTGTCCTGGACACCACCACCGGCCTGTTCCTGGCGTCGAACGAGCTGCCCGCCGGCCGGGTGGCGCTGCTCTCGCAGAGCGGCAACATGGCGCTGGAACTGGCCGGCTTCCTCGCCGAACGCGGCCACGGCTTCTCCCGGTTCGTCTCGCTCGGCAACCAGGCCGACCTCAACGTCGCCGACGTGGTCCGCGACTGCGCCGCCCACGAGGGCACCGACGTGATCGCCGTGTACTGCGAGGACTTCGGCGACGGCCGGGCCTTCGTCGACGCCGCCGCCGCGGCCGCCGCGGCGGGCAAGCCGGTCCTGCTGCTCACCGTCGGCGGCAGCGCCGCCTCGATCCGCGGCGCGGCGTCGCACACCGGCGCCCTCACCTCGGGCACCGCGGTCATCGCCGCGGCGTGCCAGGCCGCGGGCGTGCGCCGGGTGTCGAGCCCGCGTCAGCTCGCCGACGCGGCCGCGGCCCTGCTCAGCTTCGGTTCGCGCCGCGTCGCCACGGTCGGTGTGCTGGCCGACGGCGGCGGTCACGCCGGCGTCGGGTCCGACGTCGTCGACGCCACCGGCCTGCAGGTCCCCGAGTTCGCCGAGCAGGTGTCGGCGGCGCTGCGCGCGGAGCTGCCGCCGTCGGCCGCGGTCAGCAATCCCGTCGATCTCGCCGGCGCCGGAGAGCAGGACATCACCTCCTTCGCCCGCGTCCTGGACACCATCCTGAGCGACGACGCCATCGACGCGGTGCTGGTCACCGGCTACTTCGGCGGCTACGGCGGGTACGGCGAAACCCTGGCGCGCCAGGAGATCGAGACCGCCCACGAGATGGCCGCCGTGGCCGCCCGCCACGGCAAGCCGGTGGTGGTGCACACCATGCACCACGCCAGCGAAGCCGCGAAAGCGCTCGCCGCCGCAGGCATCCCGGTGTTCAGCGCCGTCGAGGACGCCGCTCGCACCCTGGCGATCTTCGGCGACGGACTCGCGCCGCGCTGCCCCGGCGCCCTGGCCCGGGTGGCGCAGACCCCCGCCGAGTCGGACAGCTACTGGGAATCGCGCGAACTGTTCCGCGCCGCCGGCGTCGACTTCGGTGCCGCCGCCCTGGTCGAGACCGCCGACGAGGCGGCCGCGGCCGCCGAGCAGATCGGCTTCCCGGTCGTGGTGAAGGCGATGGGTCTGCTGCACAAGTCCGACTCCGGCGGGGTGGCCCTCGGTCTGGCCGACGCCGCCGCCGTGCACGCCGCCGTCACCGACATGCAGACGCGACTGTCGCCGCCGTCGTTCTGCGTCGAGGAGATGGCCGACCTGAGCAGCGGCGTCGAACTGATCGTCGGCGTGCAGACCGATCCCCGCTTCGGCCCCATCGCGATGGTCGGACTCGGCGGCATCTTCACCGAAGTCCTCAAGGACGTCGCCTTCGCCCTGGCGCCGGTCGAGGTCGACGACGCCCGCAGGCTCCTGGAGAGCCTGCGCGCCGCGGCCCTGCTGCACGGCGTCCGCGGCCGCGCGGCGGTCGACCTCGACGCCGCGGCGCGCGCCGTCGCCGCGATCACCGCCGTCGCCGCCGACCATCCCGAGATCGCCGAACTGGAGATCAACCCGCTGCTGGCGACCTCGACCGGCGCCCAGGGCCTCGACGCCCGCATCGTCCTCGCCTGACCCCCTGCCCCCGCAATCATCAATCCCCCAACCCTTTTCGGAAGGAAAGAACCCATGGAATTCGCCTACACCCCGCGTCTGGCCGAGCTGAAGAAGCGCGCCCGCGCCCTGACCGAGGCGATCATGCCGTTCGAGCTCGAATGCGAGCAGAACAACGGCCTGTCCGACGAGTCCCACGCCATCATCAAGGCCGCCGTCCTCGACGCAGGCATGCAGGCCATCAACACCCCCGTCGAGTACGGCGGCGCCGGCCTCACCGTGCTCGAGCAGGTCGTCGTGCAGGACGAGTTCGGCAAGCTGACCGGCGCCCTGTGGGACGCCATCTGGCGGCCGGCCAACCCGCTGGCCCACGCCACCCCCGAGCAGATCGAGCGCTACCTGATCCCGGGCGCCAAGGGTGACCGTCGCGACGCCGTCGCCATCTCGGAGAAGGACGCCGGCTCGGACTTCTCGTCGGCCACCACCTCCGCCACCCCGGACGGCGACGGCTACCTGATCAACGGTGAGAAGTGGTTCGTCACCGTCGGCGACGTCGCCGACTACCTGATCGTGCTGGCCTACGTGCAGCCCGAGAACGCGCCGACCATGTTCCTGATCGACAAGGACACCCCCGGCGTCAGCATCAAGCACGTCCCCCGCTTCACCCACACCTTCGTCTACGAGCACCCCGAGTTCGTCTTCGACAACGTCAAGGTCGGTCCCGAGGCCGTCCTCGGCGGCATCGGCGAGGGCCTGGACCTGACCCGCGACTGGTTCACCGAGGAGCGCCTGATGATCGGCGCGCGCACCATCGGTGCCGCCGAACGCGCCCTGACCCTGGCCGTCGACTGGGCCAAGAACCGCGTGCAGGGCGGCGAGCCGCTGATCAACTACCAGCTCATCCAGGGCATGATCGCCGACTCGGTGGCCGACATCGCCACCAACCGCGCCCTCACCCACCAGGTGGCGTGGGAGTTCGACAACTCCGACCTGTCCGACCCGGACGTCCGCAAGACCCTGCACGCCAAGGCAGCCACCGTGAAGCTCGCCGCTTCGGAGGCGTCCAACCGGGTCGCCGACCGCGCCGTCCAGATCTTCGGCGGCCGCGGCTACATCCGCGAGTACCCGGTCGAGCGGCTGTGGCGCGAACTGCGTGTCGACCGCATCTGGGAGGGCACCTCGGAGATCCAGCGCCTGGTCATCGCCAACGAGGCGAACAAGCGCGGTCTGGAGAACCTGCTCAGCTTCCCGTTCGCCGCGGACGGGAACTGATCGAGATGGCGGCCGGGACCACTCCCGTAGACGGCACCGTCGACGTTCGGCGCGAAGGGGATGTCGCCGTCGTCACGCTGAACCGGGAACGCAAGCTCAACGCCCTGTCGACCCACATGGAGGGACGACTGCTGCAGGCTCTGAACTCCGACGAGGTGACCGGCAGCCGCGCCGTCGTCGTCACCGGCGGAGACAAGGTGTTCTCCGCCGGCGCCGACACCGGCGAACTGCGCGAGATGACCCCGGCCGCCATCGCCCGCTACTACCGGGAGACCGGGCACGTCTACGAGACCTTCGCAGCGCTGCCCCAGCCCACCGTCGTCGCCGTGGCGGGCTACTGCCTCGGCGGCGGGTTGGAGCTGTCCCTGGCCGCCGATGTGCGGGTCGCCGATCCCAGCGCCGTGTTCGGCTTCCCCGAGGTGGCCATCAACATCCTCCCCTCCTCCGGCGGCGTCACCCGGGCCAACCGGGTGCTCGGCGCCGGCCGGGCCCGCGACCTCGTCCTGCGTGGACGCCGGATCGACGCCGCCCGCGCCGACGCCTGGGGGCTGATCACCGAACTCAGCGCCCCCGGCGAACACATCCCCACCGCGATCGACGTCGCTCGCGAACTCTGCCAGTACCACCCCATGACCATGTCTGTCACCAAGCAGGTGATGCAGGCCAGTCTCGACTCCTCCCAGTCAGCCTCGTTGCTGCTCGAGCAGATCTCCTACGCCCTGCTCAACAACTGCATCGACGACGGCACCTCGAACGATGGAGACAATCAATGAATCCACTCGACGTCATGGACCGGCCCGCCAAGCGCGGGTTCATGGCCAAACTCCTCGTCGCCTGCTGTGGCGGCCCGTTCCTCGACGGCTACGTGATGAGCATCATCGGTGTCGCGCTCATCGGCCTGGCCACCGACCTCAATCCGTCGACCACTGAGTCGGGCCTGATCGGTGCCGCGTCGCTGATCGGCATCTTCTTCGGCGCGACGGTCTTCGGCGCCCTGACCGACAAGATCGGTCGCGAGAAGATGTACGCCCTGGACCTGACGGTGCTGGTGGTGGCCTGCGCCATGTCGGTGTTCGTCACCGAGGCGTGGCAGCTGATCGTGCTGCGCTTCATCATCGGTGCCGCGATCGGCGCCGACTACCCGATCGCGACGTCGCTGCTCACCGAGTTCACGCCGAGCAAGAAGCGCGGTGCGATGGTCGGCATGTCGGCGGTCGCATGGTCGGCCGGTGCCGTGGCCGCCTACATCGTCGGCGCCGCTGTCATCGCCACCACCGGCGGCAACCAGAACTGGCGTTGGCTGCTCGCCTCGAGCGCCATCCTGGGCGTGATCGTCGTGATCATCCGCCGCGGCATCCCCGAGTCGCCGCGCTGGCTCATGCAGAACGGCCGCGTCTCCGAGGCCGAGGACGTCATGGAGAACATCTACGGTGTGCGCCCCGACCTCACCGTCGCCGCCGCCCAGGCCGTCGAGTCGAAGAAGGACATCAAGATCGCGGCCATGTTCCGCGGCGAGTACGGCAGACGCCTGCTGATGTGTTCGGCCCTGTATCTGGCCGTGGTGACCCCGCTGTACGCCCTGCTCACCTTCCTGCCGGTCATCCTCGAGGGATTCTCGATCTCCGGCGACGGCCCCACCGGCCTGATGGTCGAGACGGTGATCATCGGACTCATCGTCGCCGGCTCCATTCCGGCGCTGTGGCTGGTGGAGCGGGCGGGTCGTCGACCCGTCGCGGTGATCCCGCTGTTCCTGATGATCGTGCCGCTGGCCGGTCTGTGGCTGTGGGCCGGCGGTCCGCTGTGGTTCGTCGTCGCCGCCTTCTGTGCCTACGCGTTCATCTCCGGCGGACCCAGCATCCTGGTCTGGATCTACCCGAACGAGTTGTTCCCCACCGAGATCCGCGCCAGCGCCGTCGGACTGGCCACCGGCATCAGCCGCTTCGGCGCCGCCACCGGCACGTACCTGCTGCCGCTGAGCATCGCGAAGCTGGGCATCGGCACCACCATGCTCTTCGGTGCGATCCTGACCGCCATCGCGGCCGTGATCTGCCTGTTCATGGCGCCGGAGACCAAGGGCCGCTCGCTCGAAGAGGTCTCGGAGCTTCCCGAGGAGACCGAGGTCGCGACTGCCGCAGGCTCCTTCGTCCCGCTTCAGCAGCGCCCGGCGATCTGATGACCGCGATGATGACGACACCCGACACCTCCGACCTGGCGGCGACGATCTCGGCGAACCTGGCCGACTTCCCCCGCCGCGCCGCGGCCGACCCGCGCCGCCGTGCCGCGGTCGTCGTGTGCGTGCTCACCGGCACGCCCGGACGCACCGAGCCCAAGTTCCTGGTGATCAAGCGAGTTCCCAAGGGACTCAACGCCGGTCAGTGGGCGCTGCCGGGCGGCAAGGTCGACGCGGACGAGACCGACGTGCAGGCCGCCTTGCGCGAGCTGCACGAGGAGGTGGGACTGGCCGTCGACGAGACGTCCGTGGCCGGTCTGCTCGACGACTTCGTCACCGACTCGGGTTTCGTCATCACCCCGGTGGTGGTCGTGGTGGACGGCGCGCCCAAGCTTCGTCGCGATCCGACGGAGGTGCATTCGATCCACCCGATCCCCGTGCGGCGACTGCTGGCCGACGGCGTCCCCCGCTGGACGCGCGGCGAGGGCAGCGGCCCGCTCCTGCAGATGCCGCTGCGACACGACATGGTGATCCATGCGCCCACCGGCGCGATCCTCCTGCAGTTCCGGGAGGCGGCCCTGCTGGGCAGGCACACCCGGGTCCACGATCTGCTGCAACCGGAGTTCACCAGGGTGTGAACCACCCGCCATCGACGTCGCCCGGCCGAGTGACCCTCGGCCGGGCGACGTCGTCTGCGCTGGTCGAGTAGAGGTCCCAGGCCGGTCGAGTAGTCACCGAGCCCAGCGAGGCGACGTCCCAGGCTGGTCGAGTAGTCACCGAACCCAGCGAGGCGACGCCCCAGGCTGGTCGAGTAGTCACCGAGCGCAGCGAGGCGACGTATCGAGACCCCCGCCGGATCGGACATCTCGATACGCTCGCTCACTTCGTTCACGGGCTACTCGATAACCCTGAAACGCACACCGAAGCCTCACACCCAGACCCCGTCACACCCCCAGGCCGATCGAGTAGTCACCGAGCGCAGCGAGGCGACGTATCGAGACCCCTGCCGTGCCGGACATCTCGATACACTCGCTCACTTCGTTCACGGGCTACTCGACAACCCTGAAACGCACACCGAAGCCCCACACCCAGACCCCGTCACACCCCCAGGCCGATCGAGTAGTCACCGAGCGCAGCGAGGCGGCGTATCGAGACCCCCTGCCGCGTCGGACATCTCGATACGCTCGCTCACTTCGTTCACGGGCTACTCGATAACCCTGGAACGCACACCGAAGACCCGCACCCAGCCCCGTCACAACCCCAGGCCGGTCGAGTAGTCACCGAGCCCAGCGAGGCGACACCCCAGGCTGGTCGAGTAGTCACCGAGCGCAGCGAGGCGACGTATCGAGACCCCTGCCGTGCCGGACATCTCGATACACTCGCTCACTTCGTTCACGGGCTACTCGACAACCCTGAAACGCACACCGAAGCCCCACCCCCAGACCCCGTCACCACCCCAGGCCGATCGAGTAGTCACCGAGCGCAGCGAGGCGACGTATCGAGACCCCCGCCGTGCCGGACATCTCGATACACTCGCTCACTTCGTTCACGGGCTACTCGACAACCCTGAAACGCACACCGAAGCCCCACCCCCAGACCCCGTCACCACACCAGGCCGGTCGAGTAGTCACCGAGCCCAGCGAGGCGACGTATCGAGACCCCGCCCCACCCTGTGGACAACGACGTTGCCGACGCGCACCCGCACGCCGACACTCGATGCATGCGCGGCTACTTGTACATCCTCAGATGCGCGGACGGCAGCTACTACGTCGGAAGCACCCGGGACGTCGACCACCGTTTTGAACAGCATCAGTCGGGGCGAGGTGCGCGGTACACCCGTGACCGAAGACCCGTCGAGCTCGTCCTCTCCGAAGAGTTCGAATCGATCGAAGAAGCTTACGGGATGGAGAAGCGGGTGCAGAAGTGGTCGCGAGCCAAGCGCGAGGCGCTGATCGCCGGCGACTTCGGCGCGCTTCATCTGGCTTCCAAGAAGGGCTTTCGGCCGCCGCGACCTCCAGGTTCGTCGAGTGGTCGGCGCACGAAGTGAGCGAGCGTAGCGAGACGGGAACGGGGTCTCGATACGTCGCCTCGCTGCGCTCGGTGACTACTCGACCAGCCTAAGGACCTCCGCCGACAACTCGACCGGCCTGCGGCCCTCCGGCCTGAGGGCCCTCGGCCGCCCTACTTCCCCTGCCAGTCGGGCTTGCGCTTCTGCGCGAACGCCGTCGGCCCCTCGAGAGCGTCGGCCGAGGTGAGGACCTTGGCGCCCAATACTTCGTTGACCGCCCACGGATCCTCGGCGCCCCAGGCCGGATCCCACTCCGACAGCGCCGTCTGCGTCCGATACATCGCCTGCTTGGTGTACTGCACCGACAGCGGCGCGTTCTCGGCGATCTTGCGCGCCAACTCCAGCGCGGCGTCGAGCACCTGCTCGGCCGGGACCACCCGGTTCACCAGGCCCCAGTCCAAGGCGGTCTGCGCCTCGATGCCGTCGCCGGTCAGCGCCAACTCCAGCGCCCGCTTCATGGGCAGCTGCCGTTGCATCCGGATCACGCCGCCACCTCCGGCGATCAGGCCACGCTTGACCTCGGGCAGTCCGAACACCGCGGTGTCGGCGGCGACCACCAGATCGCACGCCAGCATGATCTCCGTGCCACCGCCCATCGCGAAGCCGTTGACGGCGGCGATCACCGGCTTGTCGACCCAGTGCTGGACGATCCCGGCGAAGCCTCGCTCGGGATGGGCGTCGTCGACGATCGGCTCCCCGCGGGCGACGGCCTTCAAGTCCGCGCCCGCGCAGAAGGCGCGACCGTTGCCGGTCAGGACCACCGCGCGGACCTGCGGGTCCGCCGACGCCTGCGCCAGCGCATCACCCGCAGCGGTGGCGAGAGCCGCGTTGACCGCGTTCATCGCCTCGGGCCGGTTGAACGTGAGGACGGCGACGCCGTCGCGCACCTCGTAGAGAACGACAGTGTCGGACACTCCGGTTCCTTTCGTCGGCGATGCTCACGCCTTGCGGCGCGACACCGAGAAGCCGGCGACGATCGCGGTGATGGCACCGGAGTCGTCGACGTCGAATGATTCGGTCACCCGTGCGGCCAGGCCGAGCGGCTTCGGGTGGACGTGCACGTAGTAGGTGGTGTGCACGACGGCGCCGTCGACGCGGGCCTCGAAGTCGCTGATCCGGTGGATCAGCTTGAACTGCGGCCCGCCTTCGAGGCTGCGGCGGATGTGGTCGCCGCTGCGGCCGGTCTTGACGCCGAGCTCGATCCGGGTGCACCCCGGATCGAGCCGGACCGCCGACGCGTCATGGCTGACCAGTGCGTCGACGTAGGCGCGAGCGGCGGCGATCCGGTCGGCGTCAGCGAGCGCCATAAGCCTTCACCTGTGCGGGCGACGCGGCGATCAGCTCGGCGATCACCGGCGTCAGCTCGGCGACCTCCCAGCGGGCGCCCTTGTCGCGCGAGGCCGCACGCTGCCAGCCGTCGAGCACGGTGACGGTCCCGCCCTCGACCTCGAAGAGGCGTCCGGTGACCTCAGCCGAGGCAGGCGAACCGAGCCACACCACCAGCGGCGAGATGTTCGCCGGATCCATCGCGTCGAACGAGCCGTCCTCGGGCGCGGCCATCTGCGCGGCCATCGCCTCGCCGGCGCCCATCGTCATCTGGGTGCGCGCCGCCGGAGCGATGCCGTTGACGGTGACGCCGTAGCCGCCCAACTCGGCGGCCGCCTGAATGGTCAGCTCGGCGATCGCCGCCTTCGCGGCGGCGTAGTTGCCCTGCCCCACCGAGCCGAAGATGCCCGCGCCCGAGCTGGTGTTGATGATGCGGGCGCTGACCTGCTCACCGGCCTTGGCCTGTGCGCGCCAGTGGGAGCCGGCGTGCCGCAGCATCACGAAATGACCCTTGAGGTGCACGCGGACCACCGAATCCCATTCCTCCTCGCCCAGCGAGAGGAGCATCCGGTCGCGCAGGAAGCCGGCATTGTTGACCAGTACGTCGAGGCGGCCGAAGGTGTCGATCGCGGTCTGCACGATCGCTGCGCCGGTGTCCCAGTCGGCCACGTCGCCCGCGGCGACGACGGCTTCGCCGCCCGCAGCCTTGATCTCGTCGACGACGGTTGCGGCCGAATCGGCGGCGTAGTCGTTCACGACCACCTTGGCGCCGTCGGCGGCGAAGGCGTGCGCATGCGCCCGGCCGATGCCCTGCCCGGCACCGGTGACGATGACGACGCGACCTTCGTTCAGTTTGTTGCTCAAGTTCTTGTTCCTTCTGTTCTAGTTTCTTGGTGATGCTGGGGGCGTCGTCTCGATACGCCGCCTCGCTTCGCTCGGTGGCTACTCGACAACCCTGGGGGGTGCCGTGTCGCGTATCGAGAGGCAGCGGTCTCGATACGCCGCCTCGCTACGCTCGGTGGCTACTCGACAACCCTGGGGTGCCGCGCCGCGCAGGCGTGTCGAGAGGCGGTCAGTCGTTGCCCGCATTGGCGGCTGCCAGGAAGGCGGGCTTCTCGCCGCCGCCGTGGACGGTGACGATGGAGCCGGTGATGAACTCGGCCAGCGGCGACAAGAAGAACGCCACCGCGTTGCCGATGTCGGCGGGCAGGGCCAGCCGGCCCATCGGGATGGTCTCGCCGACGGCGGCGATACCCGCGTCGTCGCCGTAGTGCAGGTGCGACTGCTCGGTGTGGATCGGTCCGCACACCACCGAGTTCACCCGGACTGTGGGCGCCCACTCCACCGCCAGCGACCCGGTCAGGTTGTCCAGCCCCGCCTTGGCGGCACCGTACGCCGCGGTCCCGGGCGACGGCCGGTGCCCGCTGACGCTGGAGACGTTGACCACCGAACCGCCGCCGGGCTGCCCGGCCATCACCTTGTAGGCGGCCCGCGCGACGATCAGCGGCGCCACCAGGTTCAGCTCGATGATCTTGCGCGAGTAGTTGTCCGAGGCGTCGGCGGCCAGCGCGAACGGCGAACCGCCCGCATTGTTCACCACGCCGTCCAGACGACCGTGCCGCTCGACGATCTTGTCGATCATCTCGGCGACGGCGTCGCTGTCGCGGACATCGCACGGATAGAACTCGCGGTCGTCGTCGCCGGGCCGCCGGGCGCAGACGACGGGGTTGGCCCCCAGCTCGTCGAGCACCTGCGCGATGCCCGCACCGACGCCGCGGACACCGCCGGTGATCAGGATCGTTTTCCCAGCCAGCCCCAGATTCACCGGACTGTGCACTGCATTGGTCATGGTGCTACTGTAACAAACAACCAAGCATTTGCTTGGGCGACTTGTTCAAGCCCCTGCCACCACAACGAAGGAGCCGGTGTGCCGATCACCACCGCCCGCGTCGAATCCGGCATCGTCACCGTGACGGTCGACTTTCCGCCGGTCAACGCACTCCCCAGCGCCGCCTGGTTCGAACTCGCCGACGCGATCGAAGCCGCGGGCACCGACCCCGAGACCACCGTGGTGATCCTGCGGGCCGAGGGCCGCGGCTTCAACGCCGGCGTCGACATCAAGGAGATGCAGCAGACCTCGGGCTTCACCGCCCTCGTCGACGCCAACAAGGGCTGCGCCGCCGCCTTCGCCGCGGTGTACGACTGCGCGGTCCCGGTGATCGTCGCCGTCAACGGCTTCTGCGTCGGCGGCGGCATCGGCCTGGTCGGCAACGCCGACGTCATCGTCGCCTCCGACGACGCCGTCTTCGGCCTGCCCGAGGTGGATCGCGGCGCACTCGGCGCCGCCACCCACCTGGCCCGACTGGTGCCCCAGCACATGATGCGCACGCTGTACTACACGGCGCAGAACGTGACCGCCCAGCAGCTGGTCCACTTCGGCTCCTGCTACCAGGCAGTTCCCCGCGAGGAACTGCTCGAGGCCGCGCTGGAGGTCGCCCGGCAGATCGACGCCAAGGACACCCGCGTCATCCGCGCCGCCAAGGCCGCCATCAACGGCATCGACCCCGTCGACGTCAAGACCAGCTACCTGCTCGAACAGCGTTACACGTACGAACTGAATCTGGCCGGTGTGGCCGACGAACACCGCGACGCCTACGTCGCGACTGGCAAGACTCTGAAAGAGGGGAAGTAACTGGCATGGCTGCCAAGACTGATAAGCGCTCGACGCTCGACGAGGTCGTCGCCGAGCTCCGCGACGGAATGACGATCGGCCTCGGCGGGTGGGGCTCGCGCCGCAAGCCGATGGCCCTGGTCCGCGCGATCGCCCGCTCGGACGTCAAGGACCTCACGGTGGTCGCCTACGGCGGCGCCGACATCGGCTTGCTGTGCGCCGCAGGCAAGGTCAAGCGCGCCTACTACGGCTTCGTCTCACTCGACGCCGCCCCGTTCTACGACCCGTGGTTCGCCAAGGCCCGCACCTCCGGCACCCTCGAGGCCCGCGAGATGGACGAGGGCATGATCAAGTGCGGTCTGGAGGCCGCGGCCGCACGACTGCCCTTCCTGCCGATCCGCGCCGGCCTCGGCTCGGCCGTGCCCGACTTCTGGGAGGGCGAGCTCAAGACCGTCGAGTCGCCGTACGCCGACGCCGACGGCCGCACCCAGACGCTGATCGCGATGCCCGCGCTCAAGCTCGACGCGGCCTTCGTGCACCTGGACATCGCCGACATCCACGGCAACGCCGCGTACACCGGCGTCGACCCGTACTTCGACGACCTGTACCTGGCGGCCGCCGAGCGCCGCTACGTCGAGGCCGACCAGGTGGTCTCCACCGAGGAGCTGGTCAGCTCCGTCGCCCGCGAGCGGCTGATCGTCAACCGGATGAACGTCGACCGGGTGGTGCACGCGCCGAACGGCGCCCACTTCACGTTCGCCGGCGGCTACGGCCGCGACGACGCCTTCCTGCGCCACTACGCGGCCTCGGCCGCCGACGACGAGTCGTGGTCGGCGTTCCGCAGCCGGTTCCTCGACGTAGACGAGGCCACCTACCAGACCGAAGTCGCCGCATGGCAGGCAGAGCAGACCCAAAAGGAGACCTCCAAGTGACCGCACAGGACATCACGCGGGCCGAGTACTGCGTCGTCGCCTGCGCCGACATCTTCACCGGCGCCGGCGAGATCATGGCCTCTCCGATGGCCACCACCCCGCTGATCGGCGCCCGACTGGCCCGGCTCACCACCGAGCCCGACCTGCTGATCACCGACGGCGAGGCCCTGATCCTGGCCGACGCCCCGGCCGTCGGCCAGTCCGGGCCCATCGAGGGTTGGATGCCCTTCCGGAAGGTCTTCGACGTCGTCGCCTCGGGGCGTCGCCACGTGGTGATGGGCGCCAACCAGATCGACCGCTACGGCAACCAGAACCTGTCGGCCTACGGCCCGCTGCAGCACCCGACGCGGCAGATGTTCGGCGTCCGCGGCGCACCCGGCAACACCATCAACCACCCGACCAGCTACTGGGTGGCCCGCCACACCGCGCGCGTGTTCCCCGAGCAGGTCGACATCGTCTCCGGCGTCGGCTTCGACAAGGTCGACGAGCGCAACCCCGCCTACGACGACCTGAACATCCACCGCGTCGTCACCAACCTGGGCGTCTTCGACTTCGGCGGCCCCGGCCACACCATGCGGGCGCTGTCGCTGCACCCGGGCGTGACCGCCGCCGAGGTCGCCGAGAACACCGGCTTCCCGGTCGCCGATCTGGAGTCCGCTCCGGTCACCGCGACCCCGACCGACGAACAGCTGCACCTGATCCGCGAGGTCGTCGACCCGCGCGGCGCCCGTGATCGCGAGGTCCGGTCGTGACGACGGCGTCGGAGCCCGCAGCACCCATCGCCACCCGGTTCACCGAGATGGTCGGGATCGAGTACCCGATCGTCCAGACCGGCATGGGCTGGGTGTCGGGGCCGTCGCTGACCGCGGCCACCGCCAACGCCGGCGGCCTGGGCATCCTCGCCTCGGCGACGATGACCTACGACGAGCTCGAGTTCGCGATCAAGAAGACCAAGTCGCTGACCGACAAGCCCTTCGGCGTCAACCTGCGCGCCGACGCGACCGACGCCGCGGAGCGCGTGGATCTGATGATCCGCGAGGGCGTCAAGGTGGCCTCGTTCGCGCTGGCTCCCAAGAAGGAGCTGATCAGCAAGCTCAAGGACAACGGCCTGGTGGTGGTGCCGTCGATCGGCGCCGCCAAGCACGCCGTGAAGGTGGCCTCGTGGGGCGCCGACGCGGTGATCGTGCAGGGCGGCGAGGGCGGCGGGCACACCGGCCCGGTGGCCACCACGCTGCTGCTGCCGTCGGTGGTCGACGCGCTCGGCGGCAACGACGGTCCGACGTCGATCCCGGTGATCGCCGCCGGCGGCTTCTTCGACGGCCGCGGCCTGGTCGCGGCCCTCGCCTACGGCGCCGACGGCGTCGCGATGGGCACCCGGTTCCTGCTCACCTCCGATTCGGCGGTGCCCGACAGCGTGAAGCAGGAGTACCTGAAGCGCACGCTCAACGACACCGTGGTCTCGCTCAAGGTCGACGGCATGCCGCACCGGGTGCTGCGCACCGAGTTGGTGGAGGCGCTCGAGAGCGGCTCGCGGGCCAAGGCTCTGCTGGCCGCCGCCCGCAACGCCAACGAGTTCAAGCAGATGACCGGCATGCGCTGGACCGCGATGCTCCGCGACGGCGCCTCGATGAAGAAGTCGGGCGAGCGCACCTGGCAGCAGATCATCATGGCGGGCAACACCCCCATGCTGCTCAAGGCCGGCCTCGTCGACGGCAACACCGAAGCCGGTGTGCTGGCGTCGGGCCAGGTGGTCGGCATGATCGACGATCTGCCGTCCTGCCGCGAGCTGATCCAGACGATCATGACCCAGGCGCACGCACGGCTGGCCGCGCTGCCCCGGTAGCGCGCCCACAACAGACCCAGGCCCGGTCGGCGACGTCCCCTCGCCGGCCGGGCCTGTTCCAATTCCCGCCCTGTCTCACCTTCACCGTGCGCCGCCCGCGCCGCGAGGCGGATCTGCGTCGGCAGTTGTATCCCTGGGCGACAACTCCCGACGCAGATCCGCGCCCACCGGTCACATCGCGACCACCCCGCGCGAGTTCAACAGGTCGATGACCTGTTGAACGCAGTCTTCGCCGCTGTCGGCGAGCATGTGCCAGTCGAACTGCAGCTCGCGCCACTGGATGTGCTCGAGATGGTTCGCCTTCGCGAAGTCGTTGCCGTGCCGGCGCGGGTCGCGATGAAACGCCCAGCCCGAGATCTCGACGGCGACCCGGTACTCGGGCCACGCGAAGTCCAATCGCCAGCGCCCGTACCACAACTGCTGCACCCACCCGGTGACGCCCCGTCGCTGCAGCAGGCGAACGAACAGCCGCTCGGCCGCCGACTCGCTGTCCGAGCTCGCCACCGCGACGAGTCGGCGGGCTTCGACGATCCCGTGCATTCCCGCGGCCTCGGCGACCACGCGCTCCAACTCCGCAAGTTGCACCTGTCCCACCTGCAGCATCCGGTCGAGGAAGACGCTGCCGTCGGGCAGTTCGACTGCGGCGAGCAACGCCGTCAAGGGCTTCCCGGTCAAGGGCAGCCCCCGGACCTCGGTCAGCCACTTCGGGCGCAGGCTGCGACGACTCGTCCGAACCTGCACCGGCAGGTCCACCGCCGCAGGTTCGGATGCACACGAGACCGTCAGCGGCGTGGGCAGCGTACGCACCATGCCGTGCCACCACGCCGCGGTGGTACCGTCGGCCACGCCCCGGTGAGCGAGGACGACGATGCGGACCATCGCCGCCTCGCTGAACTCGTGGGAGGCGGATCGAAAGAGTCCCGGCACCACTCGAATCCACTCTCCGCGCATCACCCGCCCGCGGATCCGAGCACGGCTGAGCCCGCCCGCCAATGCCTGCCCGGCCGTGATGACCCCGTCATGTGCTGCGAGAACCGCTGCGATCTCCCCGTAATCCCCCACACCTCTTTAGACGCACCGGGCCGGCGATCGGTTCCGCCCGGATTCGCGTCGGGAGTTGTCGCCTGCAGGTACAACTCCCGACGCAGATCAACCGAGACCGCTCACAGCACCTCCGGCAGCCCCGCCATCGTGAACAGTGCGGGCTCGAAGAAAGCACCGACGTGGACGATCTGGCCGCCGACGATGCTGAGCACGTCGAGTTGGAAGCGACGCCAGAGCTCGCCGTCGCGCATGTACATGCCCGCGGCCGGCCGGCCGTTGCAGGTGGTCTTGACCATCTTGATGTCGCCGGGAGCCTTGGCCGGGCACTGGGTCAGGCTGAGCACACCGATCGCGTCGGCGCCGACATACCAGCCCGGGAACGGCGGCATCTCCCAGATCGCATCGGCGGCAAGGACTTCCACGACCCCGGGGATGTCGTGCCGCTCGAAGGCGGAGCAGAAGTCGTCCCACACGCGCCGCTCGCGCTCGGTGAGTTCGGCGGCCCGGCGCCCGTCCTGCCGGGCGCCGTCGCCGAGGGTCTTGCGCGCTCGGGCGAGCGCGCTGTTGGTCGCGGCGACGGTCATGTCGAGGGACTGCGCGGTCTCGGCCGCGCTGAAGGCGAGGACGTCGCGCAGGATCAGTGCGGCCCGCTGCCGCGGCGGCAGCTCCTGCATCGCCGCGACCATCGCGAGGCCGACGCTCTCCCGCGCGGTCACCTCCACCGCAGGGTCGCCCGCCGCCCGATCGCCCAGCACACCGTCGGGCAGCGGCTGCAGCCACCGGATCTCGGTGTTCGCGACCACCGGCTCACGCGGATCCGACGACTCGGTGCCGAGCCCGGTGGGGAGCGGTCGCCGCGCCTTGCCCTCCAGCGCCGTGAGGCAGGTGTTGGTCGCGATCTTGTACATCCAGGTCCGGACCGACGACCGGCCCTCGAACCGGTGAAAGGCCTGCCAGGCGCGCAGGTACACCTCCTGCAGCACGTCCTCGGCGTCGGTCGCCGAGCCGAGCAGGTGATAGCAGTGCACCAGCAGTTCGGCGCGCAGCGCCCGGGTGGCCTCGTCGAAGGCGCGGTCGTCGGTCATCGCTTCCCCAGTTCCCATCCTGCCGAGTCTCCCGGTGCCGCCGGTTCCCAGTCGAACCCGGTCCCAGTCGAACCCGGTGCCCCAGTCGAACCCGGTGCCCCGAGTCCGCGTTCGCGCGGTGCTCAGCCCTCCTGGGCGGCGGCGTAGGCCTCCGGGCCTGCTTCCACGGCTTCCGGGGCCATCCACATGATCTCCCAGCCGTGGCCGTCGAGGTCGTAGAACGAGCTGCCGTACATGAATCCGTGGTCCTCGGTGTTGCCGAAGGTCGCGCCGGCCGCGACGGCCTTGTCGACCAGTCCGATCACCTCGTCCTTGCTCTCGGCGCTGAGGCAGAGGATGGCGCCGCTGGTCGTCGTGGCGTCGATGATCTCCCGGCCGGGAACGAAGGTCTGGTAGAAGTCGCGCTGCAGAAGCATCGCGACGATGGTCTCGCCGAGCACCAGCGCTGCGGCCTTCTCGTCGCTGAAGCGGTCGTCGAAGGTGTAGCCCAGCTTGCCGAAGAACTCGCGTGAGGCGGCGAGGTCGGCGACGGGCAGGTTCACGAAGATCATCTTGTGCATGGCGGATTCCTCTCGTCTGCGGCATCCCGGTGGGAGCCGTCATAGAGGTAGACCGCCGCCGCGACCGAAACTGATCGGTGTCGGCGAAAAAACTTTCAGCGCGGTGAGACGTCGCGGATCGTCGGGGCGCCGGCGGGCACGTGCAGCACCGTGATCTCGTCGCCGGCGGCGATGGTTCCCCGTTCGACGACGCGCAGGTACGGGCCCACGCGCTGCTCTTGCGCGAACCGCTTCACCCAGCCCCGACCGTCGTCGCCCATCCACCGCGCGAAGGTCTGGCAGGGGATGCGCGGCGCGGTCACCTCGACGACCACCTGCGCACCGAGGCGCCAGCGTTCGCCGATCCGCGCACCGTTGACGTCGATGCCGACCGTGCGCAGGTTCTCGCCGAAGACACCCGGCGGCAGATCGCGCCCGAGTTCGGCCGCCCAGAAGTCGATGTCCTCCTGCGCGTACGCGTACAGCGCCTTGTCGGGACCGCCGTGGTGCTTGCGGTCGGCCTGCACGTCGGCGTAGGCGCCGTACTCGCCGATGCGGACCGGGCCGTCGACCGGCCGCTTGTCGATCGCGGTGGTGCCGACCTTCCCCGCGTCCGGGTGCAGCCGGGCGACCACGCAGATCGCCGTCACCTGTGCCATGCGGGTCAGATTACCGCCGGCCCGCCGGTCAGCTCGCGGCGAGGATCCCGCGTGGATCGAAGGTGACGTCGACCCGCGTGATGAGTCCGTTCTCGACGTGGGTCCAATTGGCGACGGCGGTGACCGGGGCGCCGCTCATCCCGAGGTCGAACCAGGTGATCACGTCGGTGTCGTCCGCGAGGCGCTTGCGGACGACGAAGCTGTCGGTGGCGGCGGCCATGCCGGCCAGGCCGGCCAGGAACTCCTCGGGTCCCGAGGCGGTGCCGAAGACGCCGGTGAACCGGCAGTCGTCGGACAGGTGTCTGCGCAGATCGGTGAAGTCCTTGCGACGCCAGCAGTCGGCATACAGTTCGGCGATCCGAAGCGGGGAGAGTGCGGCCTTCGTCGGCGAAGTTGGTGTGCTGTTCATGCCTCAACTCTGCGCCACCTGCCGGCATACGTCCAACAGCTGGTTGTGCTGAAAACTATCATCAACAGTCATGGAACTGCATCAGCTGCGCTACCTCGTCGCGGTGGCCGACCGCGGGTCGTTCACGGCTGCGGCCGCGGAGCTCAACGTCAGCCAGTCGGGGGTCAGCGCGCAGATCGCCAAACTCGAACGCGAACTCGGCCACCGCCTGTTCGACCGGTCCGGCCGCACGGTGACGCCGACGGCGGCGGGAGCGGCCGTCCTGCGCCATGCGCGGGCCGTCCAGGGCTCGATCCAGGCCATCGCCACCACCGCCGACGAGCTGTCCGGCCTGGTGCGCGGGCATGTGCGGCTGGGCACCGTCATCGGCTGCACGATCCCCGGCTATCTCCGGGGCTTCGCCGACTTCCGTCTCGCCCACCCCGAGGTGTCGGTGGCGGTGACCGAGGCGAACTCCGACGAGATGATCGCCGACCTGGCGCGCGGCCGGCTCGACGTCGCCATCGTCGCGCACGCCGACCCGCTGCCGCCGACGATCACTCACACCACGCTGATCCGCGAGCCGCTGGCGGCCGTGGTTCCGACCGACCATCCGTGGGCCGGCCGGGACCGGATCGCCCTGGCCCGGCTGGCGGAGGTCACCGTGCTGTCGCTGCCCGACGGGACCGGGGTGCGGGCCGCCCTGGCCGCCACCGCCGTCGCTGAGCGGGCGACGGTGACGCCGGCGGTCGCCGCCTACTCGCCCGAAACCGTCCTCGCGCTCACCGAACTCGGCGGCGGCGTCGGCCTGCTCACCGCGTCGATGGCCGGCGGCCGCGACGGACTGGTGGCGATCCCGATCGCGCAGTCGCGCCCCACCGTGCTGTCGCTGGCCTGCCGAGCCGATCCCTCGGCCGCCGCCCGCGCGATGGTCGCGGTGCTCACCGAGCGGCTGCGTCCGACGGCCGGGAGCCGCTGACCCGACCGCCCGGGTGCCGCAGCGTCGTCGTGAACGCTCCCGCCGCGAGCACCGTGCAGGTGAAGATGACGATCGCCATCGGCAGCACGCTGGTGGAGCCGCCGATCCCCACCAGCGGCGAGACGACGGCGCCGACGGTGAACTGCAGGGTGCCGAGGACCGCCGAACCGGCGCCCGCGCGGTCGCGGACCTGCCCCAGCGCCAGGGCGGTCGCGTTGCCCGCGGTGAACCCGAAGGTCGAGGTGAGGCAGAACATCAGCACCAGCAGCAGCCAGTGGACGTCGGCCGCGACCAGCGCGACGACGAGCATCGCCGCACCGACCACCAGCAGGACGCCGACCCCGATCGCCAGCAGGGTCTGCGGCCGGAGTCGGCCCACGAGGCGGGTGTTGGCGGTGCCCGCCGCCCCGATTCCGAGCGCGTTGATCGCGAACAGGACCGAGTACATCCCGGGCGAGAAGCCCATCAGGTCCTGGATGACGAACGGTGAGGCCGAGATGTATCCGAACATCGCGCCGAAGCCGATCCCGAAGGTCAGCGTGTACCCCAGGTACAGGCGGTCGCCCAGGACCGAACCGAAGCTCCGCGCGATCACCCGCGGCTGCACCGGGTGCCTGCGTTCGACGGGCAGGGTCTCGGGCACGAAGCGGGCCACGGCCAGCAGCATCACCAGCGCCAGTCCGGTGAGGACGTAGAACACGCCGCGCCAACCGATCGGCCCCACCAGCGCGCCGCCGAGCAGCGGCGCCACGACCGGGGCGGCGCTGGTGATGATCATCATGATGCTGAACAGCTTGGCCGCCTGGTCGCCCTCGGTGCGGTCGGCGATCACCGCGCGGGCGACCACCACGCCCATGCCGCCGGTGAGCCCCTGCAGGAAGCGGACCGCGATCAGCACCCCGATCGACGGCGCCACCGCGCAGCCCAGCCCGGCCAGGGTCAGCAGCACCGTGCCGACCAGCAGGGGTCGGCGTCGTCCCACCCCGTCCGACAGCGGCCCCATCAGCAGCTGTCCGGCCGCGAGCCCCAGCATGAAGCTGGTGAGCGTCAACTGAACCGCCGACGGCGACGCCGCCAACTCGTCCACCACCCGCGGCAGACCGGGCAGGTACATGTCGGTGGCGAGCGGCGCGATGGCCGACAGCAGGGCCAGGCTGAGCAGCATCGGCACGGGGATCGCCCGGGGCCTGCGACCCGCTCCCGTCGTCGGGGCGGACAGGGGCGATGAATCCGACAGCATGCCCTCGACGCTACCGTCGCCGCGGATTCCGGAACTCGCGGCGGTCGACGGTAGCCTCCTGGTGGTGGACTTCTCCCTGCTTCGACGCGATCCGGACGTGACCGGCCCCGACCTGGCCGCCTCCGACGCCGCCGACCGGCTCATCCTCGACGAGGCCGCCGCCCACCTGTCGGGCCCGGTCGCGGTGATCGACGACGGGTACGGAGCGCTGGCGATCGGGGCCGCGCTGGCCGGTGCGGATCCGGTTCGCAGTCACCAGGATCTGATCACCGGCGAACGCGCCCTCGCCGCGAACGCCGACCGGTACGGTGTCGCGGTTCAGCAGTCGCCCTTCAGTGCCGACGTGGTCCGCGGGGCGCGCACCGTCCTGCTGCGGCTCCCCCGCGGTCTGGATCGGCTCGCCGAGGTCGCCGCGTTGATCGCCGCGCACGCCGACCCCGAGGTGATCGTGGTGGCGGGCGGCCGGATCAAGCACATGTCGCCGACCATGAACGGCGTCCTCGGCGAGGTCTTCGAACGGGTGGACGTCACCCATGCGCGGCAGAAGTCGCGGGTCCTGCTGGCGCGCGGACCGCGCCCCGACGTCGCCGCGGCACAGCTGCCGACCTGGCCGCGGCACGAGCGCCACGACGATCTCGGTCTCACGATCGCCGCGCACGGCGGAGTCTTCGCGGGCACGCGCCTCGACGTCGGCACCCGGTTCCTGCTCTCGGTCGCCGGCTCCGCGGTGCCCGACGCATCGTCGGCCGTCGATCTCGCCTGCGGCAACGGCGTGGTGGCGGCCGCCCTGGCCACCGCCCGACCCGCGATCTCGGTACTCGCCACCGACCGCTCGGCAGCCGCCGTCGCCTCGGCTCGCGCGACCGCCGCGGCCAACGGGGTCGCCGACCGCGTCCGCGTGGAGCAGGCCGACGCGTTGGAGACGGTGTCCGGCGGTGCCGCCGAGCTGATCCTGCTCAATCCCCCGTTCCACAGCGACGCCGCACTGTCGACGGGCATCGCCCGGCATCTGTTCGCCGACGCCGCCCGCGCTCTCGCGCCCGGCGGGGAACTGTGGTGCGTGTGGAACTCGCACCTGCGGTACCGGCCGACGCTGGAGCGCACGGTGGGGCCGACCCGACAGATCGCGCGCAACGCGAAGTTCACGGTGACCGCGTCGACGAAGGCCTGAGACCCGGCCGCAGCCGACCCCGATGCTGCGGCCGCCCCCGCAGCGCCCGAACCGCGCCGGGCTCAGCCCAGGTGCTCGACGAACCACTCCCGGGCCAGGGAGCTGGATCGGTCGAAGCCGTCGAGGTAGACGTCGAAGTGTCCGCCCGGCAGGATCTCGAGCCGTTTGGGCTCGCGGGCCCGTTCGTAGGCGGCCAGCGCCAGCTCGGTCGGGCACAGCACGTCGTCGCTCGCGGGCAGCATCAGCAGCGGGGTGGGCCCGATCTTCTCGATGAAGTCGGCGGGCACGTACTCGCCGAGCATCTCGACGCTGCGCAGCGTGATCTCGTTGCGCCATGCCGGTGCGACCGTCGCGGCGCTCTCGGTGAACCAGACGTACGAATCGGCGGTCGGGAGTGCTGACGGCGCGAGCGGGTTCTCGTCGACCACCGGAACCATCGCGGGCGGCTCGCCGGCGAACCGGGCGAGGCGGTCGGCGTCGAAGGCCGCGCGCGAGCCGACGAGGAAGTCGGGGCGGGTCAGCCGCCGCAGGTTCTGGTAGCCGTCGACCATGCAGCCCTGACTGACGACGGCTTTGACGCGGCGGTCGAGGGCGGCGACGACGAGGACGTGTCCGCCGGAGTAGCTCGATCCCCAGACGCCGATGCGGTCGACGTCGACCTCTGGCAGCGTGCTCGCATAGGTGATCGCATGCCGATAGTCGCGGACCTGCTGCCACGGGTCGATCTCCTGCCGCGGCTCGCCGTCGCTGGCGCCGAAGTTCCGGTTGTCGAAGACCAGCGCATTCAGTCCAGCGGCGGCGAAGACCTCCGCGTACCGGTCGAGGTACTGCTCCTTGACGGCCGAGAATCCGTGCGCCATCACGATCGTCGGGCGGGTCCGGTCGCCGTGCCCGGGGTAGAACCAGCCGCGCAGAGCGACCCCTTCCGCACTGAACTCGACGTCACGACGTGCCATGACCGAACACTTCCCTTCGACCGCAGATGATGAGATTCGGGACAGCCCGCTCGAGGGACGGGGCGCCTCGAGCGAGCTGTGATTGGAAGTCTCTCGTGATCGGCGGGGTCGCTGGAATGTTCAGTTCGGCCATCCTGTGGAATCTGCGCGCCAACCGGCGCCTCAGGGAACGCGGGCGCCGCGGAAATCGCTGGGCGAGGTCCCGTAGAACGACTTGAAGGTCCGGCTGAAGTGACTGGCGTCGGCGAAGCCCCACTTGTCGGCGAGTGCGGCGATCGGTGTGTCCGAGACCGCGAGTTCGTCTCGGGCGCGGGCCAGCCGCCGGATCCGGATTGTGTCGCGGACCGTCTGCCCCGCGGCGTTGAACACCCGGTTCACCGTGCGCACCGACACTCCGTGGGCGCACGCGATCATCCCCGGCGACAGCGCGCGGTCGAGCAGATTGCTCTCGATGAAGCGGTCCATCGCATCGTGCAGGGCCGGTCCGGCCTGCGATCCGATGCCGTCGGTGTCCGGGCGCAGGGCACCGGCCAGCAGCTCCAGGGTGGCGTTGCGGGCGGCCGTCGTCGCACCGGCCGACAACCGCGGCAGCGAACCGGCGAGCGTGTCGAGGTAGCCGACGAGCAGTTGGGTCGCGGCAGCGTCCGGCCGGATGAAACCGGGCCGGGCCCAGGGCAGGCAGCCCACCTCTTCCAGCGCCGACCGGGGTATCACCAGGCTGCGCTTGGACAGTTGTTCCAGGACCGCGAACCGCGCGGGCGTGTCGCTGTCCCACGCGAGGATGTCACCGGGTCCCAGCTCGATCGCCGTCTCGCCCTGGCTGACCGACTCCCGGCCGCTGCGCGTCATCAGGACGACGAAGAACTCGCCCTCGGTCGCGCCGATCTGCCTGCGCTGCCGGGTGCCCGAGCACGGTGAGCAGTCGCAGTCGACGAGCGCGAGGTCCCCGATCCGCCATCGTTCGATGTCGGCTTCGAAGGGTTCCGGGCCGGGGTCGATGCGCGTGGTCCACGGCATGTGCGTCAGCGACAGCATCTCCTGCCAGCGGTCGTTCGGGTCGTCGCCCCCGGCACCCAGCGAATAGCGTTCTTCCCTCGTCACCGGCATCGTCGACCTCCAACCGCTCCAGGACCTTCGACCCTACGCGGCGCAGGCCCGCCGGGGAGGGTGTCAGCGCGGGAGGATTCCGTCGAGGACGATCGACAGGTACTGATCGGCGATCTGCTCGACGGTCTTCGAGCCGCCGGGCTGGTACCAGCGGACCGCGACCCAGACGGTGTCGCGCATGAAGCGGTAGACCAGGTCGATGTCGAGGTCGGCCCGGAAGTCGCCTTCGTCGACGCCGCGGCGCAGCACGGACTCCCACAGCCTGCGGAACTCGAGGTTGCGTTCGCCGATGTACTCGAAACGCTCCTGACCGGCCAGTTGTCGCGCTTCGTTCTGGTAGATCGCCACCGCGGTGTGGCGCGAGTCGATGGCCTCGAAGGAGGCGATGACGAGCTGGCGGATGGTGTCGGTGGCCGACGTTCCCGCATCGGTGATCTCGCGGTAGCGGGCGAACAGTGCGTCGAGGAAGTCGCGCAGCAGCTCGTCGACCATCGATTCCTTGGAGTCGAAGTGGTGGTACAGGCTGCCCGACAGGATCCCTGCGGCGTCGGCGATGTCGCGGACCGTCGTCGACCGCAGACCGCGGTCGGCGAACAGCTGTCCGGCGATCCCCAGCAGTTCTTCTCGACGACTGAGTCCGCTCGCCGATGTCTTCGCCGCCACCATGCCTCCTCGTACGACTCCCTCCACCCTAACAAATGCTTGGTTGGTAACGCCGGTGACCCCGGAGTCGAGGCGCGGGTGGACACCGGCCGACGCGGCCCGGCCGACCCGCCGCGCGACCCAGACATGGTCGCACACGCGCCGTCGGCGGGAACGACGGTGCGCCCCGCCCGAACAGCGAACACTGCTCAGACGGGGCGCACCAACGTACGGGCTGACGGACGGGCTGCGATCAGCGTTTCCCGGCGGCCCTCCGCTTGGCCGACTTCTTCATGGCACGACCGTTGAGGAAGCGCCAGAACTTCATCTGCATCTCGGTCGAGCGCTTGTCGCGCTTGGTGAACGGCGCGACCATCAGCTCGGCGAACGAGATCGGCAGCGTCGAGACGGTGACGGCCCGCGCGTGGCTGAAGGTGTTGAAGCCGAACTCGCCGTGGTAGTTGCCCATGCCCGAGCGGCCGACGCCGCCGAAGGGCAGCCCCTGCGACAGCAGGTGCAGCGCGAAGTCGTTGCCCGAGATCGAGCCGCTGCGGGTGTTGTCGGCGACCGTCTTGAGGTTCTCGTTGTCCTCGCCCACCCAGTACAGGGTCAGCGGATGCCCGGCGGAGTTGATCTTGTCGATCGCCTCCGACAACTCGCGGTACGGATACACCGTCAGCACCGGGCCGAAGACCTCGTCGTCCTCGATCTTCATGCCCGCCTTGACGCCGGTGAGCAGCGTCGGCGGGATCTTGCGCGCGGCTGCGTTCGGGAGCTCCTCGCCCGCAGGCTTGACCTGCAGCTTGGCGGCGCCGAGGGTCTCGGCGTCCTCGATCAGCCCGACGATGCGGTTGTAGTTCTTCTCGTTGATCGTCGAGGTGTAGTCCTCATTGGCGACGATGGTCGGGAAGTTCTTGGTCCAGCGCGCGATCACCTTCTCGGTGAACTCGCCGACCTTCTCCTCCGGCACGAACACGTAGTCGGGGCATAGGCACACCTGGCCGCCGTTCACCATCCGCGCATCGGCCAGGAAGGTGGCCGCCTTGCCGATGTCGGTGGTCTTGTCGACGATCGCGGGGTTCTTGCCGCCCAGTTCGAGGGTGACCGGGACCAGGTTCTTGGCCGCCTCCTGCGCCACGGACGAACCGACCTCCGGCGAGCCGGTGAAGAACATGTGGTCGACTTTGAGCTTGGCGAAGTCCGACCCGCCGCCGTGCTTGCTGGTGATGACCGCCAGCTCCTCGATCGAGAAGTAGTCCGGCGCCACCCGCGCGATCACATCGGTGGTCTTGGCGGTGATCGACGACGGCCGCATCAGCACGCGGTTGCCCGCGGCGAAGGCCGAAGCGGCCGGCACGATCGTCAGCTGCAGCGGGAAGTTCCAGGGCCCCATGATGCCGACGACGCCGAGCGGGTCGCGCCGCAGCCGCTGCTTGAAACCGAGCAGACCGGCCACCTTGGCGACGTTGGTCTCCTTCATCCACTTCTCGGCTCCCCGCCGCTGGTGGGCGAGGTCGATCATGCAGCCCGCGACGTCGGCGGCGATCGACAGATCCCGCGGACGGGTCCCGAAGTCGGCGGTCAGCGCCTCGGTGATCTCGTCGGCGTGGTCGAGCAGCAGCTGGCCGAGCCGGTTGATGCGGTCGATGCGCGTCGCGGCGTCGGGGATCCCGTCCCGGAGGAAGGCCGCCTTCTGGATCTCGAGCAGTTCTTCCATCGTGTGCGACTCCGACGACACCTTGTCGCCCGCGCGCACCACCACGTCTGCCGGTTTGGTCATGACACTCTCCCACTCACGAGTCACTCGAACACTTTGAGACGAATTCCCTCAGTCATCCCAAGTGTAGCCACGTGGTGGTTCGAATCACAGTGCCGAAGGTCAGCGGATCGCCCGGGAGAGCTGCGGCCACGACTTGTGCAGCTGGTCCTGCCAGTAGGGCCACGAGTGGGTGCCCGCGATCGGCCGGTCGACGGTCGCCGGGATGTTGAGCTGCTGCAGCCGCGAGGCCAGCTCCTCGGTGCACAGCTTGGTGGCCGCCTCGATGGCCCCGCCGACGATGATCCGGTCGCCCAGCTTCGACACGTCGGGGACCTCCGCGAGGTTGTCGTGCTCACCCGGCAGGCCGGTCGCCGTGCTCAGGTACAACGACAGTCCGCGCAGACCCGCCGCGTTGAGCACCGGATCGTTCTTCTTCCACAGCGGGCCGTCGTACGGTCCCCACATGTTCCGGGTGTCGGCCTCGCCGCGGACCTCGGTGACGAGCCGGATGAACAGCTGTCCGTACTCGGTCGACGTGCTCGCGCACCCGCTGTACGAGCCGACCGCCTTGTACAGGCCCTTGTTCTGGATGGCCAGGTTCAGCACCGAGGTGGCCGACGACGAGATCCCGGCGATCGCGTTCTTGCCGGTGGTCCGGTAGCGCCCGTCGATCGCCGCCGGGAGCTCCTTCGCCAGGAAGGTCGACCACTTGTTGACGCCGAGTCGCTCGTCGGCCTTGATCCAGTCGGTGTAGTAGGTGAAGGCGCCCTGCATCGGGATCACGACGTACACGTGCTTGTCGGCGAAGAACTTCACGACGTCGGTGTTGCGCTGCCAGGTCGCGGAGTCCTCACCGCCGCCGGCGCCGTTGAGCAGGTACAGCACGGGGGCCGGGCGCGAGGTGTCCTTCGGCGAGAGCACGGTCAGCGGGATGTCGCGCCCCATCGCCGCGGAGTGGACGGTGATGTCGCGCTCCTGCTGGCCGGCGGCCGGCGTCGCGGCTGCGACGCCCGCGCCCGCGGACACCAGTCCGACGGTCGCCGAACCCATCAGGGCGGCCGCGCTGACCAGGACGGCCGAGAGACGTCGACGGTGCTTGAACTTCACAGTTTTCTCCTTCACGCGAATCGTCGCGCGGCGTAGTGCTGGCGGTGCCGACCGTCGGCGCCGCGGGTGCTGTCCGGGCGGCCCTCACGTCCGGACGGCGAGGGGTGCGATCTCACTGACGAGACCGTACAGTGCGGTGCCGTCGCCGAGTTCGACTCGGTCGAATTCCGTCAATCGCCAACCGCGCGCAAATGCCTCACGCAGCTTCTCGACGCCGGTCCAGACGTAGAACGAGCAGTCGCGCTCGGTGCAGTACTCCTCGACCGGGCGGACGAGGGAGGCCAGCAGGTCGCCGCCGCGCGAGTGCGGCGCCAGCGCGGCGATCGGGATGCTCACCGAGGTCGGGGCCGGTGCGGGCATCAGGTCCCGTCGCCAGAGTTCGACGAGGCGGCGCGCCATCCCCGGTCGGGCCATCAGTCGTTCGGCGTCGGCCCGCAGTGCCGCGGGGTCGGGCGCGCTCCCCTCATCCGGCGGCTGCCAGGCGAGGACTCCGACCAGCCGGCCGTCGCCGCTCCCGCGCACGCCGAGCATCCGCCCGGCGGCGGCCATCGGCGCCAACAGCACCTCGGCGAGCAGTTCGCGCGCGGCCAGGTCGTCGGCGGACTCGCCGAGCACCCAGTCGAACACGGGCACCTCCACGAGCGCGTCGCCGACCAGCGCGGCCGCTTCGGCCAGTTCGCCGACCGACATGATCTGCACCGGCGGCAGATCATCGCGGCCGCCGCGCGCGGAGACGGCCGGGCCGCGACCCCCGTGGGGAGTCGCGACCCGGCCGCGGTCCGTCGACGTCATAGCGTCAGACCTCAGGCTGCGCCGCCGCCTTCGTTGCTGATGCCGTAGCTGCCACCCTCGCTGGTGGAGCCGGCGTCGCCCAGCACCGCGTTGATGGTCTTCGCCAGGTCGAGCAGGGGATCGATGTTGCCCATGACAATTCCTTCCAGATCATTGGTATCGAGCGGTGATGCACAAAATCCACATCCGACGGATTGGACGTGAATCACACTTTCTGCATCCGTTCGGACGATACGCGGCAGGTGGACACAGCACGTAATCGTGCCCCTTTCGCCCAAAACGGATCAGTCACGGAATTGTGTAACGAATGCGAACCGCCCCGGTGCGCGTGGCTCCGGGGCGGTTCGGGGGTCGGCAGATTCGTTTCGCCGTCGTGGGTGTCGGCTCAGGCGCTCAATGCCGTCCTGGGTGCTCGTCAGCCCAGGCGCTCGATGATGGTGACGTTGGCGGTGCCGCCGCCTTCGCACATGGTCTGCAGGCCGTAGCGGCCGCCGGTGCGTTCGAGTTCGTTGAGCAGCGTGGCGAACAGCTTGGCGCCGGTGGCGCCGAGGGGGTGGCCGAGGGCGATGCCGCCGCCGTTGGGGTTGACGCGCGCGGGGTCGGCGCCGGTCTCCTTGAGCCAGGCCAGGACGACGGGCGCGAAGGCCTCGTTGATCTCGACGACGTCGATGTCGTCGATGCTCATGCCGGTCTTCTCCAGCGCCCACTTGGTGGCCGGGATGGGTGCGGACAGCATCATGACGGGGTCGTCGCCGCGGACGGTCATGTGGTGGATGCGGGCGCGCGGGGTGAGCCCGTACTCCTTGAGCGCCTTCTCGGAGACGACGAGGGTGGCCGAGGCGCCGTCGCAGATCTGCGAGGCGACGGCGGCGGTCAGGTCGGAGCCTTCGGCGAGGACGTCGAGGGAGGCCATCTTCTCCAGCGAGGTCTCGCGCGGGCACTCGTCGACGACGCAGTCGCCGAGCGGGACGTATTCATTGTCGAAGTGCCCGGCGGCGATGGCGGCCTTGGCGCGCTGGTGGCTCTGCAGCGACCACTGCTCCATGTCGAGGCGGCTGATGCCCCACTTCTTGGCCATCATGTCGGCGCCGACGAACTGGCTGATCTCCTGATCGCCGAAACGCTCGGTCCAGCCCTTCGACTCGGCGGTGGGGGTGGTGAAGCCGAGTTCCTGGCCGGCGATCATGGCCTGGCTGATGGGGATGGCGCTCATGTTCTGGACGCCGCCGGCTAGGACCACGTCCTGGGTGCCGCTCATGACGCCTTGGGCGGCGAAGTGGATGGCCTGCTGGCTCGATCCGCACTGGCGGTCGACGGTGGTGCCGGGGACGCCGAGGGGCATGCCTGCGGTGAGCCACGCGGTGCGGGCGATGTTGCCTGCCTGGGGGCCGACGGTGTCGACGCAGCCGAAGACGACGTCGTCGACGACCTCGGGGTCGATGCCGGTGCGTTCGACGATGGCCTTGATGACGTGGGCGCCGAGGTCTGCGGGATGGACTTCGGCGAGGGAGCCGCGTCGCTTGCCGACCGGGGTGCGGACGGCGTCGACGATGTAGGCCTGGGGTGTGCTCATGAGGTTCTCCTAATGGGGCGGGAGGTGGCGGGGCGGGATCGCGGTCAGGCGCGCTGGCTGGAGATCGAGACGATCTCGCCGGTCAGGTAGGTGGTGTAGTCGCTGGCCAGCATCGCGATGGTCGCGGCGATCTCCCAGACCTCGGCGGCGCGACCGTAGGCCTCGCGGGAGGCCAGTTCGTCGAGCAGTTCGTCGGTGGTGACCTTCGCCAGGAAGGGGTGCTTGGCGATCGACGGGGCGACGGCGTTGATGCGGACGCCGTAGTCGGCGGCCTCGACGGCCGAGCAGCGGGTCAGCGCCATGACGCCGGCCTTGGCTGCGGCGTAGTGGGCCTGTCCGCGCTGGGCGCGCCAGCCGAGGACGGAGGCGTTGTTGACCAGGACGCCGCCGTGACCGGCGTCGCGGAAGTAGCGCAGCGCCGCGCGGGTGGCGCGGAAGGTGCTGTTGAGCGTGATGTCGACGACGCGATCCCACTGCTCGTCGGTCATGTCGGCGACCGGCGTCTCGCCGCCCAGGCCCGCGTTGTTGACCATCACGTCGATGCGGCCGAGCTGCTGCGCGGCCGATGCGACGAGGGCGTCGACCTGCTCGGTGCTGGAGACGTCGCACACGAACGAGGTGACCTGCCGGTCGGCGAACTCGGCGGACAGCTTCTCGACGGTCTCGCCGAGGCGTCGCTCGTGGAAGTCGGAGACGAGGACGTCGGCGCCTTCCAGGAGTGCGCGGCGGGCGGTGGCGAAGCCGATGCCGGTGCCCGCGGCGGCGGTGACGACCACCTTCTTGCCTGCGAGGAGGTTGTGTCCGGGGATCTCTTCCGGCGGGGTCGCGAGGGGGGAAACGGGTCGGGTCACGGGCGTGCCTCTCGGGGAAGGCCGAGCACGCGCTCGGCGATGATGTTGCGCTGCACTTCGTTGGAGCCGCCGTAGATGGTGTCGGCGCGGGTGAAGAGCAGGAGTCGTTGCCATTCGTCGAGTTCGACGTTCTCGGGGTCGGCGATGTCGTTGGCCCGACCTTCGGTGGTGGCGGCGGGGCCGATGAGCGACGGCGCTCCGACCACGGCGACGGCGAGTTCGCCGAGGTCGCGGTGCCAGTTGCCCCACAGCAGCTTGGTGACGGAGGCGGCGCCGGCTTCGGAGACGATGTCGCCGGACAGTGTGCGCTTGGCGTTGGCTTCCATGACAGTGAGCCCGACCTTGGCGCGACGCAGTCGCGTCGCGATCTCGGGGTCGTCGATGGCGCCGTTGGCGCGGGCGATGTCGATGATGTTGTCGAGTTCGCGCCGGAAGCCGACCTGTTGGCCGAGGGTGGAGACGCCGCGCTCGAACTGCAGCAGTCCCATCGCGACCTTCCAGCCGTCGCCGGACTGTCCGACGATCAGGTCGGCGTCGGTGCGGGCGTCGTCGAAGAAGACCTCGTTGAACTCGGACGTGCCGGTGATCTGCTGGATGGGGCGGATGGTGACGCCGGGCTGGTCGAGCGGGACCAGCAGGAAGCTCAGGCCCTTGTGCCGGAGCGAGCCCTTCTCGGTGCGGGCGATGACGAAGCACCACTGCGACAGGTGCGCGAGCGAGGTCCAGATCTTCTGTCCGTTGATCTTCCACTCGTCGCCGTCGAGGACGGCCGAGGTCGCCACGCCGGCGAGATCGCTGCCCGCGCCGGGTTCGGAGTAGCCCTGCGCCCACAGCTGCGTGACGTTGACGATGCCGGGCAGGAAGCGCTGCTGCTGCTCGGGTGTGCCGTACTCGATCAGCGTGGGGCCGAGCAGTTCCTCACCGAGGTGATTGACCCGCGCGGGGGCGTTGGCGCGCGCATACTCCTGGTGGAAGATGATGCGCTGCTCGATGGTCGCGCCGCGGCCGCCGTGTTCGACGGGCCAACCCAGGCACGTCCAGCCGGAGGCGGCCAGGTGGCGGTCCCACTGCAGCCGCTGCTCGAAGAACTCGTGTTCGCTGCCCGGGCCGCCGCGGCCGCGGAGTTCGGCGAACTCGCCGACGAGGTTGTCGGTGAGCCATTCGCGCACGGCCTCGGCGAAGACTGTTCCGGCATCGCGCGTCGCCGCTGCCCATTCGCCCAGATCGACGGTGCGATCGGCGAGATTGATCGTCGTCATACCGCTAGCTTAACCTACCAAGCATTTGCTAGGTTTTGGATATGCTCCCGAACCCGTTGACCACCCCCGCCGCCCTGCATCGTGCCGAAACGCAGTGGCCCGACGGCGTCGCGATCGTCGACGACCAGTGGGGTGAGCCCGTCTCGCTCACCTGGCCCCAGCTGGCCGACCGCGTCCGAGCGTTCGCCGCCGGCCTGATCGACCTCGGCGTCGGCCACGGCGACCGCGTCGCGCTCTGGGCGCCCAACAGCTACCACTGGCCAATCGCCGCGCTCGGCATCCAGTACGCGGGCGCCGTCCTGATCCCGCTCAACACTCGCTACACCGTCAGCGAGGCCTCCGACATCATCGATCGATCGGGCGCGAAGGTCGTCGTCGTCTCGGGTGAGTTCGCCGGCATCAACCGGCTCGCGGAGGTGCTGGGGTCGTCGATCCCCGACGGTCGGACCATCGTCTCGATCCCCCTCGACGACGACGCGGCCGCCGACGGCGCCCTGACCTGGGACGCCGTCATGGGTTCGGCGACGCCGGAGCTGATCGGGCAGGCTCGCGACCGCGCCGCCGCCGTCCGCGAGGACGATCTGTCCGACATCCTGTTCACCTCCGGCACCACCGGCGCGCCGAAGGGCGTGATGGCCGAGCACCGGCAGACGGTGCACGGCTCGCACGCCTGGGGCGCCAACGGCCGGCTCACCGAGACCGACCGCTATCTGATGGTGAACCCGTACTTCCACACCTTCGGTTACAAGGCGGGGATCCTGCCGTCGCTGCTGTTCGGCACCGCGATGTACCCGCTGGCGGTCTACTCCCCCAGCGTGTCGATGAAGAAGGTGGCCGCCGACCAGATCACCGTCTTCCCGGGCGCGCCGACCATCTTCCAGACCATCCTCGACGACCCCGCCCGCGCCGACTACGACCTGTCGAGCCTGCGCCTGATCGTCACCGGCGCGACCATCGTGCCCGTCGTCCTGATCGAGCGACTGCAGTCCGACCTCGGCGTCGAGACCGTCGTGACCGCCTACGGGCAGACCGAGACCAGCGGATTCATCACCACCTGCCGGCCCGACGACGACGCCGTCACCGTCGCGACCACCTGCGGCCGGGTGTTCGACGGGATGGAGGTGAAGCTGTCGGACCAGGGCGAGGTGCTGACCCGCGGATTGATGGTGATGCGCGGCTATCTCGACAACCCCGAGGCGACCGCCGAGACCATCGACGCCGACGGCTGGCTGCACACCGGCGACATCGGCGAGCTCGACGACCGCGGCAACCTGATGATCACCGACCGCCTCAAGGACATGTACATCTGCGGCGGCTTCAACGTCTACCCGGCCGAGGTGGAGCAGGTGCTGACCCGCTTCCCTGGCGTCACCGAGGCCGCGGTCATCGGCGTTCCCGACGACCGGCTGGGCGAGGTTGGCAAGGCCTTCCTGACCGTCAAGGAGGGCGTGCGGATCGACCCCGCCGCGGTGATCGCCTACGCCCGCGAGCACCTGGCGAACTTCAAGGCCCCGCGCGTCGTCGAGGTCGTCGACGCCTTCCCCCGCAACGCCTCGGGCAAGATCCTCAAGCGCGACATGAGCTGAAACGCATGAGACTGTCGTTCGGTGCCACAGGTGGCACCGAACGACAGTCTCATCCGTCTGAAACCGTTATGCGCCTTCGCGACGCAGGATGAACCGCTGGATCTTGCCGCTCGGCGTCTTGGGCAGCGAGTCGACGAAGTGCACGGTCCGCGGGTAGGCGTGCTTGGAGTACTCGTCGCGGACCAGCTTCTTGAGTTCGTCGGCCAGGGCGTCGTCGCCGACGAAGCCGCTGCGCAGCACGACGAACGCCTCGACCACCTCGCCGCGGATGCCCTCCGGGTCGGGGCGGCCGACGACGGCGACCTCGTTGACCGACGGATGTCCGGCCAGCACGCTCTCGACGTCGAACGGCCCGATGCGGTAGCCGGCGGCCAGGATGACGTCGTCGTCACGCGAGGTGAAGGCGAAGTAGCCCTCGTCGTCGACCTGCCCGGTGTCGGCGGTCAGGTACCAGCGCCCGTCGGCGGTGTAGCGTTCGGCGGTCTTCTCGGGGGCGGCGTCGTAGCCGGAGAACCACAGCAGCGGGCTGCCCGGCACGTCGATCGCGATCTGCCCGTCGACGATGCCCGCGGCGTACCCGGGCATCGGCTGCCCCATGGAGCCGGGCCGGAGCGGCTGCGCCAGTTCGGGATGCCAGTGGTTGCCGATCACCATGCCGAGCTCGGTCTGGCCGTACTGATCGCGCACCTCGCAGCCGAGTTCGGCCACGCCCCACGCGACGATGTCCGGGGTCAGCGGCTCACCGGCCGACGACGCGCGGCGCAGCGTGATGCCGTCGAGGTCCGACCCGGCGCGCATGGCGCGGTAGATGGTGGGCGCCGCGGCGAAGTTGGTGACACCGAAACGACGGATCACCTCGACCGTCGACTCGGGTGTGAACCCCTGGTTCAGCAGCAGGCTGGTGCGACCGGCGACCATCGGCGCCAGCAGCGCGTAGTAGAGGCCGTATGCCCAGCCGGGGTCGGCGGCGTTCCAGAAGACGTCCTCTTCGGTCACGTCGAGCGAGTAGTGCAGGTAGGTCTGGAACGACGCGAGGCAGAACAGCGGCACCGGCACGCCCTTCGGCTTGCCCGTGGTGCCCGAGGTGTACAGCTGCACCAGCGTCCCGTCGCCGCCGATCGCGACCGATTCGGCGAGCGGCTCGGCGGTGGCGGCGCGCGCCACCAGCTCGTCGGCGTCGAGGACGGTGACCGCGTCGATCGGATCGACCTTGCTGCGCTGCGAGGCGTCGGTGACCACCAGCTTCGCGCCCGACCCCTCGGTCCGCAGTTCGACCGCGCCGGTCGCGAACGCGGTGAACAGCGGGACGTGCACGGCGCCGAGGCGCCAGAGCGCGAGCAGCGTCACCACCAGGGCGCGGCGCTTGCCGAGCAGCACCGGAACGCACTCGCCGCGCTGGACGCCCTCGGCCGCCAGAACGGTCGCCATCCGGCGCGACTCGTCGGCCAGCTGCCCCCAGGTCATCGACTCCGCCGACAGGTCCGGCTCCACCAGGGTGAACGCGACGGCGTCAGCGGGGTGCCGGTCGCACAGCAGGTGAGCGGCACTCGCCTGCGGTGACCGGTACTCGGTCAGCCACGCTCGGGTCTGCTGTTCGGCGTTCATCGGACTCTCCACTCGGATAGACGGCAGGATCTGGGACAATCATCGTTGTGACCCGAAGCACCGGCAACCCTCCGAAGAGGGGTGCACCCCACGACGAGCTCGCCCGGCAGCTGCGCCGACCGCTGGAACGGCTGCGCAGACACAGCGGCGCGAGTCTGGCCTTCGCCGGCCGCGTCGTGTCCGACACCCAGCAGCCCGCACCCGAGGCGACCATCGAGCTGAGCTACTTCGACGGCGACGTGGTGGGACCGCTGCGCGGCGTCCGACTCGATTACGGTCACGGACTCGGCGGGCGCGTCCTGGACCGTCGGCGCGCGACCGCGCTGCACGACTACATCGAGTCGCCGCTGATCACCCACACCTACGACGCGATCATTCGCGCCGAGCGGCTCTACTCGATGGTCGCCGCGCCGATCATCGTGGGCCGCAAGCACATCGGCGTTCTCTACGCCGCCAAGCGGTTCCGGCACGATCAGCTCGACCTCGCCCTCGACGCCGTGGCCGACGAGGCGCGCGCCGTCGAGCAGCAGCTCACCGTCTCCGATGTCCTTGGTGTGTTGCACGATGACGCCGAGGAACGCGAGCTGAGCGCGTGGCGCACCCGCGTGCAGGACTCCCACGCCCGGCTGCGGAGCCTGGCCGACAACGTCGACGACGAGTCGCTGCGCCTGCAGATGCTCGAGATCGCCGCCGAACTCGCCGGTCAGGCACCCGTCGAACCGGTCGCCGTCCGGCTCACCGCGCGCGAACAGGATGTGCTGAGCCTGCTCGGCGTCGGCCTGAGCAATCCGGCGATCGCCCAGCGTCTGGGCATCGGCCTGTACACCGTCAAAGGTCATGTGAAGTCGTTGATGGGCAAGCTCGACGCCGCCACCCGCTTCGAGGCCGTCGTCAACGCCCGGCGGATCCGGCTGATCCCGTAGGTCGCGCTCTCTACTCGCGTCGGGGGTGGGGCCGGTTCACCCGGCGACGCCGAGCCCCTGCCCGAGGAAGATCACGCCGACCACCAGCAGCACGACCAGCGTGATCGCGGTCATGTTGGCCTCGATCCACCGCCGCCACTCGCGCAGCGCGTCATCGACTCTGGCGCCGCCGAGCACCGACACGAGCAGCGGAAGCAGCAGGGTCAGCGAGGCGAGCACCGCGAAGACGAGCACCGACACCACCTGTCCGGCGTCGGTCAGGTCGGTCGCGCCGAGCGCGGAGCCCGCGCTGATGCCCAGCGGAATGTCTTTGAGGATGATGATCGCCTGCGCGATGCCCAGACCGAGGCACGCCCACACCCCGAGGTCGTCGATCCGCGACAGGAAGCCCTTCTTGTCGGAGGGTTCCAGGTCGACCGCTTCATGGACGAGCGCATCGCGCCTCGGGTCGGTCGCCTCGGCCCCCACGGGCGCCGGTTCCGCGGCGTGGACGCGATCGTGGGCGGGACGTTTGATCCACGTGATGACGGCCAGGATGAAGAAGACCGCGGCGAAGACCAGGTGCAGCACGTCCAGGCCGGTCTCGGTCCCCGACGGATCGTCGTCGTGCGCGACGTCGGTCAGCAGCATCGGGACCAGCGTGATGACGAAGACGCCGATGAACCACCCGATGGCGAAGACGAAGCCGCGCAGGTGGCCGCGTCGCTCGCCGGTCAGCAGGACCAGGATCGTGGTGATCGCGATGGGGCTCAGAGCCAGCCCCATCGCGTATCCGAACGTACCGCCCAACGCACCCAGCATGAATGTGCTCCGTTCCTCTTTTCAGAAAAACGTACCGTATGTCGGCCTTGCCCCTTCGGGTTCGGTGCGACTTCTGCCCCGGTGCGGGGCACCGGGTCAGCTCTGGTGCGGCTTCACCAACGGGAACAGGACGGTCTCCCGGATCCCGAGACCGGTCAGCGCCATCAGCAGACGGTCGATACCCATGCCGGTGCCTGCGGTCGGCGGCATCCCGTGCTCCATCGCGGCCAGGAACTCCTCGTCGAGAACCATCGCCTCGTCGTCGCCGGCCGCAGCCAGACGAGCCTGGTCGACGAACCGTTCGCGCTGGATGATCGGGTCGACGAGCTCGGAGTAGCCGGTCGCCAGCTCGAACCCGCGCACGTACAGGTCCCACTTCTCCACCACGCCCGGGATGCTGCGGTGCGCGCGGACCAGCGGCGAGGTCTCGACCGGGAAGTCGCGGACGAAGACAGGCTCGTCGAGCTTGTCGCCGACGAGGTGCTCCCACAGTTCTTCGACGAGCTTGCCGTGCCCGTAGCCCTTGTCCTTCGGGACGTCGAGGCCGACGCGGTCGGCGATCTTCAGCAGGTCCTCCACCGAGGTCTGTGCGGGGACGATCTCCTCGCCCAGCGCCTCCGACAGCGACGGGTACATCGACAGCGTGGTCCACTCGCCCGACAGGTCGTAGGTGCTGCCGTCGGGCATGGTCGGGGTCAGGGTGCCCAGCGCGCCCATCGCCACGGACTGCACCAGTTCGCGGATCATGACGGCGGCGTCGTCGTAGGTGCCGTAGGCCTGGTAGGTCTCGAGCATCGCGAACTCGGGCGAGTGCGTGGAGTCGGCGCCCTCGTTGCGGAAGTTGCGGTTGACCTCGAAGACGCGCTCGATGCCGCCGACCACGCAGCGCTTGAGGAACAGCTCCGGCGCGATCCGCAGGTAGAGGTCCATGTCGAAGGCGTTGGAGCGGGTGACGAAGGGGCGGGCCGCGGCGCCGCCGTGCAGGGTCTGCAGCATCGGCGTCTCGACTTCGAGGAAGCCGCGGTCGGTCATGAACTTGCGCAGTTGCGACATCACCTCGACGCGCGTGCGGGCGATGGCACGGGCCTCGGGGCGAACGATGAGGTCGACGTAGCGTTGACGGACGCGCGACTCCTCGTTCATCTCCTTGTGCGCGACCGGCAGCGGGCGCAGCGCCTTGGACGCCATCTCCCACGAGTCGGCCATGATCGACAGCTCGCCCGTCCGGGAGCTGATCACTTCGCCGTGGACGAAGACGATGTCGCCGAGGTCGGTGTCGGCCTTCCACCGCGCGAGCGCCTCTTCGCCGACGCCGTTGAACGAGATCATCGCCTGCAGCTGGGTGCCGTCGCCCTCCTGGAGGGTGGCGAAGCAGAGCTTGCCCTTGTTGCGCAGGAAGATGATCCGGCCGGCGACGCCGACCTTGTCGCCGGTCTCGGTGCCTGCCTCCAGGTCGGGGTAGGCGGCGCGGATCTCCGCGAGGCTGTGCGTGCGCGCCACCGAGACCGGGTACGCCTGACGACCTTCGTCGAGGATGCGCTCGCGCTTCTCCTGGCGGACCCGCACCTGTTCGGGCGTCTGGTCGGCGGCGGATTCGGTCATCGGGGCGCTGGAAACCTGGTCAGTCACGCACCCCAGGTTATGCGGCCCACCAGGGGCAAGACCAATCAGCGGGTCAGTGTGTGTCGAACAGGCCGAGCGCGTCGTCGCCGATGCTTCCGCCGACCCGCGCCGACCGCAACGCCGCGTGCCCGCCGACGACGA
Organism: Gordonia aichiensis; assembly: GCF_039946255.1. Classification (GTDB taxonomy): domain Bacteria; phylum Actinomycetota; class Actinomycetes; order Mycobacteriales; family Mycobacteriaceae; genus Gordonia; species Gordonia aichiensis_A. The sequence continues at coordinate 24,836 of NZ_JBCDWL010000008.1, read as the reverse complement.
ACTGGGCGCCGCGCACACCCCGCGCCTGCAGGTGCCAGGCGAGCATCTCGGCGTCGTAGCCGTCGTCGGAGATGAGCAGCCAGCGCGCGTCCGCGGTCGCAGCGCGCAGCCGGCGGTCGGAGTCGGGAGCCAGCAGGTCGAGCGCCTCGTCGACGTCGACGGCGAGCGCGCCGATCAGTGCGCCGCCCGCACTCCGGTCGGCCGTGCTGCGCAGGTCGACGGCCGTCGCGCCGGCGGCGACGGCGGAACGGTACTGGTGGGCCTGCAACGACAGCGGGACCGGGCGGTACGAGGTGGTGACGGGGGCAGAGAATGCGAGAGTCATGGCGAGGGAGTCCTCAGAGGTGATCGAGTCGAGCAGGGGTTGGCGAAGATCGGCCGACCGCTCGGCGTACGACGCCGGGCGCGGTTTCAGCCGCGACAACACTCCTGACAGCTCTTGATCACGAGCAACAGTCTGCCACACCCCTCCGCCCCCGACCAGCCCTTTCCCTCACCCTGATTCTTATCCGAGCGGCCCCCAGGCCGGTCGAGTAGCCCGCGAACGAAGTGAGCGAGCGTCCCAGGCCGGCCGAGTAGCCCGCGAACGAAGTGAGCGAGCGTATCGAGACCCCACCCCCGCGGAAGTCATACCCCCAGGTCTCGATACTCCCTCGGCTAGCGCCTCGGCCTACTCGACCACCCTAAAAAGCCCGCCCCAGCCCGGCCGAGCGCGAGCGAGCCCTCCCCAGGCTGGTCGAGTAGCCCGCGAACGAAGTGAGCGAGCGTATCGAGACCTCGCACGCACCCGCACGCGCTTGAACAGCGCACAAACGCAGCATGACACGGAAGTGATCCACCAGGTCCGGATCGGCTGTGCGCCCGGTTACAGTGACAGCCATGTCGAATCGCCTGTCTCGTCGTCAGTTCCTGCGCGCGAGCGCCGCGACCGCGGGTGCGGTCGCCGTCGGCGGCGCCGCCGCCGGGCACGTCCACGCCAATCCGGCGGCGACCGCGAACACCGCCGGAACGACCCTCGCGCAGGTCGCCGCCCCAGGCCGGGCACGCAAGGGCGGCTACCGTCCGCTGGTGGCCGGACGCGGCTGGCCGCTGTACATCCGACAGGAGCTCGCGACAGCGAAATCGGGCCGCGAGACGGCCCGCTCGGCGGTGGCGTCGTTCGTCCAGCTCACCGACATCCACATCACCGATGTGCAGAGCCCCGCGCGTTTCGAGTACGTCCACCCGATCCAGGCGCCGGCCTTCCGACCCCAGGAGTCGCTCGGCACGCAGGGCGCAGTCGCCCTGGTCAAACGGATCAACGCCGTCGCGCGCGGCCCGTTCACCGGCCGCGCCTTCGACTGCGTGGTCTCCACCGGCGACAACACCGACAACCACGAGATCGTCGAACTCGGCTGGTTCCAGCACATCCTGTCCGGCGGCACGATCACCCCCAACACCGGCGCGAAGAACCGGTTCGAGGGCTTGCAGGCGCTGGGTTCGTCGCTGTACTACCGTCCCGAACTCGATTCGTGGGACATCTACAAGGACAAGGGCTTCATCCAGATCCCGGGCATGTTGCACGCCGCGATCCGCAGCCACACCAGTCCCGGCCTGAGCATGCCCTGGTACGCAGTCTTCGGCAACCACGACGACCAGATGCTCGGCACCGTGCCGAACAACATCGTCGACTGGTTGTACCTGTCGAACGTGAAGTACGACCTGCCCGACACCGATCCGACCGCCGCCGCCATCGGCCGCGCGCTGAGCAAGGACCCGTCGCAGTTGGGGGCGTTGCTGGCCGGGCTGCGCACCACCGGTCCCGCGATCCCGGTGACGGCCGACGCGAGCCGCCGCCCGTTCTCGCCGCGCGAGTTCATCCGCCGCCACTTCGATCCGGCGGTCAAGGGGGCGGGGCCGATCGGCCACGGTTTCACCGATCCCGACGGCCCGTCGTGGTACAAGTTCCAGATCGCCGATGGCCTCCTCGGCATCGCACTGAACACCACCAACAGTCTCGGCATCGCCGACGGCTCCATCAGCCGGCGTCAGTTGGACTGGATGAACCGGACCATCGCCACCCACCGCGACCAGCTGGTGATGGTCTTCAGCCATCACACCTCCACGACGATGACCGCCAAGCTGCCGAACCCGGAGACGCCCGGCGAAGCGCAGTACGACGGCGCCCACCTGGTCGCGCAGTTGCACCGGCATCCGAACGTCATCGCATGGGTCAACGGTCACACCCACCGCAACGAGATGATCGCGCACCGCGGAAAGACGGCCAAGCACAGCTTCTGGGAGATCAACACCGCCAGCCACATCGACTTCCCGCAGCTCGCGCGCATCCTGGAGGTCACCGACAACCGCGACGGCACCATCAGCATCTTCACCCCGCTGATCGAGGCAGACAGCCGCTACACGGCCGATCCGTCCGACCTCTCGCAGGCCGGCCTCGCCAGCCTGTACCGCGAACTGTCGTACAACGACATCCACCGCGACGACGACCTGCTCGGCAAGCCGAACGACCGCAACTGCGAACTGCTGCTGACGAATCCGCTGCACTGATTCGGGGTTCCGGACCGGGGTCTCGATACGCCCTCGGCTAGCGCCTCGGCCTACTCGACCACCCTGAGGAAGCGCCGCCTCCCAGGCCGATCGAGTAGCCCGCGAACGCCATCCCAGGCTGGTCGAGTAGCCCGCGAACGAAGTGAGCGAGCGTATCGAGACCCCCGACTCCGTCGGAACTTGTACCCCAGACAACCAACAACCGACGCAAAAACCGCAGGTCTCGATACGCCCTCGGCTAGCGCCTCGGCCTACTCGACCACCCTGAGGAAGCACCTCTGCCACAGAGCAGCACGCGAACACCCTCCCAGGCTGGTCGAGTAGCCCGCGAACGAAGTGAGCGAACGTATCGAGACCCCCACCACCCAGAACTCCGTCCGAAGTTGTCCCCCAGACAACCAACAACCGACGCAAAACCCCCAGGTCTCGATACGCCCTCGGCTAGCGCCTCGGCCTACTCGACCACCCTGAGAAAGCGCCGCCCCCAGGCTGGTCGAGTAGCCCGCGAACGGAGTGAGCGAGCGTATCGAGACCCCCACCACCCGGCCCCCATCGAAACTCGCACCCCAGACAAATGGCTATACAAACGCACTGTAAGCGTTAGGCGAATACCGGCCAATGGTCCATCGTAGAATTCGCGAGGAGCCTAAAGGAGACAGCGATGATCGATCCCAGAGCCGGCGACGCGGACCTGACCGCCAAAGCGAAGATCCGCAACGCCGCCCTCGACCTGTACGCCGCGCTCGGCGAGGATCGGGTGTCGATGCGGGCGGTCGCCGCGGCTGCGGGTGTCACGGTCGGGCTCGTCCAGCACCACTTCAAGACCAAGGACGGTCTCCGCAAAGCCGTCGAAGAACTGATCGTCGACTACCACCGCGTCGCGATCGCCGCCGCGCCGACCGACGGCACGCCGGCCCGGGTCGCGGCCGCACGCGATGCCGCCGTCCGCGAGATGCTGAACCAGAATCCGCCGGTGGTGAACTACATGCGCCGCGTCCTGCTCGACTCGGCGGTCCCGCAGACCCTGCTGACCCAGCTCACCGAGTTGAGCAGGCAGGAAGTGGTGAAGATGCGCGACGCCGGACTGGCGTCGACTCGCCGCAGCGTCGCCGACCAGACCGTCGGCATGATGGTCCGCAACGTGGGAGAACTGTTTCTGCAACCGCTGGTCGACGCGATGTGGACTCAGCTCAACGACGACGCCGCCGCACAGAAGCCCGCGTTGTCGGTGGACGCGCGCGTCTGACGGCGGCTCAGCGGGAGAACGGCAGGCAGCGCTCAGTCGGTTGGAGCGGCGTGCATGTACGACGACCCTTCCAGCCGCAGCACCGGCTTGCCGCCGACCCTCAATTCCGACACCGTCTCGACGAGCGCACGATTGCGGTCGTCGAACTCGATGCCGGTGACGGTGATCGTCCCGGTCAGCACGTCGCCCGGGCGGACCGGCCGCAGGAACGACATCTGCCGCACCTCCTTGCCCGCGATCATCGCCCACTCGTCGTAGGCGCCCAGCACCGACAGCCGCTGCATGATGGCCATCGACTGGATCCCGCTGGCGATCAGGCCCCGGTAGACGCCGGCATCGGCGACGTCTTCGTCGATGTGGAAGCCCTGCGGGTCCCACCTGGTGGCGAACTCGACGAGATCGTCCTTGGTGAGGGTGTAGTCGCCGAGCCCGAACTCCTGCCCGACCGTCAGGTCCCGGCCGTACACGCGCGATCGGTTCACGCCCTGCCCCTTCCCAGCCGACGGCTGCGTTCGTAGACCCGCCGCAGCCCGTCGAGCGCCAGGTGCGGATGGTGGTCGGTGATGCTCTGGCATTCGTCGAGCATCAGCGGCGCGAGGAAACCCGTGGCGACGACGGTCACGTCGTCGCCGCCGAAGCCCGGCACCTCGCGCCGGATGCGCTCCACCAGGCCGTCGACCTGCCCGGCGAATCCATAGATGATGCCCGACTGCAGCGCCTCGACGGTGTTCTTGCCGATCACGCTGCGCGGCGCCATCAGCTCGACCTTCCGGACGGTGACGGTGTGCTCGCTGAGCGCCTCGACCGCCAGGTTGACCCCGGGCGCGATGACGCCCCCGAGGAACTCGCCCTTCGCCGAGATCGCGTCGACCACCGTCGCGGTCCCGAAGGCGACGACGATGCACGGGCCGTCGGGGTAGTTCTCGTGTGCGGCGACGCAATGCGCGACGCGGTCGGTCCCGACCTCTTTCGGGTTGTCGACCAGCAGCGGCACACCGGTGCGGACGCCGGGTTCGAGGAGCACGTGCGGCCCGTTGCCGAAGTAGCGCGGCAGCATCTCGCGCATCTCGCGCAGCAGCGCGGGCACCGTCGACAGCCCGGCGACGGCCGTCACCTGCTCGATGTCGGAGCCCAGCAGGCCGCGCAGTTGCAGCGCGAACTCGTCGGCCGTCAGGTGCGGCTGGGTGTGGATCCGCCAGTCACGCACCAGGCGGGCGTGGTCGCCGGAACCGGCGAATACCCCGAGTGCGATGTTGGTGTTTCCGACGGTGACGGTCAGCAGCACGGGCCCGGTGCGCCTTAAACCGAAGCGGTGGCGAGGCCGCGCGGATCCTTCAGGCCCGAGCCCTCGGGAACGTCGGCGGGGTCGTCGCCCAGGCTGATCGGGGTGTTGTCGGCGTCGACGAAGACCACGTGCGGCGAGTAGTCGGCCACCTCGGCCTCGTTCATGACGCCGTAGGCGATGATGATGACCAGGTCGCCGGGGTGAACCAGATGCGCTGCGGCACCGTTGATTCCGATGACGCCGGTGCCGCGCTCGCCGGCGATGACGTAGGTCTCGAGCCGGTTGCCGTTGTTTATGTCGACGATGCAGACCTGCTCGCCCTCGAGGAGGTCGGCGGCGTCGAGCAGGTCGGCGTCGATGGTCACCGAGCCGACGTAGTGCAGGTCGGCCTGGGTGACGGTGGCGCGGTGGATCTTCGATTTCATCATGGTGCGGAACATCGGTGGTTACCCCTCTGTGTTGTTTTCCAGTGCATTCGTGAAGCCGGTGCCGATGGCGACGCCGACGTTGTCGATGAGTCGTGCCGGTCCGACTCGAGCGGCCACCAGCAGGCGGCCGTCTCCGATCTCCGGCGGTTCTTCCAGTCCCCGACCGCGCAGTTCGAGGTAGTCGACCTCGATCTGCGGTGCGGTCGCCAGGACGGCCCGAGCGGCGGCGAGGATCGCGTCGCGTCCCCCCGCGGCAGCGTGTGTGCCTGCCAGCAGCGCGGCCGAGAGGACCGTCGCGACTTCTCGTTCGGCCGGCGACAGGTACCGGTTGCGTGAGGAGAGGGCCAGCCCGTCGGCCTCGCGGACCGTCGGCACCCCGATGATCTCCACGTCCATGTCGAGGTCGCGGACCATCTGGTGGATCAGGATCAGCTGCTGGTAGTCCTTCTCACCGAAGTACGCCGCGTGCGGCGCGACGATGTTCAGCAGCTTGTTCACCACGGTCAGCATCCCGGCGAAGTGCGTGGTGCGCGACCCGCCCTCCAGGATGGCTCCGACCGGTCCGGGCATCACGCTGGTGCGCGGACCATTGGGGTACATCGACGACGCGGTCGGCGCGAAGACCAGTTCGACGCCGAGCGGTTCGAGCAGCGCGCAGTCCTCGTCGAAGGTCCGCGGGTAGGCGTCGAGGTCTTCGTCGGCGCTGAACTGCAGCGGGTTGACGAAGATCGACACGATCACCACGTCGCAGCGCAGTTTCGCAGTCTTGACCAGCTGCAGGTGCCCTTCGTGGAGCGCGCCCATCGTCGGCACGAAACCGATGCGTTTGCCCGCTTTCCGGAGGGTCGTGGCGACGCGGTGCAGTTCGGCGGGGTCCCGGTGGACGGTCAGCCGACCGGGTGCGTACAGGGTCGGTGCGGTCACGGTCGGTCCTCCAGGGCGTCTCGAAGGTCGGGGCCCGCTCCGCTCTGGGCGGCGGCCCGCGCCGACAGGGCGCGGTAGCCGTCCACCAGTTCGGTGTCGGGCAGGGCGGCGAGGGCGGCCAGGTGTCGCCGCACGGTGGCGGCGTCGTCGCGGGCGACGGGCCCGGTCAGCGCGGCCGGCCCCATCTCCAGCACGTTCTCCAGGGACGCGCGCACCAGCGGGCCGAGCACTCGCTGCGCGATCCCGGGGTCGGCGCCGTCGACGGTCGCGGTGGCGCGGCGGTCGCCCACCGGGCCCTCGATCGCCACGGTCAGGGCGGTGAGTGCGTCGCTGATCAGCGCGATCAGGTTGTTGGCGCCGTGTGCCAGCGAAGCGTGGTAGAGGGTGCGGTCGGCTTCGGCGATCCGGACGGGGGTGGCCCCCATCTCCAGGACCAGCGATGCGGCGATGGCGTCGCCGATCTCGTCGGCGGAGGTGATGCCGAAGCACGACGACGCCAGTCGCGCGGTGTCGTCGTCGGTGCCGACGAAGGTCATGGCCGGATGCAGTGCGACGGTGATCGCGCCGAGCGCGGCCAGGGGTGCCAGGATGTCGACGCCGTGCGCGCCTGCCGTATGGGCGACGATGGTGCCTGCCGCGGGCCGTGCGGCCGCGAGCTCGTCGACGACCTCGGACAGTCGGGTGTCGGGGACGGCGAGCAGGATCAACTGAGATCCGGCGGCGATGTCGGGGATGTCGGCGACGCGGGCCGACGGGAGTCGCTGTGCGGCGCGTGCGGCCGACTGCGGGGAGCGGGCGACCACGGCGCTCACGTCGTGACCGGCGGCCAGCAGAGCTTGACCGAGTGCGGTGCCGACGCGGCCTGCCGAGACGATGCCGACACGAAGGCGTGCCGGAGACATCGGTGAATTCACCGCCGTTCCTCCCATTCGTTCCAGTCCCGACTCGATCCGAGCCCTTGGGTACCAGACGTTCGGGGACAACGATAGGCGCGCAGCCCCTCCCCCGGCTACGCCGTGTGACAACTTTCACCGCAGGTTCTCGACTGACCCCCGACGAAAGCCCCAGGTCTCGATACGCCCTCGGCCCTGAGAAAGCACCCCTCAGGCTGGTCGAGTAGCCCTCCCGGGCCCGTCGAGCAGAGCCGTCCCAGGCCGGTGAAGCAGCCCGCCCAGACCCGTCGAACAGAGCCCTCCCAGGCCGGTGAAGCAGCCCGCCCAGACCCGTCGAACAGAGCCCTCCCAGGCCGGTGAAGCAGCCTCCCAGGCCCGTCGAGCAGAGCCCTCCCAGGCTGGTCGAGTAGCCCGCGAACGAAGTGAGCGAGCGTATCGAGACCCCAAACGAAAGCAGGTCTCGATACGCCCTCGGCTAGCGCCTCGGCCTACTCGACCACCCTAGAAAGCAGCCCTCCCAGGCTATGAACTGCCCTCCCAGGCCCGTCGAGAGAGCCCTCCCAGGCCGGTGAAGCAGCCTCCCAGACCCGTCGAACAAGAGCCTCCCAGGCCGGTGAAGCAGCCTCCCAGACCCGTCGAACAGAGCCCTCTCAGGCTGGTCGAGTAGCCCGCGAACGAAGTGAGCGAGCGTATCGAGACCCCAAACGAAAGCAGGTCTCGATACGCCCTCGGCTAGCGCCTCGGCCTACTCGACCACCCTAAAAAGCAGCCTCCCAGGCCCGTCGAGCAGAGCCGTCTCAGGCCGGTCGAGTAGCCCGCGAACGAAGTGAGCGAGCGTATCGAGACCCCGGTCCAGCAGGCTCAGTTGCGGCGACGGCGGCCGCCGCGACCGGATTCGGCGGAGGCGCTGGCGCGCAGGCGGCTCAGCAGTTCGCTGGCGGGGCGACCGGCCGAGTGGGCGCCGTCGGCGTCGTCGACCTCGGGCTCGGCGGCGCCGCGACGTCCGACCGGCTGCGGTGCGACCGGGGGTTCGTAGGCCTGCGCGGTGTAGGCGATCCGGTCGGCGCGCTCGCCGGGCTCCGGCACGACCTCGGGCTCCGTCGGGCCCTGCTGCTCGTAGGCCGCAGCCTCGTGCCTGGCCTGCTGGTATCCGGCGGCGGCCGGCGCCTCCGGCACGACCTCCGGTACGACCTCGGGCTGCATCTCACCGTACTGACCCGCATGAGGGTCGTCGGTGACGACCGGAATGATCTCGGTCAGCTCGCTCGGATCCACTTCCTCGGCGTCCTGCGGCTCCTCCGGAACGTGGCGCCCGCCCTCCGCGGGCGGCGCGGTGGTTGCGAAGTCGCGGTCGGCGACCATCCGATCGTCGGCCGCGGCAGGGGTGAACCCGGTCCCCGTCCCGAGCTCGCGCGGGCGCTCCAGGCCGATCGCCGCGCGCATGTCGGGCAGCGGCGTGCCCAGCAACTGCTCCAGGTTCGCCCGCAGCGCGAGCACCTGGGTCTTGAGCTCTTCCAGTTCCACGTTGCGCTCGGCGGTCACCTCGTGGCGGATCGCCGCCTCCACGTCGGACTCGTACTGTCTGCGCGCGGCGATCTCACGCTCGAGCTGCAGTTCGTAGACCAGCCGCAGGTCCTTGCTGCGCGATTCGGCGACGTCGGCCTGCCGCCGGTACTTGGTCACCAGCACCGCGCCGATCACCGCCGCCCACAGCGCGGCGATCACTGCGAGCGTCGCGGGAATCGAGAAGTCCTTGCCGATCACCATCAGCAGGCTGGCCACCAACGCCAGCACCACGAACAGTCCGATGAGCCATTGTCCGGGCGAAGACGGTCGCTTCTTGCCGGCCTCTTCGGATCGTTCCTTAGTGGTCATGCAGGCCAACTTACCGTCCGCATCGGCGCGACAGGCGTCACCGCGGTGTCCGTGTCGGAGGATCCCCGGACTCGCGCCGGTCCGAGAGCGTCGGCGAGGCAGCCGACTCGGCCGGGTCAGGCCGGCGTCGGACTGCCGTCGGGAGCGGTGTCGGCGGCGTCCTGATCCGGGTCGTCGGGGGTCCGGCAGCAGTGCTCCAGCCACAGTGCGGCGGCGGCCAGGACGACGCCGCCCACCAGCCCGACCACCGCGCCGGGGCGGTCGGCGCGTGCGGCGTCGAGGATCCCGTTCTGCATCAGGAACACCAGCACGCCGGCCCAGCCGCCCGCCGCGACCGCGCCGAGCAGGGCCGACGCCTTCGCCAGCGCCACCAGGCGTGCGGCGTTGATCGGATGGAGCTGCCCGCGCGAGCGGCCGACGTCGCGGTCGGCGATCCGCTTGCGGACGATGAACGCGATGACGACTTCGAGTCCGGCCAGCACGTACAGCGAGATCCCCGACAACCAGGGCAGGCTCGGGAACGAGCCGTAGTTGTAGTGGATGAGGAGCCACAGCGCCAGGCCCGCGACGATCGCGACCGCGAGCAGATCACGGATCCGGGTGGGCCCGAGCTTGTGTCCCTCGTCCTCCCCCGGCGGTTTGGGGCCGGCCGACGGCCCGGTCACAGCGGGTCCTCACTGCGGCGCACCCCGGCGACGTCGGCGGGATCGAGTTCGGCCACGAGGTCGGCGACGCCGCGCTCACCCTCGGGGGTCCACAGCCGCGCGTCGGGCTCGATCTCCAGCCACGGCACCAGCACGAACGCCCGCTGCCACGCCCGCGGATGCGGCAGCGTGAGCTCTTCGTCGTCGGAGCGCAGCACCCGGCCGGCCTGTTCGACGCTGACCACGTCGACGTCGAGGGTCCTGGGTCCCCAACGGACTTCGCGGACCCGGTCGGCGGCCCGTTCCAGTTCCCAGCACAGTTCCAGCCAGTCGCGCGCGGTTCGGCGCCCCTCGGCGATGAGCGTGATGTTCGCGAAGTCGTCCTGTTCCACGCCGCCCCACGGCGGCGTCAGGTACACCCCGGAGACGGCCCGCAGATCGGCGCCGAGCGCGGCGACCACGCTGCGCAGATGCGCCCGGACGTCACCGATGTTCGATCCCGCCGACAGGACGGCGCGGGTGACGACCGGCTCGGTCACGGTTCGGCCCGCCGCGCGGCCGCGACCGACCGCGTCTTGACCGACCGCCGCGTGACGACGGCGACGTCGTCGAAGGCCAGCGGGATGGGCGCCGACGGTTTGTGGACGGTCACCTCGGCGGCCGAGATCCGCGCATCGCCCATGATGGCGTCGGCGATCTCCGCACCGACCGTCTCGATCAGATTGCGCGGTGTGCCTGCGACGATGTCGTGCGCGGTCTGTGCGAGCGACCCGTAGTCGACGGTGTCGGCGAGGTCGTCGCTGGCCGCGGCGGCCTGCAGGTCGAGCCACAGGGTGATGTCGATGATGAAGTCCTGGCCGTCGCGTCGTTCGTGGTCGAAGACGCCGTGGTTGCCGCGGACGCGGAGTCCGCGCAGTTCGATCCGGTCAGCCATGTTCCCTACCTCTCCGGCCGCCGCCCCGCCAGGCGTGGGCCACTTCGATCGCGTCGCGGCTGGCCGCGACGTCGTGCACGCGCACTCCCCACGCTCCGCCGGCCGCCGACAGCGCCGAGATGGCCGCCGTCGCCACTTCGCGGCCGGCCGGGGGCCGGTCGACGCCGTCGCGGGCCAGCAGCGAGCCGAGGAAACGTTTGCGAGAGGCACCGATCAGCACCGGGAAACCGAGCCCGACCAGGGTCGGCAGCGCGTGCAGCAGCGCCCAGTTGTGGTCGCCGGTCTTGGCGAACCCCAGACCCGGGTCGAGGATGATCTGGTCCGGATCCACCCCAGCGGCTACGGCCGCATCCACCTGTCCGAGCAGTTCGCCCGACACCTCGGCCACCACGTCACGGTAACCGCCGGCCTCGTCGACCCGGTGGGTGAAGTGCCGCTGCCCGCTGGGCGCGTCGGCGGCCGGCCGCCAGTGCATCAGGATCCACGGGACGCCGGCGCCGGCGAGCACCCGCCCCATCTCCGGATCGGCACGACCGCCGGAGACGTCGTTGATCAGGTGGGCACCGGCCGCGAGGGCGTCGGCGGCCACCGAGGCGCGCATGGTGTCGACCGACACCCGCGCGCCCGCCGCGACGAGCTCGCGGATCACCGGAACCACCCGCGCCGATTCGGTCGCCGGATCGACCCGCGCCGATTCGGTCGCCGGATCGACCCGGCTCGCGCCCGGCCGCGTCGACTCGCCGCCGACGTCGATGATGTCGGCACCGGCCGCCAGCAGTTCGTGTCCGTGCGCGACCGCGTGGTCCTGGCGCAGGAATCGGCCGCCGTCGGAGAACGAGTCGGCGGTCACGTTCAGCACCCCCATCACGAGGGTGCGCTGCGGCTCGTCGGTCACGATCTGCCCCGGCCGGTCGCCGCTCACCGGGTGATGAGGTCGAGCGCTTCGCCGCGGGACACGGCGCTGGTCTTGAACAGTCCGCGCACGGCCGACGTCGTCGTCCGCGCGCCCGGCTTGCGGATCCCCCGCATGGCCATGCACAGATGCTCGGCCTCGATGACGACGATCACCCCGCGCGGATCGAGCTTGCGGACCAGCGCATCGGCGATCTGGCTGGTCAGCCGCTCCTGCACCTGCGGACGCTTGGCGTACAGGTCCACCACGCGCGCCAGCTTCGACAGCCCGGTCACCTGCCCGGACGCGCCGGGGATGTAGCCGACGTGCGCGACGCCGTGGAACGACACCAGGTGGTGCTCGCAGGTGGAGTACATCGGGATGTCCTTGACGAGCACGAGTTCCTCGTGGTCTTCGTCGAAGACGGTGGCGAGCACCTCGTCCGGGTCGATGTACAGCCCGGCGAACATCTCGCGGTAGGCGTTGGCGACCCGGTGCGGCGTGCGCTGCAGGCCCGCGCGATCGGGGTCTTCGCCGACCGCCAGCAGCAGCTCGCGGACCGCCGCCTCGGCGCGCTCCTGGTCGAAGACGCGCTCGACTCCGGCCGCGGCCACCCGCAGCGGATCGACGCCGTTCTCACCGCGGCCGTCCGGGCCCGATCCGTTCACATTGTCCTCGGTCACGTCGACGCTGTTCGTCATCTCGCCTGTTCTCCTCATCGCCCGTCGCGCGGGTCGTCGGCCGGCGGCCATCCCGGTGCCGACCAGTCGCGCGGGGCGCCGTAATCCGGTCTGGTGCCGTGCCCGTGGCGCGACGCGTCCGGCTCCTCGGCCGGCGGTCGGCCGTGCTGCCGGTCGGCAGGCTCACCGTAGTACGGCGGGGCCGCGGGCGGCTGACCCGGCTGACCGTTCGGCACCGGCTGGTGGGTGCCGGGCTGGTTCGTCCCGCCGTGCGGCTGCCCCTGCGCCGGCTGCCCCTGCGGCGGCTGTCCGTACGGCTGCCCGTACTGGGGCGCCTGGCCGTACTGGGGTGCCTGACCGTACTGGGGCGCCTGGCCGTAGTCGGGCGTCGTTCCCGGTGCGGGCTGGGTCGGTGCGCCGGGAGCCGGGGGCGCGACCGGCACCGGCTCTTCAACCGGCGGCCACGGCTCGCCGCGTTCGGCGGCCAGCTCGCCCGGCGTCTTGATCGGCGGCTTGGTGCTGGGCGTGCGCTCGCCGAAGACGTCGAACTTGGTGATGCGGGGACGTTTGACGACCTCGTCGAGGATCGCGTCGAGATCCTTGCGGACCAGCGTCTCCTTCTCCAGCAGTTGCCCGGCGAGCACGTCGAGGACGTCGCGGTACTGGTTGAGGATCGACCACGCCTCGGTGTGCGCGGCCTCGATGAGGTCGCGGACCTCGGCGTCGATCTCGGCGGCGACGCCGGTCGAGTACTCGGGCGCCGAACCCATGCCGCGGCCCAGGAACGGATCGCCCTGCTCCTGTCCGTACCGGACGGCGCCGAGTTTGGCGCTCATGCCGTACTCGGTGACCATCGCGCGCGCGATCTTGGTGGCCTGATCGATGTCGGAGCTGGCGCCGGTCGTCGGCTCGTGGAACACCAGTTCCTCGGCGGCCCGACCACCCATCGCCATCACCAGACGCGCGATCATCTCCGACCGCGTCATCAGTTCCTTGTCCTGCTCGGGCACGGCCAGGGCGTGCCCGCCGGTGCGCCCGCGCGCCAGGATGGTGACCTTGTAGATCGGGTCCAGATCGGGCATCGCCCACGCGGCGAGCGTATGGCCGCTCTCGTGGTAGGCGACGACCTTCTTCTCGTGTTCACTGATCACGCGGCTCTTGCGGCGCGGTCCGCCGATCACCCGGTCGACGGCCTCTTCGAGCGCTTCACCGGTGATGACGGTCTTGTTCTCACGCGCGGTGAGCAGCGCGGCCTCGTTGATGACGTTGGCCAGATCGGCGCCGGACATGCCGGGGGTGCGCTTGGCCAGCCCGTCGAGGTCGGCGTCGGGCGCGATCGGCTTGCCCTTCGAGTGCACGTTCAGAATCGCCTTGCGCCCGGCGATGTCGGGGTTGCTGACCGGGATCTGCCGGTCGAAGCGGCCCGGGCGCAGCAGTGCGGGGTCCAAGATGTCGGGGCGGTTGGTCGCGGCCATCACGATGACGCCCGACCGGTCGCCGAAGCCGTCCATCTCCACCAGCAGCTGGTTCAGCGTCTGCTCGCGCTCGTCGTGACCGCCACCCATGCCCGCGCCGCGCTGACGGCCCACCGCGTCGATCTCGTCGACGAAGATGATGCACGGGCTGCTCTGCTTGGCCTGCTCGAACAGGTCGCGCACCCGCGAGGCGCCGACACCGACGAACATCTCGACGAAGTCCGAGCCGGAGATGGTGAAGAACGGCACCCCGGCCTCGCCCGCGACCGCGCGCGCCAGCAGTGTCTTGCCGGTGCCGGGCGGACCGTACAGCAGCACGCCCTTGGGGATCTTGGCGCCGAGTGCCTGGTAGCGGGCCGGATTCTGCAGGAAGTCACGGATCTCGTCGAGCTCTTCGACGGCCTCGTCCGCACCGGCGACGTCGGCGAAGGTGGTCTTCGGCATGTCTTTGCTGAGCTGCTTGGCCTTCGACTTGCCGAAGCCCATCATCCCGCCGCGGCCGCCCTGCATCCGGCTCATCACGAAGAAGAACAGGCCGAACAGGATCACCATCGGCAGCACGAACACCAGGATCGACTGCCAGATCCCCGAGTCCTTGGTGACGTTGGTCTGGTATTCGGCACCGCTCTGGGCGACGGCGTTGAAGATCCGCGGCGTCACCCCCGCCGGGTACTGGGTCGAGATCTTGGTCGGTGACGCGTCGCCGACCTTGACCGGGGTGTTGAGCGTGATCCGGAGGCGCTGCTCGCGGTCGTCGATCTGGACCGACTTCACGTTCTTCTTGTCCAACTGGGTCATCGCGATCGACGTGTCGACGTCGGTGTACTCGCGATCGGAACTCCGCATCAGACTGAAGCCCCAGATGGCGAACAGAATGACGGCCACGATGGCCAGATTCCGGAACAGTGTCTTGCGATTCATGCGTGCACGCGTGGGCGCGGGTCGACGTGTTGGTTGTTCACCACGTCGTCGCGCCCATTTGTCCTTCCCGTCGGCTCGGAATACGAGGCTACCTGTAGGCGGCCGGAACCCTGCCCTGCTGTCGTCGTCCTCGCAGCCGTCGACCGCACAGCGGTCGGCGCCGTCGGGTCCTGACTCCGGTCGTCGACCGAACGGTGAACGGTCGACGCGCGCCCGGAGTTCCGGGACCGGTCAGTTCGAGTACACCGACGGATGCAGCCTGCCGACGTACGGCAGATCGCGGTAGCGCTCGGCGTAGTCGAGGCCGTAGCCGACGACGAACTCGTTCGGGATGTCGAAGCCCACATCGGCGACCTCCAGGCTGGCGCGCACGGCGTCGGGCTTGCGCAGCAGCGTCACCACCTCCAGAGAGCGCGGCGACCGCGTCGCGAGGTTCTTGATCAGCCACGACAGAGTGAGCCCGGAATCGATGATGTCCTCGACGATCAACACGTCGCGGCCGGTGATGTCGCGGTCGAGGTCCTTGAGGATGCGGACCACGCCCGACGACGACGCGCCCGAGCCGTAGCTCGAGACGGCCATGAACTCCAGCTGCGACGGGATCGGCAGGGCCCGCGCGAAGTCCGTCATGAACATAACGGCGCCCTTGAGGACGCCGATCAGCACGAGGTCGTCGGGTCGGTCGCGGTAGCGCTCACCGACGGCGCGAGCCATCTCCACCGTTCGCGCTTGAATCTGCTCCTGGGTGATCAGGACTTCTTCGATGTCGTCGCCATAGCTGTCGTCGCGCTCCACCCCTACAGCTTCGCATGCCGCACCGAATCGCCGAGAGCGGGTTTGCCCAGACGCGGACAGATCTGAGGTCGGTGTCATCCGTTCGGATTCCGAACAGGCATTTCTGCGCCGAGAGGTCAATGAAATCCCATTTTTAGGCACGATTTCGACGCTCCGATTGGTACCACCCTAGGCGTCTTGGGATATTTGACGCATTCCTCAGCGGCCGCATCGGCCACTTCCTGCCGATGGAGGCAACCTTGTCATTCCCTGCGACGCCGTCGTTCCCCGCGCCACGCCGAGTCCTGCTCGCCCTGCTGGCCTTTCTCACCGCCCTGCCGCTGATGGCGACCTCGTTCGCCACCGGTGCCGCCAGCGCCGCATCCGACCAGGCGCGGGCCCAGGTCCGCACCGACGACCGCAGCGTGCTGGTCTCGGTCGCCAACGCGTCCGTGGCCACCGAGGACGGCCACCTCGTGTTCCGCGACACCGCGGGCGCCGTCGTGGAGCGGTTCCCGCTGACCTTCATCGGTCCCGACAAGCGCACCTACCCCATCGACGCCTCGGTGAAGGGGAACTCGGCCCGCCTGACGCCGTCGAAGGACCGCGCCCGCTCCGCCACGACCGACGTCGCGCTGCTCAAGCGCACCGAGGTGGCCGACGAGAACGGCTACAAGTCGCGCGACGAGCGCAACGACGCCGCACTCACCCGCCTCGGCAAGGAGGTGGCGATGGGCGTCACCGTCACCACCGTGATCGGCGCTGCGATCGGTGCGGTGCTGGGCGGCATCGTGGGCTGCGTGGCCGGACTGGCCGCCGGACCGCTGGGCTGCTTCTTCGCGGGCATCCCGCTCGGCGCCGCGGCAGGCACCGGCATCGGCGTGATCCTCGCCGGCGGCGTCGCCGGCGCGGCGGTGATCCGCTACTTCGACACCGTCACCAAGCCGTTCAAGCACGTGGAGACGCCCAAGAGCGAGAAGGCCAAGAGCGACAGCAAGACCGAGAGCAAGACCACGAACTGATCGAGTTTCGGAGCGCCTTGCGCTCCGCCTGACTCCGCACACGGGGCCCGTTCGCCGCACCTGGCGAACGGGCCCCGTTTCGTCGTGTCCGCACCCGGCTTCGGCGAGGTGCTCGGCAGCCTAGAAGAACGGGGCCGCCCTTACCAGACGGCGTCACCCTGATGAACGTCACCCGAACGGTGTCAAAATCACAGCATTTTCTCATCCTAACCCGGCGAACAAGTCAAACCAGACACGAAAAAGGTGTCTTTGTCGCACAGATCTGGCATATTTATCACGAACCCGCGTCGGGGCGGTCACAATTTTCACCAATGTGAGAGGGGGACTCATGTCTCTGAAGAATGCGTTACGCAACACACTCATCGCACTGCTTGCGGTGATCACAGCCCTACCGTTCCTGGTTTCGCCTGCGCACGCGGCGCCGAACAACGGTGCCGTCAAGGTCACGGCGGAGGTCTACAACAATCCGCAGACCTTCAACAGCCCCAAGACCTATAACGGCGAAGTGCGACTCAACGTCCTCAATGGCAGCGTTGACATCAAGGACGGCTACCTGCGCTTCCTCGACAAAAAGGGCAAGGTCCTCGAGCAGTACCCCCTGAGCTTCATCGCACCCGACAACCGGACCTACCCGATCGACGCGACCGTGAAGGGCAACACCGCCACGCTGGTGCCGGTGAAGGACGTTTCGCGTTCGGTCAAGACCGATGCGGCTCTGCTCGCGAAGACGAACGTTGCGGACAAGGACGGCTACGCATCGAAGAAGGCTCGCGATGATGCAGCCCTTGCCCGGCTCAATCAGGAGTTGGCAGCAGGCGGCACCATCTCGGCGCTGATCGGTACTGCGGTTGGCGCGGTCATCGGGGGATTCCTTGGCTGTGCGTTCACTGCAGTTACCCTCACCCCGCTCGCTTGCGTTCTGGTGGGTATCCCCGCCGGTGCTGCCGCAGGCGCGATCATCGGTACCGTCGCGATCGGCGGCCCCGCTGCATTGGTCTCGATCCAGCGTTACTTCGACACGATCAACAAGCCGTTCAAGGACGTGACGCCGAAGCGCTGATCTACCTCGGCACGCGCTTCACTCGAAGTTCCCCGGCCCGCCTCGTCACGACGAGGCGGGCTTCTTCGTCTCCGCCGACGGCCACCGGCCCCTGGCCGTGCCAGTCGGTGACGAGGTCGTCGACCGCGGTGACCACGCGGAACGCAGGCTCGGGAGCGCCCACCGACCGCAGCCAGTCGCGCAGCACCCGGGTCCGCACGGCGGCGGGCGCGTCCGACAACGGTTCCAGATCCAGAACGCGGCCGTAGGCGCACTCGGCGAGCAGTTCGGCGGCCGGTGCGTCGAGGGCGTCCCCGTCGTCCTGCAGTTGCCGCGCCGTGCGGGCCAGCGCCTGCGGCACTCCCCCGCCGAGCACGTCGTCGAGCAGCGGCAGCACCTCGCGGCGCAGTCGTACGCGGGTGAACCGCGGGTCGTCGTTGTGGGGGTCGTCCCACACCGGCAGCGACCACTCGGCGCAGGCCGCGCGGGTCTGGGCGCGGCGGACTCCGAGCAGCGGCCGGCCCCACGGCGCACTCCACTCGCGCATCCCGGCCAGTGAGCGAGCACCCGATCCGCGGCCCAGGCCCAGCAGAACCGTCTCGGCTTGGTCGTCGAGGGTGTGGCCCAGCAGGACCGGTCGCCGGGCGCGGGCCTCGCGCAGCGCCGCATACCGCGCGCGGCGGGCGGCCGCCTCCAGTCCGCCGGCGCCGTCGACGGTCACCGCGCACACCTGCGCCGACGCCCCCAGCGTCTCGGCCGCGCGGGCGGCCCGCCGGGCCACCTCGGCCGAACCGGCCTGGAGCCGATGGTCCACCACCACCGCGTGCACCGACAGTCCGGCGTGGACGGCCGCGGCGGTCAGCGCCAGGGAGTCGGCGCCGCCGGACAGGGCCACGCACACCGAGGCGTCGTCGAGGTGCTGTTGCGCGAAGCGTCGCACCGCGCCGATCAGCGCGCGCTGCGTCGCCGACCCGGACGTCATCGGTACCGCCTCGTGCGGCTCGCCGCGGTGCGGCGGCTCAGAGCACTCGTTCGATCCACTTGTCGGGCTCGTCGATCTCCGCCATCAGCGGCAGCGTCTCCGGCGAGGTCCACACCGTGTTGAAACGCTCCATCCCCACCTTGTCGACCACGTGGTCGACGAAAGCCTTGCCGCGCACGTATTGCGCGATCTTGGCGTCCATGCCGATGAGGGCTCGGATGAGTCGTTGCAGCGGGTTCTTGGGGCCGCTGCGACGGTGGTCGAAGGCCGCGCGGATCGATTCGACGGTCGGCACCTGGGCGGGGCCGACGGCGTCCATCACGTGGTCGGCGTGCCCTTCCAGCAGGGTGCCGAGCACCAGCACGCGTTCGAAGGCTTCGAACTGCTCGGGCGACTGCAGCAGCTGCATGAGCCCGATGACGCCCTTCTCGCGCGGCTTGCCGCTGCGCAGCGACTCGGTGATCCGGCCGACGAGTTCGGTCACCGACTCGTTGTCCTCACCGGTCAGCAGGCCGATGTTGGTGCGCATGTAGTCGGGCAGCCACGGGTTGGCCGAGAACTGCACGCGGTGTGTCACCTCGTGCAGGCACACCCAGAGGCGGAAGTCGGACGGGTCGACGCGCAGTTGCCGTTCCACGGAGATGATGTTCGGCGCCACCAGCATCAGGACGCCGGGCTCGCCGGTCTGCGGGTCGAGGCTGAACGGGTCGTACTGGCCCAGGATGGCGCTGGACAGGAAGGCCAGCAGCCCGCCGGCCTGCACGCCGGCGAGTTTGCCGGTCACGCCCCGCCCGGCGGGCTGGTCGTGGCCGTCGGCGGGGCCGAGCATCGCGGGCATCGAGCGGGCGGCGGCGTCGATCCAGCCCGACCTGTCCAGGATCTGCGCGGTCGGCACGGCCAGCCCGTCGGCCAGACCGGTCACCTCGCGGACGGGCGCTTCGGCGCGGACGGCGGCGTCGGCCAGTTCGGCGTACGCCTGCTCGGCCGTGTAGCGGGTGATCCGCGGGCCGGGGCGGGCGACGCGTTTGCCGACGGTGGCCGCCAGACCCCAATCGATGTTCTCCACCGGGCTGTGCTCGGAACCGTCCGATTCCACGGCAACGCTGTTCACAGTTGTTCCTTCCGGTCGTCTCACCCGCGGCAGCCGCAGTCGCGGAGCGCGCCGACCACCGCGTCGACGGCGGGTCGGGCGTCTGCGGGCGAGGTGCCGCCGGAGATCATGGCGAAGGCCAGCACGCGGCCGTCGACGGTCTGCACTACTCCGGTCAACGAACTCACGCCGGTCAATGTTCCGGTCTTGCCGCGCACCCAGCCCGCGCCGGCGGTCGCCTTGGGGTCGAACCGGTCGGCGAGGGTGCCGGTGCCGTGCGCCACCGGCAGCGAATCGAGCAGTGAGCGCATCTTGGGGTGTCCCGCGCTCGCGGCCGCCGACATCAGCTCGTCGAGCAGCGAGGCCGGGACGCGGTCGGAGTACGAGAGCCCGGAGGCGTCGACCAGGGTGGCGTCGCCGACGTCGAATCCGTTGCTGCGCAGGGTCTTCAGCAC
Source organism: Gordonia aichiensis (assembly GCF_039946255.1). Taxonomy (GTDB): domain Bacteria; phylum Actinomycetota; class Actinomycetes; order Mycobacteriales; family Mycobacteriaceae; genus Gordonia; species Gordonia aichiensis_A. The sequence goes on along the minus strand of NZ_JBCDWL010000008.1, from coordinate 4,730 downwards.
CGCGTCGGCGCCGCCGGCGATGCTGGGCTCGTTGCCGGTCGCCTGCGCGAGTTCGATCGAGAGGGTTTCGGCGAGGATGTTGTCGCTGAATCGCATCATGTCGCCGACACGGACCGTCAGCGGCGCCGACTTCACCGAGGCGACGGTTTGGGCGGTCGACGGCGCGGTCACCTCGTCGACCTTGCCGTTGAGGCCGAGCGCCTGCGCGAGTGCCCGGCCGGCCGCGACGGCCGGTTCGTCGGTGCGCGGCGAGTACTCGTCGCTCGGCTTGTTGCGGGCGCCGTCGATCATCAGCGAGGTGATGGGGGCGATGTCGCCGCCTTCGACGTCACGGCGGTCCCACGTCTTCTGCATCGTCGGACCGGTGTAGAGCGAGGTGTCGACGGCCACCGAAGTGACGTGGCGGCCCGACCGTTTGATCTGCGCGGCGAGGTCGTCGATGCGTGCGGGGTCGGAGTAGAACGACGATTCGTCGGCGGGGGTCGAGGTGAGGGTCGGGTCGCCTGCGCCGACGAGGATCGCCTGCCCGTCGTCGCCCATCACCACCTTGGTGGTCAGGCGTGCGTCGTGCGGCAGCGCCAGCAGCACGGCGGCGGCGGTGAGGATCTTGGCGTTCGACGCCGGCACGCGCGGCTTGTCAGCGCCCTTGGACCACAGCACCTGCCCGGTCAGGGGGTCGGACACCTGGCCGGTGAACTCGCCGAGCGCCGGGTCCTTCAGCGGCGCGGCGAGTGCTTTCTGCACTCCGCGCGGGGTCGGCTCGGGTGCGTTCCGCGAGACGGGCACGATGCTCGGTTCCACGACGATCGGGCCGGGCTGCGCGGGTGTGCCGGCGGGGATCGGGTCGGCCCGATTCTGGTAGATCCACCAGCCGACACCGGCGCCGGCGACCAGCACGATCACCAGGAGGAAGATCAACGTCCATCGCAGGACTCTGCGACGCACAGGCGCGGTGGTTGTTGTCGGCTGGGCCACTTATCCTCCGGTCTGTGGTCGGCGATCGCCGTCGTTAACAGTATCCTTGACAGCCGTTGAAGCAATTTCTGGACAGTCCGAGATGCAACACGTAGGAGGCAGCATGGAGTTCGAGGTCACGATCGAGATCCCCAAGGGTGGTCGCAACAAGTACGAGGTCGACCACGAGACCGGGAAGATCTACCTGGACCGCTACCTCTACACCCCGATGGGTTACCCGGCCGACTACGGCTACATCGATCACACCCTCGGCGAGGACGGCGACCCGCTGGACGCGATGGTGCTGCTGCCCGAGTCGGTGTTCCCGGGCGTCATCGTCAAGGCCCGCATCGTCGGCATGTACACCATGACCGACGAGGCCGGCGGCGACGACAAGCTGCTCGCCGTGCCCGCCGACGATCCCCGCTGGGACCACATCCAGGACGTGAGCGACGTCAACGAGTTCGAGCTGAAGGCCATCGCGCACTTCTTCGAGCACTACAAGGACCTCGAGCCCGGCAAGGAGGTCACCCCCGGTGGCTGGGTCGGCAAGGACGAGGCCGCCAAGGTCGCGCAGGCCGCGGTCGACCGCTACCAGCCCTGATCCCCGCATGAAAGAACCGGCCGGCCCCTTGGCCCGGCCGGTTCTTCGCATCCTGCCCCCAGCTCCGCCGCGCGTCTCCTCGCCCCGACGGCCTCACCCCAGGCCGCGTCCTAGGCTGGTCGAGTAGGCCGAGGCGCTAGCCGAGGCCGTATCGAGACCCCCGCACTGAGCGAGCATCCCAGGCTCACCGAGTAGCCCGCGGCCCATCAGGCTGGTCGAGTAGGCCGAGGCCCTAGCCGAGGCCGTATCGAGACCCCCGCACTGAGCGAGCATCCCAGGCTCATCGAGTAGCCCGCGGCCCATCAGGCTGGTCGAGTAGGCCGAGGCCCTAGCCGAGGCCGTATCGAGACCCCCGCACTGAGCATCCCAGGCTCATCGAGTAGCCCGCGGCCCATCAGGCTGGTCGAGTAGGCCGAGGCCCTAGCCGAGGCCGTATCGAGACCCCCGAACTGAGAGCCCCCAGGCTCATCGAGTAGCCCGTGGCCCATCAGGCTGGTCGAGTAGGCCGAGGCGCTAGCCGAGGCCGTATCGAGACCCCCGCCCCAACTCAGCCCGCGACCACCGGCTTGGGGTCGTCGTCCTTCTCGGCGGAGTCGGGCGGGCGTCGCAACGACACCTCCGTCCAGGTGATGGTCCCGATGATCGACAGGATCGACACGATCGACACCGACAGGAAGACCTTGTCCATCGAGTCGGTGAACCCCTTCTTGATCGGATGCGACAGCGCCGCGGGCAGCCGTTCGATCACCGACGTGTCCTTCATCGCACTCTCGGCGCCGCCTCCGGTGCCTGCGGGATCGTGCGCGGCCGCGATCAACGACCTGCCGAATGCCGCGACCTGCGGGTCGCTGCTCGACGCCGCCTCCTGCACGGCGGCTTGGAATGCGGGAGTCTTCGCGGCCGCCTGCATCTCGTTCGAGATGTTCGGTCCCATCGTGGAGAACAGCAGTGAGAAGAACACTGCGACGCCCAGCGTGCCGCCGATCTGGCGGAAGAACGTCGCCGTGCCGGTCGCCATCCCGGTGTCGCGGACCGGCAGGATGCTCTGCATCGCCAGCATCAGCGGCTGCATCAGGTTGCCGAGGCCGAAGCCGAGTCCGGCGGCGGCGAGCATCACCAGGTACAGCGGCGTCTCGGTGCTCACGTAGTGCAGCAGGAACGACATCACGGTGATGAGGATCGATCCGACCACCGGGAACACCTTGTAGCGACCGGTGCGGGAGATCAATTGTCCAGCCATGATGGAGCCGGTCATCATGCCGACCACCATCGGCAGCATCTGCAGGCCGGCGACCATCGGGCTCGACCCGCGCAGCACCTGGAAGTACTGCGGCAGCATCGAGATGCCGCCGAACATCACCGCGCCGACGACCAGCGACACGACGATGCCCTGCACGAACACTCGGTTGCGGAAGACGCGCAGCGGGATGATCGCCTCGTCGCCCATCCGGTGCTCGATGGCGATGAACGCGGCGACGCCGATCAGTCCGATCGCGTAGCAAAGAATGCTGTTCACCGAGGTCCAGCCCCAGTCGCGGCCCTGCTCGGCGACGATCAACAGCGGCGCGACGGCCACCGCGACCGCAGTGGCACCCCAGTAGTCGGTGCGGTGTCCGGCCAGCTTCTGCTGCGGGTAGTTCAGGACGCGGTACACGACGACGAGGGCGACGAGGCCGATCGGCACGTTCACCAGGAAGACCCAGCGCCAGCCGGAGACGCCGAGGATGGAGTCGGCGCCGGCGAGGAAGCCGCCGAGCACCGGTCCCAGCACGCTGGACGTGCCGAACACTGCCAGGAAGTATCCCTGGTACTTGGCTCGTTCGAGCGGTGTGACGATGTCGGCGATCGTCGTCAACGCGAGGGTGAACAGGCCGCCGGCGCCGAGTCCCTGCAGGGCGCGGAAGGCGGCCAGCTCATACATCGACGTCGCCATGCTGCACAGGAGCGAGCCGACGATGAAGATGGCGATGGCGAGCAGGAAGAATTGCTTGCGCCCGTAGATGTCCGACAGTTTGCCGTACAGCGGTGTCACGATCGTCGACGTGACCAGGTAGGCGGTGGTCACCCACGCCTGCAGGTCGTAGCCGTTGAGGTCGTCGGCGATGGTGCGGATGGCGGTCGAGACGATGGTCTGGTCGAGCGCGGCCAGGAACATGCCGATCATGAGGCCGCTCATGATCGTCAGCACCTGACGGTGGCTGAGGTGCTTTCCGGGGAAGTCCGCGGACTTGGATGGTGAGGTCATGAGTCACCCTTCGGGGTGCTGGGACGGTCGTTGGTGGGCGGGTGCCCCGCTGGGCGGCCCGGGACCGGGCCGTCGTTCGGGTTCGGGTTCGGGTCGCAGGCGACGATCCGGTCGGCGACGGCGCGCTCTTCGAGTGCCGTGACGAACCGGTCGAGCAGGTGAACGAAGGTGACGAACTCGTCGTCGGTCCAGTCGGCGACGGTCTCTCCGACGAGCCGCCGACGCGACTGCGCGATGGCTTCGACTTTGGATCGGCCGGCGTCGGTCAGTACCAACTGCGAGGCGCGTCCGTCCTGCGGGTGCGCCTCGCGTCGCACATAGCCTTCGTTCACCAGTTGCGCGACGTGTCTGCTGGTGGTCGACGGATCGGTCACCAGCCGTTCGGCGAGGTCGCGCGACCGCATCGGGCCGTGCCGCAGGACGAACAATGCGCGGTAGGCGGCGGTCTCGACCACCGACCCCTCGCCGGCCCACGACCCGGTGTGCAGCGCGCGGTCGCGCAAGCGCGCGTATCGACTCAGCGCGACGAACATCTCGTCGAGTCGTTCCGCTCTCGCCATGAGCCGCACTCCCGCCGCCGATGTTCTCGATACTTGCAGTCCGCAATCAGTTGCGGACTGCAAGTATGCGACCGCGCCGCCGCCTCCTGCAACCATCTTCTTCCCGCCGAAACCGACGCTCCTCGCGTACGACGCGCCCGCAGGAGGTCGCGGCGCTACCCGAGCTCCCCAGGCTGGTCGACCGAGGTGCGAGCCGAGTCCCCACAGGCTGGTCGAGTAGGCCGAGGCGCTAGCCGAGGCCGTATCTCTAATGGGTATTGGCTGGTCTGGTGCTAGCTGGAAGGCTTGGTTCTAGCTCCTTGTCCGAGTGGGACTGGTGTCGTATGTGCGGCCATCATGGTGGGCTTCGTCTCGACTTGTCAGCTCG